>NZ_JBYVJV010000006.1:0-340115 GCF_058148445.1 Parendozoicomonas sp. 2304DJ65-17
AGCTTGTCTTCCTGCTCTTTCTTCAGCTTGTCTTCCTGCTCTTTCTTGAGCTTGTCTTCCTGCTCTTTCTTCAGCTTGTCTTCCTGCTCTTTCTTGAGCTTGTCTTCCTGCTCTTTCTTGAGCTTGTCTTCCTGCTCTTTCTTCAGCTTGTCTTCCTGCTCTTTCTTCTGCTCTTCAGTTTCCTCGCCAGAAGAGTCGCCATAGAAGGTATTGTAAACACCATTCTTAAACCTACTCCAAGCACTAGACGCTGGCTTGTTAGCCTCCTCAGGCTTGTTAGTCTCCTCAGGCTTGTTAGTCTCCTCAGGTTTGTTAGTCTCCTCAGGCTTGTTAGTCTCCTCAGGCTTGTTAACTTCCTGAGGCTTGATATTGGTATCAGTATTTGTAGTTGTCACAGTCGCTGCTGGAGCTGATTCAGTTACTACAGGCGGAGGCGTGGCCGGAGTTGGCGGAGTGTTTATAACAACCGGTGGCTGATTATTATTATTTTTGTACCTGATACGGGAAGCCTCATCGCTTTGCCGCTTGGGTACACCTGCATGAAGAACACCGCTGAAAGACAGTGCCACTGCTACTGTGAACAGAGCCCCTGCTATTTTGGTGGTCAATTTCCCTGATTTGATAGTTTTCATTCCCTTTCCTCCTCTCAAATAGGCTGGGACATGTGGATTCGATGGACCGCAAGGACATCCAATACCAGCAATCGCAATATGCGGCTGTCGCTATGGTCTACAACTATGACCTGTGGTCAGCACAAACATTCCCGCCCATGTACAACCCCCTATACACCCTTGTTAGAAGAGATAACTTCTGTTCTTGCTCTGAATTTCAAACTCTCAAATCGCTATATCAAAATAAATTGATATAGCGTAAGGCTGTTGCTAGACTGCCTACACAATAATAAATCCTTCTGGCAATCACCCTGACAGCCAGTCACAAAAGAGAATGAATATGAACGCAGCTAATATTCTGGAATTCAGTGATTACAAAGTCGCAGACATTGATCTGGCTGACTGGGGCCGAAAAGAAATTCAAATTGCCGAGTCTGAAATGCCGGCTTTGATTGCTATTCGAAATCGCTATAACGATTCCCAGCCACTGAAAGGCGCCCGGATTATGGGCTGCATTCATATGACCATTCAGACGGCTGTTTTAATCGAGACTCTGGTTTCTCTTGGCGCAGATGTTCGCTGGTCCTCCTGCAATATCTTCTCGACTCAGGATCATGCTGCTGCGGCAATCGCTGCCCGTGGCATTCCGGTTTTTGCCTGGAAGGGTGAGACTGAAGAAGAATATGACTGGTGTCTTGAGCAGACCATTGGCGCTGATGTAGCCGGATGGAAGCCCAATATGATTCTTGATGACGGTGGCGACCTCACCCTTCTGCTCCACAACAAATACCCTGAAATTCTGGATAACTGTCACGGTATCTCTGAGGAAACCACCACCGGTGTTCACCGCCTGTTGGAAATGCTGGAAGAGGGTACCCTGAGAGTTCCAGCCATTAACGTGAATGACGCTGTTACCAAGAGCAAGAACGACAATAAGTACGGCTGCCGCCACTCACTGAACGATGCAATCAAACGGGCAACCGACCACTTGCTCTCTGGTAAGAAAGCTTTGGTAATTGGTTATGGTGATGTTGGCAAAGGTTCTGCGGCCTCACTGCGACAGGAAGGCATGATTGTTCGGGTAACGGAAGTTGACCCAATCTGTGCCATGCAGGCCTGTATGGATGGCTTTGAAGTTGTCTCTCCTTATATAAATGGTGTGAACACTGGCGAAGACAGCTGTATTGATAAAGAGCTGCTTGGCAGTACTGATCTGGTTGTGACCACAACCGGTAATGTACACGTTTGTGACAGCGCCATGCTTAGCAATCTGAAAAATGGTTGTGTGGTCAGCAATATCGGTCACTTCGACACTGAGATTGATACCGCCTACATGCGTGAAAACTGGCAGTGGGATGAGATCAAACCTCAGGTTCATAAAATCCATCGCAGCAATGATGAAGCAGACCATCTGCTTCTTCTATCTGAAGGTCGTCTGGTCAACCTCGGTAATGCCACAGGTCATCCGTCTCGTATAATGGACGGTTCTTTTGCAAACCAGGTTCTTGCACAGATTCATCTGTTTGAAGCCAAGTTTGCAGACCTGCCAGCTTCTGAGAAAGCGGCGGCAATTACTGTGGAAGTTCTACCCAAGCAGTTGGATGAAGAAGTCGCCCGTTATATGGTTGAAGGGTTCAGCGGTGTGCTGACCAAACTGACCCAACAACAAGCAGACTACATTCATGTATCTGTGGATGGTCCGTTCAAGTCTGACGACTACAAGTACTAAAACTCTGCACAATAAACTAAAGCTCCTGCCAGAGTTCATTACTCAGCTCTGGCAGGATACAAAGACAAGTAAAAACGATTTTAAGAAGGAGGAGGGTCCGGCTTAATACCGGCTAACCCGGCCATCATGACAGCCATCAGTTTCGAATTTTTCCCCACCCAGACAGAAGCCGGTGCGGAGAAACTGCAAGCTCAGGCCCAGCAGCTGGCAGTAAGTAACCCTGAATTTTACTCCGTCACTTACGGAGCTGGCGGTTCCACACGCGGTCGCACCCGTGGAACTCTTCTGGCAACCAGAGAAGCTACCGGTCAACCGGTTATGCCTCACCTTGCCTGCCTTGGTCATAGCAAAGAAGAAGTTCTCTACATCCTTAAGGACTATCAGTCCCTGGGAATCAACAGAATTATTGCTCTGCGTGGAGATTTGCCATCGGGCATGGGGCGACTGGAAAATGCGGAGTTTCAATATGCCAGCGAGCTTATTGAGTTTATCCGAGAGTCTACGGGTGACCACTTCCATATAGAAACTGCAGCCTATCCGGAAGTTCATCCACAGGCTCGCTCTATGGGTTCTGACCTTGATAACTTCCGCCGGAAGATAGATGCAGGGGCAAACTCTGCGATTACGCAATATTTCTTTAACCCAGACAGCTATTTCTACTTTATGGATCGTGTTGCTGCCATGGGAATAGATGTGCCCGTTGTTCCGGGAATCATGCCTATCACCAACTACATGAAACTGGCTCGCTTCTCCGATGCTTGCGGCGCAGAACTACCTCGCTGGTTGCGCAAGCAGCTAGAAGCTTATGGTGACGACAGTGCCAGCATCCGCCAGTTTGGTGAAGAAACTGTTTCAAGAATGTGTGAAAAACTGATCGCCTTTGGTGTACCGGCACTGCACTTCTACACTCTGAACCAGGCAGCGCCGTCACTGGCTATTGTTAAAAACCTTGGACTGTATCCTGAAACTTAATTCAGGGTTTCAATCCACAAGGTAATATTCGACTGTAGAAATCACTCTCACCCGCTTGATATAGGGTGTGTTCCGATCACGATCATTGATCTGGAATACCCCTTGGCGGGCTGACTTAATCTTTCCGAGTTTACTGTCTGAGTCTCGGGCGAACTTCTCCGCAACCTCGCGAGCTTTCTGGGTAGCTTCTTCAATCATCTTTGGTTTCAGATCATTCAGCCCGTTAAACAAAAACTCTGTACGCGCGTTGTAATCATCGGTACTGAAAGCTATACCCTGTCGTCCAAGCTCACCAACATCCTGCATAGCAGTTCTCACTTTATCTACATCGCTGGTATAAACAGTGACTACAGAACCTGCTGTGTAACGGAAGCGAATTTTGCTCGAATCCACATAACTGTTGGCTTCATTATCAGTTATAGAAGGCGGGCTTATGGAAATATCATCCCGGGAAAAACCTTTTGCCTGCAGAAAGGTGATAATCTGCTGGTTCTTTTCATCAATGCCATTGATCAGATTACTTAACTGATTGTCTGCCTGTTTGAAGCGAATCGGCCAGATGGCAATATCTGCCGGAACCTCCTGTTCAGAGAGTCCCTTTACAACCACAGAGCGATTAAGGGTCTGAAAGCGCACAATCCCTTCCGCCAGCTGATATCCGGCAATTGCCAAACCAGCTACAAAACAGATACCCAGAATAATTGATGATGAGTTTCGCTCTGTCACAACACCTTCCTTTAGAAAAGCTGTAGAGGAAAAATCAGGGCAGTTTAGTATTCAACCAGCCCATTCGTTACAATAAGCAGATTCGTTTTTCTTTCTTGCTGTAGACAAACCCATGCGCAACCCTCGTATTTATGTTCCCGTAACTCTCGATGACTATCAGCCTGTCGATCTTCCTGAAAGTGCAGCCAATCATGTAGGCCGGGTTTTGCGTATGAAAGCCAGCGACCCGCTCATTCTTTTTAATGGTAAAGGTGGCTGCTGGCAGGCTCGTGTAAGCGAGGTTACCAAGAAGAAAGTTCAGGTTGTACCGCTAGAGCATATTCCCGGAGATAAAGAGTCGCCTCTGCATATTTCTCTCGGCCAGACTCTAAGCCGGGGCGAGCGGATGGATTATGCCATCCAAAAAGCTGTGGAATGTGGTGTCACCGAGATCACACCTCTGTTTACAGAACGCTGTGAAGTAAAGCTAAACAGCGAACGTCAGGACAAACGCCTGCGCCACTGGCAACAAATTATTATCAGCGCCTGTGAACAGTGCGGTCGAAATATTCTTCCGGTTATTCACCCACCAATGCAGCTCAATGACTGGCTGGAAAGCCGAACAACTCAGCTCAACTTTGTTCTTCACCACAGAACAGAAAAAGCTTTGACTGGTTATGAGCAGCCAGAGTCCGTTTCCCTGCTTATCGGTCCTGAAGGCGGCTTAACCGCAGATGAAATCTCATTGGCGGAACAGAAGCGGTTTCACCCACTGGCGCTCGGCCCTAGAGTTCTCAGAACAGAAACGGCCCCCATCTCAGCTATCAGTCTGATGCAATATCTCTGGGGCGACTGGCAGCAGTCATAATCTACGATCTAAAATCAGCAGCTATGAAAAGACTGTCACTGTATTTCGTTCTGTGTTTTCTGGCTGCCTGCTCCTCCGATGAGCAAACTCAGGTTGTGCATCCTCTCTGCATTAGTGATCTTGTAGATATGCATTCTGGATCACAGTCTGCCTCTATCAATATTGCAGCCTGCCAAAAAAAATACTCTCACCTGAACGTTACCCCAGACTCTCCATGGGACGTTTCCTGGTCAGCCGATCAAGACTCAGAAGGTAATATTAATGAAGACCTGCCAGCATTTTCTGCGTACAAAATTGCCGGCGGGTTAGAGAGTAACCAAGTGCTGCTAACTCAGATTACAAACTATGGAGGCAGCGGCACATTTACTAATGCAGTGATCGTAAAAGGTCTGACTCTGAACGGCTCAGATAAACCATCATCAACCCTGGAAGTTGTTAAGGTTGTCACAGGTGGCGATCGCTGTTTCGGTGGTATCGACGATCTGCTTATTCAGACACCGAACAAGTTTCTTGTTACCCGCAGGATCACTCCGGCGGAACTGGTCAATTACGGTCAGGGTGTAAAAGTGCCATCAACAACACTTTCAGACTGCGCCCTATGCTGTATTGGTACAATTTCGGAAGGTTACTCGCTTACGGGTTCAAACCAATTGAATCGTGTCACGATTTTTCCGCAGGCATCTTTTCCACGAACACCAGAGGGCGACAGCGGTGCTGAGAGTCGCTGCCTTTACCAGTTGATTCCAAATATTAACAACCGCGTGGAACTGAACAAAGAGGAGCTGGAGGCACTGCAAATGCAATTCAAACGTCAGTGCCTCAATAATGTGGAGCAGCTATCAGACTGATAGCAGTTTTTCTTCCAGTTTATCCAAGTCAGGAATAATCGCCTCTGCCCCGGCAGCGCTGACTCGCATGCTGATTACATCTGCACTTTTCTTCTTGTTTTTTAGTGGTAAAACATCACCAGTCTCAACCTTTACCGAACGAGGAATACCTTCAACAGGAATAGCATAAAAGGGCAGATCGCTATTTTTGGATACACCATTAAAAACAGCCAAACGGGTTTCAGCTGTCGGTTCTTTAGACTTGCTGTTTCCGGCAAGCTCAAAGGAAATCACCGGTACAGTTTCATCCCGCCAGGTGATTTCACCAAGAAACCACTCAGGCTTTCCCTGAACAGAGTTTGGATCCTGGTAAGGGATCATTTCCGCAACAACAGTGCCCGGAACCAGTAAAACATCGTCGCCCACTGACACCAGCATCGCTGCAATCTGTTGAGTGTTTTCTGCCATGATCTTTAATCTCCAGAAACAACCTGACTATTTTTCTGCTTCAGATCGCTCTCTATTGTTTTAGTCAGCTTTTCGGCCAGTTCCTTCGGGGCTCCCTGCCAGTCATCACAACCAACTTCAATAATGGATTCTGGCATCAAACTGCTGGCACAACTTTCCGGGGTCTGCACCCATACCGGACGCTTATTTCGATGATAGTGGCGAGCTTCATGGGAACCATCTTTTCCCATTCCGGAAAAAATAATTGTTCCACTGGTCTGTGGCCAGGTGCGGCGAACCGTTTCCATAACTTCATCAATATTAGGGCTGTACGAACCGCTCCAGCCCTGATCCATAAGATGCAGTCTTCGCCGACCATCAAACTCAATTTTGTAATCAATTGGTGTCAGCAGAATATCGCCTTCTTCTAATACCAACCCCGGGCTTGTGGTGACCACATTAAAGAAGCTATGACGGGCGATAGTGGAAGCCAATGTAGAGGCAAATTCTCTATCTATATGCTGCGCATAAACAAAGGCAACAGGTAACCCTTCAGGCAAAGCATCCAGGAATTGCTTTACAGCATTTGGCCCACCAAGGGAGGCGCCCAACACCCATACCGTTTCGGCAACCTTTCCGGAGCGTGCAGAGTGTTTCTTTTGAGTAGGTTTAATCGGCCAGGATACAACCCGTTGATCGTTTTCAATGTCAGGAGTTGAGGGCTCAGCAGCTGGTTCAGGATCGCGAAACTCATTCAGCTTGTAAGTCAGCCTGCGCTCCCAACGAAGCTTGAGTTCAGGAGAGCTGGCTCCAGATGTTTGGCTATCCGGCAAACCGATATCGTAAAACACTGGCACACGAGGAATGTCTGCTAGCTTATCAAGCAACTCGTCGTGGCTGTCTTCATCCTCCAGATCGACCAGCCAAACCCGCACAACGGGAGACTCCAGCAAACTTTCGCTGCAGCCTTCCGGTGGAATATTGGCAACAACGATAAACCCTTTTTCTTCAAGGGTCTGCCGAAGTCGCTGCCGAACCAGAGTTCGGTCAGCGATAATGCCAATTCCTGTGCGGGTTTTCTGATCAGTCATTACGCTTGGCAAATCCGCTGATGGTTTCAAGCAGCATACCTTCCTGGAAAGGCTTGCCAAGGTACTCATTCACACCAATATCCTGCGCCCGCTGACGGTGTTTTTCGCCAGTACGGGAAGTGATCATGATGATTGGAAGATCCTTCAGTTCTGGATGGTTACGCACAGCAGTTGCAACTTCAAAACCATCCATTCGTGGCATTTCAATATCAAGCAACATAACTGCAGGACGATGCTCCTGAAGCAGAGACATTGCTTCTACACCATCCCGTGCAGAAATGGTGCGGTAGCCATTCCGCTTCAGCAGACGACCGGTAACCTTTCGAACCGTTACCGAGTCATCCACAACCATAACCAGGTTGTTTTCTTCTTCAATAGCTGGAGCCACTGTTTGAGCCGTGCCATCAGCAGCCTGTTGCTTGGTATAACCGAGCAGCAGCCCTACAGGGTCAAGAATCACAACAACCCGACCATCACCAAGAATTGTCGCGCCACTTACGCCTCGTACGCCAGCAAATTGTGGCCCAAGGCTTTTTACTACAACTTCACGGCTGGCAACCAAACTGTCTACATGAATTGCAATACCGCTATCACCGGCACGCACCAGAAGAACTGGCAGCTCGTGAGTTACATTTTCCAGCTTTGGGTTGCGGTTATGCAGAAGCTCGCCAAGATAATGCAGCTGGTAACTGCGACCGGCATACTCGAGTTTTTGGTCATCAGCACTGTAATGACTTTCCAGCTCAAACGGGCTCAGTCGTACAATACCCTCAAGGGTATTCAGTGGAACGGCATACTGCTCTTCACCCACATTAACCATCAGTGCCCGGTTAACAGAAAGAGTAAATGGCAGGCGAATTTCAAACTCTGTTCCTTTGCCTTCTTCCGTATGAATATCAATGTGTCCACCGAGCTGTTTGAGCTCACTGTTTACAACATCCATACCAACACCACGGCCTGAAATCTGGGTAACATTAGTTGCCGTAGTGAATCCAGGCTGGAAAATCATATGAGAGATATCATTCTCTGAGACTTCCGCATTAGCATCCAGCAGCCCTTTCTCAACAGCCTTACTGCGAACAGCATCAAGGTTCAAGCCACGGCCATCGTCGGCCAGAGATAGAACAATTTCGCCACCTTCCCGTTCAAGGTTCAGACGAATCTCACCAGTTTCCGACTTACCATTAGCAACACGCAGCTCGGTGGAATCTTCAATACCGTGATCGATTGCGTTACGAAGCATGTGCTCCAGTGGGGCAACCATGCGTTCCATAACAGAACGATCCATTTCACCTTCAGCATTCACAACCTTCAGTTCAACCTGCTTGCCCAGTTCGGCAGACACCTGCCGCACAATTCTGCGAAGCCGTGGCAGCATACGGTTGAATGGCAGCATGCGCGTGCGCATCAAACCTTCCTGCAGTTCCGTATTGATGCGTGACTGCTGGAGCAGAAGGGTTTCAGAATCCCGGTTCTTGTCTTCCAGAGCGCCTTTGAGGTCCATAAGGTCAGTGGCGGATTCCACAAGTGCACGGGATAGCTGGGTCAGTTCCGAGTACTGGTCCATTTCCAATGGGTCAAAATCGGGGTGGTCAGCGACATCACCTTCATGGCGGGAAAGGATCTGAGCCTGCGTTTCGATATCAAGACGACGCAGCTGCCCCTGCAAACGGTCAATGGTGGTATGCATCTCTTTCAGGGTGAAGTTGAAATCACTGACCTGCTGTTCAATTCGAGAACGGGAGATACTGGTTTCACCGGCAAGGTTTACCAGCTCATCAAGTAGTTCGGCTGAAACCCGAACCATTTCTCTGTCGCTGGTTTCTGTTCGAGCATCCGCAACCTTTTGTAGGATTTCGGCCGCAGGAGCGCTGATGCGCTCACCACTTTCTGGCGTTCCAGCTCCGGGGAAAGGTACAACATTACTGTCAGCAACCGAGGTAACTTCTTGTTGTGCAGAAGCACTCAGGGCATTAAGAATCGCATCGAAGTCACTGTGTAACTGACCATGCAAATCTGCAAGCTCTTTGATAGCGGAGACATCAGCGTCAGAAACTCCGCCTTCCTGAATCTGCTGTACCTTCATCTCAAAGTTATGGCTGTCTTCACCCAGAGTTTGAAGGCCAGCCATACGGGCACTGCCTTTCAGGGTGTGAAGGCTGCGCATAAGCAGCTCTGGCCATTCACGATTTCCAGGCTCATCAATCCAGCCAGTCACCTGCTTTTCAATTTCATCGAGCAGATCTCCAGCCTCTTCCTTGAAGATATCGATCATTTCGAGATCAAGGTCTTCAGGCAATTCGACAGCCGCAACTTGCTCTTGTGCAGGAACGACTTCAAGCTCTGGTGTTGCTTCAACAGCAGCTTCTGGAACCTGAGTTACTTCATCAACAGGCTCTTCAGCAACTGAAACGTCTTCAATCTCTTCTTTTTCTGGCTTTTCGAGCTGTGCAGTATCCGCAGCCTGTTTCATAACAGCCCGAATCTCTTCACACAGACCATCTGCTGGACTACAGGGGTTGTGAGAACGGATCTCACTGAGCATCTCTTCGAGAGCATCATGCCCACGGAGTAGAAGGTTAATCAGGTCATTCGAAGCTTGCAGACGACGCTGACTAAGGGCTTCATAAACATCTTCCAGCTCATGCCCAAGATCACCAATGGCGGCAATACCAGCCATACGGGCACCACCTTTGATGGTGTGCAGGTAACGCTGCAGCTCAGCAAGTTCGGTCAGGTCTGAGTGGTCATCCAGCCAGCGATACAATGCAGCAGAAGCTGCACCAAGATTATCAACCGCTTCATCAAGGAAGATGGCAACCAGTTCAGGATCTGTGTCATCGTCTTCTTCAACAACTGCAACTGGCAGTTCCTGTTTACTATCAGGTTGCGTATCAGCAGACGACAGCTCGACAACAGTCTCTTCTATAGCATGGGTTATATCTTCAAATTCAGGCTCTGCTTCTAGGTCATCAACCAGAGCCTGCAATCTTGAAAGAATTGATTCAGACTGAGCAGGTGACTGCTGGGCAGCCAGCTGATCCATCATATCTACTAGATGGTCATGAGCTGCGACCAGTGTATCCACTGCAACATCGGAAACACTTTCCGCTTTGTTTCTTAACGCCTGATAAACAACTATTAACTGCTCTGAAGCGTCGGCAAAAATATCCTGTTCAATCTCTCTGGCACTGTCGACCAGTGACTGAAGGCCCGTCTGTACATCATTAATCAGACTATGTTCAGGATTACGATTCCATTCCCGTAGAGAAGGTGCTGCATCCAGCACCAGATCCATATGCCTGGCAATAAAGGAAGAAGTGGAAGGCTTTGTGTCTAAAGATTCGGTCTGTTCGTCCACACAGGCGGCTATACGCTGCTCATAGAGCTCCTGAACATCAGCAATCAGTTCAATTGCGCCAGATATTTCGAGGTCTTGATGCACACCCGCATTAATCTTATCGAGACTTTCCTGAAGCAACAGACTGGTACGAGTTAACAGTCCAACGACTTGTTCATCGGCCTCAAGCCCCATACCACGGAACTCTTTCGCCATGCGTTCCAGCCCAGATACCAGCTCAGCCACATGGGTGAGGCCAGCCATACCGGCACTGCCTTTTAGAGTATGCAGAGCAAGTTGCAATTCATCACTGATAACTAATGTGTTTTCTGACCCATTAAATTGATCAATAAAAGAGTTTACTGTTCCGAGATGAGTCGCTGCTTCTTTGCCGAAAATAACCAGCAGCTCAGAATCCATATCCAGAACAGATTCTTCTACCTGTTCAGGCTCATCTTCTTGTTCTGCTTCGTTATCGAAAGGTGTTTCTTCAAGAAGAATCTCTTCCAGCACTATATCTTCTGAAGAAATCTCTTCAGAAACGATGTCTTCAGGTACGGTTTCTAACGACTCACCCAAAGAGATAGTCTCAAGCTCTATCTCTTCAACTTCGATTTCAGACTCAACAAGCTCTTCGGAAGAGTCATCCTCCAGCTCAAAGCTGAAGTCCAGGTCGTTCTCGTCAAGATTGATTTCACTGTCTTCCACTGCCTCTTCAACTGCGTTTTCAACAGTTTCTTCAGCAACACATTCTACTGGTTCTTCAACCAGAACCGGCGTTTCACCACGACTCCAGGCATCAGCTTCATCCATGCAGGCCTGAACGTCATCGGTCATCTTCTGGCGGTTATTGGCAAAGTCATCCACCAGAGCAGGAAGCAGTGCAATAACTCGATCAACCAGGTTTACAATAGCGTCACAGCTTTCCACTGTGCCTTCAATAACCCGGTTGAGCATATTCTCAACAGACCAGCCCAGCTCGCCAACAACAGTCGCACCAACCATGCGACCACTGCCTTTCAGCGTATGGAATCCCCGACGGAATTCTGTCAGTGCTTCCTGGTCCTGCTGATTGGCCTGCCAGCGTGGGAAGTATTCCTGCAGTAGCTCTCGAACTTCACCAACTTCTTCTACAAAGATTTCAATGAGTTCTTCGTCGAGCTCGTCTTCTTCCTCTTCAACGACTGCAACTGGAACTGTTTCTTCTTTTTCCAGACCAACAATTTCAAGGTCTGGAATCTCTATCTCTTCAATAACTTCAACAGCGTCTACTGACTCTTGTTGCTCTGAACTTTCAGAGACATCCAGCTCCAGAACTTCCAGACCATCAAAGCTCAGCTCATCCTCATCAGTATCTGGCTCAATACTTTCCTCAAGCTCGACATCATCCAGCTCAAAATCAATATCGAGATCAATTTCGCCGCTCGCTTCGTCGACGGTAAACTCGTCGATGCTCAACTCTTCGGCATCTTGGATGGTGATTTCTATCTCTTGGAAATCAGTACCGGCGGTTTCTGGCAGACCAAGTTGCTCGAGACTTTCAAAGGCAATATCCAGAATGGACTCACCCTGATCATCATCACCGTCGCCCAATCGCTCAAGGTAGTATTCTGCGCCAGCAAGAACATCAGCCAGCAGCTCCATGTTTGCCCACTCGGGGTCAGCATCTGAAGGTAGCAGAACGTTTTCTATATAATTGCTTGCCGACTTAACCAGTTCAGATACACGACTCTGACCAATGATTTCCAGACTTCCATAAACAGAAGAAAGTGTTTCAGGTACAGGCTGAAGGTAACTCTTGTCCCATTGTAGGGCGGTAAAATCAACGATGGCACCCTTTGCTTGCTCAAGCCCAGTACAGGCTTCCTGAATAACTGTGCGACGGGCGTTGAGGAAATCCGCTGATTCTTCAGATTGTTGCAGCACGCCTGTGCTTTTATCTGCCATACCGCTGAGGGTTGCTTCTACATAAAGCAGGCTGCCAGCAATATCCATCAGCTGGTTGTCATCGTGATCCTGACTGTTGACGATGGTAGAAAGGGCTTCCACCTGTTCGATAATAATCTTTCTCGGAATACCCAAACCCAGAACAGCCAGAGTATCTGCGATTTGTCTGAGAGATGGAATCTGCTCGGATAGGGCAGAACCTTCAGGGTTACGCACATACAAATCCAAAGCATCTTTCACTGTCATCAATTCTTCAGACAGAGCCTTAACAACCGACCCCATGGCTTCGCGATCTGGTCCACTCAGCTTCTCGCGCTCACGGTTTACGGTTTCTTCATCCAGAAGCGCAATGCCCAACTGATACTTCTCTTTCACCTCCTGAGCTTTCGGTGTAGAGCAGGTACTCAGGGCGATGTAATAGAGTGAGTTCTTCAGCAGGTCTTCAGGAACTGGCTGGTTAAACGCCGTTGGTCCGCCATCAACCAGTTTTTGGAGAACCTGATCAATCTGACGCAATAGGTTACGAACAGTCGGATTATTCTGAATTCCGCCAGCAACCAGAGCCTGAACCAACCCTTGCGCGATAGGCCAGATATCCTTGGAAGGTAAACCGTCGCACAAGGACTCCATGCGATTGAAGACGCGATCCAGATAATTCTGGCTGACTCTATCAGACGAGTTTTTAAAGAAACCAACAAGAGCAAACTGATACATTTGCCGCAGCTTTTTCACCAGCTGCACAAGAGAATCACTGTTTAAGCGAGCTAACGCTTCGGCATCGACAGTACGCGTCAAACCGCTGAGGTCCGGACTGAACAGTGATGTTTCAGACAGAAGACTCTCGCCGCGGGCACTTCGCAGATCATTAAGAATAGGGAGGATAACAACCGGCAAATCCCTGCGACCTGCCTGAACCTGCTCCAGATAGGGAGGGAGTTGCAAAATCGCCTGCATCAGGACTTCAAGAGCTTCATCACGGGCAGACAAAGTGCCATCCAGCAGCGCCTGGGTAAGCCCTTCCATTTCTTCAGCAAGAAGAGCAGCGCCATAAAACTCCACCATTTCCAGAGTGCCGTGGATCTGGTGAATGTAATTCTGGCAAAACCTCAGTCGTGTATCGTCCTGCGGGTTCTCAACATACGCTTCCAAAGACTGTCGAGCCTGAGCCAGAGTGTCGGTGATTTCTCCCCGTACCCAGTCCAAAGCAACCCAGTCCTGAGACTGTCCACCATGTTCTGCCAAAGTGTTCTCGGGCAGGTTTTGGTCACCCATGTCGCGGTGATCCCCCATAATCGCTCCTGTCTACCATGGTCAATGCCACGGCATTGCTGATTATTCTTTCAATTCTTTTCGCGGGCTCTTGTTTTCAGAGTTTCCGCCTGACAAAGGCCAATGTCTGGTCATTGCCCACCGGTTCCAGCTCCGGATGTTGCCAGTTAGTAATTTCTCCGGGACCCAGTACCAGCAGGCCTCCGGGAGCCAGCCGTTTTACCAGCTGCTCGATAATTGCTATGCGCCGCCAGCGGCGAAAATAAATCAACAGATTCTGACAAAAGATCAGATCCATATTTCTCATGGGAGCGCGATCCAGGTCCAGAACATTGACCCGGGCAAAACAGACCCGCTCCCTTAACCTTTCCACAACCTGAACCCGGTCTGGGCCAGCCTTTTGAAAAAAGCGCTCTTTCAACGTCGGCTCAAGGGGCGACACCAGTCGTTCTTTGTAAATACCTTTGCGGGCATGAGCTAAAGCTTCAAGACTGATATCTGTGGCTGTCACTCCAAACCGAACGACCCGATCCTGTGAACTGACTTTGTTATGAATCAGCATGGCCAGTGTCCAGGCTTCTTCACCGGTTGAACACCCAACACTCCAGGCTTCGATAGAACTGCGATCAGAGCTTTCCAGCAATGTATCGAGATAGTTGCGGGCAACATTGCAGGAAGGCTGATGGCGGAAAAAGCGGGTTTCCCGCACAGTCAGGTTCTCAACCAGAGTCGTCCATTCAAGGTGCGAAGACGGCTCATTAATCAGGTTGAGGTATTCGTCGTAGCTGCGAAGTTCAAGCTCACGCATACGCCGAACCAATCCGGCTTGCAGGATTGAGCGGTGCTGCCAGGAAAAATGATTCCCGGTGCGTTCTTCCAGCAGGGACTGCCAGCGTTCAAACTGATCGCGGGTTAAATCCGGTAGCCGGTCTGTCATCCAGGTTGGTATCGGCATGATTCTATTTCCTGACCGGGATCTCTTACGTATCTCTTTTATGTGCCGTGGTTATGCATGTGCATAACCACGGGGTGTCAGGACTCTGACCTCAAATGCACAGGCTTTATACCTGTGCAAAATCCTCTTCTTCAGAAGTCGCTTCCTCTTCACCTTCTGGAAGCTTAAAGCCGGATACAGACTCACGCATGTCACCCGCCATGTCGGCGAGGTTACCGATAGAGCGTGCGGTCGCGTTAGTACCGGAAGACGTCTGAGTGGTGATTTCCTGGATTACGTTCATCGTGTTGGAGATGTGACCAGCAGAAGACGCCTGCTGACGTGCAGCTCCGGAGATGTTTGCAATCAGTTCAGACAGGGAACGGGATACTGTTTCGATCTCTTCCAGAGACACACCCGCATCCTGTGCCAGACTTGCTCCACGTACCACCTCAGTGGTGGTTTGTTCCATGGAGATAACCGCTTCATTGGTATCGGTCTGGATGGTTTTAACCAGTGCTTCAATCTGCTTGGTTGCCGCAGAAGCACGTTCTGCAAGGCGCTGTACTTCGTCCGCAACCACCGCGAAGCCTCGACCTGCATCACCGGCCATGGAGGCCTGGATTGCAGCGTTAAGTGCAAGGATGTTGGTCTGGTCGGCAATGTCGTTAATCAGGGATACGATGTCACCGATTTCCTGGGAAGATTCACCCAGTCGTTTAATACGCTTGGAAGTATCCTGAATCTGTTCACGGATAGTATCCATGCCCGAGATTGTGTTCTGTACAACCTCGTTACCCTTGTTCGCCAGCTCTACCGACCGGTCTGCAACCGAGGAAGATTCCACAGCGTTGGCGGATACCTGGTCGATGGACACCGCCATCTCGTTAATCGCAGCAGACGCTCCTGCAATTTCCTGAGCCTGGTGCTCGGCAGCTTCGGCCAGGTGGTGTGCCGTATTCTGGGTTTCGTCAGCAGCGGTGGATACCGATTGCGCAGTCTGGTTAATAGTATCTACCAGTGTACGCAGCTGCTCAATAGAGAAGTTAATGGAGTCGGCTATCGCACCGGTAAAGTCTTCAGTTACTGTTGCCGTTACTGTCAGGTCACCATCTGCAAGGTCCGCCAGTTCGTCCAGCAGTCGCAGGATCGCAGCCTGGTTGGCTTCATTGCTTTCCGCAGTTTCCTGCAGACGGACACGAGTTTCCCGAACCATCGACCAGCCAATCAGTAGAACTGAGAGCAGGGCGATAATACCAGGAGCAACAACGGTGTATTCGTTACCCTGAACAATGTTCCGCTCACCAGCCAGGTTTTCAAAAGAGTTGGCGAGGTTAGAAGTATCTGCCAGCAGCTCCTGAGAATCGGCGAAGATCGCATCGGATGCTTCCCTTACCAGGAACAGTTCAGGAGAGGTTTCCAGAATTTCGTCTACAGAGCCGGATACGAACTCGAACAGGTCGGCGATTTCAGTCAGAAGGTCGATTACTTCTTCATCTTCTACCTGGTCGATACCCATGGCGAGGTTGCCTTCCAGCATACCGTTCAGCACCCGACCAAACAGTTTGGCGTCACGACCAAAACTGTCAGCAGCCATTACCGCGTTTTCACCACCTTCAAGAACCCGGGCAATACTGTTTACGATACGTTCCGCTCGGAGTGACTGCTCCTGAGCAATTACAACCTGATCAGCAGAAGCTTCTGTTTCCAGAAGAATCTGTACAATCTCGTCGTATTCAATCTGCAGCTGAGGAATAGTTTCAGACAGGGTTGCAGCAACATCGTGAAGAGCCAGAACTGTTTCTTCGTTATCAACAATGCTGTCGGTGTTTTCCCGTACTGCGTTCCAGGTCGCAGACAGGTCAGCCATGTGCTCACCAACAATGCCTGGCTGAGAAGAAGCAGCAGGCAATCCCATTTTGGCATCACCGCCAGACAGAATGTCGTAGCGACGCTGGAATTCGTTCCGGGCATTCAGCAACAGGCCAAAGGCCTCTTCCTTACCCGATACGGCTTCCGTTGCGTTTTTGGCGATCTGCTGGGATAAAACCCGCAATTCACCAGCATGGGCAATATATTCCTTATCGAAGTTGGCCTGTCGGTTAATAAACCAGAAGGCCGCAACCATTGCGACAAGTGAAACGATAAGGAAGGTAAACAGGACACCTGTTGTCCTGCTACCACCTTTTCCAGATTCATTGGCTTTCATTGTTTTTACTGGCTCCCGCTAGCCGCAGCATTCCCTGTTATTGTTATTTTACCGATTCAGTGTCTGACATCAGGCCACCGCACTTCCCGGCGATACTTGTAGAAACCTGTCACTCTTTGCCAGAGTGCGAAAGCTGAGTACCAGAAACTCGGCTTCGCGCTGGTAACTACCTGCCATACAGAAACGTACACTCTCCGGCATGTTGGCCGGAATACTGCTGTTGTATGTTTCAACTTCAAAATGTTGCAGCCCTGAAACCGCATCAACAACAAGGCCGCAATACAAGTCGCCCTGTTCAACAACCAGAGCACGTTGCTCCGATTGCTGAACAGGGCCACTTTCAAATCCAAAGAAACCACTAAGATCAATCAGTGGCAGCAAACGTCCACGGACGTTTGCCACACCTTTTACCCACGGATAAGCACCAGGGATATCGGTCACAGTTTCCGGGATATGAAGGATTTCATGCACGTCTTCAAGAGGGGAAACATAACGCTGCCCATTGAGCATAAATCCGACACCGCTCCAGTAGTTTCTTACTTCTTCCTGAGCGGGCAGACCTGCAGCATGTGCTCTGGCTCTCTGATCCAGATCCAGCAACAGCTCAAAAGGAGTTTCCGTTCTCTTCATGACGAGCCCTTCATAACGTTATCTTCACCACTTTATCCGCGCTGCTTAAAGCATCGGCTTCAAAAGTTATCAGGCTGCCATTACGCTTTTCAGCGTGCTGAGCAACTTGCCTTCATCAACTGGTTTGGTCAGATAACCTTTCGCTCCCTGACGCTCTCCCCAGACCCTGTCAGTCTCCTGATCTTTGGTCGTCACAATAATGACAGGAATATCACTGGTTTCGGCGCCACGACTTAACTGACGTGTCGCCTGAAAACCATTCAAACCTGGCATAACAATGTCCATCAATACTGCGTCTGGCTTCTCTGCACGACACAGAGCAACACCATCGGCACCATTTTCAGCCTTGAGAACTTCATGACCGTTTTTCGTCAGAATTTTTTCCAGAATCACGGTTTCCGTTGGTGAATCATCAACGATCAATACTCGAGCCATTTTTCCCCCATCAACAAACAGTTAACAATTGAATACTGCTATTAGTAACTGTGTTTCTCTATTCTTTGCACTTTGATTAACGGCGTTAATTACGCCGCATCTTTTTCTCAAGCTGCTTCGGGCGCATGCTCTTTAATAGCGTCCAGCAACTCATCTTTACTAAATGGTTTGGTCAGATATTTATCGGAGCCAACAATCCGGCCTTTGGCCTTATCAAACAGTCCGTCTTTACTGGACAGCATAATGACCGGTGTACTTTTGAAGTGGCTATTATTTTTAATCAGTGCGCAGGTCTGGTAGCCATCGAGACGCGGCATCATGATATCAACAAAAATCACATGGGGTCGTGTATCGGCAATTTTGGCCAGCGCATCAAAACCATCGATCGCAGTAATAACTTCACAGCCAGCTTTCTTCAGCAGGGTTTCTGCCGTGCGCCGTATAGTCTTACTGTCATCAATAATCATTACCCGGAGATTAGCGAAATTGTCACTCATCTTTTTTGTACCTTATCCCCTGACAGGCCATTGAATGCACAGCCAGCTGTTATTCTGCTGTAATCCCTAACGAAAAATCAGGGTGTTTCTTATTATTATCTTCTGTTTATTACAGATACATTGCCTGCTTTTTTACCACACATTCCCTCTCACCACCAACAGCAGAACACGACTGAGTCACGTTTACGATGGTCGAAAGTTATCAGCTCAGCGGTACTGATCGTATATTGCATCAACAGATCCATCGTTTTTCATTTGATCCAGAGCGGCTTGTAGCTTTTTCACAATGAGGTTGGACGTGCCGCTGTTCAGCGCCAAATAAAGACCTTTGGACTCAACGAGATAAACTTGCTTCAAACCTGTGACACCAACCTGATCGGCACCGTAGGGGCCAGACAAGCTGCCACTTGCCCACAGATCTATCCGCCCCTCTTTAAGTTTGGTTGCGTTGTAGCTGTCTTTTAATGATTCCAGTACTTTAACGCCGCTTGCCTTGAGAACATTCGTGACATAATCGTCCTTGTAAGCGCCAACCCTGTACTTCTTCAAACTCTCAACGCTGTTTATTTTTATTTTTTTCCCGGGCAGGGAAAACACGACATAGTCATTATCAACAATGGGCCCAACCCATTTAAATGAGTCTTCTCGCTCTGCACTTCTGGCCGTAGAAAAGACGCCATAATTGGCCTTATTCAGGGCCAGGTTATAAATTTTGCTCCAGGGAAACCGAAGCGTGAGTGTGTATTCCACACCAGCACGGTGCATCATTTCGCGAACAATGTCAGTTGATATCCCATCAACACCGTCACCTCTGGCAAAGTTTCGGTCATCAATGCTCATATTAAAAGGTGGATAACTCTCTGTGAGCAAAGTTAGCCGATCGCTTGCCTGAGTGAATGCCGTCCCCAGTAAAAGCGCTACAACTGAAAACGCTTTTATGCCTTTTCTTATCATTAGTACAACTCAAATTAGTATTTTTAGAACCCTATCCTTACCGGATTTTGTATTGACAACAATGACACCCATCAACCCCCTGTCACTTTCACCGCAGGCACTTTTTTAAAAACAAAACTCAGAGCGTGCTGGGTTCGCAGGCAGTCTTTCGATACACTGTTCGGTCAGTTGTGTTACTGCAGTGGATCGCACACATGAGCATTCGCCTAGGCATCGTGATGGACCCTATACAGGGCATCAATTTCAAAAAAGACACCTCTCTGGCTATGCTGCTTGCGGCACAGAAGCGGGGTTGGCAATTGTTCTATATGGAACAAAGCGACCTTTACCAGGAAGATGGTGTTGCCATGGGGCAAATGGCAACGTTAGATGTTCGCAATGATCCTGCAGACTGGTTCACTCTGGGGGAGAAAAGAGCCGAAGAGCTTTCATCCCTGAACGTTATTTTGATGCGCAAGGATCCCCCTTTCGACAACGAGTTCATCTACAGCACCTACATTCTTGAGCAGGCTGAACAAGCAGGCACCCTGATTGTGAACAAGCCTTCCAGCCTGCGAGACTGTAACGAAAAATATTTCGCCACCCTGTTCCCCCAATGCTCAACCCGTAGCATGGTTAGCCGGGATATGGAAACCCTAAAGTCCTTTGCCACCAAACATGAGGATGTGATTTACAAGCCTCTGGACGGCATGGGCGGTACAGCCATCTTCCGGGTGAAAAAAGGTGACCCAAATATCAGTGTGATCCTCGAAACATTGACGAACTATGGGCAGCAACAGATTATGGCCCAGCGTTTTATCCCGGAGATTACCGAAGGGGATAAGCGCATTCTTATGATTGATGGCGAGCCGGTACCTTACTCTCTCGCAAGAATTCCCCAGAAAGGCGAAACCCGGGGCAACCTTGCTGCTGGGGGTACTGGTGTCAGCCAGCCATTGTCAGACAGAGATCGCTGGATTGCCGAGCAGGTAGGACCCACTCTTAAAGAGAAAGGGTTAATCTTCGTTGGTCTGGATGTTATTGGTGATTATTTAACCGAGATTAACGTAACCAGCCCAACATGCTTGCGAGAGATCGAGGATCAGCAGGACGTGGTTATTGCAGACAAACTGATGGATGTCATCAGTGAAAAACTGAACAACCATTAAAACATCGTCTGCGGAGAAAAGCGCAGGAGCAGAACAATAAAGACGTTTTTCGTGAATATTCTTAACTCTTCTCTGTTGAAGCCAGCCACTGCTATCAGTGTTTTGATAGCAGTGGTCTTGCATGGCTTTCTGATTTACGGGCTGAGCTTTGCTTTACAGGAGCCTGAGCCACCGGCCCGTACACTTGAAATTACTCTGGCAAAATTCCCTACAACCGAAGCCCCCAAAAAGGCTGACTACCTGGCTCAAGAGAACCAGCAGGGTAGTGGCTCTCTGGATGAAAAAGCCAGACCATCCAGCGACGTAAAAGCACCTTTTCAGAGCGACAAACCTGAAACTGTGCAATTGCAGCAGCAAACAGCTCAACTGCCCAAAACTCAGGATAAGAAGGCTGAACGGATCACTTCTGTGCGCTCAGAGACAAAGGTGCAGTCACAGAAAGTGCAGGAAAAACCAAATCCTGTTCCTGTGGAGGAACCACCCAGACGCCAGATTGATCTCAGCGCTGAAATTGCCAGCCTTGAAGCTGACTTTTTCCGTAAGCGACAGGCCTATGCCAAAAAGCCAGTCGTTCACCGAATTAACTCAGCCTCCACCCGTAAGGCTGATGTGTTTTATCAGGAAGCCTGGCGGCGCAAAGTTATGCGCATAGGCCAGATCAACTATCCTGTGGAAGCACGGAAGCAGAAGATATACGGCGAGTTACGTTTAGCTGTGCAGATTCGCAGGGATGGAAGCCTTAAGGCTATAGAGGTTATCCGGTCTTCCGGTTATGACATTCTTGATGAGTCGGCAAAGAACATTGTGCGGATGTCATCACCCTTTTCACCTTTCCCACCAGAACTACAGGAGTATGATGTTATTGAAATCATCAGAACCTGGCGCTTTGAACCTGGAAACGTCTTTGGCGGGTAGGGAATGAAATGATCGAAACGGCAACTCATGACAGTCTGCGCGACACCTTGCTCATTGCCATGCCGCAGATGAATGACCCGCACTTTACCGGCGCGGTCATTTATCTGTGCGAACACAATGAAGAAGGTTCCATGGGCGTTGTTATCAACCGTCCACTGGATATCAGCGTTGAAGAGTTGTTCGAAAAAATAGGTATCGACTATCAGCCAGACCCGGAGCAACGGATGAAAAGCGTTTTTCTCGGTGGCCCTGTTGATACCGACCATGGATTTATTCTTCACACCTACTCCGGGGAGCTGGATGAAAGTGCATCCATTCCCGTCACCAAAGATATTGCACTGACATCATCCCGGGATATCCTCACTAGTATTGGTTCCGGCGAAGGACCACATCTCGCTCTGATCACTCTTGGTTATGCAGGGTGGGGAGCTGGACAACTGGAACAGGAACTTGCCAGCAATGTCTGGCTGAACAGTCCTGCCGATAAAGCTATTCTCTTCACAACGCCATTTGAACAACGCCTTGAACGTGCTGTTGCCAAAATCGGCATTGATCTCAACATGATCAGCCATGAGGCTGGCCACGCATAAACCAGATGACTGAACTGACTTACAAATCTGTAATGGGTTTCGATTTCGGAACCCGAAATATTGGTATTGCCATGGGGCAGGCGATTACCCGCACAGCCAATGCCATTACTCCCATTCGAGCCAAAGATGGCATCCCCAACTGGGATGAGCTGGGCAAGATTATTGAAGAGTGGCAGCCCGATGCCTTTGTGGTTGGCATCCCTCTGAATATGGATGGCACTGAGTCAGAGATGTCTCGCCGGGCTCGCAAGTTTGGTAACCGTCTGAAAGGCCGATTTAACAAACCCTGGCACCCAACCGACGAGCGATTAACCTCTTTTGAAGCCAAAGAATGGGCAGGCAAGCTTGGGCATAAGGGTCACTATGGCAGTGACCCTGTGGATGGAATGGCTGCCCAGTTGATTCTGGAAAGCTGGATGAATGGTGAAGGTGCCGAGCTGTTGGTAGAAGGCGAATAACCTTTACAGGTGATCGTCCTCATCCTGGATACTCAAACCTCCGGCCATCTTGTTCAGGTGGCCAGCATCTGTTTCTGAACCCAGCTTTATCATCAGGCGAAGATCGTTGGCGGAATCTGCATGAGCCAATGCATCTTCGTAGGTGATCTCACCATTGTTATAAAGCTCATAAATTGCCTGGTCGAAGGTCTGCATTCCCTGTTCATTGGAACGAGCCATCAATGATTTCAATTCGTGAACTTCACCTTTGCGGATCATGTCTGAGGCCAGCGGTGTATTGATCAACACTTCTACCGCTGGACGGCGACCCTTGCCATCTGGTGTCTGGATCAACTGCTGCCCGACAATGCCTTTCAGGTTAAGAGACAGATCCATCCACACCTGCTGGTGACGATCTGCCGGGAAGAAGTGAATAATACGATCCAGAGCCTGGTTAGCATTGTTTGCGTGTAACGTGGCCAGGCAAAGGTGACCGGTTTCCGCAAAGGCTACTGCATGCTCCATGGTTTCCCGGCTTCGCACCTCACCAATCATAATTACATCAGGAGCCTGACGCAGAGTATTCTTTAGAGCGACTTCAAAACTCTCAGTATCCAGTCCCACTTCACGCTGGGTAACGATACAACCCTTATGTTGATGGATAAATTCGATTGGGTCTTCAATTGAAATGATATGGCCGGAACTGTTGTTGTTCCGGTGGCCAATCATGGAAGCCAGCGAGGTAGATTTACCAGTACCCGTACCACCAGCAAAAATAATCAGACCACGCTTGGTCATAGCCAGCTCTTTAATAATGTCTGGCAAACCAAGATCATCAACATCAGGAATCGTTGTTTCAATGCGCCGCAGAACCATTCCAGCCAGGTTGCGCTGATAGAAAGCACTGACACGGAATCGACCCACCCCTCTGGCGCTTATGGCAAAGTTGCATTCATGTTCTTTATCAAACACTTCCTGCTGGCCGTCATTCATTAAGGCCAGCACAGTATCCCGGGCTTGTTCCGGAGACAGGGGCTGCTTGGTGACTGGTACAATGCGCCCGTTAACTTTAATGCTTGGAGGCGTACCCGCAGTTATAAAAAGGTCTGAAGCCTTCTTTTCCACCATCAACTTCAGCAGCGGTGTTAAATCCATAATCTGGCTTTCCTGTTTTTATTCTATCCGCGACTTAAAAAGAGTCCGGGTTTTTGGCTTTCTCTTTGGCTGCCTCGACAGAGATAAGCCCTTTATCGAGCAGGTTACGCAGACAGCTGTCCAGAGTCTGCATACCAAGCTTGCCGCCGGTCTGAATCGCAGAATACATCTGAGCCACTTTATCTTCCCGAATCAGGTTACGAATCGCCGGCGTTCCTAACATGATTTCATGTGCAGCAACCCGGCCACCACCTTTCTTCTTGAGCAGAGTCTGGGCAACAACCGCCTGAAGAGATTCTGAAAGCATGGAGCGCACCATGGCTTTTTCTTCCGCCGGGAATACATCCACGATACGGTCAATGGTTTTGGCAGCAGAGGTGGTGTGCAGGGTTCCGAAAACCATGTGACCGGTTTCCGCAGCGGTCAGAGCAAGACGAATGGTTTCCAGATCCCGCATTTCACCAACCAGGATGATGTCGGGGTCTTCACGAAGGGCTGAACGAAGGGCGTCATTAAAGCTGTGGGTGTCACGGTGAACTTCCCGCTGGTTAATCAGGCACTTCTTCGGCTCGTGAACAAATTCAATAGGGTCTTCAATGGTCAGGATATGGCCGTAATGATTTTCGTTGATGTAGTCAATCATCGCTGCCAGCGTAGTGGACTTACCAGAACCGGTTGGCCCAGTAACAACACAAAGGCCCCGAGGAGCATTGGCAATTTCCTTAAAGACCTGCCCCATACCCAGATCATCCATACTCAGAACTTTTGATGGGATGGTACGGAATACAGCGCCAGCACCACGGCCCTGGTTAAAGGCGTTTACACGAAAACGAGCCACTCCCGGGACATCAAATGAGAAGTCAGTTTCGAGATGTTCTTCGTAATCCTTGCGCTGCTTATCATTCATGATGTCATAAATCAGCGCATGAACTTCTTTGTGGGAAAGGGCAGGAAGGTTTATCCGGCGCACATCACCATCAATACGGATCATTGGCGGCAGGCCTGCGGACAGGTGCAAGTCTGAAGAACCCTGTTTTACGCCAAAGGCCAGAAGCTCGGTAATTTCCATATCTTCTCCCAGTTACAGCTGACATTGACGAAATAAGCCAGACTGCTCTTTTTATTCGCTTTATAATCTTTTTAGTTAATCTACCGGCAACGGTAAAACCGTCATCGGCAAATACTGAATTTTCAAGATACTACACGGCAATGAGCTCAATAGAAACGCGCATACAGAAGACCCGTGAACACATTCTCGAAGTCGCTGAAAAATGTGGGCGCAGCGATGGAGTGCAGCTTCTCGCGGTCAGCAAAACCAAACCCACAGAGATGATCCGGGAAGCCTGGGAATGCGGGCAAAGATACTTCGGCGAGAACTATGTACAGGAAAGCGTAGATAAAATCGCCGAACTGTCTGATCTCGAAGGTATTGTCTGGCACTTTATTGGCCCCATCCAGTCCAACAAAAGTCGCCCGGTGGCTGAGAATTTTGACTGGGTGCACAGTATCGACAGACTCAAGATTGCCCGCAGACTCAGCGAACAACGCCCCAGCGAAATGCCTCCCCTCAATATTTGTCTTCAGGTGAATATTGATAACGAAGCGACTAAGTCCGGATTCTCTGCCGACGAAGTGCTTGCCGCTGCAAAAGAAATCGTGACACTGGAAGGTGTTAAGCTACGTGGATTAATGGCTATCCCTACACCCTGCGAAGATCATGAACAGCAACGACGTCCTTTTAAAGCCATAAGAGCCCTGATGGGTCAGCTCAAAGCACAGTTTCCAGAACAGCAGCTGGATACCCTGTCTATGGGAACAACTGGGGATATGGAAGCTGCTATAGAAGAGGGCGCAACTATCGTGCGCATCGGCACAGCCCTCTTTGGTGCCCGGGATTATTCAAAAGCCTGATCGAACAACACAAATTCTGACGGAAGCAAAAACATGAGCGCATCACCAACTCTGGCCTTTATTGGCGCGGGCAATATGGCAGCCAGCATTATCGGCGGTCTGGTTAAAAATGGCTGGCCTGCACAAAACATCATTGCTTCTGAGCCTGCAGAGGAAAAGCTTCAGCAGCTTAATACTGAGTTTGGTATACAAACAACTTCAGACAATGATCATGCTGTTACAGTTGCAGATATTGTGGTGATGGCAGTTAAACCCCAGATTATGCAAAAGGTTCTGGAGCCTCTTGCAGAGAGCTTCCAAAAGAGTCGTCCGCTTCTGGTTTCCGTTGCTGCCGGCATTCCAGAATCCAGCCTGAATGCCTGGGCCGGCGGCAACCTAGCTATTGTTCGCTGCATGCCTAATACGCCAGCCCTGATGCAGCTTGGAGCATCGGGCCTGTATGCCAACGAACTTGTAACCACTGAACAGAAAGAACTTACCGAGAAGGTTATGAACGCTGTGGGTATCAGCCTGTGGGTTGAGACTGAAGAAGGTATTGATGACGTTATTGCCCTGTCTGGCAGTGGCCCGGCGTATTTCTTCCTGATGATGGAATCCATGATTGAGGCTGGTGAAAAACTCGGCGTACCAAGAGAAACTGCCGCTCGTCTGGTATCTCAAACAGCCCTTGGCGCTGCAATGATGGCGAAAGAAAGTGATGTGGATGTTGCTGAACTGCGCCGCCGTGTTACATCTCCTGGTGGCACAACTGAGCAAGCCATTCTCACCTTTGAAAAGGGCGGAATGAGAGAGCTGGTAGACAGTGCCATGACGGCCTGCAAAGGGAGAGCGCAGGAAATGGCTGAGCTGTTCAGCACACAAAATCATAACAACTGATACACCCTGACCATTGTATTGGGGGCGAATGTCCCCCATATTTCTATGTAACAATGACGGGATACCAAACGAGACAATCCTGAATGTCCATAATTACCTTTTTAATAGATACCATTGGCAGCCTGTTTGTCATGGCCATCCTGCTGCGCTTTTTGCTGCAGCTGGTAAAAGCTGATTTTTATAACCCGATTTCCCAGGCGATTGTGAAAGTCACAAGTCCGCTGCTGAACCCTCTGCGTAAACTGATTCCAGGCTTTGGTGGAATGGATATTGCCGCTCTGGTTCTGGCCTTTATTGTTCAGGGTGTATTCGTTGTTCTGAAAATGAAGGTTCTGGGATACATGCAGCTGCCAATGGGCACTGTGGCAGTTCTGACATTCTACTTCCTGCTGAAAACCCTTCTGGACCTGTATACTTTTGCACTGATCATTATGGTTATCGCCAGCTGGGTTGCCCCCGGAAGCTACAACCCTGGACTGATGCTTTTGCACCAGCTGACAGAACCTCTGTGCAGCCGGGTACGTAAGGTGATTCCACCGATGGGTGGTCTGGACTTTTCCGTGATGGTGGTGATGTTTGCGATTTTCTTCCTGAAAGAGCTACTGCCAAATATCCTGCGGGTAGGACTTCCAGGGGTTTAATCAAAACAAATCAGACAAGGAAAAGGCGCTTATCAATAAGCGCCTTTTCTTTTTGTAGAGTGCTATTTAAAGAACCTTTTGCTTTCCAACCGGAAACAACGAGCTGTAGGTTTCTTTCAATGTTAAGCCGGCTCTGGCCGGATCATTCAGAAACTTCCAACCACCTTTCACAGTTCGCTCAAAAGGTGTAACTAGCAGAGTTGGGTCTGGCTCCTTAAAGCTTTGAACAATGGCGAATGGCAATCGAACCATGCCAATAAACAGCCCGGTAGCAACACCCGATACACCACCAATAGTGCTTCCAACAGTTCCCCCGAGAATGGCACCAATGGAGATAGATGTTGCCCTCCATTTGCTGTTACGGGTGAACATACTTACTGATGCGCCCAAAATCAGTGCGCCAGTACCCGCGCCAGCAAGCGTTCCGCCAATACCGACAAGAGCCTGACCGGCGATAGCATCGGATGTTAGCCGCCTCAGCGGGTAAGAAATACGCCGAACCATGTGCCGGACAGGGCGTTTCTGTAGTTTATCGCCAACCCTGGCGTTTGTTTGTGGCATATCCCTTGCTCCAAACTCCATATATAAATTTCGTTGACAACAAAGTATGAAAATCATTCAAACGAAACTATTAGACATTTGGCTCTCAAGACTTCAGTCGATGAGACTTTGGTCTCATATTGCACGGAAGGACTGACTCTGTAGTGTTTGCATGGTTATAATCCAGTCACAAATAAAAAAGTTCAGCCCCACAGGAGAGTGAGGTGCAACAGCTAAATTCTGGAATCTCTGCCCATCTGGCCTGGAAACGTTCACTTTTGGTGCAAGTCAGTCGTTACCATGCCTGGCTACAGCACAATCACCTGTTGTCTCAGGAGTTGAATGCTCAGCTGTTGTCCTATCGTCAGACGCTGTCGAACAACAGTGTGACCTTGGCCTTTGTTGGTGAATTTTCCAGAGGAAAAACTGAGCTTATTAATGCGCTGTTCTTTGGAGCTGTTGGTGAGCGCCTCTTGCCATCAAGGGTTGGCCGCACGACCATGTGTCCCACAGAGATCTTCCATGATTCTGCTGCATCTCCCAACCTTCGTCTTCTACCAATTGAGACTCGTCTGCAGGAAAAAAGTATTCAGGAACTGCAGCGTGCACCCGAGGTGTGGCACGAAATTGCTATTGAAAGTGGCAATCCTGCCGAGCTTGCACAAACACTCTCGTCAGTTGCCCATACAAAAGAAGTGAGTCCGGAAGAGGCTGTTACGCTTGGTTTTGATCCACAACATCTCGATGCCAGCCTGAACAATAACAACAAAGTCTGCATTCCAGCCTGGCGACACGCTATGGTGAACTTTGATCATCCGCTACTGAAGCAGGGGCTTCGTATTCTAGATACACCAGGGCTCAATGCCCTTGGTTCCGAGCCCGAACTGACTTTAAGTATGTTACCTGCAGCTGATGCCATTGTTTTTCTGCTGGGAGCCGACACTGGAGTAACAGCCAGTGATATGCAGATGTGGGAAGATCATATCCGCCATATTCACGACCATCGCCCATCTAACCTGTTCGCCATTCTCAATAAAGTCGACACCATCAGTGATCCTTTGATGACGGAAGAACAGGTACGAATGATGGTGGACGACATCCGCCATGCAACTGCTCGAAAGCTGCAGATTTCAGCCTCTGATGTATTACCCATGTCGGCCAGAGATGCATTAACTGGCCGCCTTCAACAAGACCAGCAGAAGTTGCAGCAAAGCGGAATTCAGGCTTTGGAAAAATTACTTTCCAGAGAACTGGTGTCTCGCCAGGAGTTTTTGATCAGCCGCCATGTGATTCAAAACCTACTGACCATGCTGGGCAACAGTCGTTCAATTCTTCAGAAGCGACAAAAAGATCTCTCTTCTCAGCAATGGAAAATGAACAGCAGCCGTAAGGGTAATCGGTACCTTATTTCTGAACTGACAACCCGTACCCGTGAACTTCATAACCTACATCACCGTCGGTTGTTAACTTTGAAGTCCAGCAAACGACTTATTAGCAAGCAGGGAGATGCACTCTCTCAAGCTTGCCGTCCTGAAGTATTCCAAAGCCGGCTTCTTCAGGTTCAGGCACATATTCGTGGCAGCCTGACCACAGCAGGTATCGGACAGGCAATCTCAAAGTTTTTTGATCTGGTTCACGATGATATCTACCAGCTGGGAACAGAAGCCAAGCTCGCCAACAGGCTCATCAACTCAATTTACGAGCGACACAGAACAAAAGCGTCTAACGACCCATTGAAGCCACAGCCATTCATTACCCGTCCTTATATCGATGAGCTTGAAGCCATCAGGAATCGGGCAGATCACTTCCGGAAGCGTTTCAGCACTGTTCTGGCGAACCAGAGCACTGTTGCCCGCAGATTCCTGGCTACGCTGGCACAGGAAGTCACAGCCCTTCATAACCGGATGGCGACAGATGCAGGCAACTGGGCCGAGAATGCTCTTCTGCCCATGACCCAGCACGCTCTGGAACAGAAGCAGCTTCTGGAAGAGCAACTAGTACAGCTTCGGGCATTAACCCTGAACGACTGCAATCGGGAAAGATTGTTGGGCAAACTGGATCAGTTTATCCATGATACCGAACATCAGCTGGCGCAGATTGATGCTCTGATTAAAGAGATTCGCCGCCCTGCACCGGCAAGTCGGGAAGGAAACATTGTCCACCTTCACGCGGGGACAGCCATCGCCTGACAGGCTCTAAGGCTTATTTGCTACTACTCTTGCCAGCTGGGTGCTATTGCGCACCCGGCGCACCCTCTTTAGACTGCCGGGAATAAATCAAAACCCATAAAATAGAGACGACACTATAACGATGCCGGAGATCGCTCAGGATAACTCTGTCGGGCTGGTAACGCCTGAACTTGTTTCATTTACCACACCGCTCACCCTTAGCTGTGGCCGCGATCTTCCTCAGTATGACTTGATGGTAGAAACCTATGGCACGTTGAATGCCAGCCGCACCAATGCTGTTCTTATCTGTCACGCCCTTAGCGGCGACCATCATGCCGCAGGCTATCACTCTCCCGATGACCGTAAACCCGGTTGGTGGGATACAAGCATTGGCCCCGGTAAAGCCATTGATACCAATCGTTTCTTTGTTGTCTGCCTGAATAACCTCGGCGGCTGCGCTGGCAGCACCGGCCCAACCAGCATTAATCCTGAAACAGGAAAAATCTGGGGACCAGACTTTCCAGTAGTTACAGTTGATGATTGGGTAGAGAGTCAGGCTCGCTTGGCAGATCATCTCGGCATTGAACAATGGGCAGCAATTGTTGGTGGCAGCCTTGGGGGCATGCAGGTTCTGGAGTGGTCTATTCGCTACCCTGACCGCTTGAGAAATGCTGTTGTTATTGCTTCAGCTCCAAAACTCTCTGCACAGAATATCGCCTTTAACGAGGTAGCCCGGCAGGCCATTATGTCTGACCCGGACTTCCACGACGGTCACTATCTGGAAAAAGATACTTTGCCAGCATCAGGGCTTGGGCTTGCCCGGATGGTTGGGCACATCACCTATCTCTCTGACGATGCCATGAAAGCCAAATTCGGCCGGGAGATGAAAGACAAGCATTTCAATTTTGATTTCGGCATTGAGTTTCAGGTGGAAAGTTATCTGCGCTATCAGGGCGAATCTTTCAGTAAACGCTTTGATGCTAACACTTACCTGCTAATGACCCGGGTGCTGGATTACTACGATCCTGCAAGCCGCTATAACAACAACCTTGTTGAAGCGCTGTCCCACGCTACTGCCAAATTCCTTGTGGTGTCGTTTACTACAGATTGGCGCTTTAGCCCTGAACGATCTGAAGAAATTGCAAATGCCCTTCACACTGCCCAGAAAGAAGTCAGCTACCTGAAAGTTGAAGCGCCTCAGGGTCATGATGCATTCCTTATGGATATTCCCCGTTACACGGCAGCTCTGGGTGCCTGGATGGAACATGTAGCTGATGAAAGTGATGCGCTGTTAGCAGGGAGTGCGATCTAATGAGAAGAGATTTCGAAGTTATCAGCCAATGGATCACTCCAGGCAGCCATATTCTTGATCTCGCCTGCGGTGATGGTGAACTGCTTCAGCAGCTTCAGAAAGACAAACATGTTCAGGGTTACGGGCTGGAGATTAACGAGAAAAATATTCTCCAATGCCTGAAGCGTCGAGTGAATGTTATTGAGCAGGATATTGATAAAGGCCTGCATAACTTCGCGGATTGCAGCTTTGATACAGTGGTAATGACCTCTGCTCTTCAGGCTCTCCATAACCCCGACAGAGTTCTGGATGAAATGCTACGGGTAGGAAAAGAATGCATAGTAACCTTCCCGAACTTTGGCCACTGGCGCTGCCGCCTGTATCTTTCTCTGAAAGGACGTATGCCAGTTTCAGAATTTATGCCGTACTCGTGGTACGACACGCCTAATATTCATTTCTGTACATTCCGTGACTTTGAAGCGTTATGCCATAACAAGAGGCTGCGCATTATCAATCGGTTAGTGACCGACCAGCAGCACCAGAGCAACCCTCTGGCGCAACTGATGCCTAACCTGTTCGGCGAAGTGGCTATTTACCACCTCAGGCCCAAATAATTAGAAAAGGTTTCTGTCTATGAACGTTGCATATTTTAATATTCTTAAGCGCCTGTTCATTCTGGTATGTATGGGCCTGGTTCTGTCTGGCACAGCAAGAGCCGCTGAAAAGTCGTTCGGCGATTACGTAGTTCATTACAACGCCTTTAACAGTACGTTTCTGCTCCCACATGTTGCCAAAGCTTATAATATTGAGCGTTCCTCAAAGCTTGGTTTGATCAATACTTCCGTACTGAAAAACGGCAAGCCGGTTAAAGCTGAAGTGACCGTGGAGTCTGCCAACCTTATGGCGCAAAAAAAGAATCTGAAAACCTGGCTGGTTGATGAGGGAGACGCCATGTATTACCTGTCATCCTTCAAGTTCAGCCATGATGAATTGCTACACTTCACCATCCAAGTGCAGCCCGAGGGCAGCAATCTCAGGGAAACAGTGAAGTTCAGCCAGAAATTTTACAAAGACTAGAGCCTGATACCGCTTTATAAGCAGTTAAGAGAAAAGAATGTCCGAAATCGTTATCGCCACAGGAAACCTTGGCAAGCTTGCTGAATTCAGAGAGATGCTGGCACCTCTTGATATCAAGATTTATCCGCAGAGCGACTTTCAGGCTGGCAGTGTTGAAGAAACCGGCCTGACCTTTGTCGAGAATGCCATTCTCAAGGCTCGTCATGCCTCCCGCGTATCTGGTCTGCCAGCGATTGCAGACGATTCAGGTCTGGAAGTTGACTTCCTGAAAGGCGCCCCAGGCATTTATTCCGCCCGCTTCGCCGGCGAATCTGCCACAGATTACGACAATATTGAGAAACTACTGAAAGAACTCAGCGGTGTACCAACCGAGAAACGCTCTGCCCGTTTCCAGTGTCTGCTGGTTTACCTACGCCATGCGGATGATCCAACTCCTTTAATCTGTCAGGGCACCTGGGAAGGTTACATTCTGGAAGAAACCAGAGGCGAACACGGCTTTGGTTATGATCCTGCGTTCTTTGTTCCAGAAACTCACTGCGCTTCTGCAGAGTTGGAACCCAAGGAAAAGAATCGCTTAAGCCACCGCGCGAAAGCAATGGCGCTTCTACTGAAAAAGCTGGAAGAGCAGAAATCTCAGTGAGCCTGTCTTCAACTTCCGCAGTAACACAAGCTCAGGGACTGCAACTGCCGCCTCTGAGCCTCTATATCCATGTTCCCTGGTGCATCCGCAAGTGTCCCTACTGTGACTTTAACTCCCATCAGGCGGATAAAGCACAGGACAGCAACGGACAACTTCCTGAACAGCAATATGTTCAGGCTCTACTAAACGATCTGGCTCAAGAAACTGAAGCTGTTCAGGGCAGAGAGCTGCACAGCATATTTATTGGCGGTGGAACGCCGAGCCTGTTGAGTCCAGAATCTTATGAACAGCTGGTTTCTGGCCTTAAAGAACAGCTGTCGTTCAGCCCGGATATGGAAATCACCATGGAGGCGAATCCAGGGACCTTTGAGCAGGAACGCTTTAATGGTTTTCGAAGTGTTGGCATTAACAGGCTGTCTATCGGCATTCAGAGTTTTAACGACAAGTGTCTGAAAGAACTTGGTCGCATTCACTCTGGTGATGAAGCCCAACGAGCTATGGCTATGGCTCGTGCCGCAGGTTTTGAAAACATTAACCTGGATCTTATGCACGGCTTGCCGGGGCAATCAGAAGCTATGGCGCTGGATGATCTTGCCAAAGCTGTTGCGCTTAAACCGGAACATTTGTCGTGGTACCAGCTTACAGTTGAGCCAAACACTGTCTTCTGGACCAAGCCTCCGAAACTGCCAGAAGACGACACTTTGTGGTCAATTCAGGAGAACGGCCAGGCTTTTCTTGCTGAGCATGGTTACCAGCAGTACGAAATTTCCGCTTATAGCCAAGCCGGCAAACAATCCCGGCACAATCTGAACTACTGGCAGTTTGGAGACTTTATCGGCATTGGTGCAGGCGCTCACGGAAAGATCACAGATCTGAAAACCGGAACAATTCAGAGAAACTGGAAAACCCGCCTTCCGGCAGACTACCTCAATACTGATAAATCATTTTTGGCCGGGGAAAGAGTTCTGGATCAAGATGAACTGCCGTTGGAGTTTATGATGAACGCTCTGCGTTTGCGCAACGGTGTGGCAGCGGAACTCTTCGAACAGCGCACTGGCTTGCCTTTGCAGGATTTGGATAGCTCTTTAACCAAACTTCGCAGCCTGGAGTTGATGGTTAACAACCCTGAGCGTATTCAGCCATCAGAACGGGGAAGTCTTTTCCTTAATGAGTTGCTGGAACACTTTTGCTCTTGATCGTCAGTCCATCCGGCAAATCAATTTCTACCGCTATCGGTAGATGATCTGACTGGGGAAAGTTCAGAACAGAAAAGGTTTTCGCCCTCAAGCTGGAACTGAGCAGGATATGATCCAAAGACTTGCTTGGTTTCCAGCTTGGGAAAGTGTGAACATCCATAGATGCACTGTGAAGTCCTGCTCCGGAAAGCGGAGAGTCTCCCAGCAGTTGCCCCGCATGAGTATTCATATCCCCCATTAGAACAATATGTTCGTAACTTTCCATTAAACGACGGATGTAAGAAAGCTGTATATCCCGCCCATGCTTATTCAAAGCAAGATGCATCACCAAAATAAGCAGGGGGTTCTTTTCTCCAAGCTCCAGAGCAATGGCACCACGGCCGGGAATCAGTCCGGGTAACTTATGATCTTCCAGTTGCTCAGGCCGGGAGCGGGTTAATATGCCATTGCTGTGTTTAGCGATATGCCCCAAGTTTCGATTGAGTTGCTGGTACCACCAGGGAAAGTTTCCCCTGTGGGCAAGGTATTCAATCTGATTGATAAATCCACTGCGCAGACTTCCACCATCTGCTTCCTGAAGTGCAACAAAGTCGTAGTCATGAACAAGGCGAGCAATGCGGTCGAGGTTCTTTTGCCGGGCAGAGGAGGGGAGAACATGCTGCCAACTGCGGGTGACATAGTGGCCATACTGCTGGGTGGTAATGCCAACCTGAATATTAAAACTCAGTAATCGAAGGGTACGCAGTTCCTTCAAGCCTTCATCTTCATCGTGAAGCAGGGAGGTGGCAACATCCTCCCGAGTAAAACCTCGCCCACGACTATAACTGCGTTCATGAATATGCCGGGTTATAAAACCCTGAACCGTTTTCAACGGCATAACTCACACAGCCTTGGTGTCGTTGGTCGACACCTGTCATTTTATTTAGCTGCGGGCGCAGCTTTCTTTTCTGCGGCAGCCTTCTCAGCCCTGATTTTCTCTATCAGAAAATCAGAGACCTTCAACATATTTTCCAGACTACCAGCCATGGCGGGATCAACAACATAACGATTACCCACAATGATGGCTGGCACTCCTGTAAGCTGGGCCCCCCGGGTTATGGCGCTAGCCTTCTGAGCCTGATTTCGAACCCCGAATGAGTCATATATACGCCCAAAGTCAGCTTCTTTCACCCCAAATCTTTGCTTCAGGAATTCAGCCATGTCTTTCTCTTTATCCAGGCGCTTTCCCTGTTTTTGCACTGCATCAAAAACGGCAAAGTGGGCTTTATCCAGCAGGTTCATTTCCTCAAGGGCGTAAAATAACTGTGCGTGAGCCTGCCAGGGTTTTCCAAAAATAACTGGGATTTCATCGGTTTCCACATCCTTTCCCAGCCCCTTTTTCCAGTTTTCCTGTATTTTCGCCAGATCAAAACAGTGGGGGCACCCGTACCAGAACACAGTTTCCACCTCGATTTTTCCTGGCGTTCCAGCAACAGGTAATGGCTGTTTAAGAAGCTTGTAATCAGTGCCCTCGCGATAACCAGCCGGAGCCGCTAGCAAAGGCAAACTTAATAAAGTCAGAAAAATTACAGACAACAGTCTTGGCATTCTTTCCCCCCCCAAAAAAAGAACAAGGCACAGAACAAAACACAGAAGCTATTCCGGTTATTTTAAATTAGCAGGAAAACGTAGAAATGATGGAGGAGAAAGAGAAGGAGGGATGGCGAAGCCCGGTGCAGGCTCCGCCACAAAGCGAATTAACGCAATCCGCTGATATAGCTGCTCAGGGCATCAATTTGCTTATTGCTGAGCTTTTCTGCGATATCACGCATGATCCGGGTTTCACCATCATTTACACGATCACCTTCACGGAAATCACGCAGCTGCTTCGCCAGATAGGCAGGATGCTGGCCAGCAAGCAGTGGGAATTTCGCTAAAGAGTTACCTTTACCAGTTGGTGCATGGCAGGCAGTACAGGCTGGAATGCCTTTCTCAATGTCACCACCGCGATAGAGTTGTTCGCCAATCGCAACAGAGGATTCTTTAGCTACACCGAGAGGAGCGGCCTGGCTGGCATAAAATGCGGAGATATCGGCAATATCCTGATCGCTCAGGTTATCAACCATACCAGTCATTTCTACAACCTTACGTTCGCCACTCTTAATATCGGAAATCTGCTTAATCAGATAGCCTTCTCCCTGACCGGCAAGGCTTGGGAAGTTTGGCGCAATACTTACCCCAGTTGCACCATGACAGGCTGTACATACAGCGACTTTAGCTTTACCGGCTGTAGCGTCCCCAGCAGCCGCAGCGTAGCCAGTCCACCCCAGACCTACTAGCAAACAAACAATAAACTTTTTCATCAACACAACCCGGCTCCGGTTATTTTTTATCCGATTTTTCTTGCTCAGCTCGGTTTACTGAGAGCTGGACATATAGCTTATGACCGCTTGGTAATCTTCAGGGCTACAGTCCATACACATTCCCCGTGGCGGCATAGCCCCAACCCCTTTGATGACACTTTGAACGAGAGAGTCCATGCCCTTTTTCAGCCTTGGCTCCCAGTTCTCGGCATTGCCTTTGCGCGGAGCATTGGCGATTCCTGCATCATGACAAACTCGGCAAGATGTCTGGTAAATCTGTTCCGGCGCTTTCTGCGCCATTCCCGTTTGGGCTGCAAGAAGAGCCGCAAGGAAAAAGGTCGTTCTCGTTATTGTCTTCATAGGAGCCTCATCAGGCCTCCGACGTTTCGACCACTGGCAACTGTGTTGTCACGGGCCGTAACACTCATGAGGCAGGCATTTTTCTTTATTTATCATGCACTTCTTTGTGCTGAGAGCTGTTTTTATATGCCAGCTCGCACTAAGGCTGGGTCATTATATACTATGCACTCTGTAAATCTGAACTCGGGTGTTCGTAGAAACGCCAGAAAACACTGAGAAAAGAGCCATTTAATGCCAAAAACCACTACCTCCCTCAACTATCGCGCAGCCAGTTTCCTGATCAGCGCCGCGCGTCTGGACCAGTGTCCGCCGGCTACAGCCAGGGAGGTTGCCTTTGCCGGACGCTCTAATGCCGGTAAATCGAGTGCCCTGAACGCTCTGACAGGCTCCAACAAACTGGCCAGAACCAGTAAAACCCCTGGTCGCACGCAATTATTGAATTTCTTTGAGATTGACGAAGAGCATCGTCTTGTCGACCTGCCAGGCTACGGATACGCGAAGGTTCCGGAGAAGATGAAGCTGGAATGGCAGAAACATCTGGGCGCTTATCTTGAACAACGTGAATGTCTGGTTGGGGTGGTACTGCTGATTGATATTCGCCACCCGCTGAAAGAGTTTGACCAGATGATGATCGACTGGTCGATCTCCAGCGATATGCCTCTGCACATCCTGTTAACCAAGAGCGACAAACTCAAATATGGCGCGGCAAAAGCAGCCCTGCAAAAGTTACGCAATCACCTGAAAGATCATAAAGACCTAATTTCTCTGCAAATGTTCTCATCTTTGAAAAAAAGCGGTGTGGATGAGCTCTCTGCCCATCTGGACAGCTGGCTTTGTCAGGAGCTTGATCAAGAAGAAGACTATTTAGAAGGTGAGCCTGAGAACGTAACAGAGTAAGACTAAAGGTTTATCCTTTAGGTAATGCCTTAACAAACAGGCAAAAAAAACTCCGGCATCTTGGGGGAGGGATGGCCGGAGTTAAGTTTTCTTTTACCCCCAGAGCACACACTTCTCTGAGGGTAACAACACCAAACACACACAAGGAGTTTCGAGCATTCTCTCAACGCTCATATACTATGACCATGATGTTAGGAAAAAGTTCATTTTTTTTGGAACTTTTTTTAAAAAATATGACGATGCCTTGGATACCAAGGGCTCCAGCTAGTTCCCAGAACCCAATCCGCCATACTCTAATCCCAAATAAAGGATCATTCGGGCTACAAAACTCTTCAGGGCTTCAAAGGCAACTTTTGTCTTACCTCTTTCCCTCCCAGGAATCTGATGGGACTCCAGCTGCGCCAGAGCAATCTTCATGTCATCCATATATTGGTCTGATGTATTCAGCCACATCTCAGGAATCGCCACATCAGAGCTATGGTTACGATCAACCAATAAATACCCTTTCTTCCCAGTGGAAAAAATAGCCATACGCCCCTCAGGGGCCACTGCTCCCGAGAGTGGTACGATATGAATAGGTTCCCGAATCTGTCCCTGGGAAACAAATTCAGAGAGGGCACCAAGCACTGGCTCGGTAAGAGGAAAAATCAAAGTATCAAAACCCAGCTGCCATCCTTCCGGCCACTCTCTGTTAATGAGCCACTCTGTCAACCATACGGGTTCAACAGTACTCTCTTCTTGGAACTCAAGTGGAAACTCGGTTTCAGACAACATCCGATCGTGTCGCCATAGCTGAACAAACATGGCTTTCCGGCTGCTGGCTGGGCGGAGGCGAACCGAAGTAATACGTTCATTGCGGCAGTTCAGCAATAGATGAATCCAGCTGGTTTCAAGAGCATTCGGCAAATCGGGAACAGGATTATGCTGGTCAATATAAATCACCAGCTCACCGTGTTTACGGCTGCCACTACCTGATACCCTCAAAACCAGTTCTATAAGCTGATCCAGGTTTTCCGATGCAAAACGTATCTGACGACGACCTTCATATTGTGTTCCCATCTGCGCCCGCAGGTCTTTCCAGTGAACGCCCAGCAAAGACGCATGACCAACAGGAAACCAGACAAGCTGGCGCCACCAGGACCAATGATTTCCTGAAGCGTAATAGTTCAGAGCATTGGTTCCGCTGCGCAAAGCCCAATCCCAGCCATTATGGGCTTGTGCATAATCCACAGTTGATTGCATACCGAAAGAAACAAAAGGGCGGCTGGCGTTACCAAATGTGTTTATCAATCCCTGACCAACCAGAAACATAAGAACCAGAGAAGCAATACCCAGAGATTCTTCTTCCCCAAGACGAACAGCAGAGTCCTGCACAGTCCAGGGATGGTCAGCAAATTCATAACGTTTGTTAAAGGGAAGGCTGTTCAGGATAAGGTTTTCACCACAAATGCCGCCTCCGCAAAAAAACTCCGAAGAAGAATCAGCTGGATTTCTGCTCTTCGTCGACGCATGCAGAGGAGTACTGTTTGCCAACCCGGGAAAAGTAAGAATAAAAATACAAAGTGGCAGCCACCGGAGCCATTGATGCTCCGGAACTTTTAAACCCGGCATGTCACTACTCCTTCAGCGAAAGGGGCTGAAGTATAGTGAAAATAAAAAGAGTGGATTTACAAAAGAGCCCCGAAAACTATGCTTCCGGGGCTAGCAGAAAGGACGTTAGTGGGCTTCGTCCCAGTTATCGCCAATACCGGCATCAACGACCAATGGAACATCGAGAGTTGCTGCAGAAGACATACGATCTTTTAGACCAGCTACAACACCATCCAACTGATCTTCCCGAACTTCCAGAACCAGTTCATCGTGTACCTGCATTATGATGCGGGCGTCGTAGGTTTCTTCCTGCAGCCAGTTATCCACAGAGATCATGGCCGCTTTAATAATGTCCGCCGCAGTTCCCTGCATGGGAGCATTAATAGCCGTGCGTTCAGCCGCCTGCTGGCGCATTTTATTTCGTGCATTAATTTCTGGCAGGTGCAATCTACGCCCGGATAAGGTTTCCACATAACCCTGCTCATGGGCCAGAGCGCGAGTCTGATCCATGTAGCTCTGCACTCCGGGGTAGCGGGCAAAATACAGCTCTACATACTTCTGGGCATCGCCACGGGGAATCCCCAGCTGCTTGGCCAGACCAAAAGCAGACATACCGTAAATCAAACCAAAGTTAATAGCTTTCGCACTGCGGCGCTGATCAGCAGTAACATCATCAAGGGCAACACCAAACACTTCCGCGGCTGTCGCCTTGTGAACATCCAGTCCTTCAGAGAAGGCATTCAACAAGCCTTTATCGCCAGAAAGGTGCGCCATAATACGCAGTTCAATCTGGGAGTAATCCGCAGCCACCAGCTTGTAACCCGGTTTGGCAATAAAAGCCTGACGAATACGGCGCCCCTCTTCAGAACGCACTGGAATATTCTGCAGGTTGGGATCAGAAGACGACAAACGTCCGGTAGCAGTCACAGCCTGATGATAAGAGGTATGAACACGTTTGGTTGAAGATTTGATCATCAACGGAAGCTTATCGGTATAGGTGGACTTCAGCTTACTCAGACTTCTGTGCTCAAGAATTAATCTTGGCAATTCATAGTTATTTGCCAGCTCTACCAACACTTCTTCAGCAGTGGAAGGTTGCCCTTTGGGAGTTTTCTTGATGACAGGAAGCCCCTGCTTTTCAAACAGCAGAACCTGAAGTTGCTTAGGTGAAGAAAGGTTGAACTCTTCTCCAGCTTCCTTCCACGCCTGCTCCTGAATCTCCTGAAGACGCTTGCCAATTTCCAGACTCTGCTGCCCCAGACGATTCGCATCAATCAAAGCACCATTACGCTCAATGCGGGAAAGAATTGGTACCAGAGGAAGTTCAAATGTTTTGAACACTTCCACCAACTTCTCGTGCTTTTCAAGTTGCGGCCAGAGCACCTGATGCAGACGCAAAGTAATATCAGCATCTTCGGCTGCATATGGCCCAGCCTGTTCCAGAGCGATCTGGTTGAAGGTCAGCTGTTTGGCACCTTTACCGGCAATATCTTCAAAGTGAACGGTATCTACACCCAGATACTTCTTCGCCAGACTGTCCATATCGTGACGGGTTCCGGTGGAATCCAGAACATACGACTCCAGCATGGTATCGAAGGCGATGCCTTTCAGATCGATATCATAACGAGCCAGAACACTGCGATCGTACTTCAGGTTCTGCCCAACTTTAGAATGTTTATCGTTTTCCAGCAGAGGTTTGAGAGCTTGAAGAACAGCGTTTCTATCCAACTGCTTGGGCGCATCCAGATAATCATGAGCTAGGGGAACATAAGCAGCTTTGCCCGCTTCAACAGCAAAGGAAACGCCAACAATGTCGGCTTCCATATAATCCAGACTGGTTGTTTCGGTATCGAAGGCAAACAGCTCTGCAGACTGCAGCTGCTCCAGCCAGAAATCAAAACGTTCCTGTTCCAGAACTGTTTCATAAGTGGTTTCGATGGCTGCGGGAATTTCAATATCATCATCCACTTCAGCAGAAACCGGAGCAGAAGGAGCTGCTGATGTTTTAGCTGGTTTGTCGGAACCACCACTTTTCAGTTCTTTAACCCAGCCACGAAACTCCAGCTCTTCAAAATACTTCAGCAGCTGATCTTTGTCTTCTTTATTGGGAACCAGGTCATCAAGAGTGCAACCTAAATCCAGATCGGTACGGATTGTTGCCAGCTCGTAAGACAGATAAGCCTGCTCTTTATTGTCTTCCAGCTTTTTACCCATGGTCTTTGAACCACGGAAACCAAGCTCTGCCACTTTATCGAGATTGGCATAAATAGTGTCTAGGCTGCCCAGCCCCTGCAGCAAAGCCAGCGCTGTTTTGTTACCTACGCCTGGAACACCGGGAATGTTATCAACCTTGTCACCCATCAGCGCCAGGAAGTCGATAATCAGCTCTGGGCCAATGCCAAACTTTTCATGCACACCGGGAATATCCATCACATAGTTGGACATGGTGTTAACCAAGGTGACATGGTCGTTCACCAGCTGAGCCAAGTCTTTATCTCCGGTTGAGATAACAGTCTTACGGTTGGCTTCTGTTGCCCGAGCGGCAAGGGTTCCGATCACGTCGTCAGCTTCAACGCCTTCAATCACCAGCATTGGCATACTGGTCGCGCGGATAATTTCGTAGAGAGGTTCTACCTGACAACGCAGATCATCAGGCATTGGCGGGCGCTGGGCTTTGTATTCCGGGTAAATATCATCCCGAAAGGTTTTTCCTTTCGCATCGAATATAACGACGACCGTACTGCCCGGATAATCCGCCTGCAGCCGACGCAGCATACCAACAACACCTTTAACAGCACCGGTAGGCATGCCTTTGGAATTGGTCAGTGGCGGAAGGGCGTGAAAGGCTCTGTAGAGATAAGATGAGCCATCGACAAGGATCAGAGGTTTCTGATCGTGCCCCTCTTCAGTGAGACCGGTGGAGTCTTGTAGATCAGTCATTGTCTTCCTTGTTGTTCCCAACTTGTGTTTCCCACCTAAAGTTGTTTACCCGCTCACGAAGATAAACATCAAAAGAGGTGCCATTTAAAGATTCGTTTCAGTGGTTAATCCGGTCGCTATCCCGCGATAGTTGAAGGTAGAATGACCGCAGGCAAACACCGGTTCGGGCTATTCTAGACCAGCACGCATTGCACAGACACCTGTCTGACTGTGTGAATTGAGAAATTACCATCTCGGCCGGTCATTTATTGGGGTAAAAACATGAACAGACTCACCAGGGCTTTTGCGACTTCACTTTTTATAGTGGCTCCAGCCTTTATTGGGTTAAGTGGTTGCAGCACTTTGTCTTCTCCTGAAAATGAGCAGGCAGAGGCTGATATTCAACCACCTGTAGCCATTCCAGGGGTTAAGTCTGTTCAGCCTGAAGACCCCAAACTGGCACTGCCAACACCGGAGCCAGATTTTGACCCGGACGCTCTGGAAAACCTGCCCGCTGGTACCGATATCATTATCCGCCCAGGAAAAGAACGCACCATCCAGGAATATCGGGTGAATGGTGTTCTCTACTCAATAAAGGTGATTCCTAAAGTCGGGAAGCCCTACTATCTGGTTGCCGTTGATAACACCGGCAACTTCATGCGTTCTAACAGACCACAGATGCTGATCCCCAGCTGGAAAATTCTGGAATGGTAATCACCATCCGCTAATAACAAACCAGGAGCCAGGATAAACAACAATGTCAGTGTATACACAGCTCTCTCACGAGGATTTTTGCAGTTTCCTTTCCCTTTACGATCAGGGAGAGCTGATTAGCTGGAAAGGCATTGAGGCCGGTATTGAAAATACAAATTACTTTGTAAACACCCGGCACCCTGAATCTGGTGAACACAGTTTTGTTCTAACCATATTTGAATACCTGCCTAAAGAGCGGCTTCCATTCTTTATCCAGTTTATGGAATTGCTGGCGGAATCCGGATTGCCGGTTCCAGCCCCCGTTCACGGGCTGGATGATAAGCCTCTGCGTGAACTCAAAGGCAAGCCCTGCATGCTGCAGCCCCGCCTGCCCGGCCATCATGTAGACCCAGCCGACCTTACGATTACTCAATGTCAGGCTATTGGTGAAAACCTTGCCCGTATTCATGTTGCCGGTATGGGAGCACCATTCTCTCAGGATGATCTGCGGGGAATGGAGTGGATTAAAAAACAGATCAATCGACTATCTCTTCTGCTCCCCAGCGAAGAAGCTGAACTGCAAGCCGCCCAGTGGCAGGACATTACCACAGGACTAGCAGCAGAACCCGACCTGCCAAAAGGCCTTATTCATGCCGACCTGTTTGTGGATAACGTGTTGTTCGAAGGGGAGCAGGTCACTGGAATGATCGACTTCTTCCAGTCCTGTGAAGGCTGGTTGCTATACGATGTGGCAGTAACTGTGAATGACTGGTGTCGCCAGCCTGGTTCTCTTGAGCTGGATGCAGCCCGAACCGAAGCATTCCTTAAGGCTTATCATGCTGTTCGCCCTTTCACAGACAGCGAAAGGCGCTGCTGGCACCTGATGCACAGATTAGCCTGTTTGCGATTCTGGATTTCCCGCCTGTTAACCTACACCTACCCGGAAGAGCCTGCCGAGGATGATCAGGACGAGGTTATCCGGCACTTCAAAGATCCTGATGAATTCAGGGATATGCTGGAGCTGCGCACAGAAAAGTCTTTTGCCCTGACGCTGCCATAACCGTAAAAAAAAACTTACTCCTGCCGATAAAGCCTTGGATTTCCAGGGCTTTACAGGCGGGCAGATGACGCCATTTTCCTCCAGCCGACAACGAAAAATGAGCCTGCCCGACTTTCTGCATGCCCAGAAACATCGGCAGTGCCGCCCTGAAAGAGCCTTTCTTCATGATTATCCCTACTGGAAAACGCCGGATGGCAGAGTTCTCTGGCTGGATACTCGCAGGCCACACCGGGAATATATGGTCAGGGCCAGCTCTCCAGAGGAGTTTTACCGCAAAGATATTATCCGCAGAGGAGTTATTCTGCTGGATAACTACCTTCCACCAGCGAAGAACGACACTCCCATTCTCAAGCGGAAAGCCAAACATAGAAAAGCTGTTAAGCAGTTATCAGCCAAACCTACCCATCACTCCAGCTCTTCCGAATACTCACCCCTAAGTGACTCTGGCAATGAATCCCGGAAAGTTAATACCACCAAACACTCTCACAGATATCATCGTCGATCTTCACGGGATAGCTCACTTGAACATCAACAGAGAACTCCGCCAACAAAGCCTCTAACAGATCAAGAGTTTCACCAAGCCATTAATGATCTGTCTCCGGAACAACAAGTCAAAAGCTCAAAACCGGCCGCCAAAATCAGAAAGGACTTCAGACTGGAAGAAAACAACCGGGAGACTATGCGGGGTTCTCTGGTGGAAAGGATCCGTTACTTCCTTTCCAGAACCTTGTCTGAAAAGCTCCCCACAAAAGAGCAAAGCAAGATGAACTGCCTAGGGATCAATGAGAAAGGACATATCGTTCTTACCAAATCCAGCTGGTTTTCTTTTTTCTTCCCTAATGCTCATATCCGGAACTTCATGAATATTTATAAAAAAGTTCTGGGCAAGCACCTCAGTACACTAAACAACATCCGTAAGCTCTACGACCTGCCACCGCTACGTGCGGAGTATCCATGGCGAGAAGGCCAGTGCCATGCTGACGTTATCAGTACCCAGCTTCAGCATATTGAGCAGGCCAACAGCACTGATTTTATGATGCTATTGAACATGCATGTTGAGCGTACCTACTTTTTTCTTAATCATCAGAAAGACAGCCGTCATGTTCCTCCGGTTATTCAGGAGCAGTTAATTCATATGGGCAAGCTGGTTGTTGATTGGATGACAACAACACCCGCAGAAGGTGAGCTGATTGTTCAGTACTACCATAAAGCGCTGAGCAGCCTGAGCCGGGACCCAAAAATTCGTAAGCGCTGCCCCGCACTTGCCCGCGAAATTATAGGCTGTGCACAGTCTATTCTTGAGATACAGATCCGAGATTGACTCTCCAGGGATTGGAGCCAGACAAAATATGCCAATTAAAAGCATTATCGAATCACGGTCACTTTCTGATTTTTATAAGTTCTACGATAAAAATCAGAGGCAGTTTCGCACAGGCAAAAATACGATCCTCTCAGAAAAGCACCATCTGGAAACCAAAGATGGGGAGGTGGTTTATCTCTCCCCCGAAGGCGCAATAAGAGTTGTGTCCATAGCCGAGGCTTATGACAAGGATAAGTCGATACTGGAAAGCTCCTGCGAGCTTCTAAAAAAAGCGAGCGACCCAAAGCTAAGAAGCCGGGAAATACGAAGAACAAATTCAGCCCCTGCTGGCTTCTCTCACCACGTATCAGAACCACCCGCCCGAAAGCTTACAAGACAAAACAGCGAAACAGCTGTTCACGAGATCAAGTTTCCACCGCCATCAAAAGAGTCTTTAAAGCATGAAGATTCGGAAGAAGTTTCATCACCCAGAAAAATAAAACCTCTTCTATCAGGTGGCTCTTCTGAATCAGAAGATGAGACAACGATTCACTCGCCTATTATTTCTACGGTTTCTCCAAAAGTGGTTCACACGATTCACTCACCATTATTATCTTCCACTTCCATCTCCAGCAGCTCTGACGAAGACTCCGATGATGAGCTTCTTACAACAAAAGAAGCCGTCATTGATTCGGGGCATGAACAATCGCCCAAACCGAAACGTAAAAAGAAACGCCGGTATTCCAAAAGAGTCTCGCAAACTGAAAGTTATTCCTCAGATTCTGATTCAGGCACAGAAGTCGAGCACAAAAGAAAAAGCGTAAAGGGACGCTCCGTTCCAAAAGTACCCCTCAAGCAATGGCGGGAGCAAAGAGAAGCGGAGTCAGAGAAAACCATCGAGTTTGCCAAGTCAGAACCAACACCAGATAAGCAGGGCGAAACTAAGAAGGAGTTTCTCCGGCAGTTAAATATTCTTCTGGAAGAACAGGGCTATAAAACCCCGGAAGAGGAAGAAGCACACCGCCCACTCGTTTATGGCGCTCTTGTTGATCCGGAAGCTGGGGTTATCTGGCCCCAGGATAACTATGGGCACTTCGATTTCGATAGGTTAACCATTGATATCAGCAAGTTTTCAACAGCAGCGATTAGTGCACATATGCGCCGAGCTGCCAGAAAACTTCAGGCTCACAGACTCCACTCCAGCGAGCAGGTCGACGATAGACGAACCATTCTGTTAAGACGTCTGAATGAAGAACGGGCGGTGATGAAAAAGTTTTGTAACAATCGAGAGATTAAAGCCAAGACGCTCTCACAGTGGGTAAGTGGTTACACACACAAACGAATTGATGACCTGCTATTCAAAACTAATCAAACCATGGATTCCGGAGTCATACCGGCTGATGACTCCGAGCGCGAGGAAAAACTTCAGCAGGACCTGAAGCTCATTGACTTGCTCATCAGCGCTCTGGAGAGGCAGGCAAGCTACAGATCCAGACACTCAAAGGTAGATTTCGTCCCCTATAAGCCCGTTAAAAACACAACAATCTGGGCTGATCTTGCACAAATGACCACAAACTCACCCTCTTCTGAAGCCTCTCATCTCGGAGAGAGCACAACTTACTTATTTTCTAAAAAAGATGTGGAAGATTTTCGGACTCATTTCACCAAAAGGCTAGCAAAGGCTCCCTCGGACTCTCCAAAAGAGATGAAAGTATGGAAAGAGTTTTGCCCACTTGGTGACCAAGAAGAGCAGTTAAAACGTATGAACCGAATGAAAAGGCGCTTAAAGAGCTCTCAAGGAAGGCAGCCTAATGAAAAATTCTTTAGTTCCTTTACCTGAGCCATACCCAAGAATGTTATATTGTATCCTTTCACATTCTTGGGGTTTTCTGTGTGACCACAACCGCCGAACCTGTTCTCCACGAGAGTAGAGCCTACACAAATCACGATCATGACTCCTGCATACACTCGGCTCTGGAGCGTGCTGCTGTTATCTGCCAAGAAAAAGGGCAGCGCCTGACAACTCTGCGCAAGCAGGTTCTCGAACTGGTCTGGCAAAGCCACAAGCCAGTAGGGGCTTATGATGTTCTGGCTATGCTCTCCAAAGGTCAGGAACGTCCCGCGGCACCTCCTACAGTGTACAGAGCTCTCGACTTTCTGTTGGAACAGGGCCTGATTCACCGGATTGCTTCCCTGAATGCTTTTATTGGCTGCAGTTGCCCTGGTACACCTCATGCTGGTGTCTTCCTGATTTGCGAAAACTGCCGCACGACCCGCGAGCTGGACAGCCACGACAATATCCAAAACCTCCAGACTGCGGCTAACAACACCGGTTTCAAAACCACTAAGACTCTTGTTGAAATAAGCGGCCTTTGCCCCAGCTGTCAGGAGGAGGCTTCCAATGAGTGAAGCCCTGCTGTCACTGGATGATGTTCAGGTGGCCTTTCATGGGCGAACAGTTCTCGACAATGTCTGCCTGAATCTCAACAAGAGTGAGATTGTTACCCTGATCGGCCCCAATGGAGCCGGGAAGACTACTCTGGTCCGGATAGTTCTCGGCCTGTTAAAACCCTCCAGCGGCACCCGGAAAGTTCAGCAGAGCCTGCGTATTGGCTATATGCCACAGAAGCTTCAGATTGAGCCAACAATGCCTCTGACCGTAGGCCGATTTCTCAGCCTTGCGGGTGCAAACAAAAAGGAAATTCAGGAAGCTCTCTCCAGAACACTTTCTCAAACCAAAATAGGGCAACTTATCAACAGCCCCATTCAAAGCCTTTCCGGTGGTGAAATGCAGCGTGTTCTTCTGGCCAGAGCTCTCCTACGTAAACCGAATCTTCTGGTGCTGGATGAACCCGTGCAAGGTGTAGATGTCACCGGCCAGCGCGAGCTTTACAAATTAATTGCGGAACTAAGAGACGAAACCGACTGTGGTGTGTTGATGGTTTCTCACGACCTTCATCTGGTTATGGCAGCAACAGACAACGTTATCTGTCTGAACAATCATATCTGCTGTTCAGGGCACCCCAGCCAGGTTAGCCAGCACCCGGCTTATCTGCGTTTGTTTGGGGGAGAGTCTGATGAACTGGCCGTGTACAGCCATCATCATGATCACAACCATGATCTCGATGGGCATGTGATTGGCGGATGTGGACATTCTCACGGCTCAGAAAATAACAAAACAGATTCTTTATAATGATTGATCTATTTCTTTATCCACTGCTGGCTGGCCTTGGCGTAGCCCTGGTTGCTGGCCCATTAGGTACCTTTGTTGTCTGGCGCCGGATGGCATACTTTGGGGAAACCCTTTCCCATTCAGCACTGCTTGGTGTTGCTCTTGGCTTTCTTCTGCAAATAGACCTGAACCTTTCTGTCGCTGTGGTTTGTTTTGTTCTGGCTCTGTTGCTTGTGTGGCTGCAACAGAAAAAGCTGATGGCCACCGATACCTTGCTTGGCATTCTGGCCCACAGCTCGCTTAGCCTTGGTCTGGTTGTTGTCAGTCTTCTAGGGGCCGTACGAGTCGATATGATGGCCTACCTGTTCGGTGACCTACTGGCAGTTGGTGCTTCTGATCTGTTCTGGATATACGGCGGAGGAGTTGTTGTTCTCGGGCTGCTGGCACGATTTTGGACATCTCTGATTTCAATTACCGTTCATGAAGAGCTGGCCCAGGTTGAAGGTGTACCAGTTGAGCGCATTCGTCTGTTGTTAATGATGTTAATCGCTCTTGTGATTGCCGTAGCCATGAAGATTGTCGGCGTACTGCTGATCACTTCTCTTTTGATTATCCCTGCAGCAACTGCGCAACGTTTGGCAAAATCCCCTGAGCAGATGGCTATTGGCGCAAGCATTCTGGGTATGTTGTCCGTTACCGGCGGCATGTGGGCCTCTCTGACCTGGGATACGCCAACCGGGCCATCAGTCGTTGTGTGTAGCGCAATGCTGTTCCTGCTGGTAATGTCTGCTTCAGCACTCACAGGAACCCAACACAGACGCCAGGTATCTTAATCAGAATATGAATCGACTGTCGTTTTTACCATTGATGGTTTTGCTTTTTCTTGCAGGTTGCCAGACAGCTCCACGGTATTCGAATCAAAACCAATACAGTGCAACTGGCCCGGTGATTACAGCAATTGAGGCGGATATAGCTGCTAATCGTTTAACCCGGCCAACTGGCAACAATGCCATGGAGAAAATTCATCGCCTTGAATTGATCTCTCCTAACGACCCGCTGGCAGAAAAGTATCGTGAAAAGGTTGCCAGACAACTGGTAAACCTGGGACAAAAAGCCTTTCTGAATAAGAAGTATTACCGGGCCAAAGTACTGGCTTTACGTGCTTTAGATGTTTCTCCAGCTTATCCAGATGCCGGATACATTCTTGATGCCATAAGAGAAGCTCAGAAACCTTTGTCAGCCCCTGTTTCATCCGGACTTCCCACAGAAGTTGTTGAAATTGAGCAGGTCTCAGCGCCGGCTTCAGTGGGCATAATTACTGTGACAGTCCCGGATGTTCAGGGCACTGTTGAAGATCTGGCTCCACTATCTACGCAGCAAACTAACTGAAGAAGATAGAAACTTCTAAGCCACTTCTACCAGTAGAACCAGATAACTCAATTCTGGCTCGGTGGAGGCTGCAGATAGCTTTCACCAAACTTAATCCAAGACCATTTCCTTTTGTAGACCGGTGCTTTTCTAACCTGTAAAAGCGCTTGAATACATTTTCACGCTCATGAGCTGGTATTCCCGGCCCGGTATCAGTCACCTTCAATACAGGCTTCCCATCTGAAGCTTCTAAGCTGATAGAAATACGTCCATCTTCCGGTGTGTATTTCATGGCATTCTCAAGAAGATTAGATAACGCCTGCAGCCAGAGCCCTCCGTCACCGGTCACAATTACAGGGTTTTCAGGAGTTGAAGCCTCGAGAGTACAGCCTTTTTCTTCAATAGCCGGGCGATAAAGCTCATCAATGGAGAGTACAAGATCAGTCAAATTAACAGGTTCAAAATTGCGGCTGCTGGAGTCTTCTTCCATTCGCGCAATGCGCAGTAGTGAGGAAAGTATTGTCTCAAGCCTGTCTATCTCTTCGATAATATAAGCAATCTCCTCTGATCGAGGCAGATCTCCAATCTGGAGCAGTTCAAGCTGGCTGCGAACCCGGGTAATCGGTGTACGTAAGTCATGGGCTATATCATCAGTCACCTGGCGCACGTCTTTCACCAGAGACTGAATACGATCCAGCATGGCATTGATATTAATAGCCAGTTCATCGAAGTCATCCCCGGCACCTTTATGGGGGATGCGGCGAGAAATATTGCCACCAATAATATCCCGACAGGCATCGTTAATACTTTCCAGTGGGGAGGTGTGCTGGCGAGACACAAAGTAAGCTGCAAGTAGGGCAAGAAGCAAGGTCAGTCCGCCACCGCCAAACATAATGACTCGTATTTCTTCTATCGTTTCAGAAAGATAAGAAAGATCCTGGGTTATGCGAAGGTAACGACCATCAGGCAGCTCAAAATCAACATGAAAGAGACCACTGTCCCCTTCAAAAAAGGTCTGGGTGAGCCAATCTTTTATCTCCGCATCAGATTCATGAACCTGTATATCGATGCCTTCCTCTTTGGATTGAAGAATTTCCAATGAGGCGAATGGGTCTATCCGGCTATCCACATGAAGGATTTCCAGAAACTCTTCAGGTGAGACTTCCTTAGACAGGCTCTGGTAATACTCAGCATACTCCCTGACGCCATAGGCTCCTTCTTCAAGGCTATGCTCCAGAAACAATTTATAAACGACAAATAACAAGCATACGAAAGCCCCCCACAAAAGCAGGAAACAACAAAGAGTCAGCTGAAAACTGGAGCTTCTGAAGATACTTCGTTCAGGCACTGATTAAATATCCTGTTCCGCGAACAGTCTTGATCAGTTTTTGTTCTGAACGGCTATCAACCTTCTGCCGCAAACGACTGATGTGAACATCCACAACATTAGTTTGAGGGTCGAAACTAATATCCCAGACATTCTCAAGCAGCATAGAGCGGGTCACCACTCGATTAGCATTCAGCATCATATACTCCAGAATGCGGAACTCCCGAGGTTGCAGTGTAATCGCTCTTTCTGCTCTGGAAACCTGTCGCTTTAGTCGATCGAGGTGTAAGTCTGAAATAGTCAGAGAGCTCTCCTCCTGACGCACCACAGGTTGCCTTCTGGAAAGGTTTTCTATTCGGGCAAGTAACTCAGATAAGGCAAAAGGTTTACACAAATAGTCTGCTGCGCCAGATCTAAGCCCCTCAACACGCTGATCAACTTCATTGAGGGCACTCAGGATGATAACGGGCGTTTCTATGCCTGACTCTTTGAGCTGACCAGGAATTTCCATGCCGTCAAAATCCGGCAGCATCCTGTCGCAAACAATGGCATCAAACTGCCCGGTTAAGCCGGCATCCAATCCAAAGGTTCCATTTCCTGCAACTGTTGCATGGTAGCCAGAGGCTTTTATGCCTTTTGAAATGGACTCTGCAAGTTCCAGATCATCTTCGATAATAAGGATATTCATACGACTGCCCCCTGTTATTTAATGCTTATTCGAGAGCAGTCCTTACACTACATGAAAGAGAGCTCGCAGAGGAGCGGCCACTATATGAGAAACCTCTACGAAATTTAAATTAACAAACGTTAATCTTTGTAAAACTCTGCATCTGCAGTTATTTCACCCCAATTTCCCACTGAGAGTGGAGACTTGGATTGAATATTTGAACTGAGTGAAGTGCGGTTTTTGGGCCGAGATTGACTGCTCCAACATTCACTTTCTCGGCTTCGGTTAAACGGTCTAACGCAACAAAACTTTTACCACTTCGCTCAATGACATCAACCTTCATAACACTGGTCAGACCAGAGTTATCTGCTCCTGAAGATCCGTTACCAGTATGAACGTTTTGTAATTCAAGATACGTGTCCGAACTTGCGTCATTGCTCTTCCAGCGAATATTGTTCTGGGGTGCATTATCCGCGCCCTTAGCCAATGACGTTTCGTACTCAATGGTAATACCAGCCTGACCGCTGAAACCGTTCAACTCATCATCTTCTATAGATTGCAGCTCTGCCAGAGCAGAAGTACTGACAATCAGGAATATCCCTATCGCCAAACGTTTCATATCAGTCCACCGGGAACAGCTGCAAGTTGCCAGTCACAGTGCTGGAACCGTTAAAGTTCAGGGATATCAAATCCCGCTGCGTACCTCCGGGAGCTGCTTGTGGAGAAGAAGCTATAACAAAGCTCAGGTTTTCATAATTGAGTTTGCCTTCGTAGGCAAAAGTCACTACATCCTGAGAACCCTGACCCGGAATATCTTTTTCAACAATGTCCAGAGTTGCAGGCTCTGAGTCGTCAGCAAAACGACCAATACTTAACTTGCCTTCAGCAACATCCAGGATCAGCCAGCCACTGTCTTCGTCACCCTGAACGGCAACTCGCGTTCCACACTTGCCATCATTTACGGAACAACTGCCATCTTGGTTCTTACGCCATAGCGGGCCACCATTTTCGTTCAGGCCAACTTCAAGGGAGAGAGTAATAGCCTGAGCCGTGCTGCTGGAAAGCTCCGCATCATCAAGTGCTTTCAGCTCAGCAAAAACAGGCAGTGCCAGGACACTTAACCCTGTAAAAAAAAGTGATAATCCCTTCATAAGTCGTGCGTCACTGCCTCTAAATATTGAATACGAAGTCCATCTATTTCTGCAGAGCCAAGATCAAACCCTCCAATGGGTTGACCACCACCAGCAGGGCGTACACCTCCATGAGTGACGTTACCCATATAGATATAAGACTTTTGTGCATTTGCGTAATAGTCTGCTGCTGTCGCAGATGTCACGGGTGCTAAACGAAGCTTTACGTGACCTTCCGGAGTAATGGAGAAGTCCAGCGGCTGGCTTTTGCCGTAACCCAGCTTTAAATCAAAAAAGAGGTCAGAAAAGTAATAGGTAAAATCACCACGTTCAGCTGCAGTATCGCAATTTGATGCCGTTAAATCACAACTGCTCAAATCCAAAGTCTTTACGTACATGCGCAGCCCAAGTTCACCATCCAGTACACTTTTTCCACCTCGTGTATTGGTGAACAGGCGGAAGCTGGAGCCGTAGAGATCCACACCAGTCAGATCATAGTTATGATTATCTGTTCTTTCGCCATCAGCATCCGTCACCTGATAGCTGAAGCTGATACCAACATCAGCACCTTCAACACCATCTGCCAGTTTGTTTCGCACATTAGCAATGGCTGCTTCACGGGCTTCGCGACCGGACTTCAGCTCCTGAGCTTTATTAGCAATCTGTGTTTCTTTTGGGCCTATCTGAGCCTGTAAGCCTGGAATCTGGTTGGATTTATCATTTCTGCTGTTTTGAAAACCATCCCTCTCACCAATAATGCCCCGGTACTCATCACGCAGCTGCTGACAACGATCCAGACGACCAAACACATAGCCAAAACAACTTAAACCACCATTGGTGATATTTCCCCGGCTAAAACCTTCGCTCAAACCTTGCTGCACCTTGGCTTCAGCTTCGGTGTTCTTTTGGGCAATATCAGCATCTAAACCAACAATCTCAGCCTGTAGCCGACTAATACTATTTCGAATAGAAACCAGTTCGCCCTGCAGTTGTGACAGCGGTGCCAGAAAAACACCCAGCTCTGTATTCAGGGTTTTGATTTCATTAATAGTGGTATAGATATTCGGCCCACGAAACTCTGGCCACAAAAGCTGGAGAACCGTACTGTCATTTGGAATGCTGTTGATATCACTGCCGGACGTTATATCAATTTTGAAAGGGTTATCCAGCGCACCAAAGCTGTAGCGTCTATCCAGTGTTCCCCGATCACTGCCGCTTCCTTTCAGATAAAGCCGTGATACAGAAATACCGATTTCATTGCCGCTGGTATCATTTACACCACCAATCTCCAGCTGTCCGGCAGAACCATCGTAGCTGAAGTCATCAAGTACCACTCCAACTCCGGCACCTTCAATACCCGATAACGCATCATCTTCCAGCGGTGTCAGGTCTGCATGCGCATAACCAAACAACAATATTGAGAATACAAAACTGGAAAACCGGTGCGTTTTTAACATCCAACAGTCCCCTTACCACCGCTCTGGAAGCAGGTTGCCAGACGTTCAATACCGTTAAATACCTGAGTAAAGTTTACGTTTATAGGTGCTTGCAGATTCCCTTGGGCATCCCGAAACTTCGGAACATTAAGGAAAGCACCAGCACGAGTATCAACCGGGGTATTGGTTTCTAAGTCTCGCCATTGAATATCGCGGTGACCAAACGCCAAGAACAAACCTTTCGCCGCACCTTCAATCGTGTCGGTGTTAGGGTTGTCAGCAATATTCACATTACCAACGGGAAGAGAGCGATAATCTCTAAGGCTGAAACAAGTAGACAAGCCAGCTGCTTCACAACCATTTGAGGTCAGAATACCCAGCAAACCACCCAAGCCTGCAAGTAGGCCATTATCAGTTTGCAGAGCCTCTCCATTTGGAATACCAACAGTTGAAGCTCTAACATTGTTTGGTGAGCCATCAGGGTTCACCAATTGAGCTTCTGCCGTCATGTTTGCATCACCCGCAATGCTTGCGGCTAGCCGGATCAGGAATGGTGCATCATCACCAACCGCATCACGAATCTCCTGCATGGTTCCAGAGATGCCAACATTAATATTACCCGTCAGCTGATTAATATCTCCTGAAAGCATGCCTTTAGATTCACCAAAACCAACACGCATACCAACAATCTCTTCGCCTTCATAGGCAAACTCGAGATAAGGGTTTCGAATCTGGAAGGGGACAATGTCACCATTACCATTATTGCTGACATATCCAAGAGCGAGGTTGTCGATATCAATATCTGAACCGACATTACCATCACGAACACGAGTACCGAGAGATAGCTTATCTACGTTAAGCTGGGTTTTAACATCAATACCAAGATTAACACGGGTATAGCGGATGTTATTAATTTTATCTGTCGCCATGCTGATAACAGCCTGGCCAGTTACATCACTCAGGCTTTCATCATCTAAAGACTGAAGTGCCGCATGAGTTGCAAAGGCATAGCAACTTAATGTAAGAAGCAATACCTGCTTTAAAAGAGAAGTAGAGCACATAATGGGATGTATAATTGTTTTTATTTTTTGGCATCATACATCCGCAGTTACCACAAAAAACGTTACCATTTCTTAATGTTTTTGGGCTTGCAGGTTTGAAAAGAACTCCCCTAAAAACTCTCTGACTATTAATGTTTTTCTGGTTTCATCTCCACTGCGCTGCACAGGATTCCAGCCAAGCTTCTTAAGTAATGCTGCACTGGCTTCTTTATCTTCTCCTGCCATGATTGCTACGTCTTTAAGAGTTACCCTGCCCAATTCCCTGTAAAGATCACCTTCCTGAACATGTATCGCCTTGTCATCAGATTCATGTTTCAAATTAAAAACAGGCAACCCAATGCAGTGCATTTGATCCATCATTCGGCATGCCTTCTGCATCAATTCATCTTCATGAATCTGAGCAACCTCGAGTATAGATAAAACACTGATGGCATAAGCATTATGGCTTGCCGGCGTGCCTTCATTGAGCAGCGCACTAGCTGGCATATCAGCGAATACCGTCTGCCCTTTTTCCAGCCATGCTGTATACCAATCAGGTTTTTCATCGACCTCAAAAGCATCTGTTAATTTGAATCCCAAACCATTCAAAATTGTTGCTGCCGGCACGCTGACAAGCTCTCCTGCGGTGAGCCCCACCATTTCATTCTTTTGCTGCAACATTGCAGCTAAGGCTTCGGGGGGTAACTCCTGACCACAAAAATAAGTCGCCGTTTCCATAGCGTTGTAATTAACCAGAGATGAAGAGGTGCTTTGAACAACGCCACCCGGCAAGTATTGCAAAACCATTTTCATCATTGCTCGGGCCTGCTCAGGAGAGCGAGTCTCATCGCTTTCACTGTACAATCTCATGAGCGAGTACATATCATTGCCACCAAAATCAGAGATACGTTCTCCAAATATTTCAGGCTGGCTGACGGCCATAGCGAATAACAGGAACCCTCCACTGCACGCATCATTTTGCAACACACTGTATAAGCTGCTGGCTTCGAGATTTTTCAGGATTGGCAGGAAAACTTGCAGTAACTGATTGAGCTGATCAGGCTGAAAAGTCTTCAACAGCTTTTTCGTTCCTTCCGGGTCTTCTTTCTGCAGTGCAAACAACAGGGTTCCACCTTTCTTGGCATCCTGTTCAAAAATCAGCTTTAGCTGTTCTGGTGTACATTTCATAAGGCTTTCGGGATTGGGTAAAAGGTCGTTTTCTAGATAAAGGCCTGGGTGAGCGCCCTCTACATCCCTCAGCAGATGGTTGAAATACGAAGCCGTACCTGAAGGGCTGGTCGGAAGCAGGGGTACACCTTTAGCTCCTGAAATATCGTAATCAGTCCACGTTTTCCCATATCCAGCCTTCAGGCCTCTGGGGAGGTATTTCTCAGGTACGCACTTTTGCACCAGACGCAGACAGGCCGTTTTCAGATAACTTTTGATATTGGCCGGGGAAAGCTTATGAGAAAGGCCACGAATCTCGTCGCCAGTCTTCTGCAAAAGGGGCTTCATGGCATCTGGACCCGAGAAGGTGGAATACCATGAATATCGGCAGAAAGGGGAACAAAACCAGCCCTGAACTTACAGCGTGTTTATAAAGCGGTTGATCACTTCAGAACACTTCTGGGGAGCTTCCTGGGGCACCATATGCCCGGCACCTTCCAGCTCTACGAGCAGGTGCTCTGGCTGAAGCTTTTGCCACTTTTTCAGAGCATCAACCCCCAGAACATTGCTGGTAGCACCACGAATCCCCATAACCGGAACAGTTAAGGATTTCAGTGCTGCCCAGACATAGGGAACAGTTCGGTAATTATGGGCTTCCCACTCTCGCGGATAGGCCAGCCCAAAACCATCACTTTCTTCAGATATACCGAAGTCCCCAAAGTCTGACATCGCTTCCGGGGTAAAGGCTGAGAACGCTTTCTTGGGCTGATGAAAGTCCACAGCCTCCTGACGGCTGGGCCAGAAGTTTGGCCGTCGATCCGCTATAGCGGCCATAGGGTTAACCTTCGAACTGAGCTTTTGCAGGGAACGAAAAGTCAGCCACTTAGCGGTGGGAATAAAAACCGGATCAATAAGTACCAGTGCAGAAAACAGGTCTGGTCGTTTGGCTGCCGCAAATGTTGTTGCCACAGCTCCCAGAGAATGTCCCATACCAACAACGGGACCTTTGTTTTGACTCTCAAGGAAATTGATCAGATCATCTGCATAAATGTGCCAATGCATGCTTTTGCTGGGCAACCCTGCGCTTTCCCAGGTACCTCTGTGACCAAGACCAAAAACATCGCCTTCAAGCTTATCTAGAAAACTGCCGTAGGTGCCGAAGGGGTAAGCATTGGCATGGTAGACATGAACAGGCTTTGAGGAAGAGCTCTCCCCCTCAAAGCTGAAGTAATGAGCAGGTTGGTTATCGAGCTGAATATCCTGTCGAGATACAGTTGGCATCATGGCGTTATTATTCTTATCAAATCACTGCTATTGAGACTCTCATAGTGATTTGTACGAATAAATAGCAAACTCTGCCACAGCGATTGGCTTAGAACGCCTGATCAACCTTCACCAAAGCGTCTGCCAGCTCCTGAGGTTTAAAAGGAGGACGCAAGAATCCCTGATAGTCACCCTTTGGATTAACCAGAACTACCTGAGCACTGTGCTCTACAAGATAATCATCAGAATCAGTATCTCCAACTATCTCAAATGCCACGTTCAGTTGTTGCGTTAAGGCTTTCAGATTTGCGGAATCACCAGTCACTCCAACAAAGTCCTTATCAAAGAAATCCACATACTGGGCAAGCTTGTCCGGCGTATCGCGCTGAGGGTCAACGCTGACCAGTACAACATTTACCTTCTGGGCAACTTCCGGGTTGATGGCTCTCAACTCTTTCATCACCTGTGCGAGATTTGCCAGCGTTGCCGGGCAGATATCGGGGCAATAAGTGAACCCGAAATACATCAGAGTCCAGGGGCCCTCCAGATCAGAAGCTTGGAAGGATTCTCCATTGGCCTTTTTCAATGGATTAAAAACAAAAGATCTGGGCGTTTCGTACCACACCACACCCTGTTCGCGCAAAGCTTCGGTATCCAGGGTTGGCTTACCGTTGAACTTGTTAAATGTCAGACCTATTACCGCCAGAACAACCAGCGCCAAAATCAGAACCGTCTTGCGTACACCTGCGTCCATTTATTTTTAACCTTTTCGACTTAACCCAGATAGAGATAGTGATCTGCCAGTAAAACCACAAACAACAACATCAGATAAGTGATGGAGTAGTGGAATGTTTTAATCGCAGCATGTGGGCGAGATTCCCGAAGCAATGCCACCGCCCAATACAAGAAACGCAATCCAAGTGCTGATGCTCCCAGCAGATAAATCATGCCGCTCATACCGGTCATCCACGGCATCAGGCTGACTAACAACAGAATCACGGTATAAAGCAGAATATGAAGCTTGGTATACGCCTCACCATGAGTCACCGGCAGCATAGGAATATCAGCTTTGGCATATTCTTCCTTTCGATGAATAGCCAGCGCCCAGAAGTGCGGAGGAGTCCAGGCGAAGATAATCAAAACAAGCAGCAAAGCATTACCGTGAAACTCGCCGGTTACGGCAGTCCAGCCAAGCAGGGGAGGTGCTGCTCCGGCAATACCGCCAATAACAATATTCTGTGGAGTGGCGCGTTTCAGGAACAGGGTATAAACGACAGCGTAACCAAGTAGAGAAGCCAGCGTAAGCCATGCTGTCAGTGGATTAACCATGGCCAGCAAAATGCCCATACCAATCACACCAATCGCCAGAGCAAAGAGCAGGGCATTCAGTGGTTCAACCTTGCCAGTGGCCACAGGGCGCTTCATGGTACGCGCCATCACCGTATCTATACGACGATCAACAACATGGTTGATCACCGCCGCAGAACCTGCACATAAGGCGATGCCAATGTTTCCAAAGAACAAAACATCCAGGGGAACCATACCCGGTGTTGCCAGGCACATACCGATAACAACAGTCAGCACCATCAAGGCAACGACTTTTGGCTTGCACAACTCCAGGTAATCCCGCCAGCCTGCAGGTTCAACTATGACTGTTTTGCTTGCTCGTGTTATTCCCATAACCTTCCACCTTTTATCCTTATTTTTATTATTCTTTCCGTGTGGTGATCAAGACTAAAACCTTTAAAGCTCTATGCCCGTTCTAACCTGAGCCGGTAATTTAACACCATCACTGAAACCAGCAGTAAAGCTCCACCCAGGTTATGTGCAACGGCAACCGAAAGGGGTAGATAGAAAATGATATTGCTCAATCCCAGACACACCTGCAAAGCAAGTGCTCCCAGCACAAAACCATAAACCGGCTTTAAATTTCCCGCCCCGCGCACAAGACCTTTTATTGCCAGAAACCCAAGCAACAGCGTGGTTAGGATAGCCCCTATCCGGTGCGCCATATGAATAGCAATGCGGGCATCGTTATCCAGTTTTCCACCAAGATAATTTGGTCCGATGGACTGCATAACATCAAACCCTTCTGAAAAATCCATAGGTGGCAGGTACTGTCCCTGACAGGTTGGTAAATCCGGGCAGGCAAGAGCCGCATAATTGGAACTCGTCCAACCACCTAATGAGATTTGTGCAACCACAACGAGCAGCGCAACAATTGCCAGCTTTCGGGGTTGGAAAACTGATGCGGAGAAGGTTCTAACTTTTTGCCACGCCCCCGATAATCGAAAGGTCAGCAGCGCCAGCAAACTTAACGTGGCAAAACCTCCCAATAGGTGAGCAGTGACCACCTGTGGCCAAAGTTTCAACGTCACTGTCCACATACCAAAAGCAGCCTGCAGAATAATCAGCCCGAGAATAAACAGTGGCAGCTTTACTGGCTGGCCTTCACTTTTTCGATTTCGAACAGCGCTTACCGCAATCCCAAGAACAAGTAGAAGCAGTGAGCCCGCCACATAACGATGAATCATTTCCGGCCAGCCCTTCTCGACTTCTACGGGGGCATCCGGAAAACGTTGTTCCGCAATCATTATTTCGCTTGCTGTTTCAGGTACAGTCAGAAAGCCATAACAACCGGGCCAGTCCGGGCATCCCAGCCCTGCATGCACAAGGCGGGTCCAGGCTCCAAGACCAACCACAACAATAGCGATTAATGTTGCGAAAGCTGCCAGCCAGAATCCGGGCTTATGAGATGATGTCATCATACTTCTTTACCCTATACGGCTGGCTTTCAGCATTTTTTCCAGGTCTTTCAGGATTTGCTTGCCCGAATGTTCCTTGCCGTACCAGAGCATCACATTCCCAAGTGGGTCAGTAAGAAAAACTCTTACGGATTCATCGGTGCCATAGGAAATATTGGGCATTCTCCCTGTCAGCACATTGAGTTCTTGGTGTTCTGTTTTCAGAAGCTGGCTAAGTGAACCTTGTGGCACTTCTTCGGAAATAAAGAAACGTGAAACACGTGTGGAATTACGATTCAGAGCAATATGAGACTGGCGGGTAAGGTAGAGAAAATCCTGACACGCCTGCACACACTCTCCTTCAGAAACAACAATAATGCCCCACTTCCCATCCAGCATTTCTGTGTTAAGACCGCTGGCTTGAAACTCTGATAAGGAAAGGGGAGTGGAGAGCATATTACCTTTATGGCTTCGCCCTTCTGGTAAAAACTCACCGGCAAAATACATCCATGCAGCCAGTGCTAAACCGCCAAACGGAATGAAAATAATAAATAGCAATTCCAGTTTGCTGGATGACTTTGCTTCTGCCTGTATCCCTGCTTCTACCATCAAGGTAACTCCTGCTTTACAGCTTGTTTATTATTGCTTTTATCTTTTCTGAGAGCCCAAAACCCCAGCACTACCAAAACCAGAGCCATGGCAAACCACTGCATGGCATAACCAAAGTGCCGCGACGCGGGCATATTGGTTAAGAAAAAATTCTTTTTCAGACTGCCCGGTTGATCACTATCCTGCACCAGTAACCATGACTCCGTCGTGACACCCAGAGCTTCCTGCATACGTTCCTGATCAATGGCCTGAATCACTTTAGGCCAATCTTCACTCCAGACATCTTCTGCAAGAAGAAATGCTTCACCTGCTGGCTGCCAGCTCTGGCCAGCAATGGTCACTTTCCCATCCACAACCGGGACATCCGGCAAACGACTGCGGTCAGGAATTCCGGCAATCCAGCCACGGTCAACTATTACTGTTTCACCGGTGTCGACCAGAAAAGGCGTAAGAACGTGAAACCCGACTCGCCCTTTAAACGTCCGGTTATCCAGAAGGAAGTTGCGTGAGTTATCGAATCGGCCTGCCAGAGTCAGCTGGAAGTACAGAGGATCGTAAAGCCCTTTCAGGTCGGAGACAGAATAAGTACCACCTCTGCGCTCCTGGTACTGATTTTCCATGGCGAGTTTGGAGTCGTATCTCTCCAACTGCCAGAAACCCAGCCCCACAAGAACAGGGAGCAGGGCGACTACCAGTAACACTATTCGAATTCTGTACATCTCGCGGATTCGATACATCTACTTCATCCGTTTCTGGATTTATTATTTTTATCTGCCAGCTTTCCTGTGTTTATACGACGCAGTAAGCTGGTAATTAAAAACAAGCGGAGAACCCCATGTGGATCAAAGTCGCCATTGTTATCCTTCTTATCGCCATGATCGCCAGCCTTGTGAACGCCTTTATCGGGCTGATGAAGGATAGAAGTGGCTCTCCCCGTCTTGTCTGGTCACTCACGTCCCGCGTACTTATGGCGGGGTTAATTTTAGCGCTGATCCTTTACGGTAAGATCAGCGGCCAACTTGATATTTCTGCGCCTTGGTTATGATGTTCTGCTCTTTGTTTTTGTTGGGTTAGACGTGCAACGTCGTAACCCAACAACCAACCATCACAACACGTAAACAAACAAGAACAGTCCAATCCAAACCACATCTACAAAGTGCCAATACCAAGCTGCAGCTTCAAAGCCGAAGTGGTTCTTCCCGGTAAAGTGCCCCTTTGCTATCCGGATATACATGATCAACAGCATTATGGCTCCAAGGGTTACATGCGCCCCGTGAAAGCCTGTCAGCATAAAGAACGTTGAACCATAGATACCGGAGTTAAGCGTTAATCCAAGATCGTTGTAAGCGTGGTAGTACTCGTAACCCTGTACGCCCAGGAACACAAAACCAAGAACCAGAGTAATAGCCAACCAGTTCTTCGTACTTGTGCGGTTATCGGCTATCAGAGCATGGTGAGCCTTGGTACAGGTCACACTCGAGGTCACCAGCAAGATGGTGTTGATGAGCGGCAGTGTCCAAGGGTCAACCAGCTTAGCAGGCCCTTTAAAAGTTTCCGGGTCAGGGTTAGTCATCAACGGCCATTCTGCAGTAAAACCAGGCCAGAGAAGTTGAGTCACACCTTTCTCACCTTCACCACCCAGCCAAGGCACGGCATAGAAGCGGACGAAAAACAGTGCGCCAAAAAATGCCGAGAAAAACATCACTTCGGAAAAGATGAACCAACCCATACCCCAGCGAAAACTACGATCCATCTGGGGGCTGTACAGACCAGCGCGAGATTCGCGAATAACATCGCCAAACCAGCCAAACAGCATGTAAGCCATAACCAGCGCACCAATAAAAAATACATAGTGCCCGGTGGGGTCATCAGCTTTGGCGCTCATACTGTTCATCATCATGCCAGCACCAACCAGCGTCAGGAACAGTCCTACAGTTGCAACAATGGGCCACTTACTTTGAGCAGGAACGTAGTAGGTGCCTTCGCCCTCATTCGCTCCCTGTGTTTCACTTGCCATTGCTCTCTCCTTAATAGGTGCACTGTGTGCACCAGCCTGAGATTTACGGGACTTACAGCCCGGCAGTCCTCTTCTTATTCATTTCTGTAATGTCGAACAGCGTGTAGGATAGGGTCAGCTTGTTAATATGCTTTGGCAGATCCTGATCTACGATAATTTTCAGCGGCATTAGCTTTTCCTCGTGGGCCTCCAGAGGCTGGGAGGTAAAGCAGAAACATTCGGTTTTGTGCAGATAATCTGTGGCTTCAAAAGGCGACACACTGGGAATTGCCTGCCCCACCATATTCTTACCGGAAGGATTGCGAACATAGAATGTCAGCGAGCCAATCTCTCCGGGATGAACCTTCACCTGATGGGTGCTGGGCTTGAAATCCCAGTTCATGCCTTTGTTGTTTGTTGCCAGAAACTGCACAGTAATTGTTCGTGATGTATCCACGGCGGCGGGAACAGACTTGTAAGGGTTCGGGTCTGTTTTTCCATTCAGACCCGTGACCTGACAAAGCACGTTATACAAAGGCACCATCACGACAAAGACAAAAGCAAACATACCAATAGCGGTTATGGTGGCTTTAACAATCGTCTTCTGTGCTGGGTTCAGTTGCATAATCCCACGCCTCCTTTACTTCACATCAGGAGGCGTAGTGAATGTGTGATAGGGAGCCGGTGAAGGCACCATCCATTCCAGACCATGAGCACCTTCCCAGGGCTTGGCTTCAGCCTTTTCACCACTCTTCACACACTTAATCACAATAAACAGGAACAACAGCTGGGTTACACCAAACATGAACCCGCCAATACTGGAGAGCATGTTGAAGTCGGCAAACTGCATGTTGTAATCGGGAATACGTCTTGGCATACCTGCCAGCCCAACAAAGTGCATTGGGAAGAAAGTAAGGTTCATACCAATAAACGACATCCAGAAGTGAACCTTGGAAAGTGCCGTGTCATACATATGACCAGTCCACTTAGGCAGCCAGTAATAAACCCCTGCAAAAATCGCAAAGATTGCACCGGGAACCAGCACGTAGTGGAAGTGGGCAACAACAAAATATGTGTCGTGGTACTGGAAGTCAGCTGGCGCGATAGACAACATCAACCCAGAGAAACCACCAATGGTAAACAACACCACAAACGCTATTGAGAACAGCATCGGCGTTTCAAAGGTGAGAGATCCCCGGAACATGGTGGCAATCCAGTTAAACACTTTCACCCCGGTCGGCACTGCTATCAGCATGGTGGCGTACATAAAGAACACTTCGCCCACCAGCGGGATACCCACCGTAAACATATGGTGCGCCCATACGATGAACGACAGGAAGGCGATACTGGCAACGGCGTAAACCATTGATGTGTAGCCAAACAGTTGCTTACGGGCAAAGGCCGGAATAATCGCTGATACGATTCCGAATGCCGGCAGGATCATGATGTACACCTCGGGATGCCCGAAGAACCAGAACACATGCTGGAACAGAACCGGGTCACCCCCACCACCTGCGTTAAAGAACGAGGTACCGAAGTGAATATCCATCAGCATCATGGTCACAGCGCCAGCCAGTACAGGCATAACCGCAATTAGAAGGTAGGCAGTGATCAGCCATGTCCACACAAACAGTGGCATCTTCATCAATGTCATACCCGGAGCCCGAAGGTTCAGGATTGTGGCAATAACATTAATCGCCCCCATGATCGAAGACACACCCATCATGTGAACTGCGAAGATAAAGTAAGTCGTTGATGGCGGGGCATAATCTGTGGATAACGGTGCATAGAAGGTCCAGCCAAAGTTAGGACCGCCACCTTCCATAAACAGGGTGCTGGTCATAAGCGCAAAGGCAAACGGAAGAATCCAGAAACTCCAGTTATTCATCCGTGGCAGTGCCATATCAGGTGCTCCGATCATCATCGGAATCATCCAGTTTGCCAAACCAACAAAGGCTGGCATAACTGCACCAAACACCATGACCAAACCATGCATGGTAGTCATCTGGTTAAAGAAATTTGGCTCTACAAGCTGCAGACCGGGCTGAAACAGCTCTGCCCGAATCACCATAGCCATGGAGCCGCCAAACAGAAACATTGCGAAGCTGAACCACAGATACATTGAACCAATGTCTTTATGATTTGTGGTCAGCACCCAGCGCATCAGGCCTTTGGCAGGCCCGTGATGATGGTCACTCATTACTTGGCCTCCGTTGCATATTGACCTGTGTATTTCCCGTCTTTCTTGTAGTCGAGAATATCTTTCGGAGTAATCATTTCTCCGGTGTTATTACCCCATGCGTTCCGCTCGTAAGTGATAACAGCGGCAATATCGACTTCACTCAGCTGATCTTTGAAGGCCTGCATGGCTGTGCCTTTCTTGCCATAAAGAACCATATCGATATGGTCACCAATCATTTCTTTCTTGATGGCGATAGGCTGACCTTTCAGAGCCGGGAACATAGGCGGAATACCCTGACCATTAGCCTGGTGACAGGCCACACAAACCTTGCCGTAAACCTGCTCACCTTTGGCCATGAGTTCATCCATGGTCCAGTCTTTCTGGGTCAGCTCGCGAATCTTGGCTGCTTCTTCACGCTTTTCCTGTAACCAGTCTTCGTACTCAGCCTGTGGCCGTGCATCAACCACAATGGGCATAAAGCCGTGATCTTTTCCGCAGAGTTCCGCGCACTGGCCACGGTAAATGCCGGGCTCATTGATCTTGGCCCAGGACTCGTTGATAAAACCGGGAATCGCATCTTTCTTTACAGCCAGTTCCGGTACCCACCAGGAGTGGATAACGTCGGCACCGGTGACAAGGAAACGAATCTTCTTACCGGTTGGCACCACAAGCGGCTCATCAACCTCAAGAAGGTAGTTGGTATTTTTCGGACGGAGGTTGTTTACCTCATCCCGTGACGTGGAGAGGTTGCTGAAGAAGCTGACTTCTTCTCCAAGGTACTCGTATTGCCACTTCCACTGGTAACCGGTGACCTTGATATCTATATCCGCGTCATCCGCGTTATAAACTTCGATCAGGGTTTTAGTGGCAGGAATTGCCATGACAACCAAAATAGCAAAAGGAATACTGGTCCAGAGAATCTCTACCAGTGTGCTTTCGTGAAACTCAGCCGCTTTCGCTCCCCGCGATTTGCGGTGAAAGATGACTGACCAGAACATCACGCCAAACACCAGAACACCAATAGCAACGGTGATCCAGAAGATCGTCATGTGCAGATCATAAATTGAATGACTGAGATCCGTGACCCCTTTCGGCATGTTGAACGCCCACTCAGCCCAAAGGGCAGGGGAGGTCATCAGGCCGATCAGAAGCATGACAAGTCTTCTCGCTTGCAGCCTCATTCACTTCCATCCTCTGACGGTAGCTCTATCGCAACATGAATTCAGGGGATTACAGCTACCCACAGGCGTACGGCATACGTTGGACAGTGCTTATTTTTATTATTCCCCGGCACTGACAAAAAAGTAGCCAACACCGAGCTGTTTCGCATTGTTTACGATGAAAACTCAGGCGAGATAAACGAGAAATTTGCAGAGGACTCTGCAAAAAGAGAGACAGGCTGACACGACACCCGGCTTTTACCGGCACCGTTCAAGACCCAACATCAAACAGACATCATCCGCCAGACAGCGGAAACAGTTTATAAGCCCAGTTATTCTTTTCCGTGAGAGACGAAAAAATCTTACATTGCCTGTACCAAACACTTCACAGGGGCTTCCTGCTTCTCGAAATCTGGTTACAACATTTCCACTGAGTTTCTAACTGCTCCTTCATTAAACAACATGAGCTAACAAAAGCAAACACATAATTTTGTGAATTTTTTTATAAAAACACTCTGTATAAAGCGCTTAAGGCTACGTTAATCGTATCTTCCGCAAGCAAATTGAAACGAGATTACGGCAGGCCTTTGTTAAAAACAGAGATAACAGGACAGCCAGCACAACGGACTATATTTGAACCGATTCCACACAAGGAGACTCCGAAAACTAATGGCTGGTAAAGCCGTTTTTCTAAACGGAGGTTTTCATGTTCCGGTGTCCAATGTCAGCATCTTTTCATGCTTTCACTTTACTTCTTCTTACACTTCTCTCCTTTGCCTGCCGAGCTGAGAAGTGCACACCTTTACAAATCAAGTCCCCAGACCATCCCCGTGAGCTGGAAATGATTATCGAGGAGGCTCGGAAAAAGAAAGCCAGAATAAGCCTTCTGGGAGGCGGTTACAGTCAAGGTAATCAAACCTGCGCCAACAACGTGATCCAGATTAATACCCGGGAAATGAATCAGCTGATAAATCTGGATATTGAGAAAAACCTGATAACCGTACAAAGCGGCATGACCTGGAAACGCTTGCAGGAACATCTGACGCCTTTTGGCCTGGGGGTTACGGCCATGCAGTCTTACAGTGATTTTTCTATTGGTGGCTCATTAGGGGTGAACGCTCACGGGCAGGATTTACACTGGAATCCTGTTTCCAGTACTGTGGAATCGGTCAAAGTTCTGCTGACCGATGGCCGTCACCTTTATGCCAGTCGTACAGAAAACCCTGAGCTGTTCAGGGCCGTTATTGGCACTTACGGGCTTGTTGGCATTATCACCCAGATCACCCTCAGGGTTGTTCCCAACCACATGCTGCTGAAACGTCCGGAGCTGGTGCGGGCCAAAGACTACGAAAAGCTGTTCTTCAATGAATACAAAAACAACAACAGGCTTGCGCTGCATTCTGCCCGACTTTCCATTAATCCGATGTTTCTTTTTCAGAACGTGATTGTTGTGAATTATTACGACACAGGTGAACTCGCACCGCCACCACCGGAATTATTACCACCCAACCTTCCACCAGCAGAGAAAATAAACCTTATGAAAACCAGCTGGCTGGCCCGGCTTGCCCGTACAACCATGGAATTTTTTCTTTACGAAAAAAGTGCCCGAATGTCCCGGAACCAGGCGATGGGCGAATCCGTTGTATCTTTGAAAAATACTGTTCCCGGAACCAAAGATATTCTTCAGGAATACTTTATTCCGCCAGAACAGTTGCAGCCATTTCTGAACGCTTTAAAACTCTGGACTAAAAAGCACCAGAACTTCGAATTGGTTAACGCCACCTTGCGCTGGGTAAATGCGGATAAAGATTCTTTGTTGCCTTACGCTCCGGAAGACCGGTTTGCCATTGTGCTGTTTATGAATCTTCCCGATTCCACCGAAGCAGAGAAGGCTATGGCTCAGGCCACCCGTGAACTGATCGATACAGTGCTTTCTATGGGTGGGCGTTATTACCTTCCCTATGCACTGTATGCCAGTCGCAGTCAGCTGAATCGTGCCTATCCAGAGTTCGAAAAACTGCTGGAAGCAAAAAAGAAGTGGGACACAGGAGACCTGTTAACCAGTAAGCTTTATCAGGCTTATGCCCCACAAAGAAAAACTCACATCAGGACTTTACCGGCTGGGCAGGAGTAACTCTTGATCTTGAAGATCTGCCTTTTCCTTGAGCAGGTTTCACTTCAACAGCCTCTTTCATACTTACCACATCAAGACTTAGAGAACCTTCGGTAAAGTGCTTGCTCTGAGGGAAGCGCTTATAAATTTTCCCCTTACTTTTGAATTTGCCTATAACGCTTTCAAGGTATTTCTCTTTCTCTACATCAACATCCCAGAAGTGAACAACTGTCAGCCCTTTCAAGTGTCGCTTAACCTCTAAAGAAGCATCGGCGTCTCCCCCCACCACAATAAAAATTCCCTCTCTATCATCAAGCTCTGTTACAAACTCATGCAACCACTGGGATGGTGAACCAGATCGGTCTGTAGCTCTCGCAGGCATCATATCCACGACTACAACTTGTTTATCCAGAATTTCAGGCGTTAACACAATGCCGTGTGTTCTTCCCATAACGGTCTGATTTCTTAGCCAGAGCAGCTCATGGTAGTCCCTTTCCGATTCAGGAAAATGTTGGGCATCCAATACCGGCATTAGCTTTTTATCAATGGGGTGAAGGGGAACCAGATGTGTTTTCGTCAGATCACTCCCTTCCTTGTCCCATGGGGTAATCTGTAAGCCATGGAACTTTGCTTGTGTGGTTGCCACTGAGCCGAGGCGCATACTGACCTCAGAGGGGTCAAAGAAAAAGTCCTCCATACCTGGTCTGGGTTTTAAAGGATCATCTCTGGTAACGAGTTCTCTTAGAAACTTGAAAGGCAGAGCATCAACATCCTCTTCTTCGCGTTCCTCCTTTTTGAATTTTTCTAACTGGCTTATAAGTTCATCACGCTTATCGGCTCTCGTCCCTTGTTCTTCTTCATCAACGCTTACTGGAATTTTGGTTAAGTCTTTCAGCTCTTTTTCCCAGCCGACAACAAACTCTTTCGTCATATAAACCACATTCCGGGGAAGCTGAGCCTGAAAGTGAGGCTGAGAAACATTTGCCGCAAGAATAACCAGTTCATCTAAGCCCAGTTTGCTTGCCCTTTTCGTAAACGCCTTAAGTTCTTTTCCCGTGCCCTCTACACCGATTCCATTGGCATCCAGCAGAGTGACCATTTTAATTTTGTCCTTATCCAGCAATACAACTGTGAAGTGACGTACAACTAGCCCTCCCATCATATTGTTATTGCTCACCATCACCCGGAAAAGCCAGCCTTTTTCTCGCAGAGCTGCAGTTTGAAAGCTTCCTACAAGCTTTGCGCCATCTTCTTCAGGATGGGATTTAGGCTGGAGCTCTGCTTGAGACAAAGCCTCACTGAAATCGAAAACTCTTTCTTCATCATTCCATGGGAAAACACTGACTTTAGCGCTGGCACCAGGCCGCCACGGAATAGAAAACTCACAAATATCATCTTTCGAAGTCAGGAAAATAGCCGATGGTCGCTCAGAAAACTCTGAGAAACCCGATACTGAGACAGGTTCATCAGTCTCCTCATCACCGGAGAAACTCTCTTCACGAGTAAATGCTTTACCTGAGATTTCCTTTGCTTCTCTGGCGGGAGGAGGCGAGTCGGGCCCTACAACAGGGGAACCTGTGCCAGCCTCATCGGCACCCATCTGCTTTGCTTGTGCAGAAGCAGATGAAGGAGATGGCGAAGGTTTTTCTTCTGAAGCCTGGGCACAACAAAAGCTAAGAAACAAACTGCCGACGAACAGTCGATACATCAGGGGTTTGTAGAAAATCATAACGACCTCCTCAGAGCAGCTCAGGAGTTTAGTTGTCGTTATGAATGACTATCGCACCAGTTTGCTTTTCTCAATAAAACAGTGTCAGTGAAGGATTTTTATAGGAGAAACATCGTCGTCTGTTTGCGCTGCTGCATCGTGCTCATCAACCTGATTCACACGGGTTTCCAGTTCATCCTGTGGTTCCAGGTTTTTCTGGTTATCAGTAAAGCCACACTCAACACATTCGCGAATAGTGACTCCCTGATCTTCAAACATAACCAGACGATCCATCGCCGCACATTTGGGGCAGACAGCTCCGGCAATAAAGCGCTTTTTCATAATTATTCTCACTGCAAGCTGATCGGGCTAAATAAACCCAACCAGCATTTAGGCTAACTCTTAACTATCAGCCGGTAATACCTTTGTGGCGCAGCATAGCATCCAGCTCAGGCTTGCGGCCACGGAAAGCCTTGAACATATCTGCTGGTTCTCTGGAACCACCGCGTTCAAGAATTTCGTTAAGGAAAGACTCACCTGTTTCCCGGTTAAAGATGCCGTCTTCCTCAAACCTGGAGAACGCATCTGCAGAGAGAACTTCTGCCCACAGGTAGCTGTAATAACCCGCAGCATAACCACCTGCAAAGATATGAGAGAAACTGTTCTGGAACCGGTTAAACGCTGGCGGAACCAACACAGACACCTGGCTGCGCACATCATCCAGAGCCTTTTGAATATCCATTCCATCTTTCCAGCCGTGGTGCAGACGGAAGTCAAACATTGCAAACTCCAGCTGACGAACAATCATCATTGCAGACTGGAAGTTCTTGGCTGCCAGCATCTTCTCCAGCATTTCATCTGGTAAAGGTTCACCGGTTTCATGATGACCAGAAATCAGAGCCAGCGCTTCTTTCTCCCAACACCAGTTTTCCATAAACTGGCTTGGCAGTTCCACGGCATCCCATGGCACACCGCTGATACCGGAAACTGCAGCGTAATCGACCTTGGTCAGCATGTGATGCAGGCCATGACCAAACTCGTGGAACAAGGTCACAACTTCATCATGGGTTAACAGCGCAGGCTTATCACCAACGGGCGGAGTGAAGTTGCAGGTCAGGAAGGCAACCGGCGTGTGAACCTTGCCATCAGCCTTACGGCGATTATGGCAATCTGCCATCCAGGCACCACCTCGCTTATGTTCACGGGCGTACAGATCAAGATAGAAGCGACCTATAACATTGCCACCTCGCTCAATATCAAAGAACTGAACATCTTTGTGCCAGGTATCAATACCTTCACAGGGTTTGAAAGTGATGCCGTACAAACGACCAACCACTTCAAACATACCGTTGATAGCTTTGTTGGCCGGGAACCAGGGACGCAGCTCTTCCTGACTGATGGAGTAACGTTGCTGGCGCAGCTTTTCCCCGTAGAAATTAATATCCCAGGCCGACAATTCCTCTACACCGAACTCATCCTTGGCAAATGCTTTCAGTTCCGACAGTTCACGCTCTGCCTGAGGCTTACTGCGAGCAGCCAGGTCTTCCAGAAATTCCAGAACTTCGGCTGGGCTGGAAGCCATTTTGGTAGCAAGGGAGTAATCAGCGTAGGTTTCGAAATCCAGCAGGGCGGAGAGTTCTTTGCGTGCAGCCATGATTTCTTTCATAGCTTCGCTGTTATCAAACTCACCAGCATTTGGGCCTTGTTCAGAAGCTCGGGTCACATAAGCAGTGTACATTTCTTCCCGCAGATCACGATTTTCACCGTATGTCATGACCGGGAAGTAGCAGGGAAAATCGAGGTTCAGCATCCAGCCGTCTTCGTGGCCTTTGCTTTCTGCTAATTGCCTTGCACCAGCCAGAGCACTTTCCGGTAAACCTTTCAGTTCAGCTTCATCAGTAACCAGTTTGCTCCAGGCCATGGTGGCATCCAGAACACGATCAGAAAAGCCGCTGGTCAGTTCAGAAAGCTTGATGCTCAGTTCAACATAACGTTTCTTTTTCTCTTCTGGTAGGTCAACACCTGCCAGATGAAAATCACGCAAAGCGTTATCAATAACCTTACTCTGGGCTTCATCGAGAGTTTTGTACTCTTCGCCATCAGCAATCTGCTTGTAGGCATCAAACAGGTCTTTGTTCTGGCCAACCCAAGTTCCAAACTCGGATAGTTTTGGCAAACAACCGTTGTAGGCATCCCGCAGTTCATCACTGTTGACTACAGCGTTCATGTGAGACACAGGAGACCAGGCATGGCTAAGGCGTTCATCAAGAGCATCCATTGGCTCCTGAAGATTGGCCCAGGTGTAAGTTTTTCCTTTCGATAAAAGAGTCTCGATTCCTTCACGAGACTCTTTCAACAGTTCATCTATAGCAGGGCCGACATGTTCGGCTGACACCTTGGAAAATGGTGGCAGTTGGTTCTGGTCCAGCAGAGGATTGCTCATTCGATGCCCTTCCTGTTATTACCATGTTTAACCATGGCTGTTCGGCCACAATCTGTCGATCTATTATCGACTTCAATGGTGGCAGCTACAGGGCATTTCAAGGCCTTTCAGCTCTGCTGGATTCTTCAGCTCACATTATCGAACACTCTTTTGGCTTGCCGCCTCCATCAAAGTCATCCTCCCCGAAAGTTAATGAATTCTCCGGTGATGGTTTTGTGCCTTTACGGATAGTCGCCATTCTCTTCTCTAGCTCAGTAGGCTCCCGTGGAGGGGTAGGATCACGTCTGCGTCTTTCATCGACCGATCTCAGTTTTGTAGTTCCCTGCATCAGCTCTGAAACATAACCACTAGACTTCTTCGTAGTCGGACTCACATGAGTTAGTCCTCCTCCATCACGAGTTTTCAGCCTGATTGTGCTCTTTGGCACTGTAGGTGGCTGAACTGTTGGTGGAGGTGGGGGAGGCGGTGCACCCTTGGGTGGTTGTGGCGTACTTGCATAGGCACCTGCTTCTTCCTGCTCCAGCCTCTTATATTCATCGTCTAAAGCTTGTGTGGGATAGATTGATGCCGTAGTTTTTGTTTTAGACTTCTCACCCCCAGAGCCAGTTACTCTCTGATCTTCATCGTCCTCAAGCAGTCCAAACTTACGTTTCCTTGGCCCACCCAGCTCATCATGAGCATCAGATTTCGGTGCATGACTCCTCCAGTTAAAGAATGCTTTCGCCAGCAAACTATAGGCATAATTGGTTGCAACCTGTTTTGCGATACGGGCACTTCCTCGCACTGGCAGCCAGGGCAGATGAGATTCCATACTGACAAGGTCCGCCTTATCAACCTGTGAGGCATCTAACTGAGTTAATAGCGTGATTTTCGACCACCCGCCTCTACGAGATTCATGATCGTCAAGGAAAAACGCTCCCTTTCTTCCGTTACTGACCAAAGCATGAAGGCTGGACTGTAGAGGGATAGCCTGAGCCGCCAGTTCACTGCCATCTCCAAGATCTTCAGCCAGATCCGGAGCTACAAACATCCATTGGTATTTTTTCCAATGGGCGGTTTGTACTTCCAGCTCAGTACTCATTGCCATTGCTTCAATCAGTTCTGGGATCTGGGCAAGAATGTTTTCACTCAGAGGGTTCAACAAGGGGCGGTTATACCCCCAAAGATTATTCCAGCCGCGTACAACCCTGTACTGGTCGCGGTCGTTGTATACGCCGTGAAAAGTGCGAGAGTCCAACGCTCTTGTCCACCAGTCTGCCTCCTTGGATGAACCAAAACTGACAGGAAACTTCACAAACTGGCCGGGTCGGTTACCAGAATAAAACTGAAGGTAAAGGGAAAGCTCTCTTCCTTTTTCTTCTACACCATAAAAGCGAATGCGATCGATATCATTTTTCCGGCAACTGTCATCCAGTTGCTGCAATATTTTCTCATAGCTGGATTCTGGTTCCTGAGTGATTGGTTCTCCCGGGAGAATATCCAGGTCAATATGAGCAAAAGGTGGAGCACTCAGGTTTTTATCGCTGAGAGCACTCCTAACATTGATTGATAGATGCTGCTGAAAATAGTCAGGCTCAATGGCAACCTCGGCATGTCCCGGACTCACTATTCCCAGTTCCCAAAGAACTTCAGGCAGGGCACTGTAAAGGAGTGGAAGGTAAGCAGCCGTTTTTTTCGAAATATAAAACAGATGATCTTTCCAGCCTCCGCTTCCATTACGGAAAATGTCAAAATTCGAAACTCCCAGTTTCCAGATCGCTTCATTCGGAGAACTCGACGTAGCAACGTCACCAACAGCATCACCAAGACGCCAGAATAAATCCTGCATTTTCCCGGAGTTTCTTCCCGTCCAGAAATACTCCAGCCAACCAGCCTGTCTTGAAATCTCAGCAGTCATAAAAAGCGCTGTAACCGGCAAGACATGATCACTTGCAGCTTCGTATACACGATCCTTTATCGTATATGGTGCAAGACTCATCTCCGACAATTTGGACTGGGGCAGCCATCGCCACTCCCTATGAGCTTCCAGAAGCGCTTGATTATGCTGGTCGTCAGTAACTGCACCTGGCTGTTGTACAACAGCTCGCCGATACCAGTTATCAAGGTGACTCCTTAACTCAAGTCTCGAAGATGCGAATGTGGTCAGAGAAACCAGAAATAAAACTGAGGCCGTAAGACAGCGAAATGTCCGTCGCCGATACGAGTCAAACATGAGAGTTTGCCGGTGAGTTGCCAAAATCAGACCTACAGAACTAGACAACAATGGTGAGTTTGCAAGCTAACGGCACTATTCTGGCTAAATTTCTGCTCGCTTTTATCTCGATAAAAACCTAAAAAAGGCACAGAAACTGATAATCAGCTCCCTGTATTAATTACTCACTCCAACCTGTAACCCTTATGGGTTACAGGTTCGGAATCGCAGCATTACTGATCCCAGTCATAATTATAGGGAGAATCAGGATCATCCGACTCAGCACTGTAAGATGGCGAATATGAGCTACGACGAGGATGAGAGTATGAAGTATGGCGAGATGGGGAATAAGATCGACTGTAAGATGGCATTTGTGAATACCCTCCAGACTTCTCCTCATAATATTCATCCTTACTCATTCTTTTTTTAGCCATATCATATGTTTTGAATAAACCCATGTAAGCCGCACTCACAATAATATTCTTGGCAATCGCATAGATGCCCCGAGGGTAAAGCCATGGCAAGTGCGCATCCATCTGCACCAGACTTTTGTTCGTTATCCATGAACTATCCGCACCGGTAAGAAGTGTTATTTTTTGCATGCCAACGCTCTGGGATTCATAGTCATCAATAAAGACGCCTCCACTGATCCCATTGCTTATCAATGTATGTGATTGTGATTGTGCAGGGAGGCCGGTTGCAGCAAGTTTTGCTGCATCTTCAATATCAAGGGCTAAGCCCGTATCAATATACTTCCAGGTGTACCCTTTCCAGTTAGAGGTTTGTAGCTCTTCGTCACTGACCAGGAAAGAGGTCTCTATCAACTCAGGAATATGTTCGAGAATACCTTTGCTTATGGGGTTTAAAAGAGGCTTGCCATACCCCCGCAAGTAATTCAGAGACTGCACGATCCGGTATTGGTCATCCTTGTTATAAACCCGTTGAATCCAGCGATTTTCCAGAGCCTCCGTCCACCATACCCCTTCATAGGCATCTCCAAAACTAACAGGGAAGCGGATCAGGCGTGGTTCGTGAATGTCTGAATAAAGGCGCAGATAGAGCGAGAGTTGCGATTTTTTATCAACAGTTTCCTTCGCACCATAAATGCTGATTCTGGTTATGCCGTTGGTACGAGCGCTCTCATGCAAGCCAACTAAGGCTTTCTCATAGCCTGACCCATAAGGTTCATTTTGAATGGAAACAGGGTGAACCTTTATATCAATTCTGGGAAATGGAAGGCCTTCTACTCGAGCATTGGTTTCTTCAAAACTGAACGAAAAGTACTTACCAAAACTTTCTGGATGCAACTTGATATGGCTTCGGCCTGTTCTGGTTAGTCCCATCTGCCAAGAGACTTCCCGCAGATTAAATAACGCCGATGGGACCAAAGCAGCTCCTCTCTGCGCCCAAAAAACATTACGTTTCCCCTTCAGGAGTTTAACCAGAAATTTAGGGTCAAAGTTTATTGCGCCAACCCGCCACATGAGTTCGAACTGAGACATAGAGGTTGCTACATCAGAGAGTAGCCCCCCAACCCAAAGAGAATCTCCATCATCTACCCCGATAAAGATCAAAGCAGGCAACATTGCTAAAGATAAAGCATGATCGTAGAGCACCTCCCAGCCTCGCCCCATATAACCGTAGGGGGCAGGTTTTAGGGACTCCAGCTTCTCTGTAGGGAATATCTGCCACTCAGGGTGGATATCCAACAAGTCTCTGGCGGTATCATCCAGCTCACGTTCCTGTACAGGTAAGCTTTCCTCCGCACTGACCTTCGGTATAACAGCTATGATCAGCAAACAACAAAGGAGTAGCCGAAAAAAACAGAGCCATTCAGAACAGCTGAAATCTGGGCGCTGGCATTTAAACCTTGGCAACGTATATAAAGTTATTAATCTCTGCATGACTTATTCTTGAAAATTAAATAAGCCCATAGAAGTAGCCCAGTTTCTTGCCTTTGCAAGAAACTGGGTCTTAACCCCATCAGATTTCAATACAGTGATTAGTTTGCATCCCTGCTTTTGTATTCATTATGCTTTGCCAACATTAACTCCACATACGAGAGCTACCAGACGTTCCTATGACTATACGCAGCTACCAAGGCAAAACACCCTCACTGGGCGATAAGGTTTTTGTTGACGACACTGCTGTCGTACTGGGTGATGTTTCAATAGGAAAAGACAGCTCTATCTGGCCCTGCGCAGTGATTCGGGGCGATATGCACGAAATCCGCATTGGTGAACGCACCAGTGTTCAAGATGGCTCCGTACTTCACATTACCCATGCAGGCCCCTACAACACCGATGGCTGGCCTTTGCATATTGGTGATGACGTTACCATCGGCCATAACGCCACTTTGCATGGCTGCACAATTCACGACCGGGTACTTATTGGCCTTGGAGCAATTGTGATGGATGGTGCGGTTGTAGAGCCTGAAGTTTTAGTTGCGGCAGGCGCTATGGTTCCGCCAAAAGCACACCTTCAAAGCGGATATGTGTATAAAGGCAATCCAGCCAAGAAAGCCCGCCCTCTTACCGACAAAGAACGGGATTTCTTTCTGTACTCTTCCAAAAACTATGTTCGTTTAAAGAACAAACATATGGCCGAGCAAAACGGTTAGACCTTATCAGGCTGATTCTCTGGAGCAGCCTGAGCAAATGCATCCAGCGTCATGCAATGTTCCCAGATGCTTACGATTTTGGGGAATGCAGAAAGATCCATAGAAAAACGTTTGGCATTTTTCACCTGAGGGATCAGGCAAACATCCGCTAAGGTCGGTGTATTCCCCACACAGAAGGGAGCAGCTTCAACCTGCTGCTCCAGAGCCTCAAAACTCTTGGCAATCCAGTGGTGATACCAGGTTGTTACTGCTTCCTCACTCTGGGACAGATCATTTTTCAGATATTTAAGCACCCGGGAATTATTCAAAGGATGAATGTCGCAGGCAACCTCATAAGCCAGAGCTCGAACGTGAGCCTTCTCCCAGGCTGACTTTGGCAACAGGGCTGGTTCCGGATAGGTTTCATCCAGCCACTCAATAATTGCCAGCGACTGCCCCAGCACTCCTTCCTCAGTTTCTAGTGCAGGAACCAACCCCATAGGATTTACCGCTTTATATTCCTGTTCATTCTGCTCGCCGTTAAGCAGATTGACTGCAACCTGTTCATAATCCAAACCTTTCAGGTTCAGGGCGATACGGGCTCGAAATGCAGCAGAGGAACGAAAGTAGCTGTAGAGTTTCACGGTTAGCCTTTCTTGTTATTTGTGTTGAGCCAAGAATTTATCCAGAGCGTTGCCAAAATCCATTTTTTCCCGATTGCCCAACGGCGGTGGGCCTCCGGACACCTGGCCAGTGCTGCGCATTTCTTCCATAAAATTCCGCATAGCCAGACGATGACGTATGTTTTCCTGATCGTAAAACTCACCCCGGGGGTTCAGGGCATGTGCGCCTTTCTGCAAAACTTCTGCCGCAAGAGGAATATCTGCTGTAATCACAAGGTCGCCAGACACGCATTCCTGAACAATATGATTATCCGCAACATCAAAGCCAGCAGGAACTTGAACAGAGTTGATTAAGGGAGAAGGAGGTGTTCGGAGATACTGGTTTGCAACCAGTGTCATCTCGGTTTTCGTGCGCTGAGCAGCCTTGAACAAAATCTCTTTAATGACATTAGGACAAGCGTCGGCATCAACCCATATTTTCATTTGAGCAATCCGGAAGGTATCAGTGATTGCAGAGTGTCACAGCCAGCCGGTACTGTCACCTGCTGTTGTTATACAGAGGTCTCTATGCCGGCATGAGAGCCAAGATGCTCAACATCCAGTGTCTTTTGGCAGTATTTTAAATGAGAAGTCAGTGCCTTTTTTAATTCCTCACAGAACTCACTGTGCCTTGCAATTATGCACTCTCTCTCACCAATGTATTCGAGTGTTTGTAAACACTTCTGCATGTCATATATCTGAGCCATACAACCTTGCAGGTATCCTTTGGAATCCGCTATTTTCCTTGCCCTACTGATGAGAGCGTTGAATTCCTTTATTGCATAAGAAGCCTCATGCAAGTTAACTGCTATGATTTCTTTGTTATCTACCAGTCTTGCAAGCATATCCCTTTCTTTATCGGTTAAATCGGCTTTCACCCAGGTAGCAGCTGACACCATGCTTTGGCTCATCAGAGTAGAGACTGCCCATACAGTTCTTTCCATTTCATTAGAAAGCTCGGCTAATTTCTGAGGAATCTTCTGCTGGTACAGATATTCGTTAAGAACACGGTGCTTGTTGAAACAAGATTTAAATGAGTCCCTAACATGCTTGAGTGATGAATGAGTCATAGCTACAGCATTGTGAGCAGCGACATTATCTTCATTCAAAATACGCTGCACTGCTCCAAGGGGACATGTCATCAGGTGGCTTAGTGTGAGCTCTTCACGAGCACCATCAAAAAACTCTGGAAAGGTTCCAGCTAAATGTGAGATGTGTTCAGCAAATTTTGGTAGAGGAAGCGTCCCAAAGTGTTCCCCAAACCTGTCCTCATCAATAAAGTCTTCAAGTTTTTTCTCTGTTTTGTTTGTTATTTTTACATAGGCAAGTATTGGTCCTACAAGGCTCAAACAAACCTCTTTCTCCACCCAGTCCTTCTCTTCGTGTCTATTCGTGTAATCTATTAAGATTCCGTTTGCTCTCTCCATCTGCTTGCCAGTCGCCCTTGAGTCTATACACGATGCAGTTACAGTTACCATCTCTCCTGCCAGAAGCTGCACAAATCTGTTCTCTACAAGACTCCGCTCTTCAGGGTTGGATGGGATACATGCTGTTCCCGCATATCTTTTCTTTATAAAAGATTCGAGCTCACTGATAGTTTTGCACCTGATCACAGAACCTCTAAATAGAGGATCAACACTCAGCCATGAAAGAGCTCTTGCCTCAACCATGCCCTTATCAATGCAACCGGGAGCACCACCTTTGCAAATGACATCCAGTTCATCCGTCACCAATTGCTTCTGATAAGGCCTTCTTCGAGAAGCCTGGCTAGAGAAAGCCTCATAATATGAAGAGGTAAAATCCTTACCTCCAAAATGTTTCTTTCCTACCTTGTCAGCTACCAACTCACCTAAACGAGTTGAAAGAATCTCTGAAAGTTTCGTCTTTACTTCTGGTGACCCAAAAGAAAGGCCAGTTATATGCCGTGCAACCTGTAAAGCTTCCTCGGGAGTGTGAATAACCCAGATATAATCTTCAAATGCACAGCTATCACCCAGTTCAGCCATAATCTGCAACTTAAGAATGTCTTGAGCTCGTTGTACTTCAGCTTCCAAATGAGCACTTTCTTCCGGAGGAGGGGACAAGGTTCTCTCAAACCAGGATGGATCACTGCGTCGTTTAATATTTCTCTCTGTTACATGCAAAGCTTCCATGCTTAATGAATGAGACCTTAAAAGCTCTGGAGCCGGTTGCATGAGAGTTGCAGAGGAACCAGTAGTCGCAGCACTTTCTGAGAGTTTGCGATTGAAAACCCTGACCCCTGATTGGCCACTGACATAATCCCCACCAACCAGCTCAACACTAACGAGCGGCAATGCAGAATCAGAGATGCCTGTTTTTTTAAACGTGGGAGCGGCCATGAATCCCTCAAACCTGTGCATTATGGAATGAGTATTTAAGACCAACAGGCCAAATCTAAGTTTCCATCAGAAACTAACGAGGTGGTTATATAAAAAGCTATACATTTTTATTCAGCTACTTTGGAAACCTTCTGATCTATAGCACCGAAAATCGACTGCTTTGCGTCCGTTAACATTTCGATCCGCACGCTCTCTCCAAAACTCAAAAAACTGGTTTTCGGCTGCCCTTTTTCAAGAGTTTCCAGCATCCGTCGTTCAGCAATACAACAAGAACCTACACTGCGATCTTTATTTGAAATGGTGCCAGAACCAATAATAGCTCCAGAGCCTAGATGACGAGACTTGGCAGCATGGGAAATCAGCTTGGGAAAGTTAAAGGTCATATCTGTTGCGCAATCAGGCTGACCAAACAGCTCTTCACCCCTGTGAACCAGCAAGGGCAGATGAACCATTCCACCCTTCCAGTATTTACCCAATTCATCCGGTGTTACAAAGACCGGAGAAAAGCTGGAGGCTGGCTTGCTCTGCACAAAACCAAAACCCTTTCCAAGCTCTGCCGGAATTAAATTGCGAAGAGAAACATCGTTCACCAAACCCAGTAATCGAATAGAACTTTCAGCCTCTTTCTCCGATGCACCCATGGTCACATCGCCAGTGACAACAACCACTTCTGCTTCAAAATCTATCCCCCAATCTTCGCTGGCCAGTTCAATATCATCACAGGGACCAAGCATTTGATCGGAACCGCCTTGGTACATTAATGGGTCAGTCCAGAAAGACTCCGGCATATCAGCGCCGCGAGCTTTGCGCACCAGTTCCACATGATTCACATAAGCACTGCCATCCAGCCATTGATAAGCTCGGGGTAGCGGCGCAGCAAACAGTTCTGGAGAATAATCCACCGCTGCCGGGTAATCTCCGGCATTCAGCCTTTCATACACTTTTTCCAGCGCAGGTGCGGCTGTTTCCCAATGATCCAGTGCTTCCTGCAGAGTTGCTGCAATATCAGATACAGCCACCAGCCGGGAAAGATCTTTAGAAACAACAACCAGTTGCCCGTCTCGCCCCGCTTTCAGAGATCCCAGTTTCATTTGGTTTCTCCTTCACACAGTTCTGACGTTTTCCACGAGTTAACATAGTTTTTATCTTCCACCGGCCACAGGGTATCAACCATTTTCAGTGGACGACGGGAGTCCACCATAACCGCCACTTCATCAGTTCCTGTGGCAGGGTTTGCCAAGCTCTTTTCCAATGCTTTGGGATGAGGGCCGTGGGGGAAACCACAGGGATGGAAAGTCATCATGCCTTCATCAATGTTGTCACGACTGAAGAAGTTACCCCGGTGATAAAACAACACTTCGTCGTAGTCATCGTTGTTATGGAAGAACGGAACCTTGAGAGCACCAGTATCAGTTTCCACAGGTCGGGGAACAAACGTACAAACCACCAGCCCGGAACCAACAAAGGTAGAATGCACAGAAGGTGGCAGATGATAGCGGTGGCTCATCATCGGCCGAATATCCCGCCAGTTAATCCGCAACACCATATTGGTACCGTGCCAGCCAACAGCATCCAAAGGGTTAAACGGGTAGGTCACTTTAGAAATATGGCCTTCACGCTTTACATAAATCTTCCAGCTGTTTTCGTCCTGCTGACCAAGAAAGCGTTCGTTAATTTCTGGATGATCAAGACAGGCGGGATCAAAAATAGCGTTGTAACCAGCCAGCCCTTTATCGGGAAGAGACAGCAAACCATCGGTATTTTCAATCATCAGAAAAGAACAGGGCTCCGATGTTTCGACACGCCATGCTGTTCCCCGGGGAATCAGCAGGTAATCCCCATCCCGAAAACTCAAATGTCCATAATCACAAAAGAGATCACCTGTGCCGTTATGAACAAATAACAGTTCATCGCCATCACTGTTGCGCACCAGATATTCCATATCCCGTGACAGTTTCCAGAAACGCAGGCGAACATCCCGATTATAAAGAAGCGGAGCAGACAACCATGGACTTATAGCTTCCGAGTGAAGTTTGTTCAGATCAAAAGCATGTGGGCGAAGCGGGCCTTCCCACTTTTCCCAACCTGTTGGCGGGTGCTTGTGATGCATGTGGGAAACGGGGCCATAAAATCCTTCCCGGCCCAGCTCTCTTTCATAGGTTCCCTTTGGCAGATCACAATGAGCCTGCCGGGATGACTCCCCCTCACGAACCGGAAGGCCGTGAGTATATTTATTATTCATTTTTAACATCCAATGTTGTTTCTATACTGCGTTGAATCCTTAACGCAGGTCTAACTAATCCTCAAAAGCCTTGTCCGTTCGGGCTGCCATAATGAAATCATTTTTATGCAGCCCTTTGATGCTGTGGCTCCACCAGGTCACGGTAACTTTTCCCCACTCTGTTAAAAGGGCAGGGTGGTGACCTGCAGCTTCTGCCAGTTCACCAACAGCATCAGTAAACGCCAGAGCTTTTTTAAAATTCGAGAATTGGAAAACTCTTTCCAGCTGAAGAATTCCTCCTCTGTTTTCCATACGCCATTTCGGCAGCTGTTTGAGCAACTCTGCAATTTCAGGTTCGTTCAACAGTGCAGCCCGGGCTTCACAGGGCGCACACTTGGACTCTGATAACTCACTCACGGCATCACCTGCTTATTGTCATCAGTCGTTGGTAAAGAGTGGTGGCAGCAAACCCGTTTGGCGAGCTTCCGCCACCATCAACATAATGTCCTGTTTGCTGAGATCATTCAGCTCAGACATTCTATCTATCACGTAGTACAAAGGCTGAAGAATATCGATACGGTATGGTGTTCGCAGCGCCAGAACCGGATCAAACTTTTCTCGCCTCGGAGCAATACTTTCTACGCTCCACTTGGTTTCTTTGGGGCTGGAAAGAATGCCTCCACCATAAATACGTAAACCGGCAGGAGTATCGATCAAACCAAACTCCACAGTGAACCAATAAAGTCTTGCGAGAGACACCCGTTGTTCGTGGGTAGCCCCTTTACCCAACTTTCCATAGGTGTGGGTAAATGCAGCAAAAGAAGGATTGGTTAACAGAGGGCAGTGGCCGAATATCTCATGGAATATGTCCGGCTCTTTCAAATATCCCATATGCTCGGGGCGGCGAATAAAGGTCGCGACCGGAAACTTCTTATCCGCCAACAAAGAAAAGAACCTGTCGAAATCAATCAGTGCCGGAACTCGCTCAACCTGCCAGCCTGTGGCTTCTGTTAAAACCTTATTCAGCTCACCAAGCTGCGGAATATGGTCGTGAGGAAGGTGTAACCTTTCCAACCCATCCAGATACTCCTGACACGCGTGCTCGGGCATCAGGTTTATCTGCTGCTCAACAAGCTTTGCCCAGGTTTCGTGCTCCTGCTCGGTGTACTGAATCACACCATCAGCATCCGGTTCCCGGGCAACGTAAGAAGACTCTTTCATTATTGCTCTGCCTGCTGTCCCTGAAGAAGATCACCCTGAACCTGAGCAGCCTGATTGGCGAGCACGCCCCGCTCTATCTGATCTCTTTCGATACTCTCAAATAAAGCCTGGAAGTTACCCTCTCCAAAACCTTCATCACCTTTGCGCTGAATGACCTCAAAGAAGATAGGGCCAATTACTGTGTCAGTGAATATCTGCAAAAGCAGGCCACCGTGGTCATCACCATCCAGAAGAATGCCCCTGCTCTTCAATTCCTCAACATTCTCACCATGATTGGGTAATCGTTCATCCAGCATGTCGTAATAAGTGGCGGGAGGAGGAGACATAAACTTCACCCCAGCACTGCTTAAAGAACTCACAGTTCTCTGAATATCATTTGTACTCAGGGCAATATGCTGAATACCTTCCCCTTTGTATTGTTGGAGAAACTCTTCAATCTGGCTGTTGTCATCGGAGGATTCGTTAATGGGGATGCGAATTTTGCCGCAGGGGCTGGTCATTGCCCGGGACTTCAGGCCTGTCAGTTTGCCTTCTATGTCGAAGTAACGAATTTGTTTGAAGTTAAAATAGTGCTCATAAAAAGCTGCCCACCGGTTCATATTGCCCCGGTAAACATTGTGGGTGAGATGATCAATCTCATACATGCCGAAGCCAGAATGTTGATCACTCACATTATCTATAGGTTCAAAATCCACATCGTAAATTGAACCCTTGTCGCCATAGCGATCAACAAAATAGATATGTGCGCCACCAATGCCTTCAATACCGGGAATATTCAGCTCCATATAACTGGCTTGCGATTTCAGCGGGCTGGCGCCCAGTTTTAAAGCGCGCTCCATGGTGTGCTTTGCATCCGCAACACGGAAGGCCATTGCGCAGGCGCAGGAGCCGTGACGGTTCATAAAGTCATGGCTAAAACCGGAGCGTTCGGCATTAATAAGAAAGTTAATCTCCCCCTGACGCCACAAGGTGACATTACGGGAACGATGCTTCGCAATCGCTTTAAAACCAAGAGTGGAGAACAGCATTTCCAGCTCATGGGGATCAGCCGCGGCGAACTCAACAAACTCAAAGCCGTCGGTTCCCATAGGGTTGGTTTCAGAAATTAAACCTTCCTTGGGTGAACTGAGAAGAGCATCCATAAGAGCCTCCGTGCCCTATAGTTATTCTTAAAAAGTATAGAGCCGCTCAGGCAAATAGCCGCAAGGAAGATTTATATGGGTGTATACCGCTCAGGGCGACAGCCGGTTAAAACAGCTCAACAGCAAGAAACTTTGCCGCCGCCAACCAAGCAGCCTTTGAGTAAAAAGTTCTTTGCAGGTTTATCAACGGCCAAAGCTGCAGTAGGAAGGCTCTTCAGTCGTTCATCGTCATCCGTGCCTGAACCAGCCAAACCTCTGGAGCGTTACAAGGTGTCCTTTCCTCCGGAAAAAGAAGGCACAATTTCCCAAACAGGGGATAAAGCTCCATTAGAGTCACAGACCCGCCTTGATAAAAGGCAACACAACATGCACCCAGATTTTTTCAATTCCGTGAAGGCTGCGCTGGATTCTTCTGACAAAGATCTGGAAACATTCCTGCGGAGTTTTGCTAACACTAATGATCTGTCCAAAGTTCATGATTACTTGCTCACCAGATCAGAACTGACAACAGAAAGGATTTCCCTGCTAGAACGCTGTAAATACAGCCTCCTTATTAAAGAAGTTGCCAGAGATATCTGCTTTGCAGAGGCTGACAGTTCAAAAAGCTCTGTTTCATTTAGGCATGATATGAAGCAGCTCGATGTCGATGATAGAGAGCTGATGGTTCAGGTGAACAGAACCAAAAGGGGAAGAGACCTTCGATTGATGAAAGATGAATCCCGCCTTTTCAAAGATCTGAGAAGAGAAATCCGAGACACAATGGAAGACGAAAAGATTATTTATGATCAACGTCTGAGAGGGCACACTCCAACCCAAAAGAAAGGTATAAACAGGGAAACCCTGAGAAGAAATAAGGACAAGTGGTAACGCTTAATTGAGAGCATAAAAAAACGGAGCGCGAGGCTCCGTTTTTACATTCCGTTCTGCAAATAACTATGCAGGAACTGCCTGACCAGTCATCTGTGCAGGACGTGGTGCACCGATAGGCATAACAGTACGACCATACTTTTCGTTCAGTACCAGAGCAAAAGCTTCGTACAGAGCGCTTGCACCACAGAAGATACCAACGTAACCAGCCAGAACGCCAATAGCGTGGTTGCCGGTAAAGTCTTTAGCTGCCAGCAGGAAGAACAGAATAGCCAGAGAACCAAAAACGATTTGGCCGATACGTGGGCCAGTCAGGGTTCCCAAGAAGAAGAAAGAAGTGAAGATACCCCACAGCAGCAGGTACCAGCCAACAAACGCGGCGGATGCTGGAGCAGCCAGACCCAGTGCAGGCAGAGTCCAAATCATAACCAGAGACCACCAGAACAGACCGTAAGAGGTAAATGCAACAGTACCGAAGGTGTTGCCCTTACGGAATTCCATCATGCCAACCAGAATCTGAGCCAAACCACCGTAGCAGATACCCATAGCGAGAATTACTGCATTCAGCTCAAAAAAACCTGCGTTATGCAGATTGAGAAGAATTGTTGTCATACCGAAACCTGCCAGACCGAGTGGGGCAGAATTTGCGCTGCTGGTAGCCATTGGATAAAGCCTTAAAAGAGAGATATTTGTGTGTATCGTTGAAAAAATACACACAAAGTTGAATGAGCCGCGCGAATTGTAGGGAGCAGGAATTATCGTTTCAATAGAACTGCGGAAAGCCACTAAATAACCAGCATTTATTCATAGTGGCAGTGATTCTGCCTTGGTTATCTATTAACCAAAGGTTTTGCGTATCCCAGCTCCATATCCCATGGGAACCGAACCCAGGTGTCTTGTGAAAACTCATCAACAGAAGTATCAACAAGCTCCTGCCCAGAAGGTTTTACATAAAGGGTGGCAATATGTGCGGCTGGTAATAGTCTTCTGACTTCCCGAAGAGTTGTTCCAGTATCAACCAGATCATCAATAACCAGATATCCCTGCCCGTCAGTTTCAAGCATGGTGTTTTTGATAACTTTCAACTCACCAACTTGCTGATGATCGTCATAGCAGGAGATACAGAGCGTATCGATAAGGCGGATATTTAATTCACGGGCAATAATGGCCGCAGGAATCATTCCTCCACGAGTAACGGCAATTATGCCTTCCCATTTTTTATTATCTCCCGGTGCTTTCTTAAGCAATTCCCAGGCAAGTTCTCTGCTATCCCGGTGTAATTCTGACCAGGTTTTTATAACGTCTTTGGTATAGGGTGACGAGGTCATTGTTAGAGCGTTTTTTTGGGTGAATTAAAAATTCGCCCCATAGTATGACCATCTGGTCAAAATTAACAGGCAGACATTCAACCCGTAATATCCGGGTTGAATGCTTACCAGACTTTTAAAAGTTTAACGGGCGTTAACACCACTCAAGCCATAACCGGTATAAGGTATAAAATCAGGCACTTGGAGAATCCTGTTGTGCTGAATTTTAGCGTTCTCTTCATCGATTTCTTCAATCTTGTACTCTCCCAGGATTATTTGTTTATACAATTCAACACCACCCCGGTTATAGACATTGAATGTTCTCATAATGTCTTCTGATTCAAGGCTATACATCAAGCTATCTCCACTCGCCACCATATACTCATTGTTGTAGGTATCTGGAAGAGAAAGTACATAGTGACTTCTTGTGGTCAGCTCACCTTTTTCCAGCTCCAGAGTTATGCGAACAACATCGTTACCTGCATGCTTGGTTCTCACATACAGATGAGTACAGATATCAGGAGCATCGCTGTAACAAGTGGCACCATATACACTCTTTACCCGAGGAGTGGTGTTTGACTCTCCATCTGTCGTCCACTTTGTAGACAGTTTATTAAGAAGAGTTTTAGTCATCGTCTCGTCGGTAGCTACACCACCATCCTTATCAACCAGAACCTGCAGTGTTCTGGGGCCGTTCAGTGTTTTCTGAACACCCATATCACCAACAATAAATGTAGTGTTATTGAGAGCCACAATGCTGGTTGTATCTACACGCCTTTCATCTTCCTGTTTTACAGCTCCAATTTTCTTTAGAGTCATAGCCGCATGGTCAAGACGATAAATATTCCCCATAACCGCTACTACCATCTCATCTTCATTACCTGGAATGTCAGAGATACGGACTTTGTACATTGGCAAAGTCTCAGCCTTAATTTTGTAGGCTCCATCATCTCCTTCCAAAGGCTTGCCATCCCACGCTTGTGACAGCCCGGGAAGCAATCTTTCCGCTGCGTCCAGAGCCTCCTTTTTCGTGGTTATCTTGTTTTTATCCGCATTCCAGAGTTCTTTCACGAGGGTTTTGGAAGGGCCGTCTTTTTTGAGCATGAGCTTAAGAAGGGCTTTATATTCTGGAGATTCTTGTTGATCCTTAAGAGCAACCAGCTTTGTCATGCCGCCATCCATGGACTCATTGCCGTACTTCTCAACAACTTTCTGCCACAATTTCTTGCTGTATTCTTTACTGATCAAACCTCGCTCAACCAACATATCAAAAGATTTGCGCATGGATGCTGATTTTCTTGCGTCCTCAAAGCTATGGAAGAATTTCTTTTTATTTCCATCTTCCTGATCAAGGTCAGGGTCGTGAATGATTTGAGTTCCTTTCTGAAAAGCAGTTCTTGCCAGAAGTTTTACTTCCTGAGTGTTCTTCTGGAAAGTATGAGAATCCGCAAACTCATCACCAAGAATCACATAGTGATGATCATATCCACCGTCCGCCCGTGGAGTTAAACGATTCAAAACTCCACCAGCTGCGGCAATATAAATCACGCCATCTTTTTTGCTGAATACAGGAGCGCCACCAATTGGCAGACTTTCTCTCACTGTGCCATCAGGAAGGTGAAGTGCAGGCAGCTGATAGGTCAACCACTGACTACCAACTATATCAAACACCATGAAATAGCTGATCTGGCGGTTCTTGTTCAAGTTGTAGAGCTCCACGCCACTGCTAACAGCAACCATCACAGCTTCTGTTTCATAGGAGGCCGTGTGAGGGGCTTGAGTTGCATGAATATCTGGATTATCGACAGGCATAGAACTTCTCCTTATCCATAGAGTGAAGCGAGTTTCCTTATAGGGTTAAAAAAGTAGACCGGCCAATAATTATCGGGTTCCCGCAGTATCAGCATTGTTAGTGATACTGACCAAAATCTGATATCTACAAATAAGGGCACTTAAGGCACAATGCGGCTTCTGCAAATCCCTGCCTCACCTTTATAAAAACGGATTAAAAATAATGGAGATCTGGAGCGCAGCACTGACGCTGTTTCTGATCATGGACCCTCTGGGCAACCTGCCCGTGTTTATGTCCATTCTTAAGTCAGTTCCGGAAGAACGTCGCAACAAGGTTCTTATCCGGGAGCTATTAATAGCCCTGCTTATAATGATGATTTTCCTGTTTGCTGGTCAGGCCATTCTGGATGCTATGCATCTTCGCCCAGAAGCCGTCAGCATTTCCGGTGGTATTATTCTGTTTATCATCGCTATCCGGATGATCTTCCCATCAGGCAATGGATCTCACGATGAGGCGCTCAAACATGAACCATTTATAGTGCCTTTGGCCACACCTTTGGTGGCGGGCCCTTCTCTGCTGGCTTCCCTGATGCTGCTGGCAAACCGACAGCCAGATATGCTTGCTGACTGGACGATTGCGGCCGTTGGCGCCTGGGTGGCGTCTTCCGCCATTCTTATGTTCTGCAAACCTTTGTATAAAATTCTGGGCGACAGAGGCCTTATGGCGATTGAGCGCCTGATGGGTATGATTCTGGTTATGCTGGCTGTGCAAATGTTGCTGGATGGGTTGGTCCAGTACTTCCAGTAAAGTCCGCTCATAAAAAAGCCCGCACTAACGTTTCGTTAATGAGGGCTTTTTTTATTCCACCGGTTTATTCCATGCTCGCCAGGCGAACATACACTCCTCCGGTACCGTGAGAAGAGTAAGGAAGTGCATCTGGCGTATCCTCCAGCATTTTCTTTCCTGTGTGGTAACCAAGGTTTTGTGCACCTTCTATCGTTGCGCCACCTTTTATCTGAGCAGGAAGAAGCCGAAGATTATCTTCAGCCTCTCTACCAGTCAGAGGCATTCCACCCGGGCGGCTCATGCGTTCGTTGTTTAAAGTATTGGAGTGTTCTTCCTTTGCTCCCTCCGATGCGGTTAACACACGACCGTTCCAATGAACCTTCATCGATACCAGATCCGCATCAGCATGTTTAGTACGCACATGAAGCGTGGTTTCGGTGTCAGTCGGAGACACAACCATTCTCTTACCTGCCAGCAGTGCTTTCACTCTTGGGGTTTCTGTATTCCAGTAAGGCTTAACCTGCGTTACCAGCTCTTTGGTCATATCAGGTTTATGAACAATCTCTTTTGTTCCCGGGGTACATACAACAACGCGAAAGGAGTCATACTTGGCGGGTGTTTGTGGATAATCTTCTTTAGCCATTTTCTCTGGATAACCCGTGGCATCGTCAGCCCCCATATCGCCAACAACAAACGTGTTCTTATCCAGTGCAACCAGATCACGTACATCAACCGGGCGGTTACCTTCCTGTGGAAGCGTTCCGATGTAATTCAGCTGACCATTGTGCTCCATACGGAATACTCGCCCCATCATGGAAACAATCATCTGATCATCATCGCCCGGAATTTCTGAAATGTTTACCCGATGAATAGGCAGGCGCTCATCATAGATCTTCCATTTCCACTCTTGTTTCTTGCAATCGAAAGTGTAAAGAAGCTGATCCCAGACTTGCGAAAGCCCCGGGACCAATCTGTCGGCAGCCGCCAGTAATTCTGATCGCTTCCCTTCAGAGTAAACCCGGTTATAACGCTCCCATATCTCTATGACTTCACTCTTGTGCGGGCCATCCTTCGACAGCATGTCTGCCAGAACCATCTTCCACTCATCGGAGCCTTTCTTCAGAGTTCCAAGCAGCTTCAACCCATCTTCGATACTGGTTTCAACTCCGCGAACCTTGTACTTCTTTTTCTCCAGAATTTTCTTGTGCTTATCTTCAGATACCAGCCCCATATCAACCAGAATACTGAAGTCTTCGGTTCTTTCTTTATAGCTCTGGTAAAATGTTCCCGGTGTGTCCACACCTTTCACCTTGCGCATGATCGGTGGATCAAGAAGTTGGGTATTTCCCTTCGCCAGCAACCTCACCGGTTCACTGTTTTCAGTAAAGGTCACAGGAGCATCATGCTCAGCATCAGCAATCTCTGCATAGCTGTGCTTATAGCCTCCAGCAACAGGGGTAAGTCGGTTAAGAATGCCGCCAGCAGCACCGATATAAATCGTTCCGTCTGGGTGCACATAACAGGTACTTACAAGAGGACAGCTTTCTTTCTGACCCTTTAACTTTGGCAGCTCATAAGTCAGCCACTCTTTGGCGGTGTCATCGTAGACGTAGAAGTGACTGAGCTGACGGTTGGTACCAAGGTTGAACAGATCAACACCATGGCTGACCAGTACGGCCTGATTAGGGCGAGGGGAAGCCTGCATAAACATCTCCTTGTTATCGTAGTGTACATTAGCTCTTTACAATTCCATGGCTTAAGCCAATAGCTCCATTGCTGTTAACCAGCAGCTACTTCCTGAGACGCATATACAAGGGATAAGTTTTTCTAAATGGAGATTCTCCGGTTAGTCCCCCTAACAGACCTGTTGCTCCCTCTTACCGTTCAAACTTGGGGCACCCGCCCCAAAGCCTGACAAAAACCCTTGGTCTCCTGCGCACCAAGTTGATACATTAAGTTTCTATATCTGCCCATAACCTGTACATCAGGCCGACGGGGCTGGATAAAAGAGCCCGGAGTTGGGGAGCTCTGGTGTTTATTCCCAAGACTTTCAGCATTTCTGAAAAAGGTGGGAATAGTGGTCTCGAATTTGCTTTGCCGTACTTGTTTTGTAGACAAGTACGGTCTGGCAGTAGTCCGACAATAAAATAACTACAAACAATAAATAACAAAGAGACAGAAACCATGAATAAAGCTATCAAGCTGGCAGGTGCCGCTCTGGCGCTGACTGCCGCCTCAGGCCTGACTCAGGCCGCAACTCTCGACAGCGTAAAAGAGCGTGGCTACCTGCAGTGTGGCGTAAGTACAGGTCTGCCAGGTTTCTCCAGCCCTGACGAGAAGGGTAACTGGACCGGTATTGATGTTGATGTTTGCCGTGCCATGGCTGCTGCAACTCTGGGCGACGCTTCCAAAGTTAAGTACGTTCCCCTGACCGCTAAAGAGCGTTTCACTGCTCTGCAGTCTGGTGAAATTGATGTTCTGTCCCGTAACACCACCTGGACCCAGACCCGTGACACATCTCTTGGCCTGAACTTCGTAGGCGTGAACTACTACGATGGTCAGGGCTTTATGGTTAACAAAAACCTGGGCGTAAGCAGTGCTAAGGAACTGGATGGCGCGACTGTCTGCATCCAGGCCGGTACCACCACCGAGCTGAACATGGCGGACTACTTCCGCGAAAACAAAATGACTTACCAGCCTCTGGTATTTGATACATCTGCCCAGACTATTGCCGGTTTCGAAGCTGGCCGTTGTGACATGCTGACTTCTGACCAATCTCAGCTGTACGCTCTGCGCACCAAGCTGGCCAAGCCAGGTGATGCTGTCGTTCTGCCAGAAATCATTTCCAAGGAGCCTCTGGGCCCTGTTGTACGCCAGGGTGATGACCAGTGGCTGAACATTGCCAAATGGTCTTTGTACGCACTGGTTAACGGTGAAGAGCTGGGACTGACTTCCACCAACATCGAAACTCAGAAGAAGGGTGACAATCCTGCCGTTTCCCGTTTCATTGGTAAGACCGGCCCTGGTGGCAAGGCTCTGAACCTGCCAGACGACTTTGCTTATCAGATCGTTAAGCAGGTTGGTAACTACGATGAAGTCTTTGAACGCAACGTTGGCGCCAAGTCTCCGTTGTTGATCAAGCGTGGTATCAACGCACTGTGGAAAGACGGCGGCATCGTTTACGCACCTCCTTTCCGTTAATTCCTGCCTGCGTGGGTTGGGTTACGTCGCTATGAGGCTAACCCAATCTGCGACATCACCTTCTGATAAAAGAATTTCCAAGGCAGGTTTAACGTGTCTGAAAACAATACCCACTCCGCACATGCCGAGAAACCGGGAGCTTTACGTTTCTGGTATGACCCCAGAGTCCGCAGCGTTCTTTTTCAGCTGTTCTTTATCGGGCTTCTGGTTTTCCTTATCTCCACCATTATCACCAACACCACAAACAACTTAGAGCAGCGTGGTATCACCACGGGCTTTGACTTCCTCAGTCAGGAAGCCGGTTTTGGCATTATCCAGAGTCTGGTGGAATATGACGAAACCCACACCTTTGGCAAAACGTTTATTGTTGGCCTGCTGAACACAGCGCTGGTTGCCGTGCTGGGCGTTATTCTGTCTACAGTTGTTGGGTTTCTGGTTGGTATCGGACGACTGTCCAGTAACTGGCTGATTGCAAAACTGTCTACTGCCTATGTTGAAATCTTCCGAAACATCCCTGTTCTGCTGCAAATCCTGTTCTGGTATATCGCCGTACTGCGGGTACTGCCATCTCCACGGCAGAGCATCTCACTGGGTGAATCTGTTTTCCTGAATCTTCGGGGCTTTTATATTCCTTCACCCGTTTTCGAAGAAGGCTCATCAATTATTCTTGCCGCTCTAGCTATTGCTGCAGTACTGGCTTTTGGTGTTTCCCACTGGGCAAAACAGCGTCAGATTAAAACCGGCCAAACATTCCCAGCATTTCGCGCGGGTCTTGCATTGATGGTGACTCTGCCCGTTTTGGCATGGGCAGCAGCAGGGCAACCCATATCTCTGGAGCTACCAGTCCTGAAAGGCTTCAATTTCCGTGGTGGTTTAACAGTGATGCCAGAACTTATGGCACTGCTGCTTGGCCTGACCTTCTACACGGCGTCGTATATTGCCGAGAACGTACGAGCCGGTATTGAAGCGATTAACAAAGGCCAGAGGGAAGCTTCCGGCGCTCTTGGCCTGAGTGAAGGGCAGACCATGCGTCTGGTTGTTATTCCGCAAGCCATGCGTATCGTAATTCCACCTCTTGCCACCAACTACATGAACCTGATCAAGAACTCCTCTCTGGCCACTGCCATTGGTTACCCGGAGCTTGTGAATGTGTTTATGGGTACAACCCTCAACCAGACCGGACAGGCTATTGAGATTATCGCCATGACCATGGCCGTTTATCTCACCATGAACCTGTTGGTTTCCCTGTTTATGAACTGGTTTAACAAGCGCATGGCGCTGGTTGAAAGGTAAGGGCGGAGCAGAACAATGATAGTCAACGACAAAACTATTCCAGATCGCCTGGCACCGGCTTCCAGCCGAGGGTTGATCGGCTGGTTAAGAGCAAACCTGTTTTCCACACCCGGCAACAGTGTGATGACTTTGCTGGGGCTGGCATTTCTGGCCTGGACGATTCCTCCATTGTTCCAGTGGGCAGTACTTGAAGCGGATCTGATTGGTTCAACCAAAGATGCCTGCACCAGTGAAGGCGCATGCTGGGTATTTGTATCCGCACGCTTCCAGCAGTTTATGTATGGCTTCTACCCGGACTCTGAACTCTGGCGGGTAAACATCTTCTTTGTAGAGATGACCGCCGTTCTAGTTTGGGTACTGTGGGACAAAATGCCCAAGCGTAACTGGGGTGGTATCTGGTTCCTGACAGGCTTCCCAGCCACCAGTTTCCTGCTGCTTTACGGTGGTTTTGGCTTAGAGGTTGTAGAGACCCATAAGTGGGGCGGCTTAATGCTGACTCTGGTGCTATCACTGGTGGGTATGGTGATCGCACTTCCGGTTGGTGTTTTGCTGGCACTGGGTCGCCGTTCAGATATGCCCGCCATCAGTTCTTTCTGCACCATCTTCATCGAAGTCTGGCGTGGTGTTCCGCTGATCACCATTCTGTTTATGGCCTCGGTAATGCTGCCTTTGTTTGTACCCGGTGATATCGAAATGGATAAGCTGGTGCGAGCTATGATTGGTATCAGCCTGTTTGAAGCTGCACTGATAGCCGAAGTTATTCGTGGTGGTTTGCAGGCGATGCCGAAAGGTCAGTACGAGGCTGCAGATGCGATGGGACTGAGCTACTGGCAGGGTATGCGCCTGATTATCATGCCGCAGGTTCTAAAGATTTCCATTCCCGGAATTGTGAACACCTTTGTTCAGCTATTTAAAGACACCAGTCTTGTACTCATTATTGGCCTGTTCGACCTTCTTGCAGTTATGCAGGCGGGTATTACCGATGTAAACTGGCCCAATATTTCCATTGAAGCCTTTGTCTTTACCGGATTTGTTTTCTGGATATTCTGCTTTGGAATGTCTCGTTACAGCATGGCTCTGGAACGGAAGCTGGATACAGGCCATAAAAATTAGAAGCACATAACAACAAATACACAAATAACAATTACAGGGTTTTGATATGCAAGCAGACGTAGCAGAAAAAGCCGAAGAACAAACCCAGCAGAGCGTGTCCATTGAGAAACTCGCTGGCGCCGAGACCATGATTGAGCTGAAAGGCGTAAACAAATGGTATGGCGATTTTCACGTTCTCAAAGACATCAACCTGACCGTAAAGAAGGGTGAGCGCATTGTTGTCTGCGGACCTTCCGGCTCCGGTAAGTCCACCATGATCCGTTGCATCAACCGCCTGGAAGAGCACCAGGAAGGCATCATTGATGTGAACGGTGTAACGCTGACCAACGACCTGAAAAACATCGAACACATCCGCAAAGATGTGGGCATGGTGTTCCAGCACTTCAATCTCTTTCCACATCTGACCGTTCTGGAGAACTGTACTCTGGCTCCGATCTGGGTTCGCAAAATGCCCAAGAAGGAAGCGGAAGAGATTGCCATGAAGTATCTGGAGCGAGTAAAGATTCCAGATCAGGCAAACAAGTTTCCCGGTCAGCTTTCCGGTGGTCAGCAACAGCGTGTAGCGATTGCCCGCAGCCTGTGTATGAATCCTGAAGTGATGCTGTTCGATGAACCTACGTCAGCCCTTGATCCGGAAATGATCAAGGAAGTGCTGGACGTAATGATCGAGCTGGCACAGGAAGGTATGACCATGATCTGCGTAACCCACGAGATGGGTTTTGCCCGTACCGTGGCGAACCGGGTGATCTTTATGGATGGTGGACAGATTATTGAAGAGAATGCACCAGAGCCGTTCTTTAACAATCCTCAGTCGGATCGCACCAAGCTGTTCCTGAGCCAGATTCTAAGTCACTAAAATCAACAGCACGATAGAGAAAACCATTCGCAACTCTGGGAGGATAAGGAGGTTCCTCCCAAGGGTTTGGCCAGTCTGTTTTTACAGGTATACCCTTTTCAGGAAAATTTACCCTTGCCACTCTGCTTATAGGCTTTCCTAAAAGTTTAGAGAGTTTTGCAGCGTACTGTGCGTTTTCAAAATCCTGCCTTGCCTCTTTAAGACTGTGCGTATGTGCCTGTGCATGTTCATAAATCTCCTCAGGGTGAGGCTCAGGAGGGCCATACATAAGCAGTGTGTTTTGATCGTAAAGTCTGAGAGCTTCCTGCTCGAGAAGTTCTCGCGGCATTCGGGAAAGAGTGGCACGGTAAGCATCTCTGGGGTTATCGAAAAGAGAGTTAGCTTCTTTTCGTTTCTTGTCTGCGAACTCACTTCGCTCTGCCAGAATCTGTGCAAACCCTCGCCCCTGAGGTACAGGTTTATATCTTTCTTTTCGGAAACCCAAGCGCTTGCTCACGGTAGTGACTAAACGACCATAGTTTCGGTAACAACGCTTTCCCAACTCTGCAGTTAACATCACAAGGCCAAAACCAACCGCCCACGCTGAGAATAAATAGATAGGGTCTGCCAGAAACTCCTGACGGCAGTCTGCATTCGTCCGCGAGACAAGAACCTCTGTCTCGGTGCAGGCCCAGGCAGATAAAGAACTCCTCAAGTATCGGCCAATAAAAGCCCCGACAAGAATGGCAACGGAAACAGGACCATACTGATACACAGTCCGACCAAAAGCTTTCAGGGAATTCTTAGGGTTGGATTTACGAGACGTTCCATTGTGAAAACCAAGCTCAGACAGGTTCTCAAAACTGTCTGACCTGAGACTCTTTTGCAGTGGCGATATGGGTACGGACTGATTCATTCAAATAATCCCTTATCTTCGCCCTCGCTGTGTTTGGAAGGCTTAATGGCCAGCCTTTAAGGCTGGAACCAAAGAATTATCATCAGAACAAAAAAGGTAGAAATCACTAACAGAGCTGACAGTTACACTGTGCCAACTTCTGACATAGATAAGATTCCCAGAGCCAGAGGAATACACTTCTCGGCAGCATCACTGTCTTTAGAAACATAGGCCGTCACTATCGCTCCCTCTTTGAGTATGCAAAGTGCATCCAGAAGTTTTTCGCTTTTATTGGTAAGTTTTTCCTTTAACAGTGCTCGAACCTGATTTTTGTGCGCTTTGCAGAACAGCAAAATATCCTTACAGGTGTCGTCTTTCTCAATAGCGGTATTAATAAAAAAGCATCCCCGAAATGGCAACAGAGTACCGGTTTTATCCTTAAACCAGCGGGTTAAAGACTCGAACAGTGTGCGGATAATCTCTTCATCATTCTGGGTCTTATCCAGTTCAGCGCGCAGCCAGGAAAAGAACCTTTCATCCCGAGCTTCCAGCGCAGCAAGTATCAAGTCATCTTTGCTGGAGAAGTGGTTATAGAGGGTTTTTTTAGCCACTCCTGAGTCTTTCAGAACCTCGTTGATCCCAACAGAGTTAACCCCTTTCTCATAGAACAGTTTCAGGGCCGCTTCGATTAATAGCGTTCGCTTGTCGGTCATACCTTACCTCTTTTCAGCATATAACTTTGACAAGGGGAGACCAACTTGTCTATCCTTTGCACCAAAAGTAGACAAGTCTGTCTACCAAAGGGTAAGAGATATGAAAGATTTGATTCTGTCCGTGTTCGCCGGCCTTGGTGCAACCTTGGCAATAGGTGTTCTGGCCTTTGCCGATACTGCGAGTTCTAACTTCGTTTTACTCATGGCACCCTTTGGAGCCTCTGCTGTTCTGGTGTTTGGTGTACCAGAAAGCCCTTTGGCACAACCTAAGAACGTCATTCTAGGACATCTGCTTACAGCGTTTGTCGGTATAGTTTTTTCCCAGTTTATTGGTGTAACCCCTTTCACTCTTGCAGTGGCCACAGGCATAGCCATTACCGGCATGCTGGTAACAAAAACCACTCATCCACCTGCAGGAGCTAACCCGATTCTGATCATGCTTGCTGGTGAAAGCTGGGGCTTCTTGGTTTCACCGGTGCTGATTGGAACCCTCTCGATTGTTGCGGTGGGTATCGCCCATAAGCGCCTTCGTCACAGACTGGTTATGGAATAAGTAACCTATGGGCAAGGTGACGTTTTCAGTTAAGTAATCTGCTATGCAACTTTATGAAAATACCTGGCTTAAAAGATAAACAGCAGTTTTTAGTTTTCACTGACCTGATGAGAAAGCTTCGATAACTTCAGCTTCCGTCATTTCTTTGGTTTGATTACCAAACTCATAACCTGCAGGTTTTCTGTCAATGAAAATCTGCAGGTTCAGTTCAAAATCATTATCTGCAAACAAACCCGCCGGCATCATATACATCATCTTTTCACCGGCCGGGTAACGATAAAACAAATGCGTTCCACAGGTTCGGCAAAAGCCTCGCTCAGCCCATTCCGATGAGGCAAAAGTGGAAACATTCTCTTCCCCATCAAAAACAACATCATCACCACAATTCACCGAGAAGTAAGGCCCTCCGCCCCACTTTCTGCACATCCCACAATGGCAGGCACTCATGTGTTTGCTGGCTTTGGCAGCTTTTACTTCAATAGCACCACAAAGACAGCTTCCTTTCATCGGTTCGTTAGCCATAAATCCTGTCCTTATTATTTGAACACTGATTTTCTGTATTGCGCAGGTGACACATCCATCATCTGACGAAAGCGGGTAGAAAAATGGCTCTGGCTGGAAAAGCCAACCTGCAGAGCAACATTAGCCAGACTTTCACCGTTACCAATCAGCTCTTTGCTTTTATTGATTCTTTCGCGGGTAACAAACTGGTGAGGCGTTAACCCCGTGGTTTCTTTAAACATTCTGGCGAAGTGGTATTCACTCAACCCTGTTTGTTCCGCCAAACTTGTCAGAGACAGCTCAGCCCCAAGGTGCTCAACAACATATTCCTGAACTCTTCTCACCTGATAGTTTGTTAAACCACCGGTTATCTTCGGCTGCTGAAAAGATCGGGAACAGTGATGTTTAAGCAGATGAATCATCAGCATCTGGCTGCTGCTTTGAAGGGAAATCTGATCAGCTTTATCCTGCCAATCCAGAACATTCACCATTTGCAGAAAGATGGTTGCCAGATAAGGGTCTTCCAGAAAAGTTTTGTCATCCAGCGACAAATGATTTGCAGACTTATCCCAGACTTTTTCCCCAAGCTCGCCAAGATCCTGGTCAGAAAAGTAAAAGTGAAGAAGGCGGATTTCGTCGTTTACTTTCCAGACATACTCCTGCCCGGAAGGCATAAGGCAGAGTTTTTCGGGCGCGCCACCATTGGCGACTTCAGAACCGATCACCCGGTTCATTTTGTACCCGCCAGACACATAGCAACTCAGGGTGTGGTGTTGTGGCTGGGTATAACTCACCTCATCAACATCATTGGCCCAAAACGCAAAACCAAGAGCATCTTTAAGAGTAATGCTGTTTAGCAGGCGGGCACGTGAGTCTGCGAGATCCTGAAAAACCTCTGTATCACCTATGTTCCCGTAAGCCTGCTCAATCATAGCGCCCTCTGATTCTTTATATTTATCTCTACTTTGTGCGGATACAGCTCATAGTGCCTAAAGTTGGCCTGAATAACACCTGCGGAACCAAGACCAACCGCAAGATTCTATAAAAACTGAATGAATTAGCAGGAATCTGTAAGAAGCCATAATCAAAAGGCCAGATACTGCAGCCATAGCCCATTAAAGTCTGGAGTATTGACTATGAATCTAATGCTGTATGCGGCCACTGTGCTGATCTGGGGAACCACGTGGATTGCCATCAAGCTTCAGCTGGGTGAAGTGGCCATCAGCGCATCTATTTTTTATCGCTTTCTTATCGCGGGCTGCGTGCTGATGCTTGCTCTCAAGCTCACCGGCAAACTCCAGAAGATGACACTGCAACAACACGCCAGCTGTTTGATGCTGGGTGTTCTGCTGTTCAGCGTGAACTTTGTGTTCTTTTACAGTGCCACCCAGTACATAGTCAGTGGTTTAAGCTCTGTGATTTTCTCAATGGCAACCGTGATGAACATGATCAACGGTTACCTGTTCTACCGTCACAAACCCACACTGCGTTTAATTGTTGGTGCAGCTCTGGGAATTACCGGTGTGTTCTTCCTGTTCTGGCAAGACCTTTCTGTCGCCAGTGAAATACACCAAACATTGTTGGGAATGGGCTTAGCCGCTGCCGGAACTTTGTGCTTCTCATTCGGCAATATGCTCAGTGCAAAACAGCAAAAGCAAGGGCTTTCTGTTTTCAGCGTAAATGCCTGGGGCATGCTTTATGGTGCAGGAATGCTGGCAACCTGGACTTTCCTGCAAGGCGTTCCGTTTACCATCAGCACAGAAGTAAGCTACCTCGGTAGTTTGTTTTATCTGGCGATTCCTGGCTCGGTCATAGCCTTCAGTTGTTATCTTTTGCTGGTTGGGCGTATCGGCCCTCAAAAGGCAGCATATTCAACAGTGCTGTTCCCGCTGGTTGCCTTGGGAATATCCACTGTTTATGAAGGCTATGAGTGGAGTCTGGTTGCTTTAGCTGGTGTGGTTTTGGTTATTGTTGGGAATATTCTGGTTTTCTATCAGGGGAATATTAAAGATTTCTTTTCTCGCAAACGGCCAGTGAGCGCTTAACAATTATTGGTTCTTAAAACCACGCCGCCCTTGCAAGCCTCCAGTATGAATAGCCAGAAGTCGACTGTCTCTGGCTATCTCTCCCGAACACACTTTCTTATATAGAGAAAACATCATTTTGCCGGTATACACCGGCTCCAGAGGAGCTCCGGTTTCTCGTTCAAACAACTCTATAAACTTCAGAAGTTCTGGTGTTGTGCGGGCATAGCCACCGCAATGAGTCTCCGTATCGACAGCCCAGTCTCTCTGGCTCTGTGAAAGATGCTGCTGAATCTCACTTTCCATCCAGCTCGCCCCTTTCAGAACAGCAACACTTTGAACAGATGTTTTCTGAGCGGATCGAATTACGCCAGCAGCAGTTGCGCCTGTACCGGAAGCCAGCCAGATTTGATCATAAGTTTCAGGAGACATATTTCCGGCACTCAGAATATCTTCACAACCTTTTACACCCAACTCTCCAGAACCACCTTCAGGAACAACCCACACACTAGAACCAGATAATTGAAAGTCACTGAGTAACTGTTGCTGAAATTCAGAGGTATGCTTTTCTCGATAATCTGCCCGGGAAATAAAGTGAAGGCGCATTCCCCACTTTTCAGCATCCTGCAAAGTTGAAGATAAAACCTCAGCTCGCTCGCCACGGATAACTCCAATTGTGGGAAAGCCAAGATTCTTTCCAGCGGCAGCCAAAGCATGAATATGGTTAGACCAGGCTCCGCCAAAACTTAGGACAGTGGAATATCTATTAGCAAACGCATGTTGAAGATGGTTCTTGAGCTTGAACCATTTGTTGCCACTGATTTCCGGATGCAGCTGATCAAGGCGGAGGATATCAAGGGTAACACCAGCCTCCGCCAGCCAGCTTGTTTGTACGGTGTTTACAGGAACTTTTTTCTCAGAAAGACTGCTAAATAGTTCAGAGTTATACATTGCGTTTATCTAACAGCTCCCGCACAACAACTGGCATCTTTTGCCGTAGTTGAAGAGAAATCTTTGCTTCATTCTTCTGCCACAGAACTCCCAACCAGATAATGCCCAAACCAATCACAGTTAAGGCAATTGGGAACAGCCAGCTGTTTTCAAAGACTTCATTGGCCAGATGCCCCAGGTAACCGGCCACCCCAAAAGCGCCAAACACCACAAACACTCTTCTGGCAATCACAACACCAGAAGCAACCAACAGTAGATTAATGCAGAAGTAGATAAATTTATTTAGTTCGCTATCTGAATGCTGGGATGACATTCCTCCCCAGAACGCCATAACCCCAAACAGGTAAAGCCAGAAGGCATAATCCAGAGTCTTGCGGGAACGAATATCCACCAGAAACGCGAACAACGTCATTACCAGACCAAACCACATGGTAATCCAGCCACGCTCACGCCAACCGTAATCCGCACCGAGAAACAACTCTGCAATATCCATCGACATATACCAGAGCGTGACAGCAACAGGCATCAGCATAAATGGATAACGGTATCGCCAGATCATAATGGCTCCGACCAGCAAGGTCGCAAGTTCCATATAGATCCATAAGAACTTGATGTAACGATGATATTCCCGATAAACAGAATCATCTGGCCACCAGCCCATGGTTTGCTGAAATCCGTAAACAGCCAGAGGGGTTATGGCAATTACAAATGCTGCGCAAATGCCTGCAGGAATCTCTCTTCCTACTCGCTGAAACGCTGTTGTTATAAACAAACCCAACAGGACATAAACACAGGAAATGGTAAGAATTCCCACGCCGCCAAACTCTTCCCACCCCAAAGTCATAAACAACGTAAGCGCACCAATGGCAACAAGGCCACCAAAGTAATAGAGCACATGGGTGAAATCGAAGCGGGGACCCGGCTGTCGTTTGAGAAAACGATAAAGAGGTTCAACCTGTTCAGGCTGAAGAAGGTTTTGCTCCACTGCTTTCTGGAGGGTGCTCTTGGTCACCATAAGCAGGCCACCTTTGTTGTGGAGTTATTTTGTTAATCCTACCACAGGGCTGTTATTTGGTGCCTCTGTAGGGGAAAATCCACCCAACTGCCATCACGGCCTGTATGGTGATTTATAGTGTCAGGCTGTTAGAACAATAAGGGTCATGCAATGAAGAACCCAAAGAAAGTAGCCAAGGTGATTTTGAACGGCTTTCGTCGTCATTATCAGCTGTTCCAAGACATCACAGCCTCGATAAAAGATCACTACATCAGCCAGAACTGGCCTGCCATCAGCCAATCTGCGGCAGACAGGATTTCCTACTACGACTTACGGGTGCGCGAATCCGTTAACGAAGTCAGTGAGTTACTGGGCGAGAGCAGGCACGACGCTACCCTATGGAATGAGGTTAAACAGCACTATAAAAGATTTCTGCTTTTCCACCCTCAGGCTGAGCTGGCTGAAACTTTTTATAACTCGGTATTCTGCAACCTTGTTCACCGCCAGTATTACAACAACCAGTTTATCTTTGTGGAAACCACGCTGCAGGATCGTATCCCGGTTCCTGTAGACACGGAATACAGAAGCTATTTCCCCGTTGAGTTTAACGATGACGGTATTGGCGAAACCGTTAAGACAATCATCAAAGACTTTCGCTTAAACGCTGAGTTTGTTGATCTTGAGCGTGACATTGCTCTTCTGCAGAAAGCCTTTTTTGATCAGGCTCCACTGACTCACCACCAGCCTTACCGTATGCGGTTCGATATTCTCAAGTCGCCATTTTTCCGCAACAAGTCGGCTTATATTATTGGCCGAGTGGTTTCCCGAACGGGTATCCAGCCGTTTATTATTCCGGTGCTTCACCATCCGAAAGGCGGCTTATTTATTGATGCGCTGCTGACAGATCCACGCCAGCTTTCCATATTGTTTGGCTTTGCCCGCGCGTATTTTATGGTGGAAACCCGTGCGCCATCTGCACTAGTTCGATTTTTGAAAACTCTTCTCCCCAATAAAACTCTTGCTGAACTTTACAGCGCCGTTGGTTTCCATAAACACGGCAAAACTGAGTTTTACCGAGAACTTCTTCACCACCTGAAAGCTTCTGATGATCAATTCATTATTGCTCCCGGCGTGAAGGGCATGGTGATGGAAGTGTTTACGCTTCCTTCATTCCCGTATGTGTTCAAAGTGATTAAGGACAAGTTTGCTCCCAGCAAAAACTTCGGCCGGGATACGGTACTCGAGCGTTACCAGTTGGTGAAACAACATGATCGTATTGGCCGTATGGCTGATACCCATGAATACAAAGATGTTGTTCTACCCAAACACCGTTTCCCTGAAGAGCTTATCGCACAGTTTCAGGAAACCATTCCCGGTTCATTCTCCATCGAAGGCGATACCGTTGTTATCAAGCATCTGTATATTGAACGTCGCATGACGCCTTTAAATATCTATCTTGATAAAGCTAATCCGGAAGAAACGGAAGAAGCCATTGATGAATACGGCCATGCTCTTAAAGAGATGATTGGCGTAAACATCTTCCCCGGCGACATGCTGCTGAAAAACTTTGGCGTAACCAATAATAGACGGGTGGTGTTTTACGACTACGATGAAGTTCAGTACATGACCGAAATGAACTTCAGGAAGATTCCACCACCCAGATGTTATGAAGATGAGATGGCGGCAGAACCCTGGTATTCCGTAGCTCCCAATGATGTGTTCCCAGAAGAACTGGCAACCTTTGTAACAACGCTGCCCAATGCCAGAAAGCTACTGCAGCAACTGCACCCAGATTTGCTGGATGCGGAGTACTGGCAGGATATTCAAAAGAGAGTGGCTAACGGTGATTATCTGGATGTGTTCCCTTACCCGGATAAACAGCGCTTCTATCACCAATGGTGATGATCATGTAATCACCCTTGTCAAAAGAAAAAGGATTACTCTTTTGACAGGGGGAAAGCATCCGCTGTTAGATGCAATCACGGCGGTAAAAGTAATCCATCCGGTCGGCAATCTTGTCCGCTGTTAGACGAAACTGAGTCCAGTTTAAATTTACCCAAAATCCGGCTAAATCTTTTGCCCAGACTTTGAGGGCAGAATCTCCTTCCTGACTGGCAATATATTCAATTTCTGAGACCAGATCATTAAGTTCATTATCAAGAATGGACGTGTCTTCAATACGATTGTCGACATACACTTCATCTGCATAGTAATCAATGAGGTTTACAGATCTATCCAGCCTGTCACAGGACAAAAGGGCAAAGCTTGAAGAGCTAAAGATTGAAAGTACAAAAAATAAGAAAGTTGCTCGCATGTACTACACCTTGAGAGGGAAAGAATACTATTTGTTGTTAATCTTGGCTTTATTCGTAAATGATGACTTCTTCAACAATGACATCCTCCACAATCACATCTTCTACAACGATGTCTTCATAGATAACATCTTCGTAAACCACGTCATACGGGCCATCATCAATAACAACACACCCTCCAAGAGACAAAGCGAAAAGAGCTAGCGAGAGACACTTGAGGCGAAACATCATAATCTGTACTACATTTTTCTGATTTTAGGCTTGTGCATCCTATAAACACTCGCGATAGTGAAAAACAGCAAAAACACAAAGGTGCTTCTCTTTTTTGAAAAGGTTAAATTCTGCGCCCATGAACAACTGGCGTCGTTTGTGTTAAACCATAGAAGACAAGGTTTTTTTAGGGTTGTAAAACTGTAGAAAAGAACGAGTTACCTTTGCGCCATCACAATCCCCAATACGATAAAGATCATACTGGATATTGCTGACATTCCCTGCGAAGCCCCTCTATTTGCTATCTGCCGTTGTAATTTCACTGCTATCAGGGCGTAAATGCTATGTATGATTGTTACAACTCCAGCAATGGTTATATACATAACGAAGAACTGTTCATAAAGCGCCTCTGAATGATCCAGAAACTGGGGGAGAAAGGCTGCCAGAAAGAGAACTGTTTTAGGGTTGCTGGCAGAAATTAGAAACCCTTCACGAAAGCGTTCCCAATACGGTGGAGTTTGTTGCAGCTTATTTACTGCATCCAGTTGTTGTTCTTTCCTGTGAAAGGTTGTGTACAGCCCTTTCATTCCCAGAAACACCAGATACAAAGCTCCTGCATACTTAATGATTTGATAAGCCATGGAGTCGACAGTTAACAGTGCGCCTATGCCCAAGCTTACAGCTACAACGATCAAAAGCTGACAAAACAGATTGGCTGATATTGTTGTAAAAATGCTGGAAAAACCATACTTGGTTGCATGGCTCAAAACGGCAAGAACATTAGGGCCCGGGGAAAAGGTAATAGACAGATAAGCGATGAAAAACACCAGCCATGTTTCCAGCTGCATAAGCACTCCTTAAAAAATCAGCCGGTTGTTTCCAAGCGGCTGATTTTTAGCTTCTTAATTTTTGTGTCCGGTATCTAACTGCCTCTCCAGCCATTGACTGTAATGGGACATCCCAAAGCAGAATATAAAGAACACTGCTGCACCAACAAAGTAAGCTTCCATGTAGAAAGGCGTCCATTGGGGGTCGGCACTGAACGACACACGCACAGTATTCAGCACATCGAACAGGCCAATGATCACAACCAGAGAACTGTCTTTGAACAGGCCGATAATTGTTCCAACCAGAGGTGGAATCGATATCTTCAAAGCCTGAGGCAAAATGATCATCCGTGTTGCCTGCCAATAAGATAGCCCCATCGCATCTGCTGCTTCATATTGCCCTTTGGGAATAGCCTGAAGACCACCACGTATCACCTCAGCCATGTAGGCAGAACCGAACAGGATGATGCCAATCTGGGCACGAAGCAGTTTATTAATGGTTAATTCTTCCGGCATAAACAATGGCAGCAGGAAAGAAGCCATAAACAAAATACTGATTAGAGGAACCGCACGTACCAGTTCGATGTAACTCACACATACCGTACGGATAAAGTTCATCTGGGAGCGACGCCCCAAAGCCAGAACAATACCCAGCGGCAAAGCAAAGAATACCGAGAACACAGCCAACCCGAGAGTCAGAGGCAAACCACCCCACTTGCTGGTTGGAACCTCTTCAAGCCCAAATAAACCGCCACCCATAAGCACAAAACTGAGCGCAACCACTGCGAGCCATGCACCCAGAAACCAAGCCTTCCAGAAAGCACGCACACCTGTTGCCATCATCATGGCTACCAGCACGAAGCAAACGACAATTGGTCGCCACTGTTCTTCCTGAGGGTAAAAGCCAAACAACATGAACTTGTACTTAACAGAAATCAGAGACCAACAGGCCCCACCAGCCTCTTTACAGGCTGCAACGGTCTGGTTGGTGATTTCAGTAGCATTACCTTCCGGACCAAAGATTCCCCAGGTTGCATTAATAAAGAACCAGTTCACCAACCCGGGCAAAGTTTGCCAGAGCACATACAGACACAGCGCAGTCAGCACTGTATTAAAAGGACTGCTGAACAGATTCTGTTTTAGCCAGAACAATAACCCGCTCTGCCTGACCGGTGCCGGACGGGAGGGCAGGGGATTAGCATTAATAATCGCCATATTTATTATCTCCCGTTACCGTTCAGCCAGCGCCACACGGGCGTTGTACCAGTTCATAAGCAAAGACGTTGTTAAGCTGGTAAACAGATAAACCAACATAATCAGGCTGATACATTCCACCGCCTGGCCAGTCTGGTTCAGAGCTGTACCACCAACAGACACCAGATCCGGATAACCAACCGCAACACCCAGAGAACTGTTTTTGATGACGTTCATATACTGGCTGGTTGTGGGAGGAATAATCACCCGCAAAGCCTGAGGCAAAATGACCAGTCGCTGGCTTTTAGTGGGAGAAAGCCCCAGAGAGCTTGCAGCTTCCTGCTGACCTTTGTTTACTGCCAGAATTCCACTGCGAACATTCTCAGCAATAAAGGCACTGGTGTAAGTCACGAGCCCAACCAACAGGCAGAGAAACTCTGTTGTGACTTCTATACCACCTTTAAAGTTAAACCCTTTGAGAGCGGGAACATCTGGAATAATGTTTTGAGGGCCCAACAACCATCCCACAACACCACCAGCGGCTAACAAACCGAGAAATGGCAGTAGAACGGGTAATTGTTGACCGCTATTTTTTTGAATGGCTTTTGCTCGTCTGGCCCAAACAATTGCCAAAACAAAACCAACAACCAAACCAGCCAGCAAATAATAAAAGTCGGTATTGGCTTCCAGTGTTGGCAGAAACAAACCACGATTACTTAAGAAAACCCCAGGCACCGGATTTAAAGCCTGTCTGGCTCCCGGCAATGCGTGAGTCAGCAGTGCATACCAGAAAAACAGTTGGAGCAGCAGAGGAACATTACGCATGTACTCCACATAGCCACGGGTCAGGTTTTTAACCAGCCAGTTTTGTGAGAGTCGGGCAACACCAACAACAACTCCAATAATCGAAGCTAATGCGATAGCAATCAAACTGACCCGAAGGGTGTTAACGATACCAACAATAAAAGCCCGCCCATAAGAGTCATGGGAGGTGTAAGCAATAGCGGAATCACCAATATCAAACCCGGCACGCTGGCTAAGAAAATCCAACCCAATGGGGATGTTGCGGGCGTTCAGGTTAATAACAAGATTAGAAACCAGGTAATAAGCGACACAGGCAATAACAACGAATGTGGTTGTCTGTATCAGCAGGGAGCGAAAAACCGGATCATTCCAGAACCGAACTGCAGGCGCTCCGGCAAGAGTATTATTCATCATAGGCAGAACCTGTCGTCGAGACTTCTGTCAAAAAGGCAGGTGAACCAGCATTTATCTCAAACGCCTAACTCACCTGCCTTTCAGACCTTCAGATAAGAGAAGAACCCTTTAAGTTTTTCTCTTAACGAATAGGTGCTGCGTAAAGAATGCCACCCTGATTCCACAGAGCGTTGATACCACGCTCAATCTTCAGCGGACTCTCAGGGCCAACATGACGCTCGAAGATTTCGCTGTAGTTACCAACAGAAGAGATAGCGCGGGCAGCCCAGTCATTGCTCAGACCAATGCGCTCACCCAGATTGCCGTTTTCACCCAGAAGACGCTGAATAGCAGGATCTTCACTCTTCTTCATTTTTTCAACGTTGGAAGCAGTGATGCCCATTTCTTCAGCGTTGATCAGTGCATTAGCTACCCAGCGCACCAAAGAGAACCACTGAGCATCGTCAGAACGTACGGCCAGAGCCAGAGGTTCTTTGGAGATAACTTCAGGAAGGATCACATAATCAGCAGGGTTGCCTGGAGCGTTGGCACGAATACCAGCCATAGCAATACGGTCAGCAGTCATAACATCGCAACGACCACTGAAGAAAGCGGAACGCTCTTCGGAACGGTCTTCAAACACAACAGGCTTGTAGTCCATCTTATGCTTGTTGAAGAAGTCAGCCATGTTCAGTTCAGTAGTTGTACCGGTACGAGTACAAACCGCCGCACCATCCAGTTGAGTTGCGCTGGTTACACCCAGATCTTTATGCACCATAAAGCCCTGACCATCATAAATAGTGGTCGCGGCAAAGCTCAGGCCCATACCTGCGTCACGGCTCATAGTCCAGGTAGTTGTACGACTGAGAACGTCAATTTCGCCAGACTGCAGGGCGGTCAGACGCTGCTTGGAAGTCAGGGGAACATATTCAACCTTGTCTGGATCGTTGAAGATTGCCGCAGAAATTGCACGACAGAAATCAACATCAAAACCAGCCATCTTGCCCTGTGCGTCAGGAGCAGAGAAACCTGCAGTTTTACCGTTAGAACCACACAGCAACTTGCCACGCTCTTTAACGGTTTCAAGAGTTGATGCACTGGCAGAACCAGTCATAACAGCCAGACCAAGAACGCTGGCAGTCAGAAGCTTCCAGGATTTCATTAGAGATACCACTCCCCGTGTTTGTTGTTTTTGTGTTGTGTTTATTATTCTTTCACGCACTGCTTTTATGCGTTGAAGGGCGAATATCGCACAACTGCTACAAGCTTGTCACTGCTATCTTAAGAAGGCGCCTTCAGTTGATTGAAACGCAATATGAATGCCACCTCGGTGATAGCAGGCAAGTGAGGTTATCCCCCCATTATGACAATTCTGTAACACCTCATTAATTTCTGCCTGCAGCATTCCATTAACGAATACCCCCATTCAACACACGAATTAACTCTGTATAAATTTTATGCTGCAGGTCAATAATTCACCAAAAATATGGAAAATCATCCAAATTACCTGCTGATAAACATCGAAAATAAGAATAGTATCCTCGCGGTTCAGAATTGTTCGTATACACACACATTCATACAGACTACTGAACCCTATTCTGTCCGAATTAACATCAATAGCTTGGGGGACAAGCTGATTTGTCAGCGGGCAGAAAACACAATAAAACACACATGCCCTTGGAGTTTTCCATGTTCCGCAAGAACGCCCTTCCTCTGGCTATAGCCACTGCTATTGCTGCTTCTTCTGCCGCTCAGGCAAATTTCAGCAACCTTTATGAAGATGCCACTGTTAGTGGGAAGCTGCGCACTGTTTACATTGATGCAGACAAGAAAGACGGTGGCACCGATGCAGGCGCATGGACTGCCAGTGCTGATATCACTGTTAAGTCTGGCTGGGCTTACGACATGTTCGGTTTTGATGCTTCCTACTATGGCGCGATGGCCATTAACGATGGAAACACCGATGATCCAAAAAACCTGCTGACTTACGGCGACAAAGATGGTTTTGGCAAACTGGGTCAGGCTTACCTGAAAGGTAAGTTCGGTTCTAAGGATATGGGCGCTTCTTTTAAAGCAGGTCGCACCCGTATTTACACCGGCCTGATTTCCGGCTCTGGCTCCCGCTCTATCCCAAGCTCCTGGCAGGGTATTGATACTGACTTCAACTTCAACGGTTTGAATGTTGGTGTTGCCTGGGTAAATGCTGTTCTGCCTCGTGATACTCCAGACATGAAGTGGATTGAAAACAGCGAAGGCGAACGTATCGACAATATCCTGGGTATGGAAGCCAGCTACAAGTTCGACAACGGCCTGAGCCTGAAATACATGAACGGCTTTGCCAAAGACTTTGTAGAAAGCCACCAGTTCATTGCCAAGAAGGGCTACAAATTATCCAACGGTGACAAGCTGACTGTTGAAGGTAACTACCGAGTATCCGAAGAAGACGGCAAACTGTGGACCGGTCAGGGCGGTTATGGCTCCAGCGACTCCGGCTTCGGTGACAAAGCACAGACTTACGACTTCAATGTGAAGTACGGCATGGGTGCAGCTTATGTTCGTGCAGGTCTTGGTTACACCAAAGCTGACTCTTACTCTTACGGTGGTCGTGAATACACTGGCCGTCATTACTATGACTTTGGTAAGTACTCCTATGGTGCCTGGAATACCTGGACCAACTCCGGCCTGATCGAAGAGTTCTACTACGACGGCGAAAAGGTTATTGCTCTGGGAGCAGGTTACGACTTCGCTGACATGGGCATTCCTGGCCTGACCGTTGATTACAAGTTCCGTTACGGTTCTGGTATCGATCTGGCCCAGGGTGGCAGCGCTTCTGAAACAGAGCACGGCATTGACGTGAAGTACAAGTTCCAGAGCGTTAAAGGTCTGAGCACCCGCATTCGTTACGCTATCTACAATCAGGATGACCTGGTTTACGCAACCAAGGGTGGCGCGGCCTCCAAAGCTGAAACCGACGAGAACCAGCTGCGCGTTTACCTCGATTACAAGTTCTAAACAAAATTCATGACCCCTGTCAGGGGGATTCCTCCCTGACTCTGCTACTTTGTTCTGCTGCCCAACAAGCTGTTGGGCAGCTTTCAAGAATGAATAACACCTCAAGGATGCCATCATGCGATCCATGCATCGTGGGCTGAAGCTGTTCACGGCCACCGCCCTTGCGCTTTCCGTCAGCGCCTGCTCATTCCTTCAGCAACAACCTGAAGCGACTTACGAGAAGGACAAAACCTACAAACTGACTGTTCTGCACACTAACGACCATCACGGCCGCTTCTGGCAGGATCGTAAGGGTCGCTGGGGAATGTCTGCCCGTATGACTCTGGTTAAGCAGATTCGCAGCGAAGTAGAAGCTGAAGGTGGTAACGTTCTGTTACTCTCCGGCGGCGACATTAATACCGGAGTACCTGAGTCTGATCTGCAGGATGCAGTGCCTGATTTCAAAGGCATGAACATGCTGGGCTACGATGCCATGGCTGTGGGCAACCATGAGTTTGATAATCCCCGCGAAATCCTGAAGATGCAGGAAGAGCTGGCAAGCTTCCCATTCCTGTCTGCCAACATCATTGATGAGAAGACCGGCAAGCCGCTGTTCAACCCTTACACTACCTTCAACTTCAATGGCCTGCGCATTGCGGTTATGGGTATGACCACAACCGACACCCCTAAGCAAACCAGCCCTGAAAGCGTTGCTGGCCTGGAGTTTAAATCTCCGGTCGAAGTGGCTTCCAAGCTGGTTCCTGAGCTGGAAAAGAAAGCCGACATTATCATCGCCACCACTCACATGGGTCATTACCAGAATGGTGATTACGGTGTGAATGCTCCAGGTGATGTAACTCTGGCACGTAGCGTTGATGGCATTGACCTGATTGTTGGTGGTCATTCCCAAGATCCCCTGTTTGAACCAGACCAGCAGAACGGAACTTACGTTGTACAGGCTCACGAGTGGGGCAAGTATGTGGGCCGTGCCGATTTTGAATTCAAGAATGGCGACCTGAAGCTGGTTAGCTATGAGCTGATTCCGGTTAACCCAAAGAATGCCAAGATTAAGATTCCCCAGGACCCAGACATGCTGGCTCTGCTGACTCCTTACCAGGAGAAAGGCGCCAAGCTGGTTGAAGCAAAGGTTGGTTCTGTTGATGAGCGTCTGATGGGCGAGCGTAAAGAAGTACGTTTCCAGCCAACCAATCTGGGTACTCTGCTATCTCAAGCCTTTATGGAAAAATCCGGCGCTGATTTCGCCACCATGAATGGTGGCGGTATTCGTGCCAGCATCGATGAAGGCGAGATCACTTACAAAGATGTTCTGACTGTCCTGCCTTTTGGTAACACTCTGAGCACTGTGGAAATGAACGGTGCTGAAGTGATGGATTACCTGAAAGTAGTTGCAACCAAGCCAACAAACTCCGGTGCGTTTGCACACTTCTCCGGTATTGAGATGGTTATTGATGGCGACAACGTAAGTGATGTGAAGATTGGTGGCGAAGCTATCAATTACGAAAAGACTTACAAGATGGCTATCCTGAGCTTCTCTGCCAGTGGTGGTGACAAGTATCCTAAGCTGAACGACAAAGCTGGATATGTAGACACAGGCTTCCTGGATGCTGACGTTCTGCGTGAGTTCGTAGAGAACCACTCTCCACTGAAAGTCTCTGAGTTCGAACCTGCCGGCATTGTTCGCAAGTAATTTCGAGCAGCTCTTACAAGAAACCCGGCATCAAAGCCGGGTTTCTTTTATCTACACAATTGGGGGCAGTTAGAAGTTATACTTCAGGGTGTAGATCATCGCATTGTTGTAGCCATCAAGGCCCAGCTTCTCGCTGGCATAACGGTACTGAATACCTGCACTGATATGCTTGGTAGCGTTCCACCACAGAGCAGCTGCACCGTTGATACCAAAACTGCCGTTTACATCTTTGTACTCATCTGCACGCATAAATTCCATTTCGTGCCAGTTGGTGATCATGAAATCCTGGTCCATAGCTTTGAAGCTGTAGCCCAGTACCCAGCCAGCCATTACGCCATTCTTACCGTTGTAACCGGCATCACTGTCTACATAGTGACCGCCAATCCAGGGCTTGATCCACAAACCAGAGTCGTTTGAATAGCGATAGCCTAAACCAACAACACTGTTGGTTTCATAGAAGCCTTTAGAGTTGAAGTGATAAACCTGTGAATACAGAGAGAAATTTGTGTCGCCGAGGTAGTAATGGAAAGTGCCTTTGGTCGCTATACGCTTTTCATTACCATCTTCATCTTCGCGATCTTTACCGGGGTTTTCCAAGTCATAAAAACCGTAGAATTCACCCCAATCGTAACCAACACCACCTTCTACTTCGAGGAAGTAAAAGTCTTCCTTGAAACCGCCAGTGCGTTGTTCAGTTCCTTTAGACCAGTCCAGAAAGTTCACGCTGACGTCTGCGAAGCTCCACAGAGGTTCAGTGATGCTGCCTGCATTAGCAGTCCCTGCCATGCAGGCAGCTGTCAGCGCCAGTGACGCTGCAATTGTGTGTGTTTTTTTCATGGTACAACTTCTTCTTTGTGTGTGTGCCCTCAAAGAGGGAGGGTGAGAGTAATTCACCCCTTGTTCGAAAAAGTTGCCCCGCGTCAATTACTGCTTATTTATCCAACAATCTATGTATCTTTTTGTTCTATAACCGCAGTGGAGAGCTAGACACTTATTATTTTCTGTGTACAAAAAAGCCGGCTGCATGCCGGCTTTTTGATTTGCAAAATCTTTAGAAGTTGTACTTCAAGGTGTAGATCATTGCGTTCTGGTAGGTGGTAGAACCTAGCTTATGGTCTGCATAACGGTACTGAACACCAGCTGTAATTTCTTTGGTTGCATTCCACCAAAGAGAAACCGCGCCGTTCTGGCTGCTGGTCTCAGGAGAGTATTCTTTTTTACGATCAAATTCATACTCATGCCAGTTAGTCACAGCAAAGTTCTGCCCGGCAACTTTAAAGTCATACCCAAGAACCCAGCCAGCCATATAACCATTCCACTTTTTAAAGAAGGTCTGGTTTACGTAGTGGGCACCAAGGAAAGGTTTGAACCAGAATCCGGTTTCAGGATCAAAGTAGTTGTAACCGAAACCAACAACACGATCTTCTTCTTTAAAACCTTCTTCCTGGAAACGATACAGATGACCGTACAGGTTGAAGCCAGTATCCCCCAAGTAGTAGCGGATCGTACCTTTTGTCGCTATACGCAGCTTACGGTTATCGGCATTGCTCTTACTTTTTGTTGGGTTTTCAAGATCAAAGAACCCATAAACCTCACCCCAGTCGTAACCTGCACCACCTTCAACTTCAAGGAAGAAGAAATCCTTTTTGTGTGCTCCACTTGCTGTATGGTCCGTTGTGCGCTTAGACCAGTCCAGATAGTTGAGGCTGACATTAGAAAATCCCCACTGCTTTTCTGCCGCCGCGTTACCCGCAAAAACAGCAGAAGAAAGAGCCAATGCAGCCATTATTTTTTGTGTGTTTTTCATACATTTACTTCTTATATTTGTATGTTTTTGTGTGTTTGGCGGCAAAATGGTACACATTTTGTGCGAAAAATAAATATTTATGTTTGTTTGTATTCACTTCTAAAGGTTTTCATTCTCGAAAATACGGTATCTTCTTCGAAATTGTGTAGAAATCACTGGCTAATCTGTGGAATTATGCGCAACAAATAATGATAAAGAGGCACCGAGATGTCTGAGCAGCGAGTCCTTTTTCAGGTTAAAGAACATATTGCTTACGTATCCCTGAATCGTCCGGAAAAGCATAACGGTCTTGATGAACAGCTGTTTCGTGACTTAATCGGTACAGCAAAGCGCATCCGCAAAGACAAAAACATCCGTGCAGTTATTCTCTTCGGTGAAGGTGAATCTTTCTGTGCAGGTCTCGACTTCAAAGCTCTCAGCAAGAACCCAATGATGGTTCCCAAGCTGTTCCTTAAACTGCCGTGGACGTCTGCCAATGCTTTCCAGCGTGTAGCATATATCTGGAAAACACTCCCTGTACCCGTTATCAGTGTTGTAAAAGGCAACTGTTTTGGTGGTGGTTTGCAGATTGCTCTGGGAACGGATTACCGCATTGCTACCCCTGATTCCAAATGGTCTGTGATGGAAGTGAAGTGGGGGCTTATTCCGGATATGAGCGCTACTGCAACACTGACAACACTGACTCGCTACGATATTGCTCAGGAACTGACTATGACTGGCCGGGTTTTCTCAGGTCAGGAAGGTTTTGAGTATGGCCTGATTAGCAAGCTCAGTGATGACCCAATGAGCAAGGCTGAAGAGCTGGCTAATGTTATCTGTGAAAAATCTCCAGACCAGATTGCCGCAACCAAATTTCTGTTTAGAAAAACCTGGAAAGCAGGCCCTCGTCGCTCATTGCTTTGGGAAAGACTTGTGCAAATGCGTTTGCTGGGCAGAAAGAACCAGAGCATTGCTATGAAGAATGGTTTGGCCGGCAAGGATAAAGAGTCCAAGCCATTTGTTAACCGATCACTTTTTTAAAAGTGCCGGTAATGCTGGCGGCCTTTAAACAAGGCCGCCAGCAGTTCTATTTTGTTGCTAATATGCTGCTTTTTAGATCTTTCACCCACTGAGGCAATAGGCTGTCCTTAAATACGGCCACCGCCACATCAGTAAAACCAAAGTCTTTCTCAGTATTATCTTTAACGGTTCCCGGAAGAATTTTAAGCAGGTTATCGCTCATAGTTGTTTTATGAGAGTTAATAACGACTTTCAGTTTCCCCGGCTCACCAACAACATCCTTGCCTAAGCTCGAAGCAAGCCATCGGTAAACTCCTTTTCTTGCTGTGTAACTGGTGTCGTGAGTTACCACAATATGATCAGCTCGTTTCAGCCAGGCGTTTTGCAGTCCACCCAGATCTACCTTATTAAAATCTTCTTCGATCACTGATGGAGGTTGTATTTCTACAAGAATATTCCCGTTATCTAAACGAACTGGCTCGATAACATTGCCGCTATATGCAGCCCCAAAAACTTCTTCAACTCTATTACCATCAGCAAAATAGTTGAGCAGATGGCTTTTTCCATCAGAGCCTGTGATGGCAATAACACGCCCCTTCAGATTTGCAATTCTTTGAACATCCACTTGAACACTCTTTCTCTCCAAGTTTTTCAATCCATCTTCAGTGACCTTAAGATTAACTATATCTTTGTACTCTTTCTCAGATTGCTGCTTCTGCCACCAGCTAAAGACCTTGCTCAACAGGTTGTGATAAATGATTGAACGGGCAGCCGTGAGTGCTCTCCAGGCTCCGTATTCCGGCCCAGGTTTTCTTTGCTGTTCCAGAGAGCTCAGCCCTCCCCGCAGAGCTCCTTCTGTTGTAATCGAGCTATTTCCTAACCATATTTCCGGCAAGCTTAAGCTTTGAGTGTCGGTGTGATCAGCCAGCAGATAATTACCTTCTCCCAGATAAGCCAACTGCATTGCCTTACCATTGATCAAAGGTACTAGCATGTCATCACAATCAATATCGTGGGGGTAATGTTGGCCATTGTTTTCAACAAGCTCTGCCAAAACATCAATAACACACATTGATAATGGCGAAAGGAAGGAACTCTTGGAATCTCCGACAAAAGATCTGGAAAAAACATCTGTCAGCCATGGTGGTAGCTGGTCTGATAGCACGCCATCCTGAAGTTGGCTCACTCGGATGTTCTTACAAATAACATCTGTGCGACTTTCTTTGCAGGCTTCTAGCTCACTACTTCCAGGCTTTGGTGTTAGTGTTAATACGCTAGTATCGTGTTTGGAAGCCTCGCACGATAGCTGTAAAAGCTTCTCGCTAAGGCCTAACGCCCCATTAAATTCCGCACATATTGATTCTTTTGGGTTATTTATATTTACCGATAAAAATGGTTTTTCTGTATTGTGGTAAACCAACTCATATCCACTTTCACCGGTATTTATGGAGCGAGTTCCGTAAGGTAATAAAGATCTGGTTTGTAAAAAGATCTCCCAGGCTCCCGAGATCAAAGTGGGGCTTTCCATCATAAGAGAGTCAAGCCAGGAGTAAGGGCTGGTGTTCCCTTGGGAAAAGCGATAAATGCCGTAAGGAAGCCTGACTATTTGGCGTAATAGAAGATCGCTCCATGTGCGGGAGGTGGCATAATCAAGTGTAAAGCCCGCTCCAATCATCAGCTCTCTTGCTGGAACCCTTGAAAAGACAAATCTACTGAATAAATGAGTGCAAAGAATGGCGCTGCTGGCCATCAAAGCATGCTTTGCTTCATTGGTTACATGCCAGGAGGTTCTTGTTTGATATCCTCCAAATAGGCGTTTTTCCATTCCCTTTGGAACAGGAATATCTACTATCTCCTCAGCATGGGATAAAACTGCAGACCAGAAAAATACAAAAACAAAGCCCCCCACCAGTACTTTTGTTACAGCACTCTTAGACATTTCGCCCCCTACTTTTCCTTAGACAAAGTAGACGGCGTTTAAGCTATTTTCATTTCTAATACGGTCTCTGGTAGCAGGTATCAAGGCCTGGCCACTGGCGCTGGTCAGAATCATCTGTAAATAGAAACCCCTGTAGCTGGTTCATCCAACCAGGAATTAGACTCTCTCTAAATACCCCTACCCGGTGCATCCTGAAAGCATATTTATCATCCATGGTTTTACTTATGTCAGACGCAACACTTAAGAGAAACTCGTCGGTCCAAAATGAGGTACGAGGGTTAATGATGGTTCTTAAGCCATACTGAACGTTATGGTCATCAGCTCCCAGAGAGGAGACGATCCACTCATAAATCCCAGTAGCAAAATGATCTACATTCTGAGTAATAAATATGCGATCAGCTCTCCTTAACCACGCACGTTGAAGCCATTCAAGAAGGGCCCGCTGATCGTTATTGACATAGAGTGACGAGTTAAAAGGCTTCATTTCTACAAGGTAACTTCCGTTGGACAGGCTGACAGCATTAACTAAATTCTCACGCCCAATTCCTCCACCAACATCATCTACCAGTTTTTCATTGGCCAGATAATTGAGTAATTGACCTCTGCCACTGCTCCCGGTGATAACAAACACCATGCCCTTTATACTGGCTATGTTTTTCACATCCTCCCTGATAACTATGTCAGAAAGCTCATTAACCCTGTTTTCAGTTACAGAGAATCCATTTATTGGCCCTTCGTAGTGTTTTTTCTGCAGGCTTCTGACTTGCTCACTTTCCCACCAACTAAAAACATTATTCAAAAGGGTGTGGTAGAAAATAGAACGCGCCGCTGTCACGACTCTCCAAACCCCATACTCAGGCCCGGGTATCCGTTTCTTTTCCAAAGCCATAAGCCCGGTTGAAGACGCAAAACCACTCCCAAGCCATATTTCTGGTAATGTCAGATTTTGAGAGTCTGTATGGTCGGCAAGCAAATAGTTTTGCTCCCCCAAGCTAATAGCCTGCATATAAGTGCCATTGATCACTGATACAGGCATATCCTCGCAATAAACATCTTCCAGCTCGTTTTGATCTGCGTTTTCTATGAGTGCGCTCATAGCATTCATGATGCATTGGGAGAGAGGAGAAAAAGCGTACGCCCTTGCATCTCTGGTTAAAGGTTTGGAAAAAATATCTGTCAGCCAAGGCGATTCCTTTAATGAAGAGTCAGATAAAACCAGAACGCTCTGACATACCATTTCAGCCTGGCTCTTCTTACATACCTGTATTTCTTTCTCTGTAGAGTTTGGAGCCAGCGTGAGAGTGTTTATATTTTTTCTGAGAGCAGAGCACGCCAGCTGATGCAACACTCCCTCTAGCCCGGTCTTATTGTCATGGGAATCTGAACAAAGGGAACTATCAACTCTTTTTATATCAATCGAAAAGAATGGCTTTTCTTTATGGTGGAAGACCAATTCATACGCATCGTCCCTATGAATGGTCCGGCTTCCATAAGGCAATGAACTATTCATTTGTAACCAAAACTCCCAGGCTCCTGTAAGCAGAGTTGGGCTTTCTGTCATAAGGCTATCGAGCCAAGTGTATGCGTATGGATCGCGATTGCTAATGAATGACCGATACACCCCATAAGGGGCTCTTACCACCTGTCGAAACAGGAAATCTTTCCAGGTAGGAGAGAGGAAGCAGTCCATCACAGACCCTGCTCCAACCAGCAGGTTTGCGGCCGGAACCTTGGAAAGAAAAGATTTACTGATGACATAACTACTGAAAATAATACTGCTGGCTACTAACGCATGTTGAATCTCATTTTGCCTGTGCCAAGCCCCTTTTGTTTGATTATTCTTAAGGAAGCGCTGCTCCATTCCTGCCGGTATAGATATTTCAGAATGGCTGTGAGCTTTAACGGAGAAAGGTATACAAAAGAAAATAAGCCCAAAGATTACTGACGCAGCTTTCGAGACGGTCCTCGCAGTCATTACTCCCCCCTATTTATCGTGCAGACAAAATAGACGGCGTTTAAGTTATTTTCACGAGGTGGGAGTGAGGGGCTCTGAAAGGAAGGTTAGTTATTACCTGTCAGTAACATATTGGCCTGAGCCTTATTTACAACTTCAAACCAGAGTTGGGCATCTGTTGTTCTGGCAAAAGTAAGATAATCTTCCAGCAGGTCATCCGGAATATCCTGATAGGTCCAAGCAAAGCGTGCTAGAGATACCCTTTGTAGCTCCTGATAAATAGCCGGGCGCTGCTTGGTTAAACGCTCGCGTATCAACTCAGTATCAAGCTTTTGTTCTTCTGGCATATTCTGGGAAACAAGTTCCGCCATTGATAACGCGCTCTGCACAATGAAGTCAGCACCTTGATCAACAGCATGGGTTTCCTTCATTAGCGAGAATAATAGCTGAGTTCTTTTTAGGGATAGCTTTTGTTCCTGAACCCAGACATTTAAAGGAGCCTTAGGTGCGCTTTCTGCTGAAAGAAGTCTCTCCTGGCCGGACAGTTCTTTACCTCCTGCAGAGTACCATTCCAAAAGAACCCGGGCTTCAGTGTCGGAAAGATTATTACGCAAAGCTCTGACTGTACGACGCTTGTAACGCTTCTCAGAGGTAAGAAGATTGAAACGACGCTGAAGTTTGTTAAAGGTGTCTTCCGGGAGGGCTTTCTTATAATTCTCCAGCATTGCACTCATGGAACCGTGCCAACCTGCATAATTTTTCTGCAGGTTGGCTGAGCTATAAAGTTCTTCTGCCAATTGTTTTTCAGCGGCAAAGCCATGATTGCTGAACAGACTCACAGCGGAGATAACCAGTATGAAAAGACAACTTTTTATCCCCCGAAAATGCACGCTCCCTCCTGACTTTTTTCTTCTTTTTATAGCAATGCGACTTTTATTGTTTCCGGATCATCAGTGAACACACCAGAAACTCCCCAGCTCATGAGTTCTACCGCTCTCTTGCCAGAGTTTACTGTATAACAATAAAGTTCATAGCCCGCATTAACCACTTCTGTTGCCTGGGACTTCGTCAGCAGTTTTTGGTTACTGTGAACTGTAATCGCATTCACTTCCTTTGCCTGCTCCAACCAGTTATCAGGAAGCTCTTCAAACAAGTGGCCAACAGGAATCTCTGGTTTTTGTTCTTTACAGATAACCAGAACATCATGGTCAAAGCTGGAAATAATCAGCTTTCCGCCTTCTACAAGAGGGTGCTCCTGCAGTTGATCCAAAACTCTGGTTGTCAGCTCTTCCGGAGAATGCTTGTGCATCTTTATTTCAAGGTTCAGCCCCATATCCAGGCTATGAATCAAATCCAAAACTTCGCGAAGGGTTGGGATTTTTTCACCTTTGAATTGATCACCATATGAAGAGGCGAACAAAACTCCTGCATCCACCTTTCTCACCTCAGGCAAGGTCAGAGACAACAGTTCTCCTTTCCCATCCGTACAGCGGTTCAACGTCCTGTCGTGATGAATAACAAGCTCACCGTCGCCTAATAGAATTACATCCATTTCCACCCACTGCACACCTTTGTCATGTGCAGCGCGAATGCCAGCAAGGGTATTTTCCGGTGCAATTTTAGCGGCACCACGGTGCCCAATAATTGCGCTCATTTTCATGAGGTTATCCTTCACTCATTTTTGCTGAAAATTTCCGTAACACCCTACAACGGCAAGGTGCGGAGATCTTGAAATTAAAGCGGGATGGGAACCAGGCAAGCCTTGGGGCACGTCCATTCCGCGACTTTGATAATACTCTTTCCAGAACGGCATTATCTGACCTGTTACAGGGTCCCGGAACTCTAATGGTGTTTCAGGAAACACATGCTCCCCGTTATTACCATGAAACCAGGCATCCTGAACCAGAGAGCTGCAATACCAATGTTCTGTCGAGGGCATATAGGTTTCGTTGTAAGGCTTATCGATATAATGCTCAACTCTCGAGAGAGCTGCCCGAACCTGTTTTGTGCCCATATTTCTTACCCGGCAAACCAGAACTCTGGGAGAGCCTTCCTCATCGGGGTGGGCTTTTTCCAGAAAGTCATCCAGGGAAACATGTCTGACTCGGGGAGGAACCGCTTCCACCAGCTCACCCTCTGCAGTGCAAAGTGCCACATGATTGATGATGAAATTATGAATCCCCGAAAAAATACGGGAAACGGCAGCCATACGTGGCTCATCACGGGTATGGAGAAACAGAATATCTCCGGGAAGAGGAGGGCAGGGGCCGGGAAGTTTGGGATATGGCATTTTGGCCCCTGTCATCATTCTTGTCTGAATGGGATGTTTACATCAGAACAAGTCGGGTATCTGTTCGGGACAGAGCTTTCATTGGCTTGCCGGAAGCACCAATACCCCGCAAGGTACGGAACCCTTCATCAATCACCGCCATAAGCTTGTCCAGCGTTTCCGCTTCAGCATAGAAGACGCCATCGTGACAGCCAAGCACGTTAAAGGCGGTGATAATTTCAGGGTGGTGATCAATAAGCTTTTCGGTCAGATGACGGCTGCTGACTTTCTGGTCGGTAAAGATCCATGCACCAGTGCCATTCGGGCGGGAAAACTTCTCACCAGTCAGCTCTTCACCATACTGATCCATCACCAACAGGGTTTCTGTTTTCTCAATGGGATTGAACTTGTCTTCCAGAAGACTGGGAACCTGTGTGCTCATCAGGTCTTTCAGCTCTGCCATGCTGGCAACAGAGCCAAAACAGATAAGATCTGTGGGACCAAGAGGACAATGTGCAACCTTAATGGCATCAAGGTTGAGTAACGCTTCACGAATCTTGTGGACATCGTTATCGCCAGCATCAACCAGAATAATAAAACTGAGATGTGCTCCAGCCATGTTCAACTCCCCCAACAATTTAAAGGTTCTCCGGCCATAATATCACCTGTTAGGGCCGGGTATATGATATGTATCAGCCCAATTCATTCCTGAGCTTTTCGATAACCTTTGCCGTATCCGGCCTTTTATTGCGCCAGATTGAAAAAGATTCCGCAGCCTGTTCAACCAGCATACCCAAACCATCAATAACAGTTTGAGCACCGCGTTCTCTAGCCCAACGGTTAAATACGGTTTCTTCTGCACCGTACATCATGTCGTACACAGTCGTATGTTCGCTAATCGCTGTTTGCGGCAGAGGAGGGCATTCCCCCTGAAGGCTTGCAGATGTTCCATTAATAATGAGGTCAAATGGACCTTCAGCTTCAGAGAACCCGCATGCGGAAACATTCCCCAGTTCACCGAACAGCTTCACCAGTTCTTCCGCACGGCTGACTGTACGGTTGGCGACAACAATGGCGGCAGGGTTTTGTTCCAAAATAGGTTCCAGCACACCTCTTACAGCACCACCAGCTCCCAGTACCAGAACTCGCTTACCCTCAATAGTAATATTATGGTTTACGGTGATATCCCTGACTAAGCCAACACCATCGGTTGTATCACCCCAGAGTATGCCGGTTTCATCTTTCCAGAGTGTGTTCACAGCTCCCGCACGGCGAGCTCTGTCAGTCATTCTTTCAGCTGTGTTCCAGGCATCCTGCTTGAAAGGAACAGTGATGTTCAGCCCTAAACCCTTGTCGTTATAAAACTGCTCAACAGCTTCAGAAAACTCTTCGGTTGGAACCAGCAAGGCTTCGTAACGAAGTTTCTCGCCAGTCTGCTCGGCAAACATTGCATGTATTGCCGGTGATTTGCTGTGACCGATAGGGTTTCCCATCACCGCATACTGATCTGCAGCTACATTCATTCTTATACTTCTCCTACATCCTTTACGACTAAACCCATTCCCGGGGTTTCAGGTAGTTTTCATACAGGTCGGCTTCCGGGGTGTTTGGTTCCGGCTGCCAGTTATAATCCCAGTCTACTTCCGGCGGCATCGACATAAGAATGGACTCAGTTCTCCCACCAGACTGCAGCCCAAAAATCGTGCCCCTATCATAGACAAGGTTGAACTCCACATACCGCCCACGGCGATACTTCTGGAATTTTTTCTCTCGCTCTCCCCACGAGATACCTTTACGCTTTTCAATAATGGGCAGGTAAGCTTCCAGATAGCTGTCGCCCACGCTGCGCATAAAGGCAAAGGTGTCTTCAAAAGACCATTCATTCAAATCATCGAAGAACAGGCCACCAACCCCACGGGGTTCCTGCCGGTGCTTGAGATAGAAATATTCATCACACCATTTTTTGAAACGTGGATATACATCTTCACCAAACGGTTCACAGGCATTACTGCACACCTGATGCCAGTGACGGCAATCTTCTTCAAAAGCGTAATAGGGAGTTAAATCGTAACCACCACCAAACCACCAGACCGGAGCTTCGCCTTCTTTTTCAGCAACGAATAATCTGACATTGGCGTGGGATGTTGGCACATAGGGATTCTTTGGATGAATCACCAGAGAAACACCCATGGCCCGAAAACTTCGACCGGCCAACTCTGGTCTGCGTGCTGACGCAGTGGCAGGAAGGGAAACACCAGAGACTGAGGAGAAATTCACTCCACCTTTTTCGATAACAGAACCACCTTCAAGAACCCGGGCACGACCACCACCGCCACCCGAGTGCTCTGTTATATCTGTTCGAAACTCAGAACCATCAATCCGGCTTAATGCCTCACATATCTGATCCTGTAAGTTTTTCAGATATTGCTCAACACTGCTGGTATCTAAACTGCTGGTTCCAGTCATGCAGGAATCTCTTTTATTTTAGTAAAAAGGGTATGTTCACAATTAAACATGCGACTCAGTGGCTCTGAATGCCGTCAGGCGTTAGAAAGGCTTGCGATAATCGTAGTTATTCTACATTGAGCAAGCCTGACGCCACGAATGACGGCATTCAGAGCCACCCGAAGGGCATTTCCAAAAGTTTCTATGGCTACGTTGCAGCTCCTCGAAAGGCAACCAGCATTCCGGCGGAGCTGCGCCTTGCCCTAAAAACTTTTGGGAATGCTGAGTGCGATGTTTAATTGTGAACATACCCTAAATCAATATCTTACCACTGTTGCCTTTTGTTCGGGAGTTGCTCGGGTAAGGCTTCTGCTTTCTTCTGTGTGAGTAGCAAAGTCCACAACCACTGGCATGTGGTCAGACAGCGCTCTTTCAACAACAGGTTTCTGCACAACATAACCATTAGTAGAACGAACTTTGGGGGAGTGGAAAACATAGTCCAGAGTTTCATCCAAACCTTCATCTTCAAACAGAATCTGGGTGAACCATTTCTTGCGCTCCACTCCCGTCGCATCCTCTACCGAGGGAATTACCGGGAACTTACTGGTCAGCATTTCCAGCGGGCTTTGGGGTGAATACCATACCTGACTTCTTTTACTGAGAAGCTCGTATTGCCCGGGAGGAAGAACATTAAAATCTCCCCCAATAACCCATTGAACACCTTCTGCTTCAAGCTCATCCAAACGCTTCCTAACCTGCGCAGTTTGCTTCTCACTCACTCCGGTATGCTGGGCAAAGGAAGCATCCATATGGATATTCAATATGTGCAGATCCTTTCCATCAGAGGTGAGAACAGGTGTTTCCAGAATGGCTCGCTGATAAAGCATTGGCCTGATAAAAGATTTGGGAACCCTGGCCAAATTGTGGCGCTGGGGAGCTTCGATCCGGTAGCGACTAAGAGTGACCAGATTTTGCTCTGCAGGTATTTTTCGCTCAGTTAAAAGCTGATTATCACGAAGGCGGGTGTAGGCCGTTGCGCTGTAACAAGGGTAAAGATCTTTTAAATCGTCCAGAAGCCACTGGATTTGATCCATCCCGATTCTCGTGTCTCTGTCTACCTCCTGAAGAATAACGAAGTCTGGGTTTTCTTTTCGGATAACATCACTCACCAATCCCGAAACCTTTTTCTGCTGGCCAACATTCAATTCTGGCACTGCATCCGGACCATCCCAGAAGTTATAAATCCCTCCAGTCATGAACTGAACATTCCAGGTCATAACCCGGTAAGGTCGCCCAGAGGGCAAGACTTCAGCAGAGACTGGACAATGAAACCGAATCGATTCGTTTAAAAAGGCTTCAGGCTGATTATTGTCTTTTACATCATTAGAAAAGGCAGCTGTTGCAAACAGGCAAAGGGGTACGTTGATCCATACCTTACGGGCAAGGAAAAATAGCGCTTTCATCGGATACATGAACCCAGCAGGAACGAAAAAAGCGCAACATTCAGCGAAGAGCTCTCCCCCAAAAGCTACGCCCCGGGTCGCAAGTATAGAGAAGATTTAGCTACGCAGGACTTGGCCTGTTTCAAGGTCACAAATTCGCGAAGGAGAGGTAGAGTTTCCGGTGTGTCCTTCCACCACCAGATCTACCTCACCTTCGAACAATGACACAACTTCAGACTGTTCCCTGAGGGCATCTTCACCCGCCCTGTTCGCCGAAGTTGAAACCAGAGGCTTACCCCAATCATTGCAGAGTTGCTGAACGAGGGGGTGGGCACTGATACGAACAGCCACCGAACGGTGCTGACCTCTCACCCATTCCGGCACCCATTGATTAATATCTGGAATCAGCCAGGTCACAGGACCGGGCCAGCTTTCATCAAGCAGTTTCTTCTTTTCTTCAGAAAGCCCTTTCAGTAATGGAGCAATCTGCTCCTGACTGGCGGCCACCAGAATCAGGCCTTTCTCGACTGGGCGACGCTTAATAGTAAGAATTTTCTCAACCGCTTTCTGGTTCCAGGGGTCACATCCCAGCCCCCATACGGCTTCTGTAGGATAAGCAACAACACCACCATCATTGATAACAGCAGCTGCAGTTTTGGTGTTTTCAGTAAGAGTGTTTTTCACAGTCATCAGGTGTTGAAGTTACGTTTGTTATTAAGCTTTAGAGCGCCGCTTATAAGCGGCTTTGGCATTCTACAGAGTTCTATTATTAATCGCTCGGGAAAACCCACCAGAAACAGATGTTATAAAACCTTCCAGCTCAAGGTGAAGCAGAGTTTCAGAAAGCTTCTGCCCATCCATGCCGGAGCGAACCAGAAGTTCGTCGTGGTGGTGGCTTGTATCAAAACCAATAAGGTTCAGAACTATTTGCTGATCAGAACAATCTGGCTCGGCATGGTTGGAGAAATCCTTCTGATGTCTTGTTTCCATTGAGATAACACCATCCAGCTCCTGCAAAATCTGCGTAGTGTTTTCTACCAGACATGCGCCATCCCGAATAAGGGCATGGCATCCACGAGCGCCCGGATTATTCACCGAACCTGGCATAGCAAAAACTTCTCGCCCCTGTTCAAGAGCACAGCGTGCCGTTACCAGAGAGCCGCTGGCAACTGCAGCTTCAACCACCAGCACACCAACACTTAAGCCGCTGATAATGCGGTTTCGTCTTGGAAAGTGGCCGGATTTCGGTTGGGTGCCGAGAGCAAACTCCGATATCAAAGCACCATTCCCTGTAATAGTTTCAGCAAGGGATTTATGCCGCTGGGGGTAAATATGATCAACCCCGCCAGCCAAAACAGCGATGGTTTGGCTTCCGCCCTGCAAAGCGCCCTGATGAGCGGCGCCATCTATACCTAAAGCCAGCCCACTGGTAATAGTTACACCATGTTCACTCAGTTCACAGGAAACCTGTCGAGCAACATCAAGTGCCGCGTAAGAAGGCTTTCGGCTGCCAACCATTGCAAGCTGGCGGGAGCTGAGAGCGTGAATATCTCCATCAACAAAAAGCAAGGGAGGTGGGTCATGAATCGTTTTCAGCAGGGCAGGGTAGTGGTGGCTGCACTGAGACAAAACATAGTGACTGTCACTTTCTTCCAGCCACCGTTTATCTCGCTCAAGAGCCGATTTTATAAATGTGTTGTTTTCAGCACCCAATACCGCTTTTACGAGAGATACAGGCAATAGCTCTCTGAGTTGTTTTCCATCAGCACCAAGCACCTTTTCAGGAGAACCAAACCCTTCAAGTAACTGTTGATAACGAACAGGGCCAAGGCCGGGAATATGAAAAAGCAGCAGCCAGGGTTCCAGCTGCTGCCATTGAGATAGATATGTAGAGGAAAGTGTGTCGCCATTCATGGCGACACAGTCTAGACAGTCTTAGGGAGCCCGCAAAAGATCGCCAGTGTGGAGCGGCTGAGAGGCTTGCATAACAATGGCAAAGCTCATCTTTTCGTAGGCACGGAATACCATAATGTGACCAACCCGCTCGGCTGGAAGGGCAACAATCTCACCGGTCATTTTGTCCTTAACATTGTTCTGACGGTAAATCGCCATAACACTGCCATCTTTCAGGCCTTCCCGGGAACCAAGGTTAATCAGTACATTGTTGTAAAGACCGATCTGGTTAACCCCGCCAACCACATCAAGAATGGTTCCTTCAACGTCTCTGTTTTCTGGAGCAGAAGGGTAGAAAGAAGTTGCCAGACGACGCTCCTCAGAAACCAGCAGTTTATCCCCTACGCGCAGTTCTTCACTTGAGCGGGTGACTTGCATTGTTGCAATATCATTGGTGATTTTCTCAACATCCAGAGAACCAACACTTTGAACCATTGTGCCCAAGAACTCACCGGTTTTGGGGTCGGTATAATTCTTTTCGCCACGATAAACACCATAAACACTGGCAGTTTGATCAAACTCACCACGCACATAAACCGTGTCGCCAGCACCACTGATCACCTGCTCCTGACCATTGGCCAGAATGTAGGGTGCTGTTTTCATAACCTCAGGGCTCTCAACCACCCGGCTTACATCAAGAAAGCTGCTGATAACATCCAGAGGAATAGCAGGAATAGCGTTTGCGAGAGGTGTAGAACGAACCTTTGGCCCCAGCTTCAGGGTTCTACCTGTCAGGCCACGGTTAACGGTCAGCCGAGGTTTACCTTCGATGTAAATCAGGGTGACTACATCGCCGGGATAAATAAGATGGGGGTTATTAATTTGAGGGTTGAGGCTCCAGACCTCAGGCCACTGCCATGGGTTTTCAAGAAAACGTCCTGAAATATCCCAAAGAGTATCCCCTTTCACAACAGTGTATGAGTCTGGCCGATCATCACGAAAGGGTGCTGCGGCCCATACCTGTGCGACCAGACTCCACAGGAAAGCTGTCAGCAGAGCTTTCTTCATATTTGTATCCTTGGTTCTATTTTTCTTTTGTATTAAACCAATACTAACAGCTGTCTTGTCAGAAAGACCAATCGCGCGCTATTTCCTTTCCGTTATGCGGTTCAGCGCACGGAATAAACTAATCGTCTGTGCCGTCCATGAAGCTACGCTGGTAAGCGGTAGTATCTGTCTCTTCTTCCATATCAGAGTCATTTCCACCACCCATTGAATAATCCTGAGAGGGGCTGGTGGAATGGTCGCTACCAGGGTGCGGACTGCGGAATCGAAGACTAAACCCGGAGGTTCCAGGGCTGGAACCAGTGGAAACTCTACTAGGAGATGGAGATGGAGATAGAGATAGAACTGGACTTCTTACAGAGTGTTCTTGCTCTGTAAATTCTCTGCGGTTTTCTTCCTGCTGCTGTTCGCTTGTTTTTTTACGCTTCGGCCTTGGTCCCATAAAAGAGTTATAGAGCGAGATACCTGCGACATTATTTAAGGCAAATAACCCAGAACTATACACCGCAGGCATAGATGTTAAATATCCGGCAGCTCCCTTACAGAGTGCCACCACACCGGAGACCCAGCCAGCGCCTACAATAGCAGCGCCCCCCATAACCGCTAAAACCAGAGCCAAACAAGCAAAATACCTTGCTGTTGAGCTTGTGCGTAGCTTGTCAACAAAAGCTGCAAACGTTAATCCAGCCCCTGTTGCTGCATAAATAGTCTGCCAGTAAGGATGAGAGGCCGGCAAAACCATCAGAGCAGTACTAATAGATGTTGCTGCCTGTATGGTGTTGGCGTGTTTATCCAGGAGCTTTGCCGCCGGACTATCTTTTAAACTTTCCCCTAGTTTGTAGCTTCCAATTTTTCTGCAAGTTCCTGCCAGGACCTTAGCACCTCCCATAAAGGCCAGTGCTGGCCCTCCGTAACAGAAGACGGATAATCCTGCGAGGAGCTCAACTAACTGTTCACCACTTTGCGCAGCCGGATCTTCTGGATATACACCTCCGCTGGTACCGCCAAAAATTGCTCCCGAAAAAGCATGTGCTGGGTTACTACTAAGAGCTGCAGCCGTCAGAATACCTTTGGCTGTACCCCACATAACCCTCTGAGGCATAGTGGGAGGAGCCGTCGATACTTCCTCATCTTCGTCTTCAAAAACAAAACTTCTTAAAGGTTCACGCTTAAGTTGTTTTTCTCTGAGCTGGTTTCTTTTCTTACCAAGCTTGGTTACTACCTTTTTTGCATCCTCAACAGGCATCCTGCCTTTGCATTCCACGGTGTCATTTTTTCCTGGTGGAGAAGGCCAGTGCACTAAACGAACGGTTGTATTGTCACAAGCGTCGGTAGTGAACATCGCTGCATGGGTGAACCTGTTTCCTGACTTCATCAGCTTGTCGAAAAGCTCCTGCTCTGCATCCTCAACAGACAGCTTGTCTTCATCATGCTGGAAGAACAAAATTTTACAGTCTGATGGTGGTTCAGCCCCTGGTTTCTTTTGTTGTTGCTGCTGGTTGTAAGCAAGCTTTAATTTTGACGCAAGGAACAAATCACCTCTGTTTTTTGCGATGTTTATTTCAGCTTCTGGGTTTTCTCTCCCAGCCCGGGTGGGATCCTGTAATTCAATGCCGCACTCAAGAAGTGTCTCAATCAGATGAAGGTTCCACATTTTATGGAGAGCATTATGCATAATACTCTTGCCTTCACCGTCTGTTGTTCTGTGATAAAGGTTCAGAAGCCTGTCTGCTTCGTCTTCAAATCTTTCTTCTGCCAGTGCATCCTGCAACTCATCAAGAACAGCTTGCTGATCTTCTGTTAACTTGCAGTTCTCAAGATATTCCTTGATATTCTCTTCAAGCCGCTCTCTTTGCTCGGTTGTTCCTGAGAAGTTCTGGCACACAGCATTCCAGAACACAGCTTCTTTTTGTGGGTCCCCGTCCTCCCCACCCAGCTTCTCGTAAAGCTCCTTGGCTCTCTTTGGCGAAACAGGTTCTTGGCTACTGAATAGAGAAGACAATACTTTTTCACAAGGCATAGAGCTGTCTAGAACCTGATCAGTCATGGTCTCCAGCCTTCCCTTACTCATATGGCTCACTATTCCCTTTGGCAGATGTGACATCTTTGTACAGACTCTTGCTGCCAAATCTGCCAGGTTCACATGCGGACCGAGGTGGCACAAAAGAAGCCTGCCTGCGCTCGTATCTGCCTTACATCTCACCCCGGAGCATCTTGGTATAACTTCTGGTTGAAGAGGGTCTTCCTCTCGAACGCTAAGTGCGCGCTTTCCCAAACTGAAAGGTCTTATTGAGCAGGCCATATCTGATTCCTTATTAATGCCTCGAGTTAAAGGGCTTACTCAGATATGAGCCTTAACAACACTGTTATATCCGCAACCGATGTTTCTGTTAGCGATTCTGTTAGTGATACTGCCTGTTTGCTGAGAAATTACTAATGCCTGCCCGAAGTAGTTTTCGTACAATAAGAACAAGTGGATATAAAAAGCAGAGCTGACATAACTTATGGCAAAACTCGAAATTCTTGAGTTTCCTGATCCTCGCCTCCGTAAGCCGGGCGAAAAAGTCGAGGTTGTTGACGAAGAGATCAAGCAACTGATCGACGACATGTTCGAAACCATGTACGCCGCCGATGGCTGTGGCCTGGCTGCTACACAGGTTGATGTACAAAAGCGCATCTTTATCATGGATTTCTCTGAAGACAGAGAAGAAGCCTGGACCTTCATTAATCCAGAAATCATTCCTCTGACGGAAGAACCTTCAGAATTTGCTGAAGGCTGTCTGTCCGTTCCCGGATTCTTTGAGAACCTGGATCGCCCAAACCGGGTGAAAGTGAAAGCCTTGGACCGTGATGGCAAAGAGTTCGAACATGAGTTTGAAGGCCTGCCTGCGGTTTGTGTTCAGCATGAGAATGATCATCTGGACGGAAAGCTGTTTGTAGATGCTCTCACCAAGCTCAAGCGTGACCGAATCCGTAAGAAGCTTGAAAAGGCCCAGCGTCTCGCAGCCAAATAATCAGCTCTGATTTCAGGCGGAGTCCCATCTTTTTCCTTCCGGCACTCCGCCTGTTTCTCCTTCTGTTTTCCCTTTTGCTTCGCCAGAGGCGATAATTCCCCTTTTATATTTGTTTCCTGACGCCGGAGCACCATGAGCAAAGCACTACGTATTGTCTTTGCCGGCACCCCTGAGTTTGCCGCCATACATCTTCAGTCCGTTCTCGACAGCGAGCACGAGGTTATTGCTGTTTATACACAGCCTGATCGTCCTGCTGGCCGTGGCCGTAAACTCACCCCCAGCCCGGTGAAAGAGCTGGCTCTCAAGCATGACCTTCCTGTTTATCAGCCAAAGAGCCTTCGTAACGAAGAGGCCCAGCAGGAATTGGCTGCTCTGAATGCAGACCTGATGATTGTTGTGGCTTATGGCCTGATTCTGCCAAAAGTTGTGCTGGAAACTCCGAAGCATGGCTGTATTAATGTTCATGGCTCTATTCTGCCTCGCTGGCGTGGTGCGGCACCGATTCAGCGTGCCGTAGCTTCCGGAGACAAAGAATCCGGCGTCACCATTATGCAGATGGATGAAGGTCTGGATACCGGCGATATGCTGTTAAAGGTGACCTGCCCAATCAACCAAACCGATACCAGCCAGAATCTTTATGATCGCCTTGCTGAACTGGGCGGCCCGGCACTGATCGAAACTCTTTCCATGATCAGCACAGGCAGTCTCCAACCAGAAAAGCAAAATAATGAGCTTGCCACTTACGCTCATAAAATGAGTAAGGAAGAAGGGCAGGTTGACTGGAGCCGTTCTGCAGCCGAACTGGATTGCCAGATTCGTGGCTTTAATCCTTGGCCGGTTGCATGGATGCTTCAGGATGCTGAACAACAGGACAAGCGCACCCGTATTTGGGAAGCCTCTCCTTTAGATGAAAACGCCGGTGTCGCTCCGGGCACTATTATTCGTGCAGACAGAAACGGTATCGACGTTGCCTGTGGCGAAGGTGTTTTACGCTTGAAGAAACTGCAACTGCCCGGCAGTAAAGCGATGAATGTTCTGGATCTGCTTAACAGCCGCAAAGAGATGTTTGCTCCTGGTACCGTGTTTACCAAGGTAGAGCTTTCCTGATGGGTGAGAGAAGAGCAGCGAAAAAGCCAGTACGCCTGCTTGCGGCAAAAGTTATTGCCAAGGTTATTAATGGTGAATCTCTGGCAACAGCACTTCCTGTTGCGGAAGCCGATGTTGAGAGTCGTGATCAGCCGCTGTTGCGGCAGCTTTGCTATACGACGCTGCGCCACTGGTTCTCCCTCAATACCATTCTCGACCAGCTGCTGAGCAAACCATTAAAGAACAAAGATACTGATGTGAAAGCCGTGATACTTCTCGGCCTTTGCCAGTTATTTCACACCCGTATTCCTACACACGCGGCTATTGGCGAGTCTGTTACAGCGGTAAAAGGCTTGAAGAAAAACTGGGCCAACGGACTTGTGAATGCTGTTCTTCGTAATGCGCAAAGAGAAGAAGAAACGCTACGCAAATCTGTTTCCAAACCTGCAGCTCTTAGCGAAATGCCAGACTGGCTTTATGGCAAGCTTGCCAAGCGCTGGCCCGAACATTTGGATTCCATTATTGCCGGAACCAATAGTCAGGCTCCAATGACACTCCGTGTGAACAGCGCCAAAATATCCCGTGCTGAATATATGAAGAAGCTCAAGGCTGCGGATATAAACGCCAACAGTTGTCAGTTTTCTTCTCACGGTATTCAGCTTGAAGAACCAACATCCGTCGAAAACCTTCCGGGGTTTGCTGATGGTCTGGTCAGTGTTCAGGATGAAGCTGCGCAACTCTCTGCTGCTATGCTGGAATGCCAGCCCGGTGAACGTGTTCTTGATGCCTGCGCTGCTCCCGGTGGTAAAACCTGTCATCTTCTGGAAAGCACTGAAAATCTGGATATGACTGCGCTGGATCTTGAAGCCAAACGTCTGGAGCGGGTTGAAGAAAACCTTGAACGTTTAGAACTTCAAGCCGGAGTTATTCAGGGCGATGCCAGCAAGCCTGAAGAATGGTGGGACGAACAACAATACGATCGCATTCTTCTGGATGCGCCATGTTCCGCAACAGGTGTTATACGTCGGCATCCAGATATTAAATTACTGCGCAGACCAGAAGACATCACTCAACTGGCAGAGCTTCAGGGCAAGATTCTTGATGCCATGTGGTCACTTTTAAAGCCCGGTGGAACTATGGTTTACGCAACCTGTTCTATTCTGCCGGAAGAAAACAGCCGCCAGATTGACAGCTTTCTTGCCCGAACAGCAAATGCGGTGCAGGATACCCCAATAAGCGTGTGTGGTATTGATACCGGATTTGGCTTGCAGTTACTGCCAGAGGCAGGCGGCCATGATGGTTTCTTTTACTGTCGTCTACGAAAAGAAAAGATCAACTGAGCTTTCATGAAAATTATCATTCTGGGTGCCGGGCAGGTTGGCGGCACTCTGGCCGAGAATCTGGCCAACGAAGAAAATGATATTACCGTTGTGGATACCAACGCCGAACGCCTGAGAGAACTTCAGGAGCGTATGGATATTCGCACTGTTCACGGTATGGCATCTTTCCCGTCTGTTCTAAAGCAGGCTGGTGCTGATGATGCCGACATGCTGGTTGCCGTAACCAACAGTGATGAAGTGAATATGGTGGCTTGTCAAATAGCTTTCACCATGTTCCATACTCCAACAAAGATTGCCCGTATCCGGCAAACCGCTTACCTCACACGAACAGGTTTGTTCAGTGAAGAAGCTTTCCCTGTTGATGTACTTATCAGCCCTGAGCAAGTGGTTACCAACCACATTAAGCGCTTGATAGAGCATCCCGGCGCTTTACAGGTTCTGGACTTTGCCAATGGCCGATTGCAGATGGTGGCAGTAAAAGCTTACTACGGTGGACCTCTGGTAAACCAGGAACTGCGTACCATTCGGGAACATATGCCCAATGTGGATACCCGTGTAGCAGCTATTTTCCGACGCGGTAAAGCGATCACGCCTGAAGGCACAACAGTGATTGAAGCCGATGATGAAGTGTTCTTTATCGCTGACCGCCGCCATATTCGCGATGTTATGAGCGAGCTGCGCCGTCTGGATCAGGACTACAAACGCATAATCATTGCTGGCGGCGGCAACATCGGTTTGCGTCTGGCTCAGGCAATTGAAGACCGTTACAACGTTAAAATCATTGAACAGAGCCTTTCTCGCTGCCATCAGCTGTCTCAGGACCTGAACAAAGCCATCGTGTTTAACGGTAGTGCGTCTGACAAAGACCTTCTTCAGTCAGAAAGCATTGAAGGCACCGATATCTTTATTGCTCTTACCAATGATGACGAAGCCAATGTTATGTCATCCATGCTGGCCAAGAGATTAGGTGCCCGCAAGGTAATGACCCTGATTAACAACCCAGCTTATGTGGACCTGGTGCAGGGTGGAGAGATTGATATCGCCATTTCTCCACAGCTGGTAACCATTGGCAGCCTCTTACGGCATGTAAGACGTGGTGACGTAGTAAATGTTCACTCACTCCGCCGTGGTGCAGCTGAAGCCTTTGAAGCCATTGCTCATGGCGACAAGCACAGTTCCAAAGTTGTTGGTCATACGATTGGTGAAGTTGCACTTCCTCACGGCACAACAATTGGTGCCATTGTTCGTAATGATGAAGTGCTGATTGCCCACGATCACATTGAGATTGAAGCTGGTGACCACGTTATCTTGTTCCTCACCGACAAGAAGCGTATAACCGAAGTTGAGAAGCTGTTCCAAGTGGGAATCGCCTTCTTCTAAGAAGGAGGTATGTGGAACATAAAAAGATATATACGAGGGCCTGTTTAAACAGGCTCCGATAAACAACAAATAATATTTGGCAGACAGACTTTCTGTCTGTGGGGAGCACAGCCGGTTCATGCACCCATCGGTTATTTTTCGAATTCTTGGGGTTTTGCTGGTTCTGTTTAGCCTGGCAAGTCTTCCTCCTATGCTCGTTGCCTGGATTTATAACGAGCCAGAAATCACTCTTTTCTCTTACACATTTCTGGTAACGGTTCTTACAGGAGCAGGTTGCTGGCTACCGTTTTACCGAACCCGCCATGAACTCAGACCAAGAGATGGTTTTCTTGTAACAGTATTGTTCTGGTTGGTACTTAGCCTGTTTGCCTCGATTCCATTCCTGCTGATGGATTTACCAGCTCTGTCGTTTACTGATGCCTTCTTTGAAGCGATGTCAGGTTTAACAACAACTGGAGCAACAGTTCTCACCAATATCGAGACCCTGCCGCGATCTATATTGTTTTATCGCCAGCAACTCCAATGGCTGGGCGGTATGGGAATTATTGTTCTCGCAGTAGCCATTCTTCCCATGCTCGGTATTGGTGGTATGCAGCTTTATCGCACAGAAGCGCCCGGCCCAATAAAAGATAGAAAGCTTCAACCACGTATTGCAGAAACAGCCAAAACTCTTTGGTACCTCTATCTGGCTATGACCATTATCTGCGCACTGGCTTACTGGTTGGCAGGTATGAACCTTTTCGATGCTGTTTCCCACAGTTTTTCAACTGTGGCGATAGGCGGCTTTTCAACATACGACGCCAGCATTGGATATTTCGACAGCGCTCTGATTGAAGGTATCGCTGTATTTTTTATGGTGCTGTCAGGGATGAACTTTGCGCTGCATTATTTCGCCCTGCAAAGCCGTAACCCTCTTTATTATTTGCAAGACCCTGAGGTTAGGGGATACCTCGGCATACTTTTATTTGTCGGCGTCATTACCGTGGTTGCTCTTCATTTTACTGGCACCTATACAGACTGGGACGCTGTGCGTTACGGCGTGTTTGAGGTGGTTTCGGTTGCAACCACAACCGGATTCTCCATTTCTGACTTCTCACTCTGGCCGATATTCCTGCCAATGCTGTTGTTCCTGACCAGCTTCTCCGGTGCCTGCGCCGGTTCGACTGGTGGCGGAATGAAAGTTATCCGTATCATCCTGATTTTTAAGCAGGGCTCACGGGAACTTAAACGACTCATTCACCCTAATGCGATATTTGCCATAAAGCTGGGGAAAAGGGCGGTTCCAGATAGAGTGGCTGAAGCCGTATGGGGATTCTTCTCGGCTTATATTTTCCTGTTCATCATTATGGATCTGGCGCTGTTAGCTACAGGTCTGGATCTGACGACAGCCTTTTCAACTGTTGCTTCCTGCCTGAACAACCTTGGGCCTGCCCTTGGTGAAGCATCTGCTAACTACCAAGGGCTGCCCGATACCGCCAAGTGGATTCTTTCCTTCGCCATGCTTCTTGGCCGGCTGGAAATATTTACTCTGGTGGTGCTGTTTTCTCCGATGTTCTGGCGACACTAAAGAAACGGAATGCGCCCAGCTTTTGCTTCAGGTTTAACCAGGCATGGCTGGCGCTTTCTTCCACAATCAGATTCATCATGCTGTAGGCTTCCATTGGTGTTTTAGGAGCAGCAAACTCTCCGCCACCGTATTGGAAGCATGTGCTGTGGCCATCACCCCAAGCTCCTTTAATAACCTCTCCACCATTTTTAGCCAGATAATAATCAATACCGTTATGGCACAGGAAAGAGCGCAATTCATCACATGCCGATGTTTCGTAAGAGGCGAGACTGCTTAACCCCGAACCTTCATTGCCATCAGGAACAGAAGCAACGCAAAGCTGCTGATTGTCCTGCCATGAAACACCGTTGGTTTTGAAGGTCCAGAACTGCAAACCATAACGGCCACTCCAATCTCTTGGGCAATCATTATTCATACTGTTGCTGTCACCGGCACCAAGATGATCCATTCCCAGATCATTCACTCCACAACGGGCAGCGGTTGAAAGGGTGACAGGGTTAAAGCGTTTGTTGGAGAAGGTGTTGTCACCTTCCACAGCCCGCACATAGTGCTGGCTGCTGGCAATGCCATCACACTTTTGAGTGATATCCCGATCAAACCAGATTTCTTTGCTAGGATAGATAAAGGCAACATCTTCCGCTCTTACTGCGCCATCTCTATTGCAGTCCAGCCCCATAAACATGATTTGCCGGCCAGCTTTAATAAGTTCTTCCGAAACCAGCGATTCAGCCGGGCGTGTTCCGCCATTTAAACAGGTTTTAAACCCTTCTCCCTGCTTAGGAGGAGTGTGCATTTGGCGGCCATAAGTCTTAATTACGGAATGGTTAAACCAGTCATACTCCGAGCCATTCATATGATCTTCTAAACGAATCAAAATAAACTGATCAGGCCGACTATCGAGAAAGGATTTTATTTCAGCCAGTACACGACGAAGATTTATACGGTGCCAAGGCGCACTGCAATCGGTTTGATGACAGAGGTAAGCCACGCCATCACTACCGTGAACATCCAGTTCTAATACCCGTGCACCCAGTTCAAGCTGCTGGTAGATAGACAAGTCCTGATTAGAGCCCAGCGAGAATATTTCATCGATATAGTCATCACTCTGATAAGAGTTATGGCTTCCAAGACGATGTTGATGGTAGAAGCTTGCCTTGTTACCAGAGTCGTACATCAGGTTAACAGCAGCTTCCCAATCCAGAGGTTTACGCTTACTAATCCTGAAGCTATCAACTTCATCGTCCCAGCCAATATCACTGATATAGGCATGACTGCGGGTTATGGCTTTCTTTCGTCCTTTAAAGTCAGGATGGCTGAACATATCAACGGAAGTCTCAGGCCCAAGCATCACGGACGAAGCTCTGTTTTTAAAACCTTTAAGATCGGCCACATCTTCAGCGAAGCACTTTGGCGTACCCCGAAATCCCGGATGTTCAAAAAAACAGGAGAAAGTTGTCGTTGGTCTTTGGAAAAGGGTGAACGAGCTGATGGCATCTTCAAGGTGATCCATCTCATAAACGTTCACAAAGAGATTAGCGCCTTCACCCTGTTGATTGGTGTGCTTATAGACTCTTACTGCACCCTTGTTATAAAGACGAACTGAAGAGAGTTTATCGTTAAGGTAAGAAGGAATGTTGAGGGATGCGCGTTCTTCCGCCTTTTCGAGAGCGTAGCAGACAGCTTTTTCATCCCGCTCATAATTTCGGGCACCAAACAGACAGACTGCCGGTAAGGTTTGTTCTGCGGCCTGCTCTTCACTCAGTTCCGTCCACGAATAAGACGGAGCACTCCAGCAAAAATAGATGAAAGGAAGTAAAACTCTAAAGAATTTAAATCTGCAATTTGTACTGCTCATTGGACAGCCTTACCCGAGAGTATCTAAAACTACTCAGGTAAAGTTGTTGAGAAGTTCGGGGTTGTCCAATTGGTATTTTTGTAGCCCCAAATGAGCCGTATTGATATTTACACTCACTCTCGAATGGCAACAACCCCCTAAAGAACACATTTTCATCACCTGATCAGGAGTTATCCACTCCCTGCTATCCATTCCTGCTGCATATCTAGGGTATAATCCGCACAATTTTTATTATCTGGCCTGCTTTCCCAACCGGATCAGGCAATGGAATACAACCCGAGGTGGAACTGTGACCAATCAGAATGCGCCCGACGTCAGTACGTTTCAGGGGCTGATACTTACCCTGCAAAACTTCTGGGCAAGTCATGGCTGTGTAGTAATGCAACCCCTGGACATGGAAGTAGGTGCCGGCACATTCCACCCGGCGACATTCCTGCGAGCCATCGGCCCTGAGAACTGGAACGCGGCCTATGTTCAGCCTAGCCGCCGCCCAACCGATGGCCGTTACGGTGAGAACCCTAACCGTCTGCAGCACTACTACCAGTTCCAGGTAGTGATGAAGCCAAACCCTGCTAACTTCCAGGAACTGTATCTCGACTCCCTGCGAGCGCTGGGCGTTGATCCTCTGGTTCACGATATTCGCTTCGTTGAAGATAACTGGGAATCCCCAACCTTGGGTGCCTGGGGTCTTGGCTGGGAAGTATGGATGAACGGCATGGAAGTTACTCAGTTCACTTACTTCCAGCAGGCCGGTGGTATTGAGTGCTACCCGGTGACCGGCGAAATCACTTACGGTCTGGAACGTCTGGCCATGTACATTCAGGAAGTAGACAACGTTTACGACCTGATCTGGACCCGTGGCCCACAGGGTGATGTAACTTACGGCGACGTGTTCCACCAGAACGAAGTTGAGCAGTCCACTTTCAACTTTGAACATGCCGACACTAAGGTTCTGTTCGAACACTTTGATTTCTACGAGCAGGAATCCAAGCGACTGGTTGAACTGGGCCTGCCTCTGCCAGCTTACGAGTTCACCCTGAAAGCGTCTCACACTTTCAACCTGCTGGATGCCCGCCACGCGATCTCCGTAACTGAGCGTCAGCGTTTCATCCTGCGAGTACGTACTCTGGCAAGAGAGGTTGCAAAGGCTTATTACGATGCTCGTAAGAAGCTTGGTTTCCCAATGGCCGATGAAGATATCCGCCAAGAAGTTCTGAACATGCAGGAGAGCAACTGATGTCTACTCAAGATTTTCTGGTTGAGCTGGGCACAGAAGAGCTGCCTCCAAAAGCGCTTCGCAAGCTTTCTGATGCCTTTACCAACGGCATTCTGACTCGCATTGATCAGGCAGGCCTGAAGCATGGCGCTCATCAGTCTTTTGCCGCTCCACGCCGTCTGGCTCTGCTGATTCGTGATCTGGAAACCAACCAGCCAGACAAAGAAGTTGAACGTCGCGGCCCTGCTGTCCAGGCTGCCTTTGATGCTGAAGGCAACCCAAGTAAAGCAGCCCAGGGTTTTGCCCGTTCCTGTGGTGTTGAAGTTTCTGACCTTGACCGTTTGGAAACCAAAAAAGGTGCCTGGCTTGTTTACCGCTCAGTAGAGCAGGGCAAGGCAACTTCTGAACTGATTCCTTCCATCATTTCCGCTTCACTGGAAGAGCTGCCTATTCCAAAGCGCATGCGCTGGGGTAAAAGCCGCACGGAATTTGTTCGTCCCGCACAGTGGTTGGTAACACTGTTAGGCAACGAAGTTGTTGATTGTGAAATTCTTGGCCTGAAGTCTGGCCGTGAAACCCGCGGTCATCGCTTCCACTACAACCAATCCATCGCTATTGAACAGCCAGCTGATTACCAGAAGCTTTTGGCTCGCACCGGTTTTGTTGTGGCTGACTACGATAGTCGTAAAGAAACTATTCGTCAGCAGGTTGAAGCTGAAGCTCAAAAGCTGGGTGGTGTAGCGGTTATTGATGAAGACCTTCTGGACGAAGTAGCTTCCCTGAACGAATGGCCTTCTGCACTGTCTGGCCGTTTTGATGATGCCTTCCTGGAAGTTCCTTCCGAAGCTCTGATCTCTTCTATGAAAGAGCACCAGAAATACTTCCACATTGAAAATGATAAAGGTGAGCTGATGCCTCACTTTATCACTATCACCAACATCCAGAGCAAAGACCCTTCTCAGGTTATTTCCGGTAATGAGAAGGTTATTCGTCCTCGTCTGGCCGACGCGCGTTTCTTCTATGAAACAGACAAGAAAACGACACTGGACGCAAACCGCGAAAAACTGAAACCTGTCGTATTCCAGAAAATTCTTGGTTCTGTTTACGATAAGACTGAACGCATCGCACGCCTATCGTCGTTTATTGCGCAACAGGAAGACGGTAACGCCGAAAACGCCAAGCGTGCCGGTGAACTGTGTAAGTCTGATCTTGTGTCTGAAATGGTTCTGGAATTCACAGATCTGCAGGGCATTATGGGCATGTACTACGGCGAAAACGATGGCGAGCAGCCTGATGTTTGCAAGGCTCTGAATGAGCAGTACATGCCTCGTTTCGCTGGTGATGAGCTGCCAACAACCCTTACTGGCTGTGCTGTCGCCATCGCAGACAAGATCGATACCATCACCGGTATCTTTGGTATTAAACAGCCACCGTCTGGTAGCAAAGACCCATTCGCCCTCCGTCGTGCGACACTCGGCGTATTGCGCATTATCGTTGAAAAGAAACTCAATCTGGATCTGCGCAGCCTGATTAGTGAAGCCATTGATGGTTACAAGGCACAGGGGGTTGAACTACCTGCCGGTGAAGAGCTGACTGAAACAGTCCTTGATTTCATGCTGGAACGTTTCCGTGCCTGGTACCAAGGCGAAGGAATCTCCGCAGAAGTATTCCTGTCTGTACGCGCTCTGAAGCCTTCTCGCCCATTCGATTTCGATCAGCGCGTGAAAGCTGTTGCCGAGTTCGGAAACCTTCCAGAAGCTCTGGCGCTGGCCTCTGCAAACAAGCGTGTTTCCAACATCCTGGCCAAAGCTGGAGATGTTGTGATTCCAGATGTTATTGATGCTGGGTTACTCACTGAAGCGGCTGAGAAGAACCTTCATAGCGTTCTCTCCGCATCTATTGCTGATGTTACACCTCTGTTGGCAGAAGGTAACTACAGTGCAGCCATGAATCAGCTGGCAAGCCTCAAAGAGCCCGTTGATACCTTCTTTGATGAAGTGATGGTTAACGTTGATGACGAGAAGGTGAAGCTGAACCGCTACGCTCTGCTGAAGCAGCTGCGCAGCTTGTTCCTCCATGTTGCAGATATTTCTCTGTTACAGGCCAGCTAATCTTTTTTGATTAGACTTAAAAGTGCGGCTTTGGCCGCACTTTTTTTATCTGCCGAAAAGATTCTGCAAACTAAAATTCGCTTTATAGACGTTTCCAGTTTCCAGCTCTTTCATTATTATTCTTTTCAAATTTATTTCAGGCATTTGGTAGTTGATGAATCTGGTAATTCTCGACCGTGACGGTGTAATTAATGAAGACTCGGATGACTATATAAAGTCCCCTGAAGAGTGGCTCCCAATACCGGGAAGTATAGAGGCCATAGCTAAACTCTCTCAGGCCGGTTTTACCGTTGCTGTAGCTACCAATCAGTCAGGTATAGGAAGAGGTTATTACTCTCTTGATACTCTTCAGGCTATGCACCACAAGATGAATAGTCTGGTAGAAGCTGCCGGTGGCAAGATTGCCTGCATTCGCTTCTGCCCCCATACTCCCGACGACCACTGTGACTGCCGCAAACCCAAGCCAGGCCTTGTTCGGCAGATAGAGCAAGACCTCTCCTGTAAAGCAGAAGGAGCCTGGTTTGTTGGTGATACTTCGAAAGATATGGAAGTTGCCAAAACCTGTGGTTGTAACCCCGTTTTAGTGAAAACCGGAAAAGGTCAAAGAACTTTGCAAAAAGGTCTGGCTCTTGATGGTGTTCGTGTTGTTGAGAATCTGCTGGAGTTTGCTGATTTTCTAATCAAGGACTGACAATGATAAAAATGCTGTTTTTGCTTTGCTGGCTGAGAACAATTGTTTTTTATGTTCTCTGGGTTACATGGACTTTACTTTGGTGTTCATTTGTAATTTTCGCTGTTTACTTCGTGCCAAAACACGCACGCCATGGTTTTGTTATCAAAACATTTTGTGTTGTGACTTTGTTTTTAAACCGAGTTATTTGCGGAATTACCTGGAAGGTTGAGGGGGAAGAAAATATTCCAGATCAGCCTTGTGTTGTTGCCAGTAACCACCAATCCCCATGGGAAACCTTCCTTGTTCAGATGCTGTTTACTCCCCAGTCCACAGTTATAAAAAAGGAACTGCTTTTTATACCGTTCTTTGGCTGGGCATTTAAAAAAGTGAACCCCATAGCTATTGATCGAAAGGATGGTCGATCCGCATTACAACAGGTTGTTGAGAAGGGGAAAGAGTGTCTCTTGAATGGTCACTGGGTTGCGATTTTTCCTGAAGGAACCCGTCATCGCTGGCCTGAAGTAGGGCGCTTTACCCGTGGAACTGCTTCTCTTGCGGTTTATGCTGGGGTTCCTGTTCTGCCTATGGCACACAATGCCGGCAGGTATTGGCCAGCCCATAAATGGCTGAAAACTCCTGGCGAAATAACCGTAAGAATTGGCCCTGTCATTGAAAGTAAAGATAAAGAAATTCCCGATTTAACTGAAAAGATTCGTGAGTGGGTTGTTAGCAATAAGCCTTACTAATCCAATTAGAGCTGGAATATAAGAAGAGCAGGGCAAAACCCTGCTCTTTTTGGTTTTACATCATTTCCAGATCTTCACCTAGATTTATTGCCCTTTGCCTGTATCTACTCAGCTCACCTTTAATCTGAGTATGATTTCCACGGACGTCGTAGTAGCAGTTCACAGCCTTTTTTTTCATACCGTACTGATAGGTGTCAGCTCTTCTTTCTAAAGGCTTGTTATATACCTTTTTAAGTTTATCTGTGCACTCTCCGATATACCCCCAGACCTTTTGACTTGTACTGCTTGCTGGATGACGCTCTTCAACATGGTATTGTTGTTGTCCTCTTCTTCTTTCGAGAAGTCTTGATGCGATTGTGCTGTTATCTCCCTCTTCTTCTATACCCTGTTGTGTTCTGAGGGCATCGAGCCGGTATTGCGCTGATGCTGACGAAGGCACATAAGATGTGTATCCATTCAATTGTCGCCATTGCCTTTCATTAACAGCAATATCCCTTCTTCTCTCCCTTTTTCTCTGTCCGTTATAGTTATACACACCTTTTAAGTGGGTTTTATGCTCACCCTTAACTTTTTCAAGTGTTTCCTCTCTCGCATCTGATGAGCTGAACCATGGCAAATTATTCTTAGCAACAGTCACAGCCCTTTTTAACAACCCCTCGTTTTTCTCCACTCTCTCCAAACAGTTTTTAATATTTTTATGAGTTTCATCCAGGCGCCTTTCACACTCTTTTTTTCCTTCAAACAATCGAGTGTGCACATACTTACCTGCAATATGTAAACTTGTGGCAATAAATACTCCTGTCAGGCCAAATGCGATCTCAACAGCAGGTCCGGCCAAACTACCCAAGTCATATCCAAATAAAGTGGTTGATGCTGTTGCCAATCCCATCTTTAGTACCTGTGAGGCCTGGCTTGCGGGGCAATACCCAAGACCGAGTGCCTCCGCCGCTCCAAGTGCAGGGGTAAATCCGTTTTTAACTATTTCCGCAATTGGCCAGCGGCCAAAGTACCAGAGCAACCCGCCAATTGCTGTTCCAATTCCGCCACCAACAACATAGGCACTTTCAACCCCTTCTCTAATCTTTGCCCAGAGGGAGTCCTCAGTTAAATATTCTTCGTGAAATTGCTTTCCTTTAGCAACATGGCTCTCACCGTTAGTTGCAGAAATGCTGTGTTCCCCCCATGAGCTGGAGTTGGGAGGCAAGTGAGCCTGAAAGCCTCCTTGTCCTGGTGGTGCGGGATAAAAACCATTTTGTGGGTTATTTGTAGCGCTAAACATGGTGAGGCCCTCAATATCCATATCAGAGTTACCTCTTTGACCACCAGCTAACAGCTTTGTTTGGTTGTGGATAACCAGTGAGTCAGTATTACTAACAATGAGAAATAAGCAGGGCAGGGGAGTTTAGGGTGATATTGCGGGAAGCCTTACAGGCCGGGGCTTTAGCCGGCCTGTAAACAGGAGACTACTTGCTCTCCATTAGCTTTTCTATGGTACCAATAAGAATGTGGATAACCTTGATATGCACTTCCTGAATGCGATCCGCATAACCGAAGTGGGGCACACAGATCTCTATATCAGCCATACCAGCCATTTTACCGCCATCCTTACCCGTAAGGGCAATTGTCTTTACCCCCTTCTCAGAGGCGGCCTCAAAGGCTCTGATGATATTTGCGGAATTGCCGCTGGTGCTGATTCCAAGAACAACATCACCAGATTGGGCTACAGCTTCTACATAGCGGCTAAATACATACTCATAGCCGAAGTCATTACTTACACACGAGATATGGCTTGGATCGGATATAGCAATACCAGGGTAACCGGGGCGATTATCCCGATATCTGCCTGTCAGCTCCTCGGCGAAATGCATAGCATCACAATGAGAGCCGCCGTTTCCGCAGGACAGAACCTTTCCGTCAGCCTTGAATGACTCAGCGATCAGCTCAGCGGCATTCTGGATTTTCTGGAGCTGCTCTTCATCAGACAGAAAACGTGCCAGCACTTCCTGCGCTTCTGTCAGCTCACCTCGGATAAAAGATTGTATTTCCTGCATTTTCATACCTTAGATGAAAAGGCCGGTACTCTTTTGAAAAGTACCGGCCTGTTAACTTCTTTAAGGGTTATACGTCGAGGTTGGCAACCTTGAGCGCATTGCTTTCAATAAAGTCTCGACGAGGCTCTACCTGATCTCCCATCAGCGTCGTGAAAATCTGATCTGCCGCAATAGCATCTTCGATTGTCACTTTCAGCATCCGGCGGTTAACCGGATCCATGGTAGTTTCCCAAAGCTGGTCTGGGTTCATCTCTCCAAGTCCCTTATAGCGCTGGATACCATGACGCTTGGTAGATTCATACATCAACCAATCGAGCCCTTGATCGAAAGTATCAACTGGCTGGGTACGCTCTCCTTTACGAATATGGGCACCTTTCTCCAGCAATCCATTCAGCTTATTACCCAGCTTAACGATCAATGCATAATCATTGGATGAGAAAAATTCATTCTGAAACAAAAATATTGTTTCCAGACCATGTGCCTTTACAGAAACCTCTGGCAACCAGGAGTTATGTTCACGGTCTTCTACAACACGCATAGACATCATGCTGCCAGACATAACATTACTGGAGAGCTTTTCATCAAGCTTGCTAACCCAGGCTTCGACCAAAGCTTTGTCTTTCAGGTTATCTTCGGTCAATGTTTCTGCATAAATCAGCTGCTGTAAAACTGCAGGTGGATACAGGCGCGATAAGCGGTTGATAACATTTTGAACCTTACGATATTCGTTAACCAGAGATTCCAACTGGTCATCTGCAATACCAGGAGCATCTTCATTCACATGCAGGCTCGCGTTTTCCAGAGCCATCGTGGTGAGATATTCCTGTAAGGCATCATCATCTTTCAGATACTGCTCCTGCTTACCACGCTTAACCTTATAGAGAGGTGGCTGTGCAATATAGATATAGCCTTTCTCAATCAGTTCAGGCATTTGCCGGAAGAAAAATGTCAGCAACAAGGTACGAATGTGTGCACCATCAACATCAGCATCCGTCATGATGATGATGTGGTGATAACGCAGTTTTTCTGGGTTGAACTCTTCGCGGCCAATACCACAGCCTAAAGCTGTGATCAGTGTGCCAACTTCCTGAGAAGAGAGCATCTTATCAAAGCGTGCTTTTTCAACGTTAAGAATCTTACCTTTCAAAGGCAGAATAGCCTGCGCACGGCGATCACGGCCTTGTTTGGCGGAACCGCCGGCCGAGTCACCCTCCACTATATAGAGTTCGGACAGTGCTGGATCTTTCTCCTGACAGTCCGCGAGCTTCCCTGGCAGGCCAGCAATATCCAATACACCTTTACGCCGCGTCATATCACGGGCTTTACGGGCAGCTTCACGGGCACGGGCAGCATCCAGCATTTTCCCAACAATCGTTTTCGATTCCTGAGGGTTTTCCAGCAGGAAAGTCGAGAATAGTTTACCCATCTCCTGTTCAACTGCTGTTTTTACCTCGGAGGAAACCAGTTTGTCTTTTGTTTGGGAAGAGAACTTTGGATCAGGAACTTTTACTGAAACGATGGCAGTCAAACCTTCCCGGGCATCATCACCAGTAGTACTGACTTTTTGTTTTCTCGCCAGACCTTCCGCTTCAATATAATTATTCAACGTACGGGTGAGGGCACCCCGAAAACCAGCCAGGTGCGTGCCACCATCACGGTTAGTTATATTGTTAGTGAAGCAGTAAATGTTTTCCTGAAAGCTGTCATTCCACTGCATGGCAATTTCAACACCAACACCATCTTCATGCATGGAATTAAAGTGGAATACTTTATTCACAGCTGTTTTGTTCTGATTCAGGTATTCAACAAACGCTTTCAGACCACCTTCATACATGAACTGATCTTCACGACCATCACGCTCATCCTTCAGGTTTATACACACACCGGAATTCAGGAAAGACAGTTCACGGAGGCGCTTAGCCAGAATGTCGTAACTGTAATGAATATTGGAAAAAGTCTCAGCAGATGGCCAGAAAGTAACTTCTGTACCAGTAGTTTCTGTTTCTCCAACAACTGTCAGTGGTGCTTTAGGAACACCATGTACATAAATCTGCTGGTGAACACTGCCCTGACGACGGATAGTCATACGTAGTTCACTGGAGAGGGCGTTTACAACAGATACCCCTACACCGTGCAGACCACCGGAAACCTTGTAGGTGTTGTCATCAAACTTACCGCCTGCGTGCAAAACGGTCATGATAACCTCGGCAGCAGAGACACCTTCACCTTCGTGAATCTCTGTAGGAATGCCACGACCATCATCCCGAACAGTTACAGACTCATCAGGATGAATGATGACATCAATCGCTGAACAGTGTCCTGCCAGCGCTTCATCGATAGAGTTATCGACGATTTCAAAAACCATGTGGTGAAGACCGGTACCATCGTCCGTATCTCCGATGTACATACCAGGGCGTTTACGAACTGCATCCAGCCCTTTCAGCACCTTAATATTCGATGCATCGTAAGTTTGTTCACTCATTCCGCCACTCTCTCCAATAGCACTGATAGCACCGTTTACTCTGCCCATAGGTCAGATTTCGGCCCACCACCAGTCGGTTATCCTGCATCCATCAGGGTTGTCTCGGCAGATTTCTGCTCCGCCCTGGAATCTTCAATCAGTACACCATGTTCCACATGGAACATTTTTACTTCTGACTCAGCACTCCAAACTTCACCCAGAGAGCCTTTATCAACACAGGTAATAAATACCTGTGCATTCATATCTTCGAGCATTTTACAAAGTCGGGCCCGATGTTCACGATCGAGCTCGGAAGGAAGGTCATCAACAAGATAGACACATCCAAAGGGTTTGCTATCACTGAACAGCTTCCCTTGCGCAAGCTTTAAGGCGCATACAACGGCCTTTTGCTGGCCACGGGATAAAGTATCTACAGCGGGAAGTCCTTGGTATCTCAGTTTGATATCTGCCCGATGAGGGCCCCACTGAGTATATCCAGCTTCCACATCTCGCCGGTAGGAACGCTTCAGTACATCACGTAAGGAGCTTTCTTTATCCCAACCCCTTGAATAGGTGATCTGAAGATCAGTGATTCCAGACAAGCTTTCAAGGGTCTTTTGAAAAACAGGATTCAGCGCTTCGAAATAAGCACGCCTGTAATTATCTATTTCTTCTCCGCTCCGGGATAGCTCTGCATCCCATACATCCATCAGCGAATCAGACATTTTACCATGTCGGAGCAATGCATTCCGCTGTTTCATGGATTTATAAGCCCGCTTCCATGCTGGCAAAAAACGATGTTCCACATGGAACACTCCCCAATCGAGAAACTGCCTTCTGTCTTTCGGGGAACCTTCAAGCAGCCTGAAAGTGTCTGGATTTATAACCTGCAAAGGGAGGATAGAGGCCAAGTCCGAACTTAATCGGGAAGGCTCTCCATTTATATGTATCCTGCAGGAAGCATCCAGTGAACGGCTAACACCAAGAGCAAAGGCGGAGTCTTTCCCTTGAACACGGCCAAATACGGTACAGGCTTCCTGTGTTTGACGAATAACAGGTTTGACCTTGGAAGAACGAAAAGAGCGTGTTGTACCGAGAAGATGAAGTGCTTCTAGAAAACTGGTCTTACCGCTACCGTTGGCGCCGTAAAGAATATTAATAGAAGGGGAGGGGGAGAGAGTTACAGATACAAGGTTTCTTATATCTGTAACCCGAACTTTCTGAAGAAAGGACATTTCTATATAAAAGAAGGATCAGAGGCGCATGGGCATAACCACGTAAACAGAATCACTGTTTTCGGGTTCTTCCACCAAGGCGCTGCTGTTTGGATCAGACAGAGTCAGCTTCACTGCATCGCAATCAATAACAGAGAGAACATCCAGCAAGTAGCTTACGTTAAAGCCAATCTCCAGAGAGTTGCCTTCATAAGTAACTGTCACTTCTTCTTCCGCTTCTTCCTGCTCTGGGTTATTCGCCATAATCTTGACGGTGTTCTGATCCAGGATCAGACGAATACCTCGATACTTCTCATTGGAGAGAATAGAGGCACGGTTCAGAGCCTGACGCATAATCTGGCGATCACCGATAACAATCTTGTCGCCGCCACGAGGCAGAACACGTTCGTAATCAGGAAACTTACCGTCAACCAGCTTGGAGGTGAAAATAAACGCACCAGTGGTTGCACGGATATGATTGGCGCCCAGAGTAATGTTTACAATCTCTTCGCCATCAGTAAGCAAGCGTGCCAGCTCAAGAATACCTTTACGGGGAACAATCACCTGATGGCGATCATCCTGACTGATGTCTGCTTCAACAGTACACATAGCCAGACGGTGGCCATCGGTAGCAACAGAGCGCAGTGCATGCTCACGTACTTCAAGGAGCATACCGTTCAGGTAGTAGCGTACATCCTGTTGAGCCATGGCAAAGCCAGTCCGGTCAATCAGGCGACGAAGACGGGACTGAATAATTGAGAAAGAGTAAGAGCCAGACTCTTCATCAATACTTGGGAATTCATTGGCAGGAAGCGTGGAAAGTGTAAAGCGTGAACGCCCGGAACGGAAAATCACACGCTGATCTTCCAGCTGGAAAGTGATATCACTGTCTTCAGGCAAAGACTTACAGATATCCATCAGCTTCCGTGCCGGTACAGTAATCTCACCATCTTCCGCAGGGCTTTCGAGGTGAACTCGGCCTACCAGCTCCACTTCCAGATCGGTACCGGTCAGAGACAGGGTGTCGCCTTCGACAACCAGAAGAACGTTGGACAATACGGGCAGTGTTTGCCTGCGCTCAACGACTCCAGCAACCAGCAACAGTGGCTTAAGCAGGGCTTCCCGGTTAATGGTAAATTTCATTGTTTCCTTTCTCGCCTCTAGCTAAGGAAATTCGTCAATATCTGGTTAACTGAACTACTTAATTCAAAAGCAATTAACTGGTAAGCAAACGCAAGAGATTCTTATGATCTTGCTCTATTTCAGCATCACTTTCACACAATTGCTTCACTTTCCGACAGGCGTGCAAAACCGTTGTATGATCACGCCCACCATAAGCATCGCCAATCTCCGGCAAGCTGTGATTAGTCAGCTCCTTTGACAATGCCATAGCAATCTGTCGAGGTCGAGCAACAGAACGACTACGCCTCTTAGAAAGTATGTCTGAAATTTTGATTTTGTAATATTCAGCAACTGTGCGCTGAATATTTTCAATGCTTACCTGTTTGTCCTGAAGAGCCAGAAGATCTTTCAGAGACTCGCGAATAAGATCAACATCAATCTTACGCCCCATAAAGTGTGCACTAGCAATAACCCGCTTCAGAGCACCTTCAAGCTCACGCACATTGGAACGTATACGTTGTGCAATAAAGAAAGCAGATTCATGTGGCAGTTCTACACGTGCCTGTTCTGCTTTCTTCATAAGAATGGCAACACGTGTTTCCAGCTCGGGAGGTTCAACAGCAACAGTTAAGCCCCAGCCAAAGCGTGACTTAAGACGTTCTTCCAGACCGGATATTTCTTTTGGATAACGATCACAGGTAAGAATCATCTGCTGGCCACCTTCAAGCAAAGCATTAAAGGTGTGGAAGAACTCTTCCTGGGAGCGTTCCTTTCCAGCAAAGAACTGAATATCGTCAATCAACAGTGCATCAACAGAACGGTAATAACGTTTGAAGTCATTAATAGCATTCAGCTGAAGTGCCTTAACCATATCGGCAACAAATCGTTCGGAGTGCAGATACACAATTTTGGCATCTGGATTATGTTGTGCAAGCTGGTTACCCACCGCATGCATAAGGTGAGTTTTACCCAAGCCTACTCCACCATAAAGGAAAAGCGGGTTGTAAGCAGAACCAGGGTTCTCAGCAACTTGTCGTGAAGCAGCCAGTGCCAGCTGGTTGGACTTACCTTCCACAAACGTATCAAACACAAAAGACCTGTTAAGAGAGCTTGTGTGCTTAATACTGCCTTCTACTTCTACCTGTCTTTTAGGAGTAACAACCCGTGAAGGAGCAGGAGTAATAATTGGAGAAGGCGAACTGAATTGTGGTCCCTGTTCCGCTACCAGAACATCATTATGATTCGTTTCATGATAAGCCGATGCAACAGGTACAGGCTCAACCTGTGAAATCTCCTGAACCTCTGGCTGGTCCACTTCAGATTTTCGCCGAAGTTCATTCGCGATCGGATTTACAAAACGTTTACGTACAGAAGCCGGTGTAACAGCTGCGGGAGTTTCACGCCCAAAATCAAGAGTCTTGCTACTGACTTGTTCGGGAGCAGCATTTAATGGCTGAGAAACAGAAGCTGGTGCTTTCTCTGCGACAGGTGTTTTTTCCGAAACCTGATTCTGGCTGTATAGATCCAGATTAGTCTGGCCGTTATCAGAATCTTTATTCCGGGAAGTACGCGCAGAGGCAGGTGCGGCAGAAACAGAAGACTTACTCTTTCCGGAAGTAAACTTGAATGATGGCCTGCGGTTACTCACTCCAAGGGCAATAGCCGGAGGATTGCCGTCAGACAGCTCCATTAAAACTTCTTCTATACGGGGCAGGTACTTGTCTTTCATCCAGTCAAGGACGAACCGGTTTGGCGCCAGCAGGCATAACTCATCGTGGTCAGCCATGACTTTGAGCGGGCGCAACCAGGTATTGAATTGCTGTAGAGGCAATTCGTCCTGAAGGATTTCCATGCACTTCTGCCAGAGTTCACGAGGCACTGGGACAACTCCGGTCATTCTGAACGACTGTGGTCAATTTTAATGTTGAAAACTCCGTTATTTTATCCCGATCGGAATAGGTTATCCACACCCCTAATAACAAACTTCACCATTATTAAAGGTTTTTTATTATCTTTTTCATACGGTTAAAACAAATACAAAAATTTCTGTGGATATCAATTTTATAGTTATGCCTGTGGATATGTCTGTGCAAAAAGATTGAATTTCTTGAGATATAGCTGTTACAAATTGATGAAACCATGGTCTTCAATTGAAAGAAAATTTCGAAAAAACAGAAGCTTAAGAAAGACAGATAAAGTGGATAAAAACTTATTTCTCAGGCGTTGATAAAATAACAGCGGAAAAAGTAATAAACTGGGGCAACACCAACAAGAACTCATCAAAACCGATATTCAAAAAAGAATATTTTTTACATATATGAGCTTTTATATTGGCAAAAATCACTGAAATATGTAGATATACGATGAATTGATCGTTTTTTATACATCTTTTAAATTGACGCTATATAAGGTATTCCCTAAAATTGCGCGTCATTTTATTTTTCTCGTTTCACGACGAGGGATCCCTCAAAAGAGTAGATAGACATGAAAAGAACTTTTCAACCAAGCGTACTGAAGCGTAAGCGCACCCACGGTTTCCGCGCTCGTATGGCCACCAAGAATGGTCGTGCCGTTCTGGCTCGTCGTCGTTCCAAGGGCCGTAAGCGTCTGGCAGCCTGATCGATCAGGGCCTGCATATGACTTTCGGATTCAGCCCGAGTTTAAGGCTGCTGAAGTCATCAGAGTTCAAACGGGTTTTTGATAAGGCTGATATAAAGGTTTCCGACAGGAACATTCTTATACTGGCACGAGAGAACCATCTGGATATCCCCAGAGTTGGTTTGATTATCGCCAAAAAGAATGTACGAACCGCCGTATCCAGGAATAGGATCAAACGGGTTATTCGTGAGACATTCCGCCACAGTCAACACAGTCTTCAGGGACTGGATTACGTTGTTCTGGCCAGAAAAGGCCTGGGTGAACTCGATAACAGGCAACTACACAGCCTGCTCGACAAGCAGTGGTTACGTGCTCGAAAAAGGTCAGCATCCTTACGGAAATCTGATCAATCCAGCCCTAAAAAGCCCGATAGAGCCCGCCCCCCTGTCGATTAACAGTCCACAGGGGATTGCCAACAGGTACAGAACATGATGAATCCAATACGTTCTTTCGTTCTGTTACTGATCAGGGGCTACCAATATGGAATCAGTCCCCTGATGGCAAACCACTGTCGTTTTTATCCCTCCTGCTCCTCCTATGCCACGGAAGCCATTAACACTCACGGCCTCCTCAAAGGCGGATATCTCTCATGCCGACGTTTACTGCGCTGTCACCCCTGGAATCCTGGGGGATACGATCCCGTACCTGACAGTCAGAAAAGACAGGCATTGAAACAGGCGGATCCGGACACCTCCAACCGTTTCGATGGCCACTAAATCATGGATTTGCAACGTACCCTCTTAATCGCGGGTCTGGTTGTTGTCGGCTACCTGATGGTGCTGCAATGGAACCAGGACTATAACCAGCCGCAAGCTGTCAGTCAGGCCGCCACTCAGCTCCCTGCCAGCAACACTCCGGATATCCCGGTTGCATCAGCAACTTCCGATGCACCAGTTCTCCCCGGTGACGAAAAGTCAGAAATTTCTGCCCCATCACACGCTCAGCTGATCACTGTAACAACTGATACTTTGATCCTGACTATTGATACCCGTGGTGGTGATATCGTTCGTGCAGAACTCCCCAAGTACCCTCAGGTAAAGGGTGAGAAAACTCCTTTTGCTCTGCTTGAAAACAGCACCAGCCGCCTGTTTGTCGCACAGAGCGGCCTGACCGGAACCAATGGTCCAGATCGCAAGGGCAAGCCTCTCTACAGTGTTGAGCAGACCTCCTACAACCTGGGTGATAATGAATCAATGAACGTAGACCTGTCTCTCAAGACAGAGAACGGCGTTGATATCACCAAGCGTTTCTCCTTTACCAAAGGCAAATACCAGGTTGGTGTGGATTATATTATTCACAACGGCAGCAACAGCGACTGGAAAGGAAACTTCTACGCTCAGCTGAAGCGTGATAACTCCAAAGACCCAAGCCAGGAAATGAGCAGTGCCTCCGGCATGAACACTTACCTGGGGGCCGCTGTTAAAAGTAATGAGAAGCAGTACCAGAAGCTGGAGTTTGATGAATTCACCAACGAGCCTTTCAAAGAGAAAGTGGAAGGTGGTTACGCAGCAATCGTTCAGCATTACTTTGTAAGCGCGTGGGTTCCTAAACAGGATCAGTTCAACACTTATCAGACCCGCACCTTTAACGGCGACAACATTGTCAGCGTTGTTGAGCCTGCCGTTGAAGTCGCTCCTGATACTACAGAAACTGTTGGCGCAACTCTGTACCTCGGTCCTAAGAATCAGAAAACTCTGTCCCAGCTGGCACAGGGTCTGGATCTGACTATCGATTACGGTGTGCTGTGGTGGTTTGCCAAGCCCCTGTTCCTGCTGCTGAGCTTCCTGCACTCTCTGATTGGTAACTGGGGCTTCAGCATCATTGCTCTGACCATCATTGTGAAAGGTGTGTTCTACCCACTGTCTGCAGCCAGCTACCGCTCCATGGCGAAGATGCGCAAGATCACTCCAAAGATGCAGGCTCTGAAAGAGAAGCATGGGGATGATCGTCAGGCGCTGTCTCAGGACATGATGAAGCTGTACAAGGAAGAGAAAGTAAACCCAATGGGTGGCTGTCTTCCAATTCTTGTGCAGATGCCAGTATTCATCGCTCTGTACTGGGTACTGCTGGAATCTGTTGAGCTGCGTCATGCTCCATGGCTGGGCTGGATTCAGGATCTCTCTCAGATGGATCCTTACTTCATCCTGCCGCTGATCATGGGTGCATCCATGTTTGCACAGCAGATGCTGTCTCCAACGCCTCCAGACCCCATGCAGGCACGTGTGATGAAGCTGATGCCTGTCATCTTTACTGTCTTCTTCCTGTGGTTCCCTGCCGGTCTGGTACTGTACTGGGTAACTAACAACCTGCTGTCTATTAGCCAGCAGTGGTATATTACCAAGAAGATTGAAGCTGCAGATGCTTAAAATCTGGGTTTCTGACAAAAAGCGGACTTTTTAAGTCCGCTTTTTTTATGTCTGTACAAAAAACTACAGCAACAAGCCACACACCGGGCTGTCTGGCCTGTAGCTCCTATATTTGAGAAAAGAAGGATCTTGTCAGGCTTATTAAAACATGCACATTATTACCCCCGTTATCAGGGCTGTGGGAGCGGCTGTTTCCACCGTACTAAGACCCATAGCAACAATGCTACGCTGGGTTGTGCAAAGCATTCCTGGAGTCAGAAGGCTGATCGCCCAAAGAGGAGAGGGTGGCAGGGTTCAAGAAAGACCACTGGAGCTGCGAACTATCCGTTCGACAACGCTGGAAGAACTGACAGACCAGGAACAACCACTAGCAGAAACATCTTTAGTTACTGCAAGAAAACGCCCAAAAAGACGGGCATCTCCGCCTCCCATAACACTTTCTTCTTTTGAGCCTGCAGAGTCACTGTCCTCTCCCTCTCTGTTTGTCCCACAGAGATTAAAGAGCAGTTCTCTTGATTTGGAGTCGATATCTGAAAAATCAAAAGAGTCCTTAACTCTTTCGGTGGCAGAACAGTCTTTTAAGCCACAGCCTTTGGATGATCAGCCAGAGCTGGTCACATCATTATCGGAAAGCGGTTTATTAAGTTCAGCAGAAACAGCTTCAGAAAGAGAAGACTTAACAGATTTCGGGGGAGATGAGCTGTCTCCGGTAGAGAGTCAGTCCTTTGAGTTTCCCATTCTTTCATCACGTTCCTTTACGAGCACAAGAATAAGAAAACGCAAAAAACATCCCCCACAAACACTACACAGATCTGGGAGTTTCAGCGACAGTGACTTAGACGATTCTAGCTCATTGCCAACCAGAAAATCTTTGTATCAAAAGGTAGAAGAACACTCTTCAAAGGATACACAAACCAGGCTAAGCGTACTGCAACAAGAATGTGATGTTGATGAAGAAGACTGGAAAGATATTATCGAACAGGCTGTAGAAGAATCCCTTTCCCCCAATATTCTGGCAGGCGCATTTTCATCAGAAAGTGAAACATCATCGACAGATACTGCAACATCAGGCGACTCAACAGACTCAGGCACAGAGCCCGTTGTTGATGTACGAGCCAAAATCTATGGCATAACTCACGGAACAGTTTCCAGCTCAGATGAAATCAGCTCAAGCGATGATCATATTTCCGGAACTGATTCCAGTGACAGTGACTTCTACGCTCAAACCGAGACAGCAGGAAATGTACCTTTACCACCATGCGTGGTGGAAACCCGCTCAAGCATTCGGGCTTTTTATAAACAGGTTGATATCAGCAAATCAGATTCACAACTTTCCAAACTACTCTCACGGAGCAAGATCCCCCGAGACGAATGGAAAAATATTCGGCATCAGCTGGTGTTACGCAGCTATAGCTGTCCTTATGCCAGCGACTTGCCTGCGCTCCTCGAGCAAACTCTCGCGGAATATCGTTCCCCCACAGAACAACTTCTGCAGAATACCACCAGAAAGTTGGGATGGAGTGCCGATAGAAAACGACCATTGTCTGCCAGCGATGTAAGAGATAGCCAGAAACTTCCAGACCATACTGACCCAGCTCTGGTAAAAATAATGAAAGCACTGGCAACAGTAACAGCTTCAACTGTCAGAGCCCTGGAATGGAATCCTTATCAAGATAGCGAACGAACTATTCACAATCACCAGAAAGTGCTTTGGCAAACTCTGGAGGCTATTGATGAATTAAAAGATCAGGTTCATGACTTTAACAAAGAACTAGACCCGCAAGATCTAATTGCGGAAGTGGTGAAAGATCTTGAATCTATGGAATCTGCAGTATCTGTTAAACAAGAGGCTATACAAGCCTGCTTAGAGAATGACTACAGAGAAAAATCAAAAGTCACAACCAAACTCAACAGAATTAAAAGAGCGGCATTTGAAGTTTTGGATGAGGATATTTCTACACTCCAAGCGACCCAACGAAAACTGAGTGAAGAAGCAGAAATGCTTTCTAGAAAAAAAGAGAGAGCAAAGAAAAAAGCTGCAGTCATCCTTATACAGGAAAAAATAGATAAGCTTGAAAAGGTGAAATTGAAAATTGTCAGGAGGTCATTTAACCCTGAAAAAATTAAAAATAAGGATGGAATAGTTGTTGATGCAACAAAACAGTTGAAGCAGTTTGATAGCAAAGTAGAGAGTGCGATGGATAAGTTTAAACTGGGCGAGCGGTTTAGACTCCATCTCAACGAGTTACTGAATGCTGAATGCGCTGAAACACTCCACTCCAGAATTCCCATTACAGTAGATAATCAGATTCATGTTATAGAATCAGAAGCCACTCCCGCCCATGCCATACGTTTTTCTCTGGGTGACAATCCTGTGCCGGGAAGCCCCCATGAACCTTACGAAACACCTTATGAAGGGAAGATAAATAACTCAGCCAGCCGAACCACAGATCACGCCCGCAACGTCTACCGCCAAAAAGTTACACGGGGCAAGGACGTTATCAGCGAATACACCCGCATGGGTATTCCATGTCCTTACTGGCTTGAAGATAAGCAGGAGCGGAAAAACGCTATTGATGTCGCCTGGAAAGAGGCGATGACCATTCAGATAGCCTGTACACATAAAATCATACCAGGCTTCTCTGCGGCTTTGGATAGCAGTAAAGAAAACGCGATAACTTTACCCATGGCTTATCTCTGTCTGTTAAGCCCAGACAAACTCAGAAACACGACAGGTATTCATGAAGACGAATATGCCATGGCGGAAGAATCCATTGATCGTCTTTACGAACTATCAGAAGAACCCTTTGAATTAAGCATGACTGATGACGAAAACGTTAAACACACCATCTGGATTAAACCTGATCCTCTGGCGTTTATTACGCCCCTGAACCAACTGGCCTTTGGTGCAACGGGATCCCTGATTAAAACTTATGACCTTGCGGATAAATACAATGAAAAGTCTGTAAACCAGTTAATAGGCAATCTGGGTAAACCAATTGAAGGTTCAAAGGAAACCCATAAAGAGATTGGTGGTTCTGTTGGAGAGCTTCTGCAGAGTAATCCGAACTTATCACCTTTGGAAAAAGAAAATATTATTGCCCACGCAAAAGAACTGGCCCGTATTTACAGAAACAGACTCCACCATAAAGGCGGTAATCGTCCTGCCTATATGGGCTGGCTGATTCAGGAATTATGTCGTTATACCGGCCGTGATTTCTGGGCAGGCTGCAAGAGCGGTAAAGACCGCACAGGCAACTATTTCGTAACCTCTAATGTTGAATCTGCGGAAGCCTATTTAAGAAACGAAGCCGCGAAGAAGCATCCGGAATTAACAACCACAGCAGCCCAACGTCTTAACCTCGGTCAGGACATGGATACCCCTGAAAGAGTTTTAAATATGAACACTGCGCTTTACCTCGATCCCAGCCTGCCCATTACCGGAGCATGTGTCGGATTTGATGGTCTGAAGTGTGATAAAAAATCTCTTGGTTTGAACAAAGCGCAATTGGGGCGGGTGAAAAACTAACGGCTTCGGCAACAGTTCTTTGCCCATCCTTTTACCCTTCATTAGACTAGCGCCTTTCTAATCAACTCAGATTGGCCATGACCTCTTCACACACCTCAACTCACCCTCCACACAGTCAAGACACCATTGTTGCCCAGGCCACAGCACCAGGAAGGGGAAGTGTGGGGATTGCGCGTGTTTCCGGCCCCCGCGCCGGTGAAATCGCCAAAATCATTCTTAAGCGTGATTTAACGCCACGTCATGCTCACTACCAGCCGTTCTATGACAGCAACGATAACGTTATTGATGAAGGGCTGGCCTTGTATTTCCCAGGCCCGAATTCTTTTACCGGTGAAGATGTGCTGGAACTTCAGGGCCACGGCGGCCCGGTTATTCTTGACCTGTTACAAAAAGAGATCACCAACCACGGTATTCGTCTGGCCCGACCCGGTGAGTTTTCTGAACGGGCCTTTCTAAACGACAAGCTCGACCTCGCTCAGGCAGAAGCTATCGCCGACCTGATCGACAGTTCCTCAGAAGAAGCTGCCCGCAGTGCTGTTCGTTCTCTACAGGGTGCGTTCTCCAAAAGAGTGAACGAACTTGTGGAAGAACTTATCCACCTGAGAATCTATGTGGAAGCGGCCATCGACTTCCCGGAAGAAGAAATCGACTTCCTTTCTGATGGCAAGGTTCAGAGGAATCTTGAGCAGGTTATAGACAAGTTATCCACAACCTTCGCCGAAGCCAGACAGGGTTCTCTGGTTCGTGATGGTATGACAGTTGTGATCGCCGGACGTCCAAATGCTGGCAAATCCAGCCTTTTGAATGCGCTTTCTGGTAGGGACAGCGCCATTGTCACAGATATTGCCGGCACAACCCGGGACGTACTCCGTGAACATATCCACATTGATGGTATGCCTTTGCACATTATCGATACTGCCGGCTTGCGGGACAGTGAAGACGTTGTGGAACAAATTGGGGTTAAGCGAGCTTTCGATGAAATCTCTCAGGCAGATCTTGTTTTATTGATGGTGGACAGCACCACAACCAGCGCAACAGATCCTCACGATATCTGGCCAGAGTTTGTTGATCGTCTTCCTGCCGGGGAAAAGATCTCTGTTATTCGTAACAAGGTTGATCTTTCAAATGAAGAAGCGGGGATAACAGAAGGGCAATTCCCGGTTATCCGGCTTTGTGCACAAACAGGACAAGGTGTGGATAACCTGCGCCAACACCTGAAAACACTGATGGGTTACACAGGAACAAGTGAAGGTAGCTTCAGCGCCCGCCGTCGCCATATAGAAGCTCTGGAGCAGGCCAAAACCTTCCTTTACCAGGGGCGAGATCAGTTACTGGGCATGGGAGCAGGGGAACTTCTGGCAGAAGATTTACGTCAGGCACAACAGGCTTTGGGAGAAATCACTGGAGAATTTTCCAGCGATGATCTTTTGGGGAGAATTTTCTCAAGCTTCTGCATCGGAAAATAAACAGACATAAAAAGTCATACAGAGGAGCTATCCACAGCTAGCTCCTCTTTTTTGCCCACATTTTATCTACAAGAAAACAGTGCCAAATGACAAAAAACACGGTTTTTAACACTTTATTAAGCTGTGATTAGATTGCTAGCTCCCCTAATTCTCTAAGGGTTCGGTAGACTATCAACAAATAGAAGTGGAAATCTTCAGGTGGATAACTGTGAAAAAGACAGGTGAAATCAGGTTGTTTATAAACCTGAATATAACGAGGGGGAAAACAGGTGTATTGAGCAGTGGACAAAAAAATAAGCTCGATTGAACCGAAAATTTATTCACACTGAAAACAATAGAAAATCAACGCTTTCTAACCTTTTCCGAACACAGTTGTTATCTTCTGCAAGTCTTTCTATTAAAGGGATTGAGGCACTTTTCCACACAAAACAGCTCCCTAAATAAAAACATAAATAAGAAAAGAATAAAGAGATACATATATATCTTCCTTAATTCATAAGTCGTGAAGATATGTTGAAAAGAGGGAAAGGGATAAATCAGGTCATCAGGAAAACAGATAACCCTATGCCAGTAAGAGATTTCCACAGAAAAGACTGGTTTTCTTTTTACCAGCAAACTTTATACTCTCGCGCCTCACATTTACTATCAGATCAGCCACAGTCAACAGAGTTACGGAGGAAGTAGCCGAATGGACTTTCCAGCACGTTTTGATGTCATTGTTGTCGGTGGCGGTCATGCCGGTACAGAAGCAGCACTGGCTTCTGCCCGAATGGGAGCCAAAACCCTATTGGTGACCCATAACATAGAAACCCTTGGCCAGATGTCCTGTAACCCGGCTATTGGCGGTATTGGTAAAAGCCATCTGGTGAAAGAGATCGATGCTCTCGGCGGAGCCATGGCAAAAGCCACCGATCTTGGTGGCATCCAGTTCCGGGTATTGAATTCTCGTAAAGGGCCAGCAGTTCGTGCCACACGGGCTCAAACCGACAGAATTCTTTATAAAGCAGCAGTTCGTGAAATTCTGGAAAACCAGGACAACCTCTGGCTGTTCCAGCAATCTGTTGATGACCTGATTGTTTCTGGTGACGATGTTAAAGGTGTTGTTACTCAGATGGGCCTGCGCTTTGAAGCAGAACAGGTTGTTCTGACAGCGGGAACATTCCTTGGTGGTTGCATCCATATTGGTTTGCAAAATTACGGTGGCGGTCGTGCTGGCGATCCAGCCTCTATTAATCTGGCTAACCGTCTTCGTGAACTGCCTTTACGGGTTGAAAGGCTGAAAACCGGTACACCTCCTCGCATTGATGCCCGTTCTGTGGACTTCTCTGTGATGCAGGAACAACCAGGCGATACACCGATACCTGTTATGTCTTTCACTGGCTCCCGTGCTGATCATCCAAAACAGATCAGCTGTTTTATTACCCACACCAATGAAAGAACCCACGATATTATTCGCGGTGGCCTTGATCGTTCTCCTATGTACACAGGAGTTATCGAAGGTGTGGGCCCCCGTTACTGCCCGTCTATTGAAGATAAGATTCAGCGTTTTGCTGATAAGAATTCCCACCAGATCTTTATCGAGCCGGAAGGTCTGACGACTCACGAGCTGTATCCCAACGGAATATCCACAAGTCTGCCTTTCGATGTGCAGCTGGAACTGGTTCGTTCTATCAAAGGTATGGAGAACGCCCATATTGTTCGTCCGGGCTATGCCATTGAGTATGATTTCTTTGACCCCCGCGATCTGAAACCTTCTCTGGAAACAAAAGTTATCCACGGCCTGTACTTTGCGGGTCAGATCAACGGTACAACCGGTTATGAAGAAGCCGGTGCCCAGGGACTGCTGGCAGGTTTGAATGCGGCACTGCGTTCTAGAGGTGAAGAAGCCTGGTGTCCTCGTCGGGATGAAGCTTACATCGGGGTGATGGTTGATGACCTGATTACCAACGGTACATCTGAACCTTATCGCATGTTTACCAGCCGTGCGGAATACCGCCTGATTCTGCGGGAAGATAATGCGGATATCCGTTTGACACCAAAAGGCCGGGAACTTGGTCTTGTGGATGATGAGCGCTGGGCATCTTTCTGCGCCAAGCAGGAGTTGATCACCAGTGAGACGGAGCGTTTAAAAACTACGTTTATCCATCCTTCCAAACCAGAAGCAGAAGCTATCAACAGCAAGCTGGAAAATGCTATCTCCCGTGAATACAGCCTGATGGAACTGCTGAAACGTCCGGAACTGAATTACCAGGATGTGGCCAACTTGAAAGGTGAAGCTGTGGATAACGAATCTGTTGCTGAGCAGGTTGAGATTCAGAGCAAGTATCAGGGTTATATTGAGCGTCAGGCGGAAGAGATTGAACGTCTTCGCCGTCATGAAGAAACAGCTCTGCCGGAAAATATGGATTTTGATGCCATCACTGGTCTATCCAATGAAATCCGCCAGAAGCTGAATGATGTGCGCCCGGCTACTCTTGGTCAGGCTTCCCGTATTCAGGGGGTGACTCCAGCTGCAATTTCGCTTTTGCTGATTCATTTGAAAAAGCGTTCACTGGTTACAAACGCATCTGTTGAGTAACACTCTCTGCTGAGGCTGTTAACAAAACAGCAAACAATGGTAGTCAGGGGTTACTGAGTTCACCATTGCTAACGAGGCAGCTGTCCTTTACTAAGGGGGCAGCTGCTTTTTCGTGATAAAATAAGCGGTTTTAAGAATCGTCGATACAAGGTCAGGCTTTGTGAACAACCTTGAGGTTATGCTGCAGTCCGGTGCAGATGAGATGGGTATTGAAATCAGCCCGGAACAAATTCATGCACTGTGTGAATATGTTGGTCTACTGATGAAGTGGAACAAGGTGTATAACCTGACCGCCGTACGCAACCCGGAAGATATGGTTTCCCGCCACATTCTTGATAGCCTCAGTATTCTGCCTTTTGTGAAAGAGATTGTGGCTCCCGGTGAAAGCTTTATTGATATTGGCTCTGGCCCAGGGCTTCCTGGAATTCCGCTGGCTATCATGCTTCCCGATCGTCGCGTATCCACGCTGGACTGTGTAGGAAAGAAAACCCGGTTTCAGGTTCAGGCCTGTACTGCACTTGGCATAGAAAATGTTACAGTTCTGAACGAACGTGTGGAAAACTGGAAACCGGCAGAGCTATATGATGTGGTGATGTCTCGCGCGTTCAGTTCCATGAAAGACATGATGGTGGGGACAGACCACTTACTGAAAACAGATGGTAAATGGCTGGCCATGAAAGGTATTCACCCGGATAACGAACTGGAAGAACTGCATGCCGTTCGCCCGGATATTAAGGTGATTGAATCCCATTCCCTTGATGTTGCTGGTTGTGAAGGACAGCGGCATCTTGTCATACTGGAACGGATGGAAACGGCACGGGCTTAACAACAACCGTGGAAACAGTTTAAGGGGCCTCGCAGATGGCAAAAATTCTGGCCATCACCAACCAGAAAGGTGGTGTCGGTAAAACAACTTCATGTGTCAATCTGGCAGCATCTCTTGCTGCAACCAAGCGACGGGTGTTGCTTGTTGATCTTGACCCCCAGGGTAACGCCACCATGGGATGTGGTGTGGATAAACATGAGTTGCCTGTATCTGTTTACGAGGTGCTGGTTGGTAAGGCTAGTGTTGAACAAGCCATTGTGCCTTCCGAGTCTGCCGGTATTGAAGTACTGCCAGCCAATGGTGATTTAACCGCTGCAGAGGTTGAACTGATTAATAAGCAGGACAGCGAAGGTTGTCTGGATCGCGCTCTGCAGCCCCTGAGAAGCCACTACGATTTTATTCTGATTGACTGCCCGCCGTCGCTTAACATGTTGACTGTGAACGCTCTGGTGGCCTCTGACGGCGTTATTATCCCCATGCAGTGCGAGTACTATGCACTGGAAGGTTTGGCGGCTCTGATGGAAACTGTATCCGGTATTGCTGCTGCCAGAAATTCTCGTCTGCATATTGAGGGTCTGTTGCGCACTATGTATGACCCGCGAAACAGCTTGACGGTTGAAGTATCTCGTCAGCTGATTGGGCACTTTGGCAATAAAGTTTACCGAACTGTTATCCCCCGTAATGTCCGTTTGGCAGAAGCCCCAAGCCATGGGTTGCCAGTATTGAAATACGACAAACACTCCCGCGGAGCTATTGCTTATCTGGCTCTGGCTGGTGAGCTTATTCGCCGGCAGGAAGCCGGTAAAACCAAGAAATCGGCTGAAGCGGCCGAAACAGCCGTGAGGTAAAACTGTCAGTGGCTAGGAAAAAAGCATTAGGAAAGGGCTTGGGAACGCTACTGCAAAGTGCCCGGGTTGCAGAAGAGATTGAAGAACTGCAGAAACCATCCTCGTTAGAGTTAGAAGTTGCCCGTGACAAAATGTTGCGTGAGCTACCGGTCGAGTTTATAGAGCGTGGTCGTTATCAGCCCCGCCGGGATATGAGCCCGGAAGGCTTGGAAGAACTGGCCAGTTCAATCCGCAAACAAGGTGTTATGCAACCTATTGTTGTTCGCCCTGTTGGTGAAAAAGGTGAAGACCGTTTTGAAATTATTGCCGGTGAACGTCGCTGGCGTGCTACCCAGCTGGCTGGCCTGGATAAGATTCCTGCGGTTATTCGTGAAGTTCCCGATGAAGCGGCTATCGCTATGGCGCTTATCGAGAACATTCAGCGTGAAGACCTTAATGCTATCGAAGAAGCGATTGCGCTTGCCCGCCTCAAAGAAGAGTTTGAACTCACCCAGCAGGAAGTGGCTGAGGCTGTTGGCAAATCCCGGGTCACTGTGACCAACCTTTTGCGTCTTCTTTCTCTGCGTGAAGAGGTTCGTAAGATGCTGGAATACGGCGATATTGAAGCCGGCCACGCAAAAGCTATTCTCGGACTTTCTGAAGAACAACAGTTGGAAGCGGCTCGCACGGTAGTAGCTAAAGGTTTGTCAGTGCGTCAGACCGAGTCAATGGTTCGTCGGATGCAGCAGGAAGCAGCTGCACCGTCTGAAAAGAAAAAAGTTGATCCGGATATTCGCAGCCTGGAAGAAGATCTCTCCCAAAAGATCGGAGCAAAAGTTGCTATTCAGCACTCAGCAAAAGGTAAAGGAAAGCTGGTGATCAGCTACAATACCCTTGATGAGTTGGATGGTGTGCTGGCGCACATTCAATAACGAACCAATTTAAGTTAGTCCAAAACAATAACATCATCAGATTTGGGGCTTGCCGCTTCACTCTGATGATGTTTTCTTTTTCTCCGCCTCCTAACTGGTGCAACACCTGGCACAAGCACTTCTCCACAACCTGTCAGTGTTGTTCTAATAGTTGTCCGAAAGTTTTCATAGGAGGGGGAATCAAGGTTCTTTGGTAATTCGGTCGCACCTTCATAAAAATACCCTGCTGCTTTCAGCATGGCTGGAGCGCAATCATAACCGTTTCCCTGCTCAGGAAGATCTACAGCTACACTCTGAAAGGCTTTGAGCCGCTCAACTTCTTCACTCTGAGTTTTTCTGTAGAACTCTGTTAAAAATACTTTGATTTTTTCGATTTCAGGAGCCTTAGATTCTGGGGACAGGGAATCAACGGAGTAAATCTTCTGGTTCTGATTATCGACCACAACCAGCACCCAGTGGTTGACTCTGTGTACAGGAAAAATAAGTCGTTCAAAATCTTTTACTCTGAATGGGAGTTGTGGGATTTTTTCTTTGTCTCTGTTAACTGACCAAAAGGTGTCAAATGTCAGGCATCTTGGAGCGCCCTCTGTTAACTCGCTTCGTTTCTGATAAACACACAGAGCTCCATTGACGACATTGTCGTTTACATAAATTTCAGGATCGAGAGTTTTGAAATCTTCGTGATTGATTTCAAAACTTTGAAGTTCACCATCTATGCGTACTCGAGAGGCTTTTTTCTGAGAGCTTTCTGGTTTCACGTTTTCGGAGAATGCCACCAGTATATTTGCGGAAACACACTCTGGCGGTTCAAACCTCATGGGTTGCGTATCTTCAGGGTCATCCGGGATTATCATTGGGTCTCCCCTGCCTCCTTTAAGGGTGGCAGGTTTCTCTATAGGAGTGTCTGGTTCTGGATGATCAACTAGAAGAATTGTCGGGGGAGAGTCGCTTGCTTGGCCTATATCCACATCCATAGGAGTGGAAGGTGAACTAGTAGTCGTCGAGTAAGGGTTTTTATCTTCGATTATTTCCTGTGGAGAAAAAGAGTCTCTGAATTTTTGGCGCTTCTTAACTGGTTCATCTTCTGATTCACCTGCACCAATAACGGACTGATAAATATCACTATCCAAAATAGAAGGAAGTGTTGAAGGGGCTTCGACAGGTGGTTCTTGTTCTGGTGAAGGCGTTAATACAGGTGTCGTCTCAATTTCCATGCTTTCAGGAGCTGGCGAATATTTAGCTGCTAGAGATGGTGGAGAAGAGGGGGCTACTTTCTCTGGCATTTTGAGAGGAGTAGCAATACTTGGTGGAGAGCTAATCTGTGCTGGCTGTTCGTAAAGAGTTGTTGTTGGAGAAGGCTGTATGGAAACCGATGGATCGGTTGAGTGAATTTCACGATCACCTATTTCTTGCTCATCCTCTGTATCTAAAAAATCATCACAAACTACAGGGGGGGGGAATTCTCTAGGAAGAAAGGTAGAGTTATCTGCAATGCTGATTTCTATACCATCAGCTCGCTGTTCAGGTTGGGGACGTTCATCCTCTACTCCCCAAGCATAATAAATCCCTCTTAAGATTCCTCTTAAACAATCCATACCCATATGACCCCAGCAATTATTAGCTGGAAATTATTCTGCATTTAACAGATTGGAGACATAACGATTAAGTAAGAACCACTTACTGAAAATACCCACATAAAATCAAAGGAAAAGGCATTTCGCAGTTATATAAAACCCGGTAATAAATGCGGTTGATCGTAGGTAATATTACTCATATAATTGCCACGCCTAGCAGACGCTTGAAAATAAGGCAAAAAAGACGGGGCGTTCAAATAGTTTTTATAAGAAGTCGTACAGGTTCAACTCAAGGTAATAAATGTTGAACGTACAGAACAAAAACAGAGGTATGAGGGACATGTCAGTGAAGTCGCCTCATTTGCGGAAACCACCTGTTTTCCGGGTCATTATTGTCCAGGCAATTATTACGATCCTGTTATTTGCAGGGCTGCTTGTTGTTGACAAGACCGCAGCTGTATCAGCACTTCTTGGAGGGCTGGTCTGCCTCGTACCTAATGCCTACCTTATTTTCAAAGCTTTTTCCCTTTCAGGCGCTCGGGCAGCGAAAAATATAGTTAAGAATTTCTATCGAGGCGAGGCCGGCAAGTTTTTATTAACTGCAAGTGGCTTCGCTCTTGTTTTTGCGCTGGTCAAACCTCTGGATGCAGTGGTTTTGTTTGGCGCATTTATGTTGGTGCAGGCAGTTAACTGGTTTACACCCTGGCTTCTTAAGTGAAGCTGGTCATTCCAGACTGCGAAAATACGGGTGAGCTAACGAGATAGTTTTATGGCAGCAAATACAGCCTCTGGTTATATACAGCACCACTTGCAGAACCTGACTTTTGGTCAGCTCCCGGTTGGTTATGAGCGGTATGATGGCTCAGTGCTGAGTGAAGCAACCTGGACAATTGCCCATAGCGCCGCCGAGGCGAAAGACATGGGGTTCTGGGCTATCCACGTAGACAGCATGTTGTGGTCTGTTCTGCTTGGTTTCGTTTTCCTTGGCCTGTTCCGCATGGTTGCCAAGAACATTACCAGTGGTGTGCCTGGTGGTTTGCAGAACGCTATTGAAACCATTGTTGAGTTTATTGATACCAGCGTTAAAGAGAGTTTCCACGGCAAGAATCCGGTTATTGCCCCACTGGCTTTGACTATCTTCTGCTGGATCTTCTTCATGAACCTGATGGACCTGATTCCGGTTGACTGGATTCCAGGTCTGGCAACTCTGGCCGGTGTTCCTTATATGAAGATCGTGCCGTCTACCGACCCTAATATCACCATGGCAATGTCTATCAGCGTCTTCCTGCTGATGCTGTTCTACTGGGTGAAAGTAAAAGGCTTTGGTGGTCTGTTTGGTGACCTGGCCCTGCACCCATTCTCTAGTAACAACCCTGTCGCCAAGGTTGCCCTGATTCCTGTGAACCTGCTTCTGGAAACTGTATCTCTGATCGCTAAGCCAATCTCTCTGGGCTTACGACTGTTCGGCAACATGTACGCCGGAGAACTGATTTTTATCCTTATCGCCATGATCGGATACCTGCAGCTGCCTCTGCACTTTGGCTGGGCCGTACTGCACATTCTGGTTATTACCTTGCAGGCATACATCTTCATGACCCTAACCATCGTTTATTTGAGTATGGCTCATGAAGATCACTAAGTAATCGCGTAAGCGCTGCATTAACCCTGAGAAATCACTACACCATCTGACAATAAGAGTCTGGAGGAAATATGGAACTGGTAGTTGGTCTGACCGTCATCAGTGTTGCAATCATGCTTGGTCTCGCGGCCCTGGCTACAGCCATCGGCTTCGGCATGCTGGGTGGTAAGTTCCTGGAAGGCGTTGCTCGCCAGCCAGAGACTGCACCTATGCTGCAAACCAAGATGTTCATTGTGGCAGGTCTGCTCGATGCGATCCCAATGATTGCTGTTGGTATCGCCCTGTTCTTCACCTTTGCCAACCCGTTCATCGCACAGGCTGCTGCAGCCCTGCAGTAATCCTGGGTTAATGGCTAAGTGAGCTTTCTGTCAGTTCTGTTTTTCCGGCGCCACGTTTTAAAACGGCGGTGTCCGGAAAAACCAGCAGAAAGCAAAACATTAACTGAATTGCGAGAGGTATTGGTGTGAACATCAATGCGACCATAATTGGTCAGACGATTGCGTTCGCATTCTTCGTGTGGTTCTGCATGAAGTATGTATGGCCGCCCATCATCGGCGCCCTGAACGAGCGACAGAAGAAAATTGCTGACGGCCTTGCTGCGGCAGACCGTGCATCAACTGATCTGGAACTTGCCCAAGCCAAGGCCATGGAAGAACTCCGTCAGGCACGTGATCAGGCTAAAGAAATTGTAGATCAGGCCAATCGACGCGCCGCGGTGATTGTTGATGAAGCCAAAGACAATGCTCGCGAAGAAGGTGAACGTTTGATTACTGCTGCTCGTGCTGAAATAGAGCAGGAAGTGAATCAGGCCCGTGAAGCCTTGCGTGCTCAGGTTGCCAGTATTGCAGTTGCCGGTGCCGGCAAGATTCTTGGCAAGCAGATTGATGAGGCAGCTAACAGCGAACTGGTAGACCAGTTGGCAGCTGAGCTCTAAGGCGGAGGCGACTATGGAACTGACCACTTGCGCCCGTCCTTACGCCAAAGCTGCGTTTCAATATGCTCTTGACCAGAAGGCTTTAGAAAGCTGGTCACAGATGCTGAAAAACGGCGCAGCTGTGGTTCAGAACGAGAAAGTCAACGTACTGCTTGGAATGCCATCACTTACTGCAGATCAAAAGGCTTCTGCCTTTATTGAAGTCTGTGGTGACAGCCTGAACGATGGTGGACGTAATTTTGTCCGCACTCTGGCTGAGAACAAGAGAATAACCCTGCTTCCTGAAATTGCCGAACTGTTCGAAGCCTTGAAAGCTGAACAGGAACAGAGCGTCGACGTAGAGGTTCTCTCCGCATTCCCTCTCTCTGACGAGCAGCTCGAAAAGCTGGCTGAGAAGTTACGGGGCAGACTGAGTTCTGAGGTCAGAATGGTTAATGCAATTGACCCGGAACTGATCGGCGGCGTTGTCATTCGCGCTGGAGATCTGGTGATTGACAGCAGCGTTAAGGCAAGGCTGGAGAAGCTTGCCCACGCAATGCGCTCTTAGACAAAGAATCTAAATTTGGCAGGTTTGGTAATGCAGCAACTGAATCCTTCAGAAATCAGCGACATCATCAAGGGCCGTATCGATAGCCTTGATGTAGCTGCTGAAGCCCGTAATGAGGGCACTATCGTCAGCGTATCTGACGGTATCGTACGTATCCACGGTCTCGCTGATGTTATGTACGGCGAGATGATTGAATTTGACGGCGGCGTGTTTGGCATGGCCCTGAACCTGGAACAGGATTCAGTCGGCGCCGTAATCCTGGGTGACTACAAAGGACTGGCCGAAGGTCAGAAGGCCAAGTGTACCGGCCGTATCCTGGAAGTACCTGTTGGTAACGAATTGCTGGGTCGTGTTGTCGACGCTCTGGGTAACCCCATTGACGGCAAAGGTCCACTCGAAGCCAAGCAGACTGCTCCTGTAGAAAAAGTAGCACCAGGCGTAATCGCCCGTCAGGGTGTAGACCAGCCAGTACAGACTGGTTACAAGGCTATCGACTCCATGGTTCCAGTTGGTCGTGGCCAGCGTGAGCTGATCATCGGTGACCGTCAGACTGGTAAGACCGCTGTTGCTATCGACGCCATCATCAACCAGAAAGGCACCGGCGTTAAGTGTGTCTACGTTGCTGTTGGTCAGAAGCAATCTTCTATCGCGAACGTTGTACGTAAGCTGGAAGAACACGGCGCAATGGATCACACCATTGTTGTTGCGGCTGGCGCGGCTGATCCTGCAGCGATGCAGTTCCTGGCTCCGTTCGGTGGTTGCTCTATGGGTGAATACTTCCGTGACCGCGGTGAAGATGCCCTGATCGTATACGATGATCTGACCAAGCAGGCTTGGGCATATCGTCAAATCTCCCTGCTGCTGAAGCGTCCTCCCGGTCGTGAAGCTTACCCTGGTGACGTTTTCTACCTCCACTCCCGTCTGCTGGAGCGTGCCGCACGTGTTAACGCGGACTACGTTGAGAAGCTGACAGGTGGTGAAGTTAAGAACCAGACTGGTTCCCTGACCGCTCTGCCAATCATCGAAACCCAGGCGGGTGACGTATCTGCATTCGTACCGACCAACGTAATCTCCATTACCGATGGTCAGATCTTCCTGGAAACCGACCTGTTTAACGCGGGTATTCGTCCTGCGATGAACGCCGGTATCTCTGTATCCCGGGTAGGTGGTGCAGCCCAGACCAAGATCATCAAGAAACTTGGTGGTGGTATTCGTCTGGCACTGGCTCAGTACCGTGAACTGCAGGCTTTTGCACAGTTCGCTTCTGACCTTGATGAAGCGACTCGTAAGCAGCTGGAACATGGTCAGCGCGTAACCGAGCTGATGAAGCAGAAGCAGTACCTGCCACAGTCAGTAGCTGAGATGGGCGTTGTTATCTTCGCCGCTGAAAAAGGCTACCTGGAAGACGTTGAACTGAACAAGATCGGTGATTTTGAAGCTGCCTTGCTGAGTTACGTAAACAGCGAGCACGCCACTTTGATGGCCACCATTAATGAATCTGGTGACTACAACGGCGAGATTGAAAGCGGCATCAAGGAAGCTATCGAGAAGTTCAAAGCAACCCAGACCTGGTAAAGGGAGCGGATTGCGATGGCAGTCGGTAAAGAGATAAAGACGCAGATAGCGTCGATACAGAATACGCAGAAAATCACCTCCGCCATGGAGATGGTTGCTGCGTCCAAGATGCGGAAAGCACAGCAGCGTATGGAGCGTTCTCGCCCATACGCTCAGAGCATTCGTCAGGTTGTTGGACACATTGCCAACGCCAACCCCGAGTATCGCCATGACTATATGGTTGAGCGTGAAGTGAAGCGGGTTGGTTACATCGTTGTCTCTACAGACCGTGGCCTTTGTGGCGGCTTGAACACCAACCTGTTCAAGAAAACCGTAGCTGACATGAAAGCATGGCACGACCAGGGCGCGGAAGTTGATGTTTGCGTTGTTGGTAACAAAGCAGCCTCTTTCTTCAATAGCTACGGCGGCAATGTCGTTGCGGCTATGAATCATCTGGGTGACGCGCCAAACATTGCCGATTTGATTGGTGGTGTGAAGGTGATGCTGGATGCTTACGAGCAGGGTCGTATAGATCGCCTGGTGGTGACTTACAACCAGTTCGTAAACACCATGACTCAGTCTCCAGTGTGCGAGCAGCTTCTGCCTCTGCAGGCGGATGAAGACGCAAACCTGAAGCACCCTTGGGATTACCTGTACGAGCCGGACGCAAAACTCCTTCTGGATGAGCTGCTGGTGCGTTATATCGAGTCCCAGGTGTATCAGTCTGTGGTTGAGAATAATGCCTGCGAACAGGCTGCACGGATGGTTGCCATGAAGAGCGCAACCGATAATGCCGGCGGCCTGATCGATGAGCTGAATCTTGTGTACAACAAGGCCCGTCAGGCAGCGATTACTCAGGAACTTTCCGAGATCGTGAGCGGCGCGGCGGCCGTTTAATTTTAAGGTCGGAGTCTGATGGAGCGTATCCAGAGGGCTCAACCTGTTAAAGATAAGAGGTGAGGACACACTTATGAGTAGCGGTCGTATCGTACAGATCATCGGCGCCGTTATCGACGTCGAGTTCCCGCGCGACGCTGTCCCTCAGGTCTATGATGCCCTGAAGGTAGACGGTAAGGAACTAACTCTGGAAGTACAGCAGCAGTTGGGTGACGGTGTTGTCCGTGCCATTGCTCTGGGTTCCACAGAAGGCATCAGTCGTGGACTGGTTACCAATAACACCAATGCTCCTATTCAGGTTCCTGTAGGTACCAGTACTCTGGGCCGGATCATGGACGTATTGGGCGATCCTATCGATGAGAAGGGCCCAATTGGTGAAGAAGAGCGCATGTCTATTCACCGTGCGCCCCCTTCCTATGCTGAGCAATCTGCCAGTAACGAACTGCTGGAAACCGGCATCAAGGTTATCGACCTTGTAGCCCCGTTTGCGAAAGGCGGTAAGGTTGGTCTGTTCGGTGGTGCCGGTGTAGGTAAAACCGTAAACATGATGGAGCTGATCCGGAACATTGCGATTGAGCACTCCGGTTTCTCTGTTTTCGCTGGTGTAGGTGAGCGTACCCGTGAAGGTAACGACTTCTACCACGAAATGACTGACTCCAACGTTATCGACAAGGTATCACTGGTTTACGGTCAGATGAACGAACCACCTGGTAACCGTCTGCGTGTAGCACTGACAGGTTTGACCATGGCTGAGAAGTTCCGTGACGAAGGCCGCGATGTACTGTTCTTTGTGGATAACATTTACCGTTATACACTGGCCGGTACTGAGGTATCCGCACTGCTGGGTCGTATGCCTTCAGCGGTAGGTTACCAGCCAACTCTGGCAGAAGAGATGGGTGCCCTGCAGGAGCGTATTACCTCCACCAAGACAGGTTCCATCACTTCCATCCAGGCCGTATACGTACCTGCGGATGACTTGACTGACCCATCTCCAGCTACCACCTTCTCGCACCTTGATGCGACTGTGGTACTGAGCCGTGATATCGCTTCCAAGGGTATTTACCCTGCAATCGATCCTCTGGATTCCACCTCTCGTCAGCTGGATCCTCTGGTTATTGGTCAGGAACACTATGACGTTGCTCGTGGCGTTCAGACTGTTCTGCAGCGCTACAAGGAACTGAAGGACATCATCGCCATTCTGGGTATGGACGAACTGTCTGAAGAAGATAAGCAGACTGTATCCCGTGCCCGTAAGATTGAGCGTTTCCTGTCTCAGCCATTCTTCGTTGCGGAAGTATTTACCGGCGCGCCTGGTAAGTATGTGCCTCTGAAAGAGACTATCCGTGCGTTCCAAGGCATTCTGGCTGGTGAGTACGACTCCCTGCCTGAGCAGGCGTTCTACATGGTTGGTGGTATCGACGAAGCCGTTGAGAAAGCCAAGTCTCTCTAAGCGAAGAGTGAGTTATTCACAGGAGGGATTGATACCATGACCATGAATGTACACTGTGACATTGTTAGTGCCGAAGAAGACATCTTCTCTGGCAAAGTAGAGATGGTTGTGGCTACCGGTACCGAGGGTGACCTCGGTATCACTCCAGGCCACACACCTCTGATCACCAGCCTGAATCCTGGTCCTATCCGGATCATTCACGAAGGCGGTGAAGAAGAGATCTACTACATTTCTGGCGGATTCCTGGAAGTTCAGCCCAAGACTATCAAGGTACTGGCAGACACCGCTCTGCGTGCTGAAGATATGAGTGAGGCTGCTGCCGAAGAAGCTAAGAAGCAGGCTGAGAAAGCACTGTCTAATCAGCAGGGTGAGTTCGACTACAGTCGTGCTGCTACCCAGTTGGCCGAGGCTGCTGCCCAGCTGCGTACTTTGCAGGCTATTCGCAAAAAACTGGGTAAATAAGGCTTTTCTACAAGGCTTGAATTTATTCAGAAAAGTTAGATGTGAGGTTATATTTCACTCTTAACTGTTTGAAAAATAGTCAAAATAAAACCCTCAATACCAGTTTTGGTATTTGAGGGTTTTTTGTATCTGTAGGTATTAGTGTTTCGTCGTTTAAACGTGTTTGCTAAGAAGACACCTACTAATAAACAGTACAGACACTTCTGCGCAGATTTCCATAGCACCACGGTAAGCTTTAAACCCCTGTGGATAGTTTGCTATAAACCTTCTCCTGCTTCATATAACTGCCCATAAAGTTCTTCAAGAACATATCCAGCATCTGTTCTCCAGTCGCATGCTTTTCCTGCAAAGCCCCTCCACCTGCAGCCAGCAGACAAATCCCGTGAACCCCAGCCCAGATCACCCGTGAAGCTATGTGGATATCCTGCAGGCTCTTTCGTGCTCCAGTTCTGCTGAGTTGTTCTGTGAACAGGGCGAATAACCTGTCTATCCGACTCTTTTGCCACTCCGGCAGAACCTTCTGATCCGGTATCCGGTGTTCAAAGGCTAGATGCCACCTGTATGGGTACTTTCGTGCATATGCGAGATAAACCCGGGAAAGTTTCCTTAGAGCAAGCTGTGGATTGTTTTCGTCACGAATGGCAGTGGCTGACAAGGTATGAAGCTCATCCAGTGTTTCAGCGTTTGCTGCCAGCAATAGCTCCCCATAACTGCCAAAACAGTTGATAACTGTTGCCGGAGCGTAACCAATCAACTTGGCCACTTTTCGAAGGCTGAGTTCCTGTGGAGGATAAAGTGTAAGGAAGTCTTTAGTGGCTTTCAGAGTGAGGCGCTGAAGCTCATCTTTGCTGTGTTCGTTGCGTCTGGCCATATCCTTTAGCCCTGCACATTACACACTGTTCAGAAAAAACTTCAAATAATAAACAGTGTTCATTTTATAAATTTTACAGCGTTCAATTCATTCTGGAGGCTCTGGAACGGGGGCGTCAAGAAATCAGCTGAAAAACAACTGAACAGTGTTCAGTATTTTGGAATTTATAGAAACAGTGTTCAGTGTGCCTTTAATAAAACAATGTTCACTTAACCTGCGAATAAACAGTGTTCAAATGAAGTCACTGAACACTGTTCACTCATCATCTTCTCCTTTGAGTTTTTGGATAATGAATGAATAGCTGGTGCCTAAAGGGAGGATCATAATATTGGCTTGTAACCCGACTCCCATATTGATTTTGAAGCCTCCACTCATATCTATGCCGGATGTATTTGCTAACAGGGAATCTCTTGAAGTTTCATGAACTCCGATAAGAAGGGCCATATAAAGTGAGTTTCGAAATGTAAGGCTGACAGGGCTGTCCCAATAACTCATCTCTTCATCCTGACCGACATGAATCCCTCCGCTGACTTCAGCGGAAAATCCCATCGTTATTTCAGCTGCGGGGCGAATATCGAGCCAGCGATTTCCAAGTGTGCTCTGGCAGATGCCGAAATCCAAACCGCCATTCAATCCAATCAAACAGCTCCCGCCAACATATCCACCGGCAACGAAACAGTCATAAGTTGGGTCAGCAAATCCTCTGAATGTCTCCCATATAGTCGGGTTTACGCGGAGAGAAGATATTTGCTCGAGGTAGTTCTTTTTGCGGGCTACAGGGCTTAAACGGATACCCTGCTCGAGAATCGAACACTCGCGTAAACCTTCAGAGATCAAGTCATCACACTCTGTAGGGTTGTTTATAAAAGCCTCTAATGGTTCAGCCAGTTTAATGAGCGTGGTAATTCCGCCTTTGCGGGAATAAATGATACGGGCAGTGCAGCCAAGCAGTTCATCCAAATCCCCACCATAAGCAGCGGGTGATGTTGTAGAAAATGCGGTGAGCAAAAAAAGAATAAGAGCCTTATATGGCAAACACATAAAGCGGAGTGAGGGCCGAAGATTCATAACGTTGCCGTACAGCGACTTGAAATAGAGGGTAAAAGGTAGACAAAGGCTTCGTAGTACTCCTGTAGATAACTGTTGAGAAAAGAAAAGTTGTGTATCTGACCTGCATAGTTGGCGGAGCAGTTTCAGAGCCAGTAACTGCTAAGCTCATTCGGAAAAGTGAAGAATGCAGATACTTGAAATGATTGAACAGATAAGGAAGGATTTTTGCAAACAAGCGCCTGCGGTGGAGTTCTGCACACTGCGTTTTGTAGAAACCTCAAAAGAATCCATAAAAGTTGTTAATGAGGAATTGGATGAGCATCAGCTATCCAGTGACTGCGGAGGTATAGTCACAGTTATCCACAACGGTGGAACCGGCTATGCGGCAACTCCTCGCCTGGATAGTGAAGGTATAAGAACAGCTATCAAACAAGCGGTTCAGTGGGCTGAACTAAGTTCTGAGTTCAGTGTATTTCCTTCCAGAAAAATAAATATGCCTGTGCCTCAGGGAAACTTTCAGGTTAAGGAAGATTATCCCTGGGAAGATGTTAGCCTCTCAGATCGAATTCTTATGCTCACCAATATCTGCGGTGCGATGGGAGGAGATCAGCGAATTGTTACTCGCCATGCGGGGCTGGAAAGAATTCATCAAACAACTCATTTGATTTCACCAGACGAAGCTACGTGCTTTCAGGAGAAGGTGTGGATAACTCCTTCTATATACGCGCTGGCCCACGAAAGTGGCGAAACGCAATGTCGCTCTTGGGGAGGACAGCTTGGTTTATTCGCACGGCAAGGCGGGCTTGAGCATCTTGAAAAAGAAAAGGATGAATTGGGTAAGCAAATCTGTGAGGAGGTTATCCAGCTTTTGAAGGCTCCTGAGTGTCCTTCAGAGGTGCGTGATCTTCTGGCCATGCCTGATCAAATGGCGATTCAGATTCATGAGTCCATTGGTCATCCTCTGGAAATGGACAGGATTCTGGGGGATGAAAGAAATATGGCCGGTACCAGTTTTGTGACCGCCGATATGGTTGGCAACTATCGCTATGGAAGTGATTTTCTGAATGTGACTTTTGATCCGCATGTTGCTGGAGAGCTGGGAGGTTATAACTGGGATGACGATGGTTCCAAGGCGGAAAAACACCACCTTATAAAGAAGGGTATTTTGCAAAGACTGTTGGGAGGCCACCTGTCTCAGCAAAGGTCCGGCTTACCCGGCGTCTCATGTAGTCGGGCTGAGAGTTGGTATCGCCCTCCGGTAGATCGTATGGCCAATATCAATGTTGAGCCGGGAAGCTCTTCCCTTGAAGGCATGATCGCCTCCGTTGAAAAAGGATTGCTGGTAAAAACTAACCGGAGCTGGTCTATCGATGACTCACGCAACAAGTTCCAGTTCGGTTGTGAGTGGGGAGAGTTAATAGAAAATGGAAAACTTACCGGAGTGGTAAAAAATCCCGGCTACAGGGGAATTTCAGAATCTTTCTGGCGAAACCTGAAAGCTGTGGGCAACAGAGACACTTTCAATATTATGGGAACGCCCTACTGTGGCAAGGCTGAGCCAGGGCAGGTAATTACAGTTGGGCATGCATCTCCAGCTTGCCTGTTCGAACAGGTTGAAGTGTTTGGAGGAAGTCATGCTTGAGTATTTTTCCTCACTCTGTCGTTTTCTGGATGGACAAATATCCTGTGATGAAGAGTGGTCTGCATGGCTTGAAGGTGAAAGCACAGACTATTGCCGAATAAACAAAGGATTGCTCAGACAGAGCGGTCAGGTTGATAAAACCTCAATAAAGCTAACTCTTCATAAAGGAGAAAAGCGAGCTTCCGGAAATATTGTCCTGACAATGATTCCAGAGAATGACAGGCACGCACTGGCTCAAATGATGGGCAAACTGCGTGAAACCTTGCCGATGATTCCTGATGACCCGTTTTATCGGTGGTGTGATAACCCGGTGTGCACAAAAACTGTAGTTGAACCCGTTGAAAACAAGGCAGGGTTCTGTGGCCGAACTGCAGTCAGGGATATTCTGAATGTTGTTGCCGGAATAGATTTTGTCGGAATCTTAATGATTGGTTGGGTATATCGGGCATTCGGCAGTTCCCGAGGTCATCATCACTGGTTTGAAAATTACAGTTTTTGTCTGGACTACTCGGTCTATCACCATGGTGATAAAGCTGTTCATGATCAGATTTCTGGAGGGAAGTGGGACCGGGACACTTTTCTGAAAAGGCTCGAACCAATAAAAGAAAGAGTTTCACTTCTAGGGCAAGAAGTGAAAGAAGTTCCCCGGGGTGACTACAGGGTTTACCTTGCCCCTTCTGCTGTGAACGCTTTGCTTTCCCGAGTTGATTTCAGTGCAAGAAAATTCCACGAAAAAGACACTTGGCTCTCACCGTTATTTGAAGACAAGAAGAGTCTCAGCCAAAAGTTTTCTCTGGACTTGGTGACCGGAGATGGTTCTGTACCGGGCTTTCAGCAGCAGGGTTTTGTAAGACCTGACTGCCTTACACTCATAAAGAAAGGTGCGGGTGGCTCACTGATCACTGGTCCCAGAACCGCTGTGAAATATCAGATTCCTTTTAATGGTGGTGAAGATAAAACGTTCTTTGATTCTATTGATCCCCCAGATCACCTGGTTATGTCTGCAGGAACTCTTGAGGAAGACGATATTTACCGGCAGATAGATAATGGCCTTTATATCAGTGATCTCTGGTATACGAATTGGTCAGACAAAAACAGCGGACGTATGACGGGTATGAGCCGTTATGCCTGTTTTGAAGTGAAGAACGGAAAGCTGGCACAACCCATCGGTGTGATGAGGTTTGATGATTCACTCTACAACTTGTTTGGAGATGAGCTGGAAGAACTCACCCAACACAGGGATAGAATCATGGATTCCTTTGCGTTCTACCGTCGAGATACTGGTTCACACATTCTGCCCGGAGTATTGATCAGGAATATGCACTTTTCCTTCTGAAGAGGTTAACCTGTTGGCTTCTGAAAGAAGGGGGCCGACATGAAACCACGGATGAGCATGATCACATTAGGGGTAGAAGATCTTTCTCGCTCTATAAATTTTTACCAGAACGGCTTGGGTTTTCCTCGTTATGGTGATGATGAAAAAGTTGCCTTCTTTAACCTCAATGGAACATGGCTTGGTCTGTATGGGCGTGAAGCCCTGGCTGAAGACGCTCAGGTCAGTGCAGAAGGTTCAGGTTTCAATTCTTTTACGATTTCCCATAACGTACATTCTGAAGATGAAGTTAAAGATGTCTTCCAGCAAGCTGTCCAAGCTGGAGCTATTCCGGTAAAAGAGCCACAGACAGTTTTCTGGGGTGGCTTTAGTGGATATTTTAAAGATCCCGATGGCCACCTCTGGGAAATTGCCCACAACCCATTCTCCTGGGTTGGCCCGGAAGATAACTAAACAACCAACAGCCTCTATTTTGTTTTTGGTGAGTCCCCCATCAGGTAGCGTGGCCCCGGGCCATTAGTGGATGCCTGATCATCTTTGTTGTAAAGCCCGCAGTTTTGCATAGAGAGGCAGCCACAACCAATACAGCTGGACAGTTTATCCCGCATGTTTTGCATACGGGTAATGCGGTCATCCAGTTGTTGCTTCCATTTGCGGGATAACTTCTCCCAGTCTTTTTTGGTGGGAGTTCGCTCTTCCGGGAGACTGCGAAAAGCTTCTCCTATCTCCTCCAAAGTCATCCCAAGGTTTTGAGCAACCTGAATAACAGAGATCCGGCGAATAACAGAGCTATGATAACGGCGTTGGTTTCCGGGAGTTCTGGAGGAGCTGATTAAACCTCTGGTTTCATAAAATCTCAGTGCAGATGTCGCAACACCGCATCGTTTGGCTATTTCACTGATGGTCAGGTGAACGGGAGCTTTTGGCATAGCAGTTGTCCGCTGGAAATAATGCAAAATAATATATTGACTTAAACTTAACTTGAAGTTTTATGATCGGTTCCAGATTTCATTAACAGGGGGAGCAAGTGCTCTCGGTTAGATCATAAGGCTGTACCAATGAAGAAAATTCTAGTTATCAATAGCAGTATTCAAGCAGAGGAATCTCGCTCCAGAGCTTTAGTAAGTGATGTTGTTGAGCGTTTGCAGACTAAGAACAAAGAGTCAGCGATTGTTAGCCGTGATCTGGCCAGAAACCCACTTCCACATCTAGATGAGAACGCTTTGGCGGGCTTTCGCGGAGCAGAGAATGAGCTGGGTCGTCAGGCTGTTGAGTTATCGGATACTTTGATACATGAACTGCAAGACAGTGACTATGTAGTAATTGGTACGCCCATATATAACTTTTCTATACCAACAACATTCAAAGCGTGGATTGATCATATTGCCCGACCAGGGGTTACCTTCAGCTATACCGAGGATGGGCCTGTGGGAACGGTAAAAGGGAAAAAGCTTTATATTGTGACTGCAAGAGGTGGTGGAAGTATTGATGCTGTTGAACGTCAGCTGACAGATACCTTCTCAATGTTGGGGATGGATGATGTGACCTATATTCATGCTGCCAGCCTTGATACTCCTGACAAAGAAGGTGCGCTGGCCAAGGTTCAACAACAGATAGCAGCTTTGTGATTGAAAGAGTTGCGACAAATTGCGAAAAAAAACTACCAAAACCTGAAACTAAAATGACGGTTCAGGAGTAAAAAGAAGTACATAGAGTTAGAGATTCTCTAAGGAGTTGCGATGACGAGACAGATGCTTCACTGACCAGGAAGCAAAGTGTGTAAAAGTGTGTTGTGTGTTAAAAGCGCATTGCCCAAGTCTTTATAAGAGCTGAGGCAATGCGCTTTTTTTATTTCTTAGTTAGGTCACAAAGCCCTTGAGAGGGGATATCCAGTGCCGCATTGAAACGCGCTGACATATTCTGAAAGGCGACAAGTGCTGTTAGTTCCATAACTTGCTGCTCATCAAAATGCTTGGCAAGTTCCTGGTGCAACTCATCAGGAATCTGACAATGTTCACCAGACATAGCTTTGGTCCAGGCAAGAGCTGCTTTTTCCTCTTCTGAAAAGAGTGAACTCTCTTCCCAGTTATCCAGCTCTGCAAGTTTCTCTTCTCCTCCGGCTTCACCAATCAGAGTCATGCTGTTGAGATCTACACAGAAGTGGCACCAGGTAAGTTTGGCCACATAAACCTGAACCATTGCTCTAAGCACCGGAGAAAGAGGCGAAGATTTTCGGCTGAGTCTGGCCCAGAAACTGGCGAACAGAACAAACAGAGAAGGTTTGCGGGACCAGACCAGAGCGGGTTGAAGGTGTTGTCCGTAACGTTTTTCCTGCTGGCGGAAAAACCAGCGTAGCCAGAAGGGAAGTTTGGCCGGGTCAGCAGGTGTTATTCTCATATCAGCTCCAGGCACGTAAAGCTGGTCACCCTACATGCCCTTATAGCGCTAGTCCAACTGTTTACTGATACCGGTAATTTGTTCGCGAATCATTTTGCGGGTGTGTTCAAACCTTTCAGGGTAGCGCCAGTTCTCTTCGTTAAGAGATAACCATGATCGCCAGGATACATCACTGACTTCCTTCCAATCCTGCGGAGAAGGCTCCTGAGATGAGTCTACCTGAGAACAGCGATAAACATGGAAGCCATTGCTGAATTCTTCGAGCAACTCATGAACAGAAACTTGTATACCTGTTTCTTCAAGAGTTTCTCGGTAGGCCGTACAGCGGGGAGATTCCCCCACTTCTGAAGTACCACCGGGAATAGACTGTTTCCCTGTCAGGCGCATTGTAATAATAAGAACGTCATCGCCCTGGGTAAGAAGGCATCCGGCATTGGCTCCGGATTCTTTGTCTTTTGCGTAAGGGCAGGGTTTCGGAGGTGCTTTCTGACAACCTGCCAATGCCACCACAAGTGTCAACAAAGGAAGAATGAACTTAAGCTTGTGACTGAACATGAATAGCAGGCCGTTTTTCTACTTTTATCCGTATTTAAAAATGATAGCTGCTACATGGCAACAACTATTGAGCTGATCCCCTGCGCAAAAGCGGAAGGTTGTTTAATCGACAACCGAAACTACAAACAGTTCCATCGAATTATAAGGAGGGAAGGAGTCCAATACCTTGAAGGAGAAGTATTGACCCCAAAATTGCCAGACACAGGTAGCTGAATCCATAAATTGCTTTTTCAGGAAGGCGATTGAGTAATCCATATCCCATAAGAACTCCCAAAGGTGTGAAAGGGAGTAAAACCGCAGAAGAAAGCAGGTTTTCTGTACTTAGCTGCCCAAGAGCTCCATAACCAATAATCTTGCTGAGGTTCATGCCCGCAAATATCCAGGCCTGAGTTCCCATAAGAAGATGGCTGCTGAGGCCTAGAGGAAGTAAATAAATTGTTACTGGCGGCCCACCGGCATGGATACCAAAGCTGGTGAATCCTCCCAGTGCTCCCCAGAAAGAACCCCGGCTATAGCTGGGGGACTTTCGGCTGTTATTGTCTCGTTTTAACCATTGGAAAACACAGAATGATAAAGAAGTTACACCTATCAGCAGGCGAATATGTTGCTCAGAAAGCTGGCTGAATACAAAAGCCGCAATAAAAACACCGACAAGACAGCCCGGCAGAATGGTTTTCAGCGCCTTAATATCTACCTGACCCCTGAATTTCCACAGTGATATAAAATCCATGACCAATAGCAGGGGAAGAATAATGGCCGCTGCCTGAACGGGAGGCATAACAAGAGCCATTAGCGGAACACAGGCTGTGCCGAGCATATTTCCCAGCCCGCCTTTAGCCATGCCACTGATTAAAACGGCAGGTATGGCGACAAGATAAAATAAAAAATCGGTTGGCATCATGAATGAGGAATTCTGAGAATTAAGAGGGAAATATATAGACGCTCAGAATTGTCATGAATAACAAGTGAGTCAGATTATCTAACTCACTTATGCATAGTTTTTCAGATACAGCCCTTTAGAAGAAGATTGCTAAAACAAGGGTGATTCCTACCCAGTACCAGGTGCCGTGGGTAACCAGATTAATTGAGCGCTCGATATCTGATGTTTTAGGGAGAGCTCCGCAACCAAGTTCAGGGCTTTCTAACTCCTTGCCGTGATAGATAGCTTTTCCACCAAGAGTAAAGCCAAGGCTTCCTGCACCTGCAGCCATAACTGCGCCGCCGTTTTTACTCTTATATTTGCGAGCCTGGGTTTGCCAGCAATGCAATCCGTCACGCCAGTTACCCTGAAGTGCATAAGTTAATGCGGTTAAACGAGCAGGAACCCAGTTCAGTATGTCATCCAGGTAGGCTGCCGCGCGGCCAAAGTACAAATATTTCTTATTTTTGTACCCCCACATTGCGTCCAAAGTGTTTGAAAGGCGAAAAAGAACAACTCCCGGAGCACCGGCGATAATAAACCAAAAAATTGCACCGAATACCGCATCATTACCGTTTTCCAGAACAGATTCGATAGTTGCTCTGATAACCTGATCTTTTGGCAGATCATCGGTTTTCCGGCTGACAATCCAGCCTACTTTCTTACGAGCCTCATCAAGATCACCTCTGCATAGAGGCTGGCTAATATAGCGCGCATGCTCCGCAAGACTTCTTCCACCAATAGCAAAATAGAGAAGAGCAACTTCTATCCACCACCCCAGATAAGGAATGTCGGCAACCAGCCAGGCAATAAAGACAAAAGGGGTAATCGCTGTGATCAGAGCCAGAACACCTGAAGGAAACCTATTCTCAGGGTTCATCTCTTCTTCTGTTGGATAAAAGAATGATTCAACCTTCTTCGCGATATTTCCAAAACCGACAAGAGGATGCCAGCGGGAGACTTCGCCGAATAAAAAGTCGAGAAGAACAGCCAGTAAAAGCTGTGTGCCAAAAGAAGTCAGAAATTCAGTCATGGTTCCGTATGTGTGCCCTCAACAACCACCGGCGATGATAGAACAAAAACAACTGCCAGAAATCCAGAGCATCGTATGACCCAAGAAAATCCCCAGTTCCTTTGACTCAGGTCGCACAGGTGAACCGGGGATGCTTGATTCAAGTCAAACTGCCTGGTCAGTGCGCGTTTTATCTTGTTGGCATTCAATATTCCATGGCCCGGTCCTTTTCAGTTAAACAGATCGCGTCAGACATACGACAGGAGTTCGGCAGTGCTGATCGGCAAAGTTGTAGGCAATATCTGGGCAACTCGTAAACACGAAGGCCTGGATGGCTTCAAATTAATGGTCGTGCGCATTCTGGATGCGAAAGGCGAAGAAACAGGCGATGCCATGGTGGCTATTGATAATGTCGGTGCCGGTTTCAGCGACATTGTTTTGATAGCCCGCGGTGGTGCTGCCCGTATGGTTTGCCCTGAACCCAAAGTTCCCGTTGATGCTGCCATTGTTGGCATTGTCGATGATCTGGACGTTACCAGCGCATAATTCACTAAAACAGGAATTCCCCTCCATGACTCAGATTACCGCTGAAGTAATTGAGCAGATCGTTCGTAAGGTTGTTGCTGAACAGGTTGGTGCTGTTGCCAAGCCTGATTTTGAAAAGCACGTAGATTCTTCCGGCGTCGCTGTTGTTAAAACCAACACTGTTAAGTGCAAGCCTTTTGACACTGGCAAGCCTGGTGACCAGGTATTCATCACCGACATGCTGGAGCTGAACGAAAGTGAGCGTCTGGGTTGCGGCATGATGGAAATGCGCGAAACCACTTTCGACTGGGAACTGCAGTACGACGAAATCGATTACATTATTGAAGGTACCCTGAAAGTAATCATCGACGGTCGTGAAGTTGTTGGTAACGCCGGCGATATGATCCTGATCCCTAAGGGCAGCAAGATCCAGTTCAGCGCGCCAGATTTTGCCCGCTTTATGTTTGTTGTTTACCCAGCCAACTGGGAAGAAATTGGCCGTGACACTAACAGCTAATTAGAGCTGTTCAGTTAACGGTGTAACTAAGAGGCGGCATTAGTCGCCTTTTAGTGTTTCAATTATTACAAGGTGCAGTTCATGTCTGAACATAAAGAACGCGTCATACAGGAATATGTTCCTGGTAAACAGGTTACTCTGGCCCACCTTATTGCAAATCCTCAGCGTAACCTTGTCACCAAACTGGGCATGGATCCTGATGAAGTCAGTGCCATCGGCATTATGACTATTACCCCCAGCGAAGCTTCTATTATTGCTGCCGATGTGGCGACAAAAGCCGCAGGCGTAGAAATTGGTTTCCTTGACCGTTTTACTGGTTGTCTGGTTGTTTCTGGAGATGTAGGCAGCGTCGAGTCTTCTCTTAATGCTGTGCTTGATCTTCTCGGTGGGATGCTCAAGTTCTCTCCCGCTGAAATTACTCGTTCATAGTTGGGTAAAAACAGAATTCGACTATGCAGAAAACGGTTATGAAAAAAACCATGCTGGTAGGAACAACCGGCTCAGGTAAAACGACGCTTAAACAGGCTCTTTTTGGCGAAGAACTGAAGTACCTGAAAACACAATCAATGGAGTACTGTGGCAAGGTTCTGGACACTCCGGGTGAGTATCTGGAGAGCCCACGCTTTTACAATATATTGATGACTTCTTCGACCGATTATGAGGTTGTAGCACTGGTTCACGACAGCTCCACCAAGTCATCAAGCTTTCCCCCAAACTTCACCAGTATGTTCAACCAGGATGTGATCGGGATTATTACCAAAACCGATACTGACCTTTCCAACCCTTCTTTCTCAAGGAGAGCTTTGGAGAATGCAGGCGTGAAAAAGATTTTTGAAATCAGTTCAGTTTCAGGCAGTGGACTGGAAGAGCTGAAGAATTTTCTCCACTAAAGTGTGACCGATTTTGACCGTTTTATGGAGAATGTGAAAAAAGGCGCTGATTGCGATCAGCGTCAAAATATACAAAATAAAGACATAAACTACAGATAAAAATAGACAATTAAAAAGATAGTCTTTTCAATTAATTATAAATAAACAAAACATTCCTGAAACTGTTATAGCACCTGTGATTTAAATCAAAAACAAAACCAAAGCCTTCTATTAACCTGCTTGCCATAAGCTCTGATGGTGGTATCCATGGCAGGAAAGAATGCATCGGGTTTTATTGAAACCCGTGGTTATCTCACAGCTGTTGCAGCCGCAGATATTTGTCTGAAGTCAGCAAATGTTAATCTTGTCGGCCTGAAAAAAGTTCGATGTGGACTTTTTACCGTAATTATTACAGGTGATGTTGGAGCTGTTCGGGCTGCAATAACAGCGGGGGTTGCAGCAGCAGAAAATATCGGCAGAGTTATTTCAAGTCATGTTATTCCAAGACCGGGAAAAGGGATTACCGGTCTTATTCAGGATGTGACCTTACCCAGAAAGAAAACACCTCCACCTGTTGTAGATAAAACAGTAGAGAAGCCAGTAAAAATTCCTGCTTCTGCCTCAATTACGCCTGATCCTGAGCCCAATAAAGAAGACCTTTTAACGAAAGTTTCTTCTATAAAAGATGAAGAACAAACTCAGGAAGAAAACAATACTGAATTTAAGTTAAAAGAATCTGATCCTGTTCAGTCGGCATTGCCAGAGCGTGGAAAAATGACTGAAGAAGAACTCCATGCCTGTCGCACAGTTGATCTGCGAAAGATGGCGCGTGGGTTAAAGGGAATAGATTTGAATGGAAAGAAAATAAAGTTTGCCAGAAAGAATGAGCTGGTTAAGGCAATACTGGCCTGCTGGCAGAATGATAAATAAACGATAACTGTTCCAACCCGGAGAGAAAAATGGCTATATCAAACGCGCTGGGAATGATTGAAACCAAGGGACTGGTCGGCTCTATCGAAGCTGCAGATGCCATGGTGAAAGCGGCGAACGTGACTCTGGTCGGCAAGCAACAGGCTGGCGGTGGTCTCATCACTGTTCTGGTTCGCGGCGATGTTGGTGCTGTAAAAGCTGCCGTTGATGCTGGTGCTGCAGCCGCAGAGCGTGTTGGCGAAGTTGTTTCTGTACACGTGATTCCACGCCCCCATGGTGAAGTCGAGACTATCTTGCCTTCAGTGTAATTAATTTAACGGTCTGAATGATTCGGATTGTTAATAAATAAAACTGTTCAGGAGTCATTAAATAGCTCGCGGAAATAATACTTATATTTGATTCGGTATTTAACTACGCATTTTGTTTTTAATTAATGACTCCTTTTTAAATTTAAACTGCATGTGTTTATTCAGCATTTTTTACTGATACGTCGTTGTTTATCTGCATGCTTTAAGAGTTATTTTCTTTCTGGTTAAAGGTAAGTAAATAACTACATAAATGGATAAGAAATCTGATTCGGGGCTTCCTGAATTGAATTTTAATGTTGCATAACACTGCGTGCGGCCGGGATAAACGGCACCTGCATCGCCAGGGGTATAGTGAATGAAATCCAAGCGCTTTGAAGTCCTAAAAGACAGACCCGTCAATAAAGATGGCTATGTTAAAGAGTGGCCGGAAGTTGGCCTTATTGCTATGAACTCCCCCCTTGATCCAAAGCCTGGAATCAAGGTTGTTAATGGAAAAGTAACAGAGCTTGATGGCAAGCAGCGGGAAGACTTCGATATTCTCGATGCCTTTATTGCCGACAACGCCATTCGCTTGCAAAACGTTGAAGCGGCAATGGCTGTTGATTCACTGGATGTGGCTCGCAAGCTTGTTGATATTAATGTAAGTCGTGATCAGGTTCTTGAACTGACACTGTCTATGACTCCAGCAAAGATTGTTGAAGTTGTTGGACATATGACCGTTTTGGAAATGATGATGGCGGTTAACAAGATGCGTGCCCGTAAGACTCCATCTAACCAGTGCCACGTTACCAACCTGAAAGATAACCCTGTTCAGATTGCTGCGGATGCTGCAGAAGCGGCTCTGCGTGGTTTTGACGAGCAGGAAACCACTGTTGGTGTTGCCCGTTATGCACCATTCAACGCTCTCTCTCTTCTGGTGGGCGCACAGGTAGGGCGTCCGGGTATCCTGACTCAGTGCGCTGTTGAAGAAGCTACCGAGCTGGTTCTTGGTATGCGTGGACTGACTGCTTATGCAGAAACTGTATCTGTATACGGCACCGAGCCAGTATTTATTGATGGTGATGACACTCCATGGTCCAAGGCATTTCTGGCTTCCGCCTATGCTTCCCGCGGCCTGAAGATGCGTTACACCTCCGGTACCGGTTCTGAAGTACTGATGGGTTATGCCGAAGGCAAATCCATGCTGTACCTCGAAGCCCGCTGCCTGTTTATGACCAAGGGCGCTGGTGTTCAGGGCATCCAGAACGGTTCCGTGAGCTGTGTTGGTGTACCAGGTGCGGTACCTGGCGGTATCCGTGCGATTCTTGCAGAAAACCTGATCGCCATGATGCTGGATCTGGAATGCGCTTCCAGTAACGACCAGACCTTCACTCACTCTGACCTGCGTCGTACTGCTCGCTCACTGATGCAGATGATTCCAGGCACAGACTTTATCTGCTCCGGTTACAGCTCCACTCCGAACTACGACAACATGTTCGCCGGTTCTAACTGGGATGCGGAAGATTACGACGACTGGAACACAATCCAGCGTGACCTGAAGATTGATGCAGGCCTGCAACCCGTTAAGGAAGAAGAGGTTGTTTGTGTTCGTAACAAGGCCGCCAAGGTTATTCAGGGCGTCTTTGAAAATCTGGGTCTTCCAGAAATCACTGATGAAGAAGTTGAAGCGGCGACTTACGCACACGGCAGCAAAGATATGCCAGAGCGTGATGTTGTTGTGGATATCAAAGCAGCCGGTGAAATGATGGAGCGCGGCGTAACCGGTATTGATGTTGTTAAAGCTATTAAGACCAGTGGCTTTGATGATGTTGCCGAATCTCTGCTCAATCTGATGAAACTGCGGGTGTCTGGTGACCATCTGCACACCTCCGCCATTCTCGATAAAGACTTCAACGTAATCAGCGCAGTGAACGACCGTAACGATTACATGGGTCCTGGCACTGGATACCAGCTAAGCGCTGATCGCTGGGCTCAGCTGTCCGACATCGATAACGCCATGGATGCGTCCAGCATCAAGTAAGGAGGGACAGAATTATGCAAATTAATCCGGATGATGTAAGAAAAATCATCGAGTCTGTAGTCAGCAAATATGCTGCAGAAGCTGAAACTGAAGCAGCTCCTGCTCCTGTTGCCTCTGTAACTACCGGCACTCTGAAAATGATTGACGGTGCTGAGGCTGTGAAAGGCACTCGTACCGACGAAGTTGTTATCGCTGTTGCGCCAGCTTTCAGCATTCATCAGAGCCAAACCATCCACGGCCTGGCTCACAAAGATGTTATCCGTGAAATGATGGCGGGCATCGAAGAAGAAGGACTGGTACCACGTCTTATCCGTGTACTGAGAACTTCCGATGTTTCCATGATTGGTAACGACGGCGCCAAACTCAGTGGCTCCGGCATCGGTATCGGCATTCAGTCCAAGGGAACATCTGTTATTCACCAGAAGGATCTGGCCCCTCTGACCAACCTGGAACTGTTCTCCCAGGCACCTCTGCTGCAACTGGAACACTTCCGCATGATTGGCAGAAACGCTGCTAAATACGCCAAAGGGGAGTCTCCCCGCCCTGTTCCGGCTCTGAACGACCAGATGGCTCGTCCTAAGTATCAGGCAATCGCTGCACTGCTCCACATCAAGGAGACAGAAAGCGTTGTACCTGGTGGCAAGCCAGTCGAAGTCAAAGCCGTATTCAATTAAGGAGGGATGACATGGAACAGCAGGTATTAGAAAAGCTGATCAGAGAAGCTCTTGCTGAAATGGGAGGAGCGTCTGCTCCTGCACCCGCCAAGCAGGGTCTGGAAGGTTACCCTCTGAGCCAGAAGCAGCCAGATACTGTGGAATCTGCAACCGGTAAAAAACTGGCCGACTTCACCATGGACGCGGTTATGTCCGGCGCGGTAAAAGCCGACGACTGTCGTATTGCTCCGGAAACTCTGGAAAAGCAGGCTCAGATTGCTGAAAGCATCAACCGTGAAGCTTTTGCCGGCAACCTGCGTCGTGCGGCTGAGCTGATTGCCGTGCCCGACGAGCGGATTCTGGAAATCTATACAGCTATGCGTCCTTACCGTTCTACCAAGGCGGAAATGATTGCTATCGCTGAAGAGCTGGAAGGCAAGTACAACGCAGTGATCAACGGCAAACTGGTTCGTGAAGCCGCTGATATGTACGAAAAGCGCGGTCGTCTGAAAGAGGCCTGATCCTGTATGAAACTGATTGCAGGCGTAGATATCGGCAATGCGACCACGGAAAGCGCGGTAGCGCAGGTCGATGACGAAGGTACGAAAATACTGGGTTGTGGTATTTCCAAAACCACAGGGATCAAGGGTACCGCTGAAAATATCAAAGGCGTTTTTGCCTCCATTTCAGCAGCCCTGAAAACTGCGGGAATCCAGCTTTCGGATCTTACGTTAATAAGGATTAACGAAGCTGCGCCTGTTATCGGTGACGTGGCGATGGAAACTATTACCGAAACCATCATCACTGAGTCCACGATGATTGGTCACAACCCTCACACACCCGGCGGTATAGGTCTGGGGGTTGGCCAGTCTGTTCTTTTGCAGAACATTAATGGCTCTCATATAGGTCAGGATGTGATTGCCCTTGTCTCAGAAGAAATTGATTTTGAAGTCGCTGCCAGACAGATAAACCGCTTTGTCAGCGATGGTGTAAATATCCGTGGCGCCATTCTCCAGAAAGACGACGCAGTGCTTGTGAATAACCGGTTGGAACGCCCCATACCGATTATTGATGAAGTCCATCACTTCGATCGTATTCCTGTACATATGCTCACGGCTATTGAAGTGGCCCAGAAAGGTCAGGTAGTGGAAACACTGTCTAATCCTTATGGCATAGCCACTGTTTTTAATCTGAATTCTGATGAAACCCGCATGATCGTGCCGATCTCAAGAGCGTTGATTGGCAACCGTTCTGCGGTGGTTATAAAAACTCCCAGCGGCGATGTAAAGGCAAGGGTTATTCCTGCCGGTAAGTTGCAGCTGTTTGGAGCAACCAAGAGTCGTGAAGTTCCTGTTGATCACGGTGCCGATGTGATTATGCAGGGGCTGGAAGTGTGCCAGCCGTTACAGGATGTACGCGGTGAGCCCGGCACCAATGCTGGCGGCATGCTGGAAAAGGTTCGGTTGGTGATGGCAAGACTGACAGCCATGAAACCGGATCAGATCAAAATTCGGGATCTTCTGGCTGTTGATACTTTTGTTCCCCAAAAGGTGAAAGGTGGGGTAGCAGAAGAGTTTGCAATGGAAAGCGCCGTTGGCCTCGCCGCAATGGTAAAGGCCGACAAACTCCAGATGGATATGGTGGCCGGAGATATTGAAAAGACTCTTGAACGCCCGGTTGATGTTGGGGGAGTTGAAGCCGAGATGGCCATTCTTGGCGCACTGACAACTCCCGGTACTGAAAAACCTCTCGCCATTATTGATATGGGAGCCGGTTCAACCGATGCCTCACTGATTGATCGCAACAACCGCATTGTTTCCTGCCATCTTGCTGGCGCGGGTGACATGGTCACCATGTTGATTGATCGCGAACTTGGCCTGGGTGATATCGAGCTGGCAGAGGACCTGAAAAAGTATCCTCTGGCCAAGGTCGAAAGTCTGTTTCATCTGCGCCATGAAGATGGAACTGTCGAGTTCTATCGGGAGCCTCTTGACCCTCGCCTGTTTGCCCGTCTGGTGATTCTTAAGGACGGCGGTATGTATCCAGTGATGACGGATGATTCTCTGGAAAAAATCCGCAAAGTTCGCCGGGACGCAAAACGGAAAGTCTTTGTTCGCAACGCTCTTCGTGCTCTGAAGCGAGTCTCTACCACTGGCAATATTCGTGACATTGACCACGTGGTGCTGGTTGGTGGTTCCGCCCTTGATTTTGAAATCCCTGAAATGGTGACTGATGCCTTGTCTCGTTACGGAATTGTGGCGGGCAGAGGCAATATTCAGGGCTGCCAGGGGCCAAGAAACGCCGTAGCCACTGGGCTGGTTCTCTCATTTGGAGAGCAGTCTTATGGATAAGATTGCCGTTCACATTTACTGCTGCCCGGGCGTGAAAAAAGAACTTCTCAAACCTGTTCTCTGCGGTATTGAGGAAGAAGGCATCCCCTGTGAAGTCACAGATGTTCACGAAACCAATGTGCACAGTGCTGGATGTGAAGCGGCAAGAAGCTCCCGACTGGATGTGGGACTTGGAGTAAGCAAAGGATCAATCACCCTGCACCACGAAAGGGTGGGAACAGATCCCATTTTTACTGAAGGCTGGGCGAATCCGGATGCGCTGCGCAGGATCGGCGCAAACAGTGCCCGCCTGATTAAACGGACTCCGTTTTTATTTGAAGACGATTTAGAAAGTCGGAACAGCCATGAATAACAGAACAACACCGGAACAGGCTGCGGAAATAGCCGGTCTGGTTCTTACAGAGCTAACCGCTCTGCAAGAAGGCATGACTCTGGCTAAAGCCCGCGACCTGATTGAAAAAGGCAAATCAGAAGCAGAAAAACTGGGTATCAACCTGGTGTTTGCTGTGGTTGATGAAGCTGGGCATGTGGTTGCCCATGAACGCATGGATGGTTCCCTGCTGGCGGCGCTGGAAGTTGCCAGACACAAAGCTCATACAGCTCTCTCTATGAGACTGCCAACAGAAGAAGTTGGTGAGCTGGTGAAAGAGAGTGGTGATTTCTTCGGGCTGGGACACAGCTTTGATGGACGTCTGGTGACGTTCGGAGGCGGGCGCCCGGTTTTTGAAAAAGGTCGGCTGATTGGCGGCTTTGGGGTGAGTGGAGGGAGCTCCTCTCAGGATATTCAAATTGCTAAAACCTGTCTTGGGGAAGCTTAATGGACGCGGCTGTTATGGAAACCAAAGTTATAGAAGACATTGTTCGTCAGGTTTGTAGCCAGCTGCAAAGCACAGAAACGGCAGCTCCGGAAAAATGCCATAACGGTATTTTCGGTTCCATGGACGAAGCTATTGAGGCAGCATCCGTTGCCCAAAAGAAACTGTTCAATGGCAAGCTGGAAGTTCGCAGCCGGATTATCAGCGCTATTCGTGCAGAGATTCAGGAACACATTACTGAACTCGCAGAAATGGGTGTTGAGGAAACCGGCATGGGCCGGGTAACCGACAAAATCCTTAAGCACCAGCTGGTACTCGACAAAACTCCGGGTGTTGAAGACCTGAAAGCGTTCGCCTATTCCGGCGATGATGGACTGACAGTTCTGGAACTTTCTCCCTATGGTGTTATTGGTTCTATTACACCATCCACCAACCCCAGTGAAACCGTTATCTGCAATGCTATTGGCATGATTGCAGCGGGCAACGCTGTGGTATTTGCTCCACACCCCGGAGCCAAGAAGGTTTCTCTCTACACGGTTGAACTGATTAACCGGGCTATCTGCAAAGTCTGCGGGCCGCAGAATCTTGTGGTTACTGTGGCTGATCCAGGCATCGAAAACTCCAACATTATGATGAACCATCCCAAGGTTCAGATGCTGGTGGCAACCGGTGGTCCGGGTCTGGTGAAGGCTGTCATGTCGACCGGTAAAAAAGCGATTGGCGCTGGTGCTGGCAACCCACCTGTATTGGTTGATGAAACTGCTGATCTGGAAAAGGCCGCTGCCGATATCGTGGCGGGCTGCAGTTTCGACAACAACATTCCCTGCATCGCTGAGAAGGAACTGTTGGCGGTGGATTCCATTGCTGACTACCTGCTTTTTGAAATGCAGAAGCAGGGTGCCTGGTTGATTACTGATAAAGCTGAATTGAAAGCACTGGAAGACAGAGTGCTGAAGGACGGCAAGGTGAACCGGGAGTGCGTAGGGCGCGATGCTGCAAAAATTTTGCAGTCCATTGGCATTAAAGCGCCGGATTCTATCCGTATCATAATGGCAGAAACATCAGCAGATCATCCTTTTGTTCAGGAAGAACTGTTGATGCCGGTTTTGCCAGTCGTTCGTGTTGCCAATGCTGACGAAGGTATTGAGCTGGCGAAAAAGCTGGAACATGGCTTCCGTCACACAGCCATTATCCACTCGAAAAATATTGATGTACTCAGCCGTTATGCCCGGGATATGGAAACCACCATCCTGGTGAAAAACGGACCTTCGTTTGCTGGCCTGGGCGTCGGTGGAGAAGGGCACACAACATTTACTATCGCTGGGCCTACAGGAGAAGGGCTGACATCAGCCCGTTCCTTTGCCCGTAACCGACGTTGCGTACTGGTTGGCGGCTTCGCCATCAAATAACTGTTAACAGCTCTCATAAATAGCAAACGGGAAACATCCCCTGGAGAACACCATGCAGGACAAGTTAGTAGAGAAGATGATGGGTGAAGTTATGGCTCAACTGCAAAAGCAGGAAGCCGCTCCAGAAGCTGCACCTGCTCCGGTTGCCAAGCAAGAATGCAGAATGCCTGAATTTGTTGGCACCGCTATTGGTGACACCATTGGTCTGGTTATTGCCAACGTAGACAGCGCTCTGCTGGAAGCCATGAACCTTGAGAAGAAGTATCGTTCTATCGGTATTCTCGGTGGTCGTACTGGTGCTGGCCCACAGATCATGGCTGCTGACGATGCAGTAAAAGATACCAACACTGAAATCGTTTCTATCGAATTGCCTCGCGACACCAAAGGCGGTGCAGGCCACGGTAGCCTGATTATCTTCGGTGCTGACGATGTATCCGACGCTCGTCGTGCTATCGAAGTTGCTCTGGGTAACCTGGAAGAGAAGTTTGGTGATGTTTATGCCAATGACGCTGGTCACCTGGAATTCCAATACACTGCCCGCGCTTCTTTTGCACTGAACAAAGCTTTTGGTGCACCAATTGGTAAGGCGTTTGGTTTGCTGGTTGGCGCTCCTGCGGCTATCGGCGTAATGCTGGCTGATACTGCCCTGAAGGCTGCTGACGTTGATGTTCTGGGTTATGCCTCTCCTGCAGGTGGCACCAGCTACTCCAACGAAGTTATTTTGCAGATCTGTGGTGACTCCGGCGCGGTTCGTCAGGCAATTCTGACTGCCCGTGATGTTGGCATAACTCTGCTGGAAACTATGGCTGGTCCAGCTCCTTCCAGTTCTACTCCTTACATCTGATCAATGCTATCCGGAGGTGCTCTGCACCTCCGGATATGATCTGTGTCAGATTTTTCCCTCTTTGTCGATTCTGGTTCCGGTTCCTGTTTGACCTTTCTCAAGGACGAGTAAATACAGGTCGGTATCCTTCAGGGTCAATAAATCTTCCTGATTACTGGAGACGTAGATGGATCTGGTTACGCAGGTTCAGAACAGTGGCGTTGTTGGTGCCGGCGGTGCCGGATTTCCTACCCATGTAAAACTGAATGCTCAGGCCGAGTACCTGATCATTAATGCTGCTGAATGTGAACCCCTTCTTCAGACCGATCAGTTCTTAATGCGCGAGCGTGCAGAAGAGCTGGTAAACGGCGTTCTTCTGGCTAAGCAGCAGGTTCAGGCCGAGAAAGCTGTTATTGCCGTGAAAGGAAAATATGGCGATGCCATAGCGGCCATGGAGAAAGTGATTTCAGAGCAGAATGCCGCTGTTGAAATCTTTGAATTGCAGAATTTTTATCCGGCAGGTGATGAGCAGATGACTGTGTATGAAGTCACTGGTCGCTCTGTTCCTCCTGGCGGAATTCCTCTGAATGTTGGTTGCGTGGTTTCCAATGTCGCCACCATGATCAATGTTTATGAGGCAACGCAGGATATTCCTGTTACCCACAAATATGTGTCTGTTCTGGGTGAAGTGAACCAGCCACGTGTTATTCGTGTCCCTGTAGGCGCGAGCCTGCGTGAATGCTTGAATGCCGCTGGTGGAACCATACGTGCTGACTTTGCCATTATTCGTGGCGGCCCGATGATGGGTGGCATTGTGTATCAGGATCAGGTGGATGAACTTCATCTGAAGAAAACTGATGGTGCGCTGATTATTATTCCTGCGGATCACTATCTGGTGAAGCGTAGTGAACTGACCGAAGAGCAGGTTATTAAGCGTGCGAAGTCGTGTATTCAGTGTGGTTATTGCACAGAGCAATGCCCACGTTACCTGATCGGCCATGATCTTCACCCGCACAAAATGATGCGTGCTATCCAGAACATTGATGAGCTGGATGAGTCCTGCGCAGAAGCACAATTGTGCTGTGCCTGTGGTGTGTGTGAAATGTACGCCTGCCCAATGGGAATCGATCCCCGTCAGGTGAACATGATTATTGCTGGCAAGCTTCGTGAAAAAGGTATTCGTTACCAGCACGATGGCAGTGAAATCATTGCCCGCGAAGGACGTGAAACCCGCAAGGTTCCACCTGCGCGTTTGATTTCCCGTCTGGATCTCACCAACTGGGATCACCAGACAATGGCAGAGTTTGTTGATATCCCTGTCACCACTGTGAAGCTGGCAATGGGTCAGCATATCGGCGCGCCAAGCACACCAGTTGTGAAAGTTGGTGACGCTGTAACAGTTGGTCAGATGATTGGCGCTATTCCTGAAGGAAAGCTGGGTTCAACCATTCACGCCAGCATTAACGGAACAGTAACAGCTGTTGAAAATAGCCACGTTGTTATTAGTGGAGAGCCGCTGTGAGTAAAGCATTAGGATTGCTCGAATTTACCAGTATTGCCCGTGGTATGGCAGCGACTGATGCCATGAGCAAGGCTGCAGATGTTCGTTTGGAAGAAGCGAAAACCATCTGCCCCGGCAAGTATCTGGTTATTGTTTCCGGCCAGGTTTCTGCTGTGAAATCTGCTGTTGACGCTGGCAAGCTGGAAGGCGGCAAGGATGTTCTTGATGAGTTGGTGATTCCCAGCATTCATGAAGAAGTGACATCTGGCCTGAATGGTTCCAGCACTGTTGCCAAGCGCGGCGCTGTTGGAGTGCTGGAATTCTTCAGTGTGGCCGGTGCTATTCATGCTGCGGATGCTGCTGCCAAGGCTGCCAATGTTCAGATGATTGACGTGCGTCTGGCCATGGGTATTGGCGGTAAGTCTTTCATTGTTATGACTGGCGAACTGTCTTCCGTGAAAGCTGGCGTTGAAGCGGGTGCTATGGCTGCCGGTGATGGTGGCATGATGATTCACAAGACTGTGATCCCTTCACCCACCCAAGACTTCTTCAATAAATTACTGTAACCAGATAATAAATCGCTTGCGAAGCCCGAAGCGGGATTTCTCAGGGAATCCCGCTTTTTTATTTCTCTTCTACACTCATCGGAAACAATATTAGGTGGAGTCGAGAATCAGAATGAAAAAACACTTCCTGTTACGTTCAGCCCTGCTGACATTCTTTACAACCTTATTTTCATCTCAGGCCTTTTCGGAGCCGGGATATGAAAAGAGCATTCAAGCCGTTGTTCTGCAAAAAACATCGAAAACTATAGATGGAAGCCCAATCCAGTATTTGACTGAAGGTACTCCTGAAGTCACGGCTTTAAGAGTTACCCTGGCTCCGGGAGCGAAAACCGGATGGCATTATCATCCTGTAACCGTTTTTGGTTATGTGCTTTCTGGTGAGCTGGAAGTGGAAATGGAGAATGGCGAAAATCACTACTTCAAGCAGGGAGATGTGATTTTTGAGGTGATGCATAAGGTGCATCAGGGATTTAATCCCGGTGATGAAAAGCTTGAATTAGTAGTGTTTTATGCGGGAGCCGAGGGAGTGCCCAATGTTGTTAAGGCACCCCCACCGGAAGAGAAGTAGGTTTGAAATAAGATTATTTCAGCCCGGTAAACTCCATCATCTTTTCAATATCCAGATATTCTTCCATGGCATCAGCAATACGGTTGATGCCATCTTCCCGAATCTGGTCGTAATCCGGAATTTCTACATCTTTCAAACCAGCCCATTCCAGAATGGCGCGGCAGGCGTCGCTGTGTTCAAAAATGCCGTGCAGGTAAGAACCCATAATCTGCCCGTCAGTAGACATAACTCCATCAAAACGGCCATCTTCCAGCTTAATGAGCGGATGCTCAAGAGAAGCGCCTTCTGTTAAACCAGCATGGATTTCATAACCTGTAACAGTGACAGGATCTTTACCGGGAAGTTGCATGGTTCCGGAAACCCGGTGTAATTGCTTATCCCGCTCCATGGTTGTTTCCAGCTCAACCAGGCCAAGGCCTTCACTGCTGCCCGCCGGGCCTTCAATGCCCTGTGGATCATGCAGCATGGTTCCCAGCATCTGGTAACCACCGCAGATTCCCATCAGCTTTCCGCCAAAACGAAGGTGGCGCTGAATCGCACGATCCCAGCCATTTTCCCTAAGGAACTTCAGATCGGTACGAGTGCTTTTACTGCCGGGAAGAATAATCAGGTCACAGGGAGGAATCTCTTCGCCTTTCCAGACCATTTGCACATCGATGTTGGGATGCAGGCGCAGAGGGTCAAAGTCTGTGTGGTTACTGATACGGGTGAGAACGGGAACGGCAACTTTCAGAGTTCGGTCGGCATGTTGATTGAACTTCTGGTCAACCACAGCATCTTCCGCCTCAAGGTGCAGACCGTGAAGGTAGGGCAGAACACCCAGAACAGGTTTCCCGGTTTTCTCTTCCAGCCACTCAAGGCCAGAAGTAAGCAGAGAAACATCACCACGGAAGCGGTTGATGATAAAGCCTTTAACCCGCTTCTGTTCTGATTCAGACAGCAGAGCCAGCGTGCCATAGAGATGTGCGAACACACCGCCACGATCAATATCAGCAACAATGACTACCGGGCAGTCAGCTGCTTCAGCAAAACCCATGTTGGCAACATCGCCTTCACGCAGGTTGATTTCTGCAGGGCTGCCAGCACCTTCAACCACAACGGCATCTGAAGAAGCTTTCTGGCGTTCAAAAGCTTCAAGAATCAGCTGGAGAACTTTGGGTTTGTAATCGTGGTAGGAGCGGGCATCCATTTCAGAAATAGCATGACCATTTACAATAACCTGAGCGCCGGTGTCAGAGTTTGGCTTCAGCAGAACCGGGTTCATATCCGTATGAGGTTCCAGACCACAGGCCTGCGCCTGAACGGCCTGTGCCCGACCAATCTCGCCACCATCAACAGTCACAGCACTGTTCAGTGCCATGTTCTGGGGTTTGAAAGGTTTAATGCTGAAACCACGACGTGTAAATACTCGACACAGGCCTGCGCAAAGCACGCTTTTTCCTGCGTCAGATGTAGCTCCCTGTATCATCAGGGAGTGGGGCAAATTGGGCTGACTCATAGAAAACCGCTTATAAAAACTGCTGAATAAAAAATTAGTGGGGGAATTGTGCGATATGACGAGTGCTATATTCGTCCATCGTCGTAATAATATCTTGCTCGGAAAAACCAAGCTGCTCCGCTAAAACCAGACACCCACCAAGGCCACAGCCCTCAATCACAAGCCCATGCTCATAAACACGAACAGACTCATGACAGGATTTGTTGAAGCCGGCATTTGGCATCAGTAGTGGAATATCTGCGCCGGGAATCAAACTGTCACTGAGATGTTGGTATAAACCATCATAAACCCAGCGAGTCGTTGCCTGAGCGGTATTTATTTTAAGAGTTGCAGCCAGAGAAGAATCTTCTCTATTCAGCAACATCCACGGGGCGATATACATCAGGCCACCGGCGAGCAGAAGAGGGTGTTCTCTGTTCTGGCGAGCAACACCTTTCAACAGATAAACGACAGCCTTTTGGAAACTGTCATGGGTGCGATTGCTGGAAAGAAGCGCTTCTGTTGTCAGTGGTTTCTGTGAACTTTCAAACTCGGCCTGCAACTTATCAATAAGAGCCTGCTTCTGGCGTAATTTTTCCGGGTCAGCGGTACTACCGGCGGCCGGTACATTTTGACCCAGCAACAGGTTCAGCCAGAGGCTGGAGAAAGTTGTGCCGCCGACACCACACTCCCCAAGAACACTGATCCAACCATCTCTGTTCTCCTGCTCAAGGTTTGGGAGCAGTGCAGAGTTAACCAGTTCTTCGACACCTTCAGCAGAACAGTTCCACTGTTCGATACCATCCAGCGTGCAATCTTCTTCAGAGATAACAGGCTGAGCGGGAAGATCGAGGTTATAAACTCGCATCACCACTTTGTGGCCGTTTCTGCGAAACATCTGCAACAGCGCATGGGTTAGCAAAGCGGGAGTCATGCCACCATTGCTCAGTAAAGGTTGAGGCGTAATCCCTGGCAGGCTGGTAATGTCCCGACCGGTTGCGATCATTTCGCTGTTATTTGCTGGGGTGAATCCCATCAATCCTGCCCCTGCACCGGCATCACTAAGATTGTGCAGATCTGGCAGGCTGGCAACGGCGTTAAGGATGCTGAAACAGATGGTGGGTTTGGGCACTACTTCTATCCCTAAATGAATAAAGCCACAGAAAGAAAAAGAAACGCTTCAATTATCTCAATCACTGCACCACACACATCGCCAGTGAAACCATCCAGTCGTTTGACTGTTTGCTGGCGTAAACCATGCCAGAGCAGTGCAGCTAAACCTAAAGCAGGCCAGGCACCGGCAAGTAAAAAAGCGGGAAGAGCTACACCAGCCGTGAGAGCAACGCGGCATTCGTAACGGGTCATAATGTCTGAACAGAAATCAGAAAAAGCCTGCCCCAAACCTTTCGGGCGAACATAATCTGTGGTGAGGAACAGAGCCATTCCCGCTGAACGACTGAGTACGGGTATTAACAGTACAGGCAGCCAGTTCTCAGAAACAGCCAAACCAACAATAGCGCCAGCTTTAACAACCAGAGCCAAAACCATAACCATCACCGCCATTGGACCGCAGGTTGGGTCTTTCATAATGGTCAGGGTTCGTTCTTTATCACCAAGACCGCCAACCCAGGCATCGGCACAATCTCCTAAACCATCCAGATGAAGGCCGCCACTTACCAGAGTGACCAAAGCAAAAGCGGTGATACCGATAAGCGACAAATGAACAGCAGATAATGATCCGTGCCAACTACTGAGTGCTGCAGATAACAGCAGTGAGCCACCGGCGGCCAAAAGGCCAACAATTAAACCCACCAAAGGCAGGTAAACCAGTGCGCGGCCCATATCCTGATCTTCAATGGTTTCCAGGTGCTTGGTTGGCAGGCGGGTAAAGAAACCAACCGACAGCGCCAGTGCTCGGGTATGTCGCTCTATGGTTGAGATGGTTTCTGCTGTCATAAACCGGTTCCGGTAGAAGAGTTTGAAGTGGTATCCAGAAACATCAGTCTGGGCCAGTGTTCGCCTTGTTCATCAACATAAACCTCAATGCGGCAAAGGCTTGCGTAAGGCAGGTTCAGGCGAGTGGTGGAGGCGGTGCTGGTTTCCGGGATATCCAGAATATATGCGATCAGCTTACGGATAACGCCGCTGTGGGTAACCAGAAGAATATGTTCACGGTCAGATGATTGGCTAAGTAAATCCTGCCATGAACTTTGAATGCGTTGAGCAAAGCTTCGAACCGGCTCTCCTTCGGGAGGAGTATTGTTGAACGGATCACTCCAAAAAGATGAGAGAGCTTCAGGTTCTGTCTGGTGAATATGCTCGTAGCTTTTTCCATCCCAGAGACCGAAATCAATTTCCTGCCATCCAGGCAGCTTTGTTAACGGAAGGTTTGACTGTTCGGAGAACTTTTCTGCAAACGCTGAACAGCGCTGCAGTGGTGAACTGATAATACGATTCCAGCCACCGTGGTTAGAATTGCGGTAGTTGCTGACAGTTGAATGCAGCTCCTGCCAGCCTTGTTCCGTTAAAGGATGATCAGTGGAACCCAGAAGGCACTTTCCACCTTCTGGTTTACCGTGGCGAAGCAAGTCTACTGTAATTGTTCTGGGCTGCTTAACCATGAAAGATCAGCCTTTCATGGTTAAAGGCAGACCCGCAGCAACAAACGTTACTTTATCTGCAATACGGGCGATGGACTGATGCAGGCGGCCGGACTCATCCACAAACTGTCGGCTGAGTTCGCCCATAGGGACAACACCCATTCCTACTTCGTTGGACACCATCAGGATACGGCCAGGAAGTGTGGGCAGGATTTCCAGCAATTCCTGACGCTTCTGTGGCCACAAAGCCTTATCTTCAATGCAGAGAAGATTGGTTACCCACAGAGTCAGGCAATCCACCAGAATGCATTTATCTTCTCGGGCTTCATTTTGCAGAACCCCGGCAAGATCATAAGGTTCTTCAATCACCGGCCAGTGATCAGGACGTTGCTCGCGGTGATGATCCACGCGCTTCTGCATCTCTTCGTCGTATACAGTCGCGGTGGCAATGTAGGTAACATCCAGCCCACCCTCTTTAGCCTGCTGCTCGGCAAAAGAGCTTTTGCCAGAGCGAGCACCACCAAGTATTAATTCCAGCATTCAATAGTCTCTGGGAATCCGATTCTGCTTATCTTAAACCTTTTCCCGGGAAGACTGCTGCCACAGAACTTCACCACCAGTCTGGCGAGCAGTGTAACGAGCGAGTACGAACATCAGGTCAGAGAGGCGGTTAAAGTAACGGCCCAGCGGAGCGTTGATATCTTCGCCTTCGTTACGGGCGGTGATAATACGGCGCTCAGCGCGGCGGGCAACCGTACGAACCATGTGGAAATGACAGGTTTGGGAGGAGCCACCGGGCAGAATAAAGTTTTCCAGAGGAGGAAGGTCGGCGTTGAATTGATCAACCAGAGCTTCAAGGCTATCTACATGCTCGTCTTGGATAATTTGCCAGCCGGGCATAGCCAGTTCACCACCGGCATCAAACAGACGGTGCTGGATTTCAACCAATGGCTCCAGCAGCTTGTGACGCAGAACCTGACCGTTACGAACTTCGTTAATCAGCAGGCCCATCCAGCAGTTCAGCTCATCAACGGTGCCGATGGCTTCCATTCGAGCATGGTCTTTGGGTACTCGACGGCCTTCACCCAGGCTGGTTTCCCCTTTATCGCCGGTGCGGGTATAGATTTTGGAAAGACGGTTGTGCTCGGACATAAGGGCTCGCCTCAGACGGATTGACTCAGTTTTAAAAAAGTAACAGTTCTCTACAAATGCTTTGGTGATGTAACTCAAATGCTTAATTTGGGCTGCTGGGAGAAGTTGATATACATCAGGAGAATCAGTGATAAGAGTTAAATAGCGTCTACCTTATAAGCCTTCACCACACAGGAGGCCTCTATGACATTACCCCGAATTCTTGGTTTGCCGGCAGGGCTGCTTTTCGGCGCAATAATTACTCTTCTTCTCGCTCATTATTACAATGTTTTGCCTTCAGGATTACCCGGAGCTCTGGCGATTTGTTTGGTGATGGGCGCGGTGCTCGGGGAAATTGGTAACCGCCTTCCCGTATGGAATAAATATATTGGCGGCGGGCCTATTCTGGTGTTTCTGGGAGCTGCCGGAATGGTTTATATGGGCTGGCTGACCGACAGGGAAATAACTGCCATTACCGGGCTAATTAAGGGCAGCCAGTATATTGATTTGTTTATAGCTGTTTTGATTTTCGGGAATATTCTGGCCATTCAAAAAAGTATGCTGGTTCGCTCACTGGTTGGTTACATTCCAGCGATTTTACTGGCTGTATCAGGTGCTGCTGTTCTCGGGATTATGGCCGGATTTCTGGTGGGTATTGGGCCAGAAGAAATTATTATGCTTTATGTTCTGCCCATTATGGGGGGCGGAAACGGTGCTGGAGCTATCCCTCTCTCAGAGATTTATGAATCGGCCACGGGGCAGCCAAGAGATGTTTATTATTCGAAGGCTATTTCCATTCTTACTATTGCCAATATTCTCAGTATTCTGGCGTCCTCCCTTTTAGACCGACTTGGTAAGCGTTACCCCAACCTGAGCGGTGAAGGGCTTCTGGTTCGTGGCAGCAGTTCAGAAGCCAGTAATGTTGAGAATGATGGTAAATACACCTCGGCGGATTTGGTTGGTGGCTTGATTCTGGCGGTGGTGTTTTATGTGCTGGCAGAGTTGTTTGCCAAAGTGTTTTTGCCCGGCTTTGGCGATGTGCAGATTCATCGTTATGCTTGGCTGGTTTTACTGGTAGCCGCGTTGAATGTTTCTGGCCTCGTTCCACTGTCGTTACGCAGTGGTGCTCGTCGGGTTGCTGATTTCTTCAGCAATGAACTGTTGTGGGTATTGATGGTGGGAGTAGGGGTCGCCTACACAAGTATGGATGAAATAATCGCGGCTATTAACCCAACAACAATATTTGTTTCAGCTTTAATTGTGGTGGGTGCCATTTTAGGTGGAGCTATTGGGGGCAGGCTGTTCGGTTTTTATGAAATTGAATCTGCTATTTCCGCCGGGTTGTGTATGGCAAACCGGGGAGGCTCTGGAGATATTGAGGTTCTGGCTGCCGCGAACCGTATGAAATTATTGTCCTATGCCCAGATATCCTCACGCTTGGGAGGCGGAATTATTCTTGCCATAGGTGCGGTATTTTTCAGTATGTATGGATGATTGAAAGGCATAGAATATGCGGCTTTCAAGCCCAACTTAGGCGGAACTCATGGCGCTGAAAGCCACGATATTCAAAGCAGAACTGCAAATAGCCGATATGGATCGCGGCTATTACCAGACTCATTCATTAACCACTGCTCGTCACCCTTCAGAAAATGATGAGCGAATGATGATGCGCATTCTTGCGTTTGCACTCAATGCATCCGATGACCTGCAATTTACCCGTGGTTTAAGCGCTGAAGATGAAGCGGATATCTGGGAAAAGGATCTGGTCGGTGGTGTGAAAACCTGGATAGAAGTTGGCTTGCCTGATGAGCGCCGTATGCGTAAAGCTTGCAATCAATCTGAACAGGTTTTTATTTACGCTTACGGTGATAGAGCTGCTCCGGTGTGGCGTGAACAGAACAAAGCGGTATTCCGCCGGTTCTCCAATCTGACTGTTTTCTTTATTCCGGAAGAACAGGTGTCTGCTATGGCAGAACATACAGAACGAACCATGGAGCTGCAGTGCACAATTCAGGACAAGCAGGTGATGCTGAGTAGTGAACATGGTGTTCTGGATATTCACCCTGAGCTTTGGTCTGGAAGTGTTTAAAGCTTTGTAAATTTCTCAACTTGAGTAAGTTTTTCTTAACGAAGCTCTTTGGGTAGAATTGCATACAGAAGTAACGCAATCATGTCTAAAACCGGTTTTCGGTTTCGGATATGGTTGCGTTTTTTATGGGTATCGTTGGCTATAAAAACAACAAAACAGTAGTCATCGGGATAAAAACAACAAACTCAGTTGTGATAGCTTTACCCGTTTGGTCCACCGGAAAGGAATTTCTTCCGGCAGGCTTCCAGACAACCTAAGCTGACTGAGCTACCAAGGGCTGATTTTCATAAACATTTTTTCCAAGTGTTTACTGAAAGGCATCCCTTCTGATTTCGTTTATGCAAAAACACGACATGAAGAGCTATCACATCTACGGTATGGGCGCGGCACTGGTTGATACTGAGATTGAGGTTGATGATGCCTTTCTCGCAGCCAACGGCGTAGAAAAGGGCATGATGACATTGGTTGATACTGATCGTCGCCATGAATTGATGGAAGCGCTGAAAGACCATCTTGTACATTCCCGCAGAGCCAGTGGTGGTTCTGGTGCTAACACCGCTATTGCAGCCAGCTACTTTGGCAGCAAGGTTTTTTATTCCAGCCGGGTGGCTAATGATGACAATGGTGAGTTCTATCTTAAGGATATGAGCGATGCCGGCGTTTCAACCTGCAGCCTGGAAGAAAACGACGGTATTACCGGCAAATGCCTGGTTCTGATTACCCCTGACGCCGAACGTTCTATGAACACCTTTCTGGGCATTAGTGAAACTCTCTCAGCCCGCGAACTGGATGTCGAAGCTATCAAAGCTTCTGAATACCTTTATATCGAAGGCTATCAGGTCACTTCCGAAACCGGTCGTGCCGCAGCTATTGAAGCCCATAAAGTTGCCAAAGAGAACGGTGTAAAAACCGCGCTGAGTCTTTCCGACCCAGGCATGGTGACTTACTTCCGTGAAGGTTTGGAACAGATGATTGGCGATGGCGTTGATCTGCTGTTCTGCAACAAGAAGGAAGCACTGGAGTGGGCCAAAACTGAAGATCTGGATGAAGCTGTTGAAGTTCTAAAGAAAACTGCCCGCACGTTTGCCATTACTCTTGGCAAGAGAGGCGCGCTGGTTTTTGATGGTTCTGGGTTTATTCAGATTGCTCCTTACCAGGTGGAAAAGGTTGTTGATACCAATGGTGCTGGCGATATGTTTGCCGGAGCCTTCCTTCATGGTTTGACTGCTGGGCATGGTTTTGAAAAGGCCGGTGAGCTTGCCAGCATGGCGTCCGCTTATGTTGTATCCGCTTACGGCCCTCGTCTTGATCCGGTGAAGTACGAAGAAATTCTGGAAACCGTTCTTGTTTAAGTGAATGGTGTTTAGGGCGTTCAGTTCAAACTGGGCGCTCTATAAAAGACGACGGTCTTTAGGTGCAAAAACCTTTTAGATAACCAGCGAAAAACGATTATTGTCGTAAGAAGAATAAGAGAGAAAAAATAAGAGGGGTAGAAGAGTGATCTACGGACTCGGTATCCTTACCAAGCCCACTGATCCGTGTTCCCTGTACAAGATCGTCCTGATCTTCGGTCTTTCCTTAACCAGTGTTACAAGTCCTTTGCAACATATTCCAAATGTTCTTTAACGAGAACAAGCAGGAGCCTTACCTGGCTTCCTTTTACCAAATCCCTTGGCGAACCTGCACGTATAGAATATGTTTGATCCTGTTAGATGATAAGTCGTTATAACCACTGTCGTTTGTGGGATATTTCCTACAAAACATCTTTATAGACAGTTGTTTTTGTTTTTGACCACTAGACGTCGGGCGTTGTTTTCGTATCCACCTCTGCTACAGCATAGTTTTTGTCGTCATCAGAGTCGTCTCTGAAGTCATTAATAGTTTCTTCGTCTAATACAACTTCGACTTTCTCCAAATCAACGATGGGAGCAGACAAAGAGTGTTTGCTCAGCCACTCGCAAAGCAAAGGGTTCTCGCTCTGGAAGCTTTCAGGTGTATAACTTCTTAACTTTTTCAGAGAGTCTGGGATCAGACTATCAATCTCTTTATCTGACGCTTCTTTTCCTTTTGCCTGATTTGCCTGTTGTGCGGCTAAGCGAATGACTCCGGTGAGACGGTCATAGACGGTTGGGAACTGTCCACTAAGAACCAGTTCACCCATAACGATGTAATTACTTGAGTCGTCTTCCTCTTCTTCTGGTTGAGAAGTAGAGGTTTGATCGTCATCTTCGTCGTCATCAGGGTCGTTCATGTCCAGACCATTGTCTTTTAACTGAGCGATTGCTTTTTCAAGAGCGACAAGCTCTTCTTTGGCTTCCTGATTGTTTCTAGCTTTTTCCTTCAACAAAGCTAAATAGGCTTCAGAAACAATCTCCAGGTTTTCAAGTAAGTAGCTGTCTACATTCAAACCTTTACCGGATATTTCAGCTGTTGTTTCATCGGTGAAATCGTCGGGGTCAAGGTTGTCCAGATCATAAGGTGAGCCTGCAACAACAACTCTGAAATTATGCTCGGCCATATACTGAGCAAGTTCAGGGTTATCAGCCATTCCATCGTTATTCTGATCAAGAATCTGTTTTAAGGTCTCGGCACTTCTTTTAATAACTTCTGGCTCAGACCGGTCATTACCAAGAACCGGAATACCAAAAACGGTTTCTTTAACCACCAGAGACTTTTTCATTTCTTCTTCGGCCTTTCGGGATTCTTTTAGGTAATCCTGAAAGCTTGAAGACTCAACCTTTTCTGCTGGAGCAAAAGCTTCTACTGGAGCTATGGCAACGGCGGTTGAAGCCTCGGGGGAAGCGTCAGCCTGAGAGAGCTGAGCGGTTACGGCAAAAACAGCCGCTGCTGCGAGAGATAGTTTTGGAAGATAGTTTCTGGGCATGGCTTTCACTCCGTACAGACAAAAGGGTGAGGGCTGAATGCCCACGAAAGCAGAAAGGTTAGACGATAGTTCTGTGTCTGCTATTGGTGAGAGCTGCTCTTTTGTAAGTTTTTGTTCCCTGTTGTGTGGAAGGTTTTTTTATTGCTTCTACTCTGTGCGCTACCGATATTTTGGGACTGGGGACGGAACATCGAATGAATTGGAGATGCGCGGCCTGCCAGAGGTGTTTGTTAACGGTATTGATTCTTTGGCTGAGTCAGGCACATCCCGTTTTAGCTGTAAAAGAAGGGACTGCAGCTCATGTTCCGAGTTTTGAGGAGCGGTCTTGCCCTTATGATCCATCCTGTGCTGGGACTTCCAAGGATGGTGCTAACCCTCCTCGCTTTTTTGATTTAACAGAAGAGGAAGCCTTGAATCATTACGAAGCTGGAATTATGGAAATGCCATATTCTGGCGACCCTGATGAGGTTATTAGATTATTTGGCAAAGCCATGAAGGAGGGTGTGAAGCCTTTAATGGATCATATGATGGAACATGCTAACTCCCCTGTTTGCAGAATGGACTCCAGATGTAGCTCCAAGCTCAGGCGAGTAATAATGAATCCATTCGACAGAGAATCACGTCTTTATGGTTTAAGCCCCTTTAAGCCATCTTTTTGGGTCTGGGATCCAGATATATCAAGAATTCTTATGAAACACTGCTTCGGGAAAAAAGGTTTCTTAGAGAAGATGGATTTATTTTCTCCCTTCCAAGTGTTGATGGGTGATAAGTCCTTGTTCGGTAGTGATGTTAGCGATGAGCATGCAGAAAAAAGAGCTGTTTTTAAAACAGGGGTTGGGCCAAAAGCATTAGAAAGAATTACACCAACCCTCAATGAACACTCAAAAAAACTTGCAGAATCCTTAGTTGAAAAAGGTTCTTTTGACTCAGTTGGTGATTTTGGAGGCCGGTTTTTAATGTCTTCAATCCTGCAGCTGGTCTTTGGTTTTGATGTCTCCCAATACTCAGAAAAGCTTGAAGAGATTCGTAGCCACTTCAAGGGGGCTATCGAAGCGGCTGTTTCTTTGCCATTTAACGAAACCTATCAGGCTATGCCTGGACTTTTAAAGAATGTTTACATGAGGGTGTTTCACAAATATCTATACACAAAAAAATATCAGCTTCTGAGTGATATTGATTGGCTGATTGAAAAAGCTAGAGAGCATGGGGTTCTGGATAATTTGGATGAGAAAAGGGAAGGGGGAGGAGAACTCTTACGCGAGCTATTCAGGAAGAGAGAGGGGGCTCTGACTGATGAAGATAAGTTTGATCTCATTAATCCGTTGATTGCAGGTTCTGACACGGGATTATCCCTTTTAAACTCGTTGCTTGCAGAAATGTCTAGAAAAAAAGATATGCAGAAAAAAATGCGAGAGGAGGTTCTGCAAGTATTAAAAGCGAGAGGAGTAGCGATGGAGGATGCTCAAGATTATGTTTGGACATTTGAGGATATTCAGGCAGCAAATATGCCTGCTCTAAATAGTTTTGTGGAAGAGGTGTTGGTGGATTTACCCCCTGCTCCTATAGAATCGAGGAGGGTTGCAAAGGATTTCACTATATATATTGGAGATGATGGCACTGTTCGCGAGGAAGGCGATGAAAAAGTTGCTGTTTATAAGCTCCATTTCAAGAAAGGTGAAACCATAGTATTTCCTCTTTACTATTTGAACCCATGGAGTGGTAACCCAAACCCATTCATGCCAGATATGAAAGGTATGGAAACCAGGGAACGCTTAAAGAAGATACAGACCTTTGTTAATCGAAGCAGACATGAATGTCCTGGTCAGCATTTTGCCAGAAATATGTTGAAGCTTGCTTTGGTCAGCCTTATCGCCACAGGTAAAGAAATCGACGTGGAGGACGCCCCTTCCTCTTACAACCTTCGCTTTCGCGGGACAACAATAATTACCGATAAGCTTCGCTTTGTATTGAAAACGGCTGAAGATATGGGAGGGCACCACGAAGCTTCAAAAACAGATTTACCTTTAGTTACTGAAGCGCCTCTTCAGACTCCTAAAAAGAAGAGAAACAGGAGGAGAGAAAAGGCTCCCCAAACTTCATCTAAAGAAAAGCCCAGAGCGTATCAAACACGATCTTCTGGGAGCGTGCAATATCCGCCGATTCCATCACAGTAGCAACGGGATAGTTCTCTGAAGCCATAGAGATCATGGCAACCTTGGGTGGGTAGATAGCAATGTAACTGGCATCTACCGGCCCATCGGTTTTCAACCACTTACGTTCTGAGTACTCGGCATCTTCACCGCCTTCACCTAAAGCAATTACCCGTACATTTATCTTTTGCCTCACCCGTTGCAGGGTGTAATTGGGAAAAGGACGATACAGATGATGACGAATACTTTTGGTGGAGAACACACAATATTCTTTGTCAGGCTGTTTACTGACAGTTGCCAGAATATCCTTAAGAACAAACTCGATGCCATCATCCCCTTCATAAAAGCGCACATTGCCCGCTGTGAAATCAGGTTTCAGGTGATGAAGGCCGGGGATAATATCGGTTTTCAGGGAATCTATTGTTTGTTCAAGAGCGGATTTTTTTTCTTCTGCAAGCAGTAAAAGTTTGTCAGGATCTTCTGCCCGAAATACTCTGCGCTTCCCTTTTGGGGCGTAACTTATCACGCCCCGTGCAGCCATCTGTTTCAGGCTTTCATAGGTTGTGCCGCGGTTAATGCCGGTATGGCTGGCAATCTCCCGGATTGAGGAGGGACCTAGCTGGAACAGGGACAGATACAGGCTGATTTCCCGCTCTGACATTCCAAGTTGTTGCAGTGTGTTCAGGTTCATAGGAATACAGCTTTATCCATGAACCGAGAAGTGTATACCCTTTTTGTCAAAAAATTTATGACAAAAAGGGTTGTCTGAAAAATATAACAGGCTAAATTGCGTGTTACTTTCTAGCTTTGTCAGTAATGCGATGACAGTGGAGTATCTTTCTAAACTGTTTTCGCGGTGTTTGCGGCTCTGCACCGGGTGTTTTCCATTGCCTTAATTGCTCTGATTGAACAGAGCCAAGAATCAATGGAAAGCGGCCAGTGCCGGGCTTTTTTGTTTTGATGCATCTGCGCATGTGATCAAAGCGTGTGCGTAGAATGGAAATCTGTATGAACACAAATGTAATTATTCTGGCCGCCGGGCAAGGCAGCCGGATGAAGTCCTCCCTTCCCAAGGTTCTCCACCCAATTGCCGGGCGATCCATGCTGGAGCATGTGATTGGAGCTGCTGAGCAAACTCTGGGCGATCAAAATAATATTCATGTGGTGATCGGTCACGGCGCTGATCAGGTTCGTGAACGTTTGGCTCACGCTCAGGTGAACTGGGTTGAGCAAACAGAACAACTGGGTACTGGTCATGCAGTAATGCAGGCCGCACCTGCCTGTGAAGGTGCGGATGTTGTATTGGTTCTTTATGGGGATGTGCCCATGATCCGTTCCAGCACTCTGCAATCACTGGTTTCTGCCTGCGATGGCAAAAACCTGGCTCTCCTCACTGTTGATCTGGCGAACCCCAGTGGTTACGGCCGCATCGTGCGTGATGGGCAGGGCGCGATTCAGGCGATTGTTGAAGATAAAGACGCTTCTCCTGAACAGAAAGCCATTACCGAAACCAACACTGGCATTATGGCCATTCCAGGTTCGCGAGTTTCCGAATGGCTGGGTAATCTGAACAACAATAATGCTCAGGGTGAATATTACCTTACAGATATTGTTGCCATGGCTGTTGAAGAAGGTACTCCTGTTGTCAGCGCCCGCCCCGGCAGTGAAATGGAAGTTCAGGGCGTAAACAACCGTATGCAGCAGGCTCAACTGGAGCGTTTGATCCAGTTGCGTCAGGCGGAACAGTTAATGGTTGATGGCGTAACTTTGCTTGATCCTGCCCGTATCGATATTCGCGGCAAACTCACTGCAGGTCACGATGTTGTGATCGACATTAACTGCGTGTTTGAAGGTGAAGTTGAGCTGGGCGATGGTGTTCAGATTGGCCCTAACTGTCATATCAAGAATGCCGTGATTGGTGCTGGTTCCATTATTAAGTCCAACACCATTATTGAAGATGCCGCTGTTGGTGAAGGTTGTGATGTTGGCCCAGTCGCACGACTGCGCCCAGGCACTCGCCTTGAGAACAAAGCCAAAGTTGGCAACTTCGTAGAAACCAAAAAAGCTCATATCGGCAAAGGCAGCAAAGTAAACCACCTCAGTTACGTAGGTGATGCTGAAGTGGGTGAAGGTGTAAATATCGGAGCAGGAACAATCACCTGTAACTATGATGGCGCCAACAAATTCAAAACCACCATCGCAGACGGTGCGTTTATTGGCTCAAATACTGCTTTGGTAGCTCCGGTCACCGTTGGTAAGGACGCTGTTGTTGGAGCCGGTTCCACGGTAACGGCAGAAGTTCCCGATGGTCACCTCGGTGTTGCCCGCGGAAAACAGCGCAACATTCCAGGCTGGCAGAAGCCAGTGAAGAAGTCTTAACGGCCTCTTCCATCAGATCAAAACCAGTTTTTAAAGTTTAAGGTAAACGACATGTGTGGAATTGTTGGTGCAGTAGCACAAAGGGATGTGGCTCCTATTCTGGTAGAAGGGCTGAAGCGTCTGGAATATCGCGGTTACGACTCCGCCGGCCTTGCCGTTCTTGATAAAGAAGGTGTAATGGGTCGCCTGCGTCGTACAGGTAAAGTTCAGGAGCTGGCAGACGCACTTACTAAAGAACCTGTACAGGGAGGAACCGGCATTGCCCATACTCGCTGGGCAACCCACGGTGAACCTACCGAACGTAACGCGCATCCTCATGTGTCTGGTGATATTGCCGTTGTGCACAACGGTATTATTGAGAACCACGAAGAACTGCGTAAGCAACTAAAAGAACTGGGTTACACCTTTGAGTCTGATACCGACACAGAAGTTATTGCGCACCTGATCCACCATGAACGCAAAAGCAGTGATTCTTTGCTGGCAGCCCTGCAAAGCACTGTTGCCCAATTGGATGGCGCTTACGGAACCGTAATTGTTGATCGCCGCGAGCCAAACCATATGGTTGTTGCACGTTCAGGCAGCCCACTGGTTATTGGTCAGGGTATTGGTGAAAACTATGTTGGTTCTGACCAGCTGGCACTGCTGCCAGTAACTCACCGCTTCCAGTATCTGGAAGAAGGTGATGTTGCAGATATTACCCGTGAAACCGTTTCTATCTTTGATACCAACGGCAACCCGGTAGAGCGTGAGCTGGTGGATTGCGATCTTGATCATGAGGCCAGTGATAAAGGTGAATATCGTCACCACATGCTCAAGGAAATCTTCGAGCAGCCAAGTTCTGTATCCAATACACTGGAAGGTCGCCTGAGCGACAGCCATATTTCTGTTGAAGCGTTTGGTCATAACGCTCGTGAAATCTTCGAGAAAACCAAGGCCGTACAGCTGATCGCCTGTGGTACCAGCTACAACGCCGGTATGGTTGCCCGTAACTGGTTTGAAGATATGGGAATCCCTTGTCGTGTAGAGATCGCTTCCGAGTTCCGTTACCGCAAGGCGTTCGTTCCTCAAGACTGTTTGTTTGTCACTATTTCTCAGTCTGGTGAAACAGCAGATACTCTGGCAGCACTGCGTCTGGCAAAAGAGCAGGGCTTTATGAACAGCCTGACCATCTGCAACGTACCGGGTTCTTCTATGGTGCGTGAATCTGATATGGCATTTATGACTCGTGCGGGTGCTGAGATTGGTGTGGCTTCCACAAAGGCTTTCACAACTCAGCTGACATCTTTGCTGATGCTGGTAACAGCCGTTGCACGCAGTCGTAACCTTATGAGCGAAGAGGCAGAAGCAAGTATCGTAAATGATCTGCGTGGCCTGCCTGCGGCTATTCAGGAAGTGCTCAAACAGAAAGATGCTATCACTGAAATGTCTGAAGACTTTTCCGATAAGCATCACAGCCTGTTCCTCGGTCGGGGTACTATGTTCCCCATCGCTATGGAAGGTGCGCTGAAGCTGAAGGAAATCTCCTACATTCACGCAGAAGCTTACGCGGCTGGTGAATTGAAGCACGGCCCTCTGGCGCTGATCGATAGCGATATGCCTGTCGTTGTTGTTGCTCCAAACAATGAGCTGCTGGAAAAACTGAAATCCAATATGGAAGAAGTGCGTGCCCGTGGCGGCCAGCTCTACGTATTTGCAGACCCTCATTCCCGTCTGGTTGCAGCAGAAGGCGTGAAGGTTATTAACCTGATCGAAGTAAGCCATTGGGTTGCACCTATTATCTACACCCTGCCACTACAGCTGCTCTCCTACGATGTTGCTTTAATTAAAGGCACAGACGTTGACCAGCCTCGTAATCTGGCGAAGAGCGTGACGGTAGAATAGCCACAAAGGTTATAGATCGTGTAGGTGAGTAATAAAGATGGAAACCAAGTAATAAAGTTGGAAACCGAGTAATAAAGTTGGAAACTTAAGCCGTTCAGCATTACTTTAGTGTGTCAGGGTAATGCTGGACGGTTTTTGTTATGGCAAAAAAGCAGTACGGTAACTCAGAAGCAAAAAACAGGCGATGGATCAAAGAAGGTCGAGGAGCTGGGCGTGGGCGTGAATATAAGCCTTGGTTAACTGTTAGAGATTTACCATCAGAGGGAAGGTCTCATCGAATCTTTGGTCACAAATCTGAGCGAACCCATCATCTATTATCGGACTTGGAACTTGCGGTATTCCTATTGCTTGAGTGGTCCACAAAAACTATAGATATAAGAGAGCAATTTCCTTTACGGCTGGAGGATACCCTCTGTCTGGCTAGTGAGGCAGATCTGAAGCACCCTTCGCTTCAAGGCGTTATGCAGATCATGTCCTCAGACTTTTTAGTCAACACCTTAGATACTAGTAACCCTAAGTTTGTTCTTCAGGCGAAATACTCAAATGCTCTTTCAAAACCAAGAACCGTAGAGAAATTAGAAATTGAAAGGCGTTATTGGCAGCAGAAGAAAGTTCCGTGGATGCTAGTAACAGAGATTGATATTCCTCGAACAGTCTTTCAGAACATCAACTGGCTTTATCCTGTCCAACGAGACCACTTAGACGATGATGACGTTTCAGAAAAAATAAATTTCTATGTTCACCATTTAAATAAGAGCCCCGGGTTAACAGTAATTGAGCTGGCGAAAAAGCTTGATGCCGCTTATTCACTCCCTATAGGACAGTCTTTGTTAGAGCTTAGGCAGCTAATGGCCAAACGATTCTTCCTCTTTAATATCACTACTCCCACAACAAAAATAAAAGCTTCTGACTTGAGCTTGGGAGAAGTGTCAGCCTTGTTGGAGGTTCAGAGTGTTTCGAATTAACGAAGTGCTTTGTTATGAGAAGGTAAGGTACAGAGTCTTAGCTTTGCTTTCGGAGGAGGTAGTTTGGATTAACCTTGATGACGGCTCTGCTCTACCTTCTATTGCTCTGGTAAAAGATCTTGAGAAAGCAATCCTTAATGAAAGCATGGTGAGGCAGAGCGACCCTTATGAAGAATTAGCTTTTATGTCGCCAGAGCCATCTTCAACGGCTTACAAGAAGAGGGAGAAAAACTTCGACCTTATAAAGCATTTAGTTGGGTCTGTTGAGTTCTTTAACCCAAAAGTTAGGGCAAAAATAATCAAGGAAATCGTTGAAGAGAAGGGGACAAGCAAGAAGAACTTATATTTGTTGGCTAGACGCTACTGGCAGAGAGGGCAAACAGCCAATGCAGTTCTTCCAGATTATAAAAACTCAGGGGGGAAGGGGAAAAAACGCTCTCCTAAGGGTAAGAAATTAGGTAGACCAAGGGAGTATACTCCGGGTGTGGGAGCTATTGTTGATCCCGAAATTGAAAGACTTTTTCGAATAGCTATAGATCGCTACATCCTTAATGAGAAAAGAAGGTCATTTCCCTCAGCGCATCGAAAATTCAAGAATCTCTACGAAAATTATTACCCTGAAACCCCTGAGTCTGAAATACCAAGTAAGTGGCAGATGCTGCACTTTTTTCAGAGAGAGTACGGGCAAGCAGAAAAAATTCAGAAACAAGCAAGTAAAATTGAGTACAACAAGGATATAAGGCCTTTATCTTCTACTGCGACCGTGCAGGCTTTTGGGCCAGGCTCAAGGTTCGAAATAGATGCGACAATAGCTGATATTTATTTGGTCTCGAATAGCGATCGACGAAATATTGTTGGGCGCCCCACCGTTTATATGGTGATTGATGTATTTAGTCGCATGATTACAGGGTTTTATGTTGGTTTTGAGTCCCCCTCTTACGTAGCAGCCATGCAGGCATTGACAGTGTCTATGACGGATAAGGTAGCACTGTGTAAACAGTATGGTTTAGATATAACGGAAGATGAGTGGCCTGCAGTGGGTTTGCCTGATGCCATTCTGGCTGATAGGGGAGAGCTTTTAGGGCATCAGATTGAAGCCTTAGAACGTAATTTCTCCGTTCGGATTGAGAACACTCCTCCGTATCGTGGTGATGCTAAGGGTATTGTAGAGCGTAGTTTCAGGACAATTCAAGCCGAGTTTAAGCCCTATGCTCCCGGTGTTGTTCAAAAGACATTGGTAAAAAAGCGGGGAGGAAAAGACTATCGACTGGATGCAAAACTAACAATTACCGAGTTCACTGAGATTATTCTGTCTTCCATCCTTTATCGCAATCAGTTCCATACGATGGAAAAATATGACCGTGATATTGATATGCCCGCAGACTTACTGATGACTCCGTTATCTATATGGACGTGGGGGCTACAGAATCGGACAGGGAGACTAAGGGTTGTATCCGAGGATGCTTTGAGAATCAGTATGCTACCCAGGGAGAAGGTCACATTCTCAGAGCTTGGGGGGTGTATGTTTGGTATTTATTATACATCTCAGGAAATTCTTAAGCGTGGTTGGTTACATCGCTCCAGTGATGCGGTTCGGCCAGAAAAAATGGATGCTGCATATGACCCAAGAAATGCAGACTATATCTATCTGTTCCCAAAGAAAAATAGTGCTCATTACTGGGTTTGCAATCTAACCCAGCGGTCGAGACAGTTCTCTGGTTGCTCGTTCTGGGACGTATGGCAAGTTATGACAGAGCAGAAACAGGCTAATGCTAAAAGTAAATTGGACTCTGACCGTAGAAAGCGGGAATTAGAAGCTTTGATTGACAAGAAAATAGAGTCTGCTATTTCTTTGAGCCCAAATGATGAGAGTGTTACCAAGTCTGAGCGAATCAGAGCAATCGGTAAGAACAGAGAAAAAGAAAAAGAAGATGAAAGAAAGCGTACAAGCTATTCCCCGCAGCAATCAGGGAAAGAGATGGCAAAGGTTATTCCAATAACAGAGCAAACAGAGGACTACAGTTTTCCAGATTATATTGATGAGCTTTTTGAAGAGGATGACTAAATGGGTTTGCCAACCAATATCACTGAAGCCATCTATCAAGACCCTGGTGTAAAAAAGTATCGGAATAACCCCTTTATTGAAGCTCTGCCTCCAATATTGACCACCCAAGAGATAAGACAGGGCTTAATGGGGCAGATAGATTACGACCCGAGAGAAGCCTTTGTTGATGGTAGTAAACGAGTTCATATTATTGCTCAACTCCTTGATGACTTTTTTCAACCACTTTCCAGCCATATTCAGCTAGAAACAAAACTATCGGTCATGATTCGGCAGGGGTATGTAGGAAGAAATCTGACTGATGGTTCACTGAGCACACACATGCAGAATGGCTATGAAAGGGTGATGAAAGGAGATCTGGATGTATTTCGTTTTCAGCAAGCTAAGTCAACAGCCAGAAGTCTGTCTCTCATTGGTTGTTCTGGCAGTGGAAAAAGTACCACTCTAAGCCGGATACTCTCGACTTACCCACAGGCGCTCTATCACGAGAAGTATAATTTCACCCAGGTGGTGTATCTGAAAGTGGACTGTCCTCACGATGGCTCACTCAAGAATTTATGCATCCATTTTTTCAGGGTTATAGATGACATTCTTCATACGGATTATGAAAGAAAGTATGCCTTGAAGCGAAACGGTGTTGATACTTTGCTGGCATTGATGGGGCAGATAGCTAATCTGCATGCTGTTGGTGTGCTCGTTATTGATGAGATTCAGCACCTAAGTCGACAACGTTCCGGGGGTGTCGAGATGATGTTGAACTTCTTTGTCACCATGGTCAATATGATTGGTATCCCTGTGATTTTAGTGGGAACACCAAAAGCCAGACCTATATTTGAGACAAATTTTCGATCAGCAAGAAGGGGAGCTGGTTTTGGTTCTTTGGTTTGGGAGCCCATGCAAAAACTACCTTCTTCTAAAGATCCAGATACTGGGAAAATCAAAAAAAGTGAATGGGTCGCTTTTACCGACAAACTCTGGAAATACCAGTGGTTGCAGAAGCGTGAAAAGGCTTTGTGTGAGGAGCTTCGGGATTGTTGGTATGAACTGTCTCAAGGTGTTCTCGATATTGTAGTAAAACTTTTTGTTCTGGCTCAACTAAGGGCCATTGCAACAAAGACAGAACGTCTGACGCCTAAACTTTTCAAACAAGTATATAAAGATGAGTTAAAGCCTGTTCATCCGATGCTGGCCGCTCTTCGATCAGGTGACCCAGAACGTATCGCGGAATACTCGGATCTATCATTCCCTGATATTGATTCCAAATTATTAAAATTGCTTACTGCTATTGAGGAGTCCCAAGCGTCACAACAAGAGATGCTGCAGGAGTATGGTGGGAATGAGCAGGCAGAGCGACTTCATAATCTGCTTGTGGCTATGGATTGTGAGTCAGATTTGATTGTTCCTTTAGTGAAAAGGGCTATCAAACAAAAGCCTGATCTTACTGTCCGGGAATTAATGCCAGTAGTACTCCACTGGTATCAGGAAAATCAGTCACAAGAAGATCAAGTTGAAGAAGGCAAAAGTATTAAAAAAATCCTCCCTAAAGACTGGAATACACTTGGTTCAGATGACCTCCGGTTTCGGTATTCTCAACAGATAGATGGTCAGTCGTTCTATGAGCAGCTAAAACAGACAGATATTGTTTTTGATGTTGATCTCTGGCTGAAAGAAGCTGGTTAACAATGCTCAACTTTCCACTGCCGTATCCAAATGAATTGATCTACAGCACAGTTGCGAGAGCTGGGGTAAGGCTTGGGGTTGTAAGCCCGAAGTCCCTGCTTGATGAAATCTTCGGCGATAGAAAAGTTATAGCAACTTTGGATCTGCCAAATCAATTGAATTGCATCGTTGACCGACTGCCTCCAAGTTTTAATGTAGAGAAGATCGCATATCAACATACTCTGCTGCCTGTTTATGCCCCTTTCACCAGTGAAGAACGCAGACAACAGTGTTTACGATGGATGGCATCCTGCTCACAAGGAGCTGTTCATCTTATGTTGGGTGTAGCCGCATCAAGAGTTAAACAAACAGAGAACATCCGATACTGCCCACAATGTCTTGAGAGGCAGCGACAAATATATGGCGAGTATTATTGGGACCGACGGTGGCAATTGGCAGGTGCTAATTGCTGTTTGGAGCATGGGTGCCTCAAAGCTGCTCTATTACCTAGGCATGGATATCACCGGCACCAATTTTTTCCTGCGTCTCCTCAAAATAGTGAAGAGGGAGTTGGACTATCTGCGAGAAAGCAAGACATAGCTGTTGCTTGCCAAGTGAACGATTTACTTTCTTCTGAACCAGCTCGGTCTCCATCATTTAGGCAATGGAGCATATTTTATAGGAAAGCTGCTGTACAAGCAGATTGTTGTCGAGGAAGACAAATACAGTACGGAGCCATCAGGGAGAGGGTTGTGCAGTACTGGTCCTCCGAGTGGCTCCGCTATCATGGTCTTCAAGTTACTGATAGCCAGTGCTGTTGGCTAAGAAACATATTCCGCAAACACCGCAAGTCATTCAGTTATCTTGAGCATACCGTTGCTCTTTCCCCTTTCATGCCGGAGAAGTGGCGTTTGACTGATATTGTTCGTGAAGTTGGGGGCATTTCAGTCTGTGAGGCAACTCATGAAAGACAAAAAACTGCAATGTTTGTAACGGAAGAAATCAGTCAGAAACGGCGGTGTTGGCAAGATCTGGTCATTAAAGCTGGCCCCAAGAACGCAAGACGAAGAAATGGGTCTCTATATGCATGGCTATACCGGAACGATAAGCCGTGGCTCCTAGACGAGAATAAACGAAATAGAATACAGCGGGACCAGTGTGTTTCTAAAGTAGACTGGCAAAGAAGAGATAGAAACACAGTCAGAGCGCTCATGGCTCTACGTGATGAATATGAAGTAGTGCTGAATTGTCCAAGAAGGTCGAAGAACTGGTATCTTTCTAAACTCAAAAATACTGCATCAGTCGAGAAAAATCAGGAAAAGCTTCCTCTCGTCCGTGCTTTTTTTCAGCATTATTGCGAGGACTCATCGGATTACCAGATACGAAGGGTTACCAACATGTTAATCCGTTTTCGATATCCCATACACAGACCAGCGCGATGGCAACTCTTGCGTGCTTCGGGGTTAAGTGATGAGCGCCTGACTAGAGTAACAGAGCATTTTTTACAGGAAGTTTTAAATTACAATGCAGGGAATAAAGTTTGATCTCATTAAGCCAGACACGGTTGTTAAAGAACTTGGTAGGCTTTTCCGCAGATTAGACGGGCATCAATGGGGTATTTCGCTTGGGCTTTCTCCCCCTCAAAGTAAAAAAGCTTTGAGAGTTTCAAATGTGCCGGTGCTCGCAAGGAGAAGAGTTCTTAACCCCAGTCAGGAGGTCAAACAGGCAGGATATAAGCAAGAATTTACGATCACTGACACCAGTAGCTGGCAAGTGAGAACCATCGCTGATTGTCCGCTATGGAAAAACGCTGGGTTTTATGAAAAAGATCAGCTGTGTTTTGTATTCGAGACGGATACGGGCCTTACTGTTTTTTTACCACAACTCGAGCTTGCCAGATCTCTGTTTCTGCATGATGGCTATTTATCTCGTACAGCACTCGAGCCAGACTGTTTGAAGGCTGAGTTTGATATATCTAATGATACAGAACATAACAAGGCTACTGTTAATGTTATGCCTTCTTCAGGGTACCCCCTGAAATCATTTAATGACCCTGAAACGAGGCGCATACTAAGCTGGATTCTTGTTGATCCTGAAGCCAGAGCTTCTTTCGAGAGTATTGGGCAACACCAAAAAATTAATGGCTACGATGCCAGTGGGCATAGATTTTGGAACTTCCAGTTTCGTCCGCCTTTACTACCCAAAGCACGTTTCGCAGTCAGGGGGCAGTACAATCACCACCTCAAAACTGTCTTTATCTATGAAATAGAGGCGATACGTGACATCAAAGTAGATATGCCTGCATTGGTTGAGTTCTATCATCCGAAGTTTCAAGAGGTGGTAAATAGCTCTGGTAATACAACAGGTAAAAGCCAGTATGAAAAAAGTGAAATGGGCAAATTGCAGGAGCAAGATGCTCGTAGTGATGATTCGCGAGATCTGCTTCAGGCCCCAGTTGTTGAGTTTGAATTCTCAAGCGGTTTCGTAACAAAGAAAATTGCCAGGAAGTCACGGCAGAGCTCGGCAGGTCGAAAGGTTGAAGATGATGAGACATCACCAAGCACTCTTGATGCTAGCGTTGATGAGGGCACGGCAATTGGCTCGTTAAGAGGGGTTGAGTGGGATACTGTCAGTGATACTACAAATGATGCTCATTTATACCTCGATAAGTTCAGCGCATTTATGAAAATGCTTGAACTTTTGAAAGCTGAATATGGATGCACAGTTCAAAAGCCTGAAATTAGAAAGCTCCCTGCACTTGAGCGTTGTACCAAGCACCTGATGAAACCTGAATACACCCCTCGTTGTTGGGTGATCTCTAGCGTGCAATGTGGAGGTAGGTATTTCCATATGTTGGAAGTTGATACATCCGATGCAGCTAAAGCACTCTCTACTCAACTAATCAGGCTGACTCCATATGCCGAATGGAACCAGCAAATTACTACAGAGATAGAGCATGGCCTATTGAAGCAATCACTGCGTTGGCCAACAAGTACCTTTATGAGGGTAGCTGGTAAAGGTGGATACAAGGGCATTCCTCACCCCAAAACAAAAAGTGATGTGCATGATGGGTTAAGCCCTGAATCCATAAAAATCTGGGCACAACGTGTACATCGCTGGATGACTGTTGGGCACTCTTGAACGGTGAGACCAGCCTCTATAACGGCAGTTGGAAAATAACTAGCAAAGTTATACAGAGATCACTGCTGCAACACATACGGCCAATGCCGTAGAATGCAAATTGACCGACATTTCCTTTATCTTCCGGCAGCATAGGAAAGTTCATTCAGCCCAAGGGTTGTACGTATTACCAGGGAGACAGCAGCATGGCAGCAGATCATAACGCCCAGCTATCAAATTTCCACTTTCTTGCTGAACATGATTCTCTTTTTGTTGAGCTTGCAACTGCGGCTGAGCGGTCATTCTCCAGTGACCCCAATACAACTCTTTTCAAACTCCGACAGCTCGGTGAAGCTTTAGCCCAGGATATAGCTGTACGGGTTGATATTGAGTTTGAGGAAAAAACAACACAAGCTGACCTTCTCTATAACCTGACCCGTGAGCTCCGATTCAGCCCTGAAGTCCGTCAGTTGTTTCACGCTCTTCGCATGAATGGTAACGATGCTGTTCATCAGTTCAGAACCAGTCATAAAGAGGCACTCGCCGGATTGAAGATAGCTAGAGAGCTGGCTATTTGGTATCACCAATCCTTCGGTAAGCAGGGTGTTAAATTTAAAGCTGGTGCATTTCAGCGTCCGTCAGACCCCAGTGAACAGCATCGCCACCTGGTTGAAGAAGTTGAAAAACTCAAAAGTGAACTGACAGAGGCCAACATACAGTTGGATTCCAGCCAACAGCTCAATGATCTGGTCAAGAAAGAGAAAAGCGAATACCAAGCTCTAGCTTTGCTTATGGATGAAGAATCCAAACAGCAGTCCGAGCAAGCTAAAGCTCACGAGCAAGAGCTGATTAAGCAACAGGAGACGTATGAAGCCAAACTGGCAGAGCTCCAGAAGCAGATAAAAGAACAGTCAGATAAGGTTCGCTCCACCCAGCGCAAGAAGGTGGCTAAAAACACCCAGAATGCCAGTAAGAGCATTATTCTAAGCGAGGAGCTTACTCGCATATTGATCGACCAGTCACTCTCGGAAGCGGGCTGGGAAACAGACACCCAAGAGCTAACCTGGAAGAAAGGTGCGAGACCCGAGAAGGGTAAAAACAAAGCCATTGCCGAATGGCCCACACTGTATCAAGGAAAGAAAGGTCGTGCAGACTATGTGTTATTTCTTGGCCTTACTCCTATAGCCATAGTTGAAGCCAAAAAAGAGAACACAGACGTCGCTGGAAAAATCCCCCAAGCTGAACGGTACAGTAAAGGTTTTAAATTAGAATCGCCTTTGACAGGCGCGTGGGAACTGGCTGGTCGGACAATTGCGTGGCCTGATGATGAAGATGGGCATTACCAGATACCTTTCGTCTATTCCTGTAATGGACGTCCTTACATCAAACAGCTGGAAACACAGTCCGGCACATGGTTTCGTGATGTACGTCAGCCCAGTAATCTTTCGAAAGCCCTTCACGGTTTCCATTCTCCTGATGGCCTCTCTGATCTTCTGAAACGTAGCAAAGAAGAGTCAGAAAAAAAGTTGCAGCAAGAAGGTTTCAGTTATTTGCGGTTACGGGATTATCAAATAAAAGCTATTAAGGCTGTAGAAAGCACGTTAGCGAAAGATATTCGTATCGCTCTTCTGGCCATGGCCACAGGCACCGGTAAAACCCGAACCATTATTGGTTTAATGTACCGTTTCCTTAAAACTGAACGTTTCAAAAGAATTCTGTTCCTGGTAGACAGAACAGCACTGGGTGACCAGGCGCTGGACAGTTTTAAAGAAGCACCACTGGAGCAGAACCAAAGCCTGTCAAAAATCTACAACATTGCCGAACTAGGTGATATGGCAGCGGAGGCGGAAACCCGTATACAAGTTGCTACTGTGCAGGCCATGGTGCAACGCATTTTTGCATCTGATAACCCTCCGTCTGTGGATAGCTTTGACTGCATCATCGTCGATGAAGCGCACCGTGGTTATACCCTTGATCAAGAAATGACAGAGGGAGAAATATCCACAAGAGACTCGAGCCAATATCTCTCCAGCTATCGCAGAGCTCTGGATTATTTTGATGCCGTCAAAATTGGACTTACAGCCACTCCCGCAAAGCATACCAGTGAGATATTTGGGCGCCCCGTCTACACATATTCCTATCGGGAAGCCGTGGCCGATGATTGGCTCATCGACCATGAACCACCCATACGTTACATCACGGAGCAGACCGAGAAAGGAATCCAGTTTAAAAAAGGTGAGACTGTTTCTGCCATAGACACCCAAACAGGTGAGGTCGTAACAGAGGAGCTGGAAGACGAGATGAGTTTTGATGTCGATGCTTTCAATCGCAAAGTCATAACACCCGGCTTCAATAAAGCTATCTGCGAACAGTTAGCTCAAGAGCTGGTGCCATCCGGCCCGGAAAAAACCATGATTTTCTGTGTGACTGATCGACACGCAGACATGGTAAAAGAGCAGTTGGACAAAGAGTTTGAAGCGCTTTACGGAAATAAATACAAGCAAGCTGCCGTCGCAAAAATTACTGGCCAGAGTGATGAAGTAGCCAAGCTCATTCGCCGCTATAAAAATGAAACTAAGCCGAACATTGCCATCACCGTTGACCTCCTGAGTACTGGCATAGACGTTCCGAAAATCTGCAATATCGTGTTCCTGAGACGGGTAAAATCCCGCATCTTGTATGAACAGATGGTGGGGCGCGCCACTCGCCGCTGCGATGAAATAGGCAAGACCGTATTCCGTATTTATGACCCGGTTGATATCTATGCAGCTTTGAGTGAAGTCAGCACTATGAAACCTCTGGTGAAAAACCCCAATATCACCATGGAACAGCTGGTCGATGAGCTGACCGATCAAAACAAGTTGGAAACGGCACTGAGCAGTCCCGGGGAGCAGGAAGGGGAGAGCCAGGCTGATGCTGTATTAAGCCAGCTTGGGCAGAAACTCATGCGTGTGCTGCGTAAGGCTGAGAAGAGGGCCGAAAACAATCCTGAACTAAAGAGCAAGCTGAATGAGTTGCAAGAGCTCTGGGGTGTTGAACCTAAAAAGCTGCATACCCATCTACGTTCTCTTGGGCCTCGTAAAGCTTCGGAATTTATTAATCGTCATTCAGGGCTGTTAAACCAGATGGATGAGGTGTCCAACATGATTGGCTCTGAGTACAGGCCCATCATTGCACCGGGCCTCGATCAGGTAAAAGAGCGAACTCAAAGTTACGGTGAACATCAACGGCCGGAAGACTACCTTGAGAGTTTCAATGATTTCATCAAACAACAGCTTAACGAATCCGTCGCGCTAGCAGTTGTTGTCAACAGACCTCGTGACCTTACCAGGCAGGGGCTTAAGGATATTAAACTCTTACTGGATGAGGCCGGATACTCAGAGGCTAAACTGAAAGCAGCCGTGCGTAACCAGACCAATCAGGATATAGCCGCTAGCATTCTCGGCCATATTCGCAAGGCAGCTTTGGGAGAGGCACTTATCTCATTCGAGCAGAGAGTGTTCAGTGCTATGGATAAGATTTATGCCAGTCATCCATGGAGCCCTGTACAAAGAGAGTGGTTAAACAGACTTGCGAAACAGCTTGTACATGAAGTGATCATTGACCAACAGTTTGTTAATGAACGGTTCTCCGATGATGGTGGCGCGAAACAACTGAACAACATTCTGGGAGAGCGGCTCAACCTTGTGCTAGAGCAGCTGAACGATGAAGTCTGGGCGGTACGTGGGGTTGGTTGATACTCGGTTCCGCGGCTTTGTCCTATACCTATCTTCGCTTTATTCATGAATAATGGCGGCATACTTCTTTTATAACGCAGGGCTTCACCACGGCCCTGGAGAACACCATGACTAATGACAATATCGTTCAGAAACTCTGGAATCTCTGTGATGTGCTCCGTGACGATGGTATCAATTACTCGGATTATGTCACCGAGCTGGTGTTGTTGCTGTTTATCAAAATGGCCCACGAGAACACCGAAGCAGGCACACTACAGAATCACCTGCTGCCTAAGGGGCATCGCTGGACAGATTTGAAGGATATATCCGGCATTAATCTGTTGGAAAGCTACCGGCAAATACTTCTAAATCTCTCGTCAGGCAAAGATGCGCAAGGTGAACAGATTCACACCGATCCGCTGATTACTGCTATTTATGCCGATGCTCAAACCCGACTGCGGGAACCTCGTCATCTGGAACAGATGATCAAATCTCTGGACAAGATCAACTGGTTCGATGCCCAGAAAGACGGTCTGGGTAATCTCTATGAAGGCTTGCTACAAAAGAACGCCAACGAAACCAAGTCCGGTGCCGGACAATATTTCACTCCCCGTCCTTTAATTGATTCCATGGTGCGTTGCATTAAGCCTCAGGCTGGAGAAACAATTCAAGATCCTGCGGCGGGTACCGCGGGCTTTCTAATCGCGGCAGATCAGTACATAAAAAAACAGACTGACAAACTTTATGACCTTTCTTCCAAAGCTCGACGTTTCCAAAAAAATGAAGCTTTTATAGGCGTCGAACTGGTGCCATCAACCCGTCGTTTATCACTCATGAACTGCCTGCTCCACGGCATGGAAGGCGATGCAGACGGTGTCGTGCACTTGGGTAATGCTCTCGGTAAAGCAGGTTCCGATTTGCCTGCTGCCGACATCATTCTGGCCAACCCGCCCTTTGGTACCAGTAAAGGTGGTGAAGCGTCTATTACTCGTGATGACCTCACCTACCCAACCAGCAACAAACAACTGGCCTTTCTGCAACATATCTACCGCAACCTCAAACCCGGTGGTAGGGCTGCGGTGGTATTGCCAGATAATGTATTGTTTGAAAGCGGTACTGGCACAGATGTACGACAAGACTTAATGAACAAGTGCAACCTGCACACCATCCTGAGATTACCTACAGGTATCTTTTATGCTGCGGGTGTGAAGACTAACGTATTGTTCTTCACCAAAGGATCACCAGAGAAAAAGTTTCAAGAAGAGAACTGCACCAAAAACGTATGGGTCTATGACCTGCGAACCAATATGCCCAATTTCGGTAAGCGAACACCCTTTGGTGAAGCTCAACTGAAGCCCTTCGAGAAGGTGTTTGGGAAGAAACCTGATGGCACTAGCAAGCGCACTGAAGGTGAGTGGAGCTTCAATGCGGAAGAGATTGAGCTGGACAGCACCGATGAAAATCAAGATGTCGATAACAAACTTGCTCACAGTCGCTGGCGTTGTTTCTCTCGAAAATGGATTGCTGAACATAAATCTGATTCTCTCGATATCAGCTGGCTGAAAGATACGGACAGCGTAGATGCTGAAAACCTGCCTGAACCCGGTGTGCTGGCTGGAGAAGCTATGGGTGAGCTGGTGCAGGCGTTGGGTGAGCTGGATAGCTTGATGCGGGAGCTGGGTGAAGGCAAAGCGGCTGATGGGCAGAAGACATTGATTGGTGAAGTTTTGGGTGGGGTTGAGTGATGACGGAAATAATACCCCAGCAATGGGCTATGTCCAGCATTGGTGAAGTTGCTCTTAATACTAACAACCTTAGAAAGCCAATATCGCTGGCAAAACGAGCTGAGATAAAAGGAAGTTACCCTTACTTTGGAGCCACTGGGCAAATTGATTCGTTAAATGACTTCACTCATGAGGGAGAGCATATTCTCATAGGTGAAGATGGGGCTAATCTACTGTCAAAGTCGAAGCCACTGGCATTTATAGTTGGTGGTAAATACTGGGTTAACAATCATGCTCATGCACTAAAAACGTTGGGTGGAATGCCATGCACGTATATTTCTTTATATGTGAATTCTTTGGATTTAAAACCATGGATAACTGGATCTGCTCAGCCAAAACTGAATAAGGGGAATTTGGATGCTATCCCTGTTCCAGTTCCACCATTAGCTGAACAACAAATCATCGCCCAAAAGCTCGGCACTCTACTGGCACAGGTAGAAAACACCAAAGTTTGCCTTGAACGCACCCGCGAAACTATGAAGCGTTTCCGTCAATCGGTACTGGCTGCCGCTGTGAGTGGGAAGCTGACGGATTGTTCAACATGTATTCCTGAAAGTGACTATGTGAAGTTCGAGGATATATTAAAAAACAAAAAGCAGCTGTCCTACGGGGTTTTGAAACCCGGTAATTATGATAAAAATGGTGTCCCTATGATCAGGGTAATGGATGTAGGGAAATGGGGTGAGCTTAATAATACTGATATATTTAAAATTTCAGCGCAGTTGTCTAATGAATTCAAAAGAACGGTTGTTGAGGCTGGTGATATTGTTCTTTCTGTAATGGCAACAATCGGAAGGGCAGTTATCATTCCTCCGGAACTGGCTGGAGCGAACGTTAACCGAGCTTTAGCCGTTATAAAACTATCAGAGCAGGTTTTGCCGAAATTCATTTTACTGCAGATTTTATCTCCCGCTTTTCAACAAGCTTTTGTGGAAAAACAGATAGGCTCGGCGCAGCGACGAATAAACTTATCGGATCTTAGGTTGTTTAATTTATGGTTACCAAATAAGTCGATTCAAGCCGAAATCGTTCGCAGAGTAGAACAACTCTTCACACACGCCGACACCATCGACAAACAAACCGAAGCCGCACTGGCCCGGGTGAATAACCTCACTCAATCTATCCTCGCCAAAGCCTTCCGGGGCGAACTGACCGAACAGTGGCGTAAGGATAACCCAGAGTTAATCAGTGGTGAGAACTCCGCTGAAGCACTACTGGAGAAAATCAAGGCAGAGCGTGTTGCGCTCAAACCTAAAAAACGTTCACGGAAGACAGCGTAAATGAAGTTACTGTCACTCACTCTGGATGGCCAGTACAAAGGGTTGAAAGACCAGCACTTCGACTTTAGCCAGACTCAGGGCAATATCCTTGCACTGATTGGTTTGAATGGCTCGGGTAAGTCTCAGCTGTTAGAGGTGATTTCTGAGATCTTTGCATATCTGGAACGTTGGCAAAGACAGGATTTTAAGGTTCGTTCTTGGTTTGATAACTTATCAACTGCATTGGTTTACTCAATTCAGCCCTATGACTCAGAGGATTCAGAGAACAGCTATGAAGTCCGAATAGAGCACAACGGCAGAATTGCTTGGTGGAAAGATGGAAACATTCCTCAAGGGTCAGATAGTTTGCCTTTACCAAGCCATATTATTGGTTACTCATCAGGCCTGAATGAGAATCTACAACGATCCTTTATGAAAAATAGCATTCAGTATATGGACGCAATGAATGCTAAACGTTTATGGGAAACTCGCTTAGCCACAATAAAAGAAAATTTTGACGAAAAAGAAAGACACCTTACGGAAGCAGATTTGGTGTTGGGTGACCGTCAAATCGAAGAGGCTTATAGCTATTACCAAAAACGCTACCCAGGTATATTCCCTGAACAAGGCGGTGATTTTAGGATCACAGAAAACCCTGAAGCAGGGCTTCGAGCTACGCCTGTGCCCATGATGAAATACTTTGATCATGACAGCACGGGGTTGCTATTGACTAGCTTGGGAGGCTGGGGGAGTCATGAAGCGACCGAAGTCTTTGGCGCCGAACAACGGTTTGATCATATCAGCTCTGCAAAGCTTAGGTACGATTTAAGAAAATTTACACATGATGCTGGAGCACTGCTGGATATAGCCAAACTGATAAGGTGTGTTGGAGGTATTGATAGCCAACATTTCAAAGCGTTATCAGATAAAACGTCTTCGGATGTTTATAATCAGTTTGAATTAGATTACTTAGCGGGTGAAATCACGCTCGATTTTTCTAATGATAATTTATGTGAAGAGATAAGCAGTTCTTTTTTCGAACCAATCATTCTGTTTGAAAAGCTATTTCGTATCCAAATGTTAGGTGCTGAATTCTGGAATGGAGAAATGAAACGCTCTTTAAGACAAGATAGTTTTATTGGCAATGTGAAGAAACCACAAAAGTGGAAGGCCCCTTTACAATTGGTTTCTCTATGTTTGGGTAGTGAAGGCGGATCTCCAATATCCTTTGAGGATATCTCAGATGGTGAAGCTCAACTGTTACAGGTTTTGTCTGCGGGCGTCGTTTTCAGAGACAGTCGAACACTCTTTCTTTTAGATGAGCCAGAAACGCACCTTAACCCATCATGGCGTACGCACTTCCATAGCTACCTTGATAGGTCAATAAATAAAAACGTGCAGAATTCAAAGGTACAAGTTTTTGTGTCTACTCATTCGCCGTTTATGGTTTCGTCTTTGAAAAAGGAGAATGTTTTTCAATTCAGGAAGAGTGAAGATCTCATAGTTATTATGTCTCCAGTTGCTAACCAGACTTATGGCGCTTCATTTGATGTTTTGACAAAAGAATATTTCAATCTTCACTCGTTGATCTCTCACAGTGTCATTGATGAAATCCGTGAGCAGCTGAAAAAGGGTGATGATCATGCTCGTGAATGGATAGAGGAAAACTTGGGGCTCTCTGCTGAAAAGGCTTATTTGATAAGGAAGTTGAGTCACTAATGCTGTTCACTCTTTCACAAAGCACCCCCAGCTTTGAAGTTTTCGAAGAACTCAATGCAGAGCTGTTATTTTTTTTACAGAGCTCTATCGGTGATGGGGAGTTTCGCCGCGAATTATTTCGCCCCGGGGCTGTTGGGCAGGCTTGCTGGGATAATGCAAAAGAGAACAATTCTCGCGCAGAAAAAAACCTTACCCGTGATAAATTTCGTTTGTTGTTTATTGAAATTCAATTACTTGATACTGCACAACGACAGAGAGTGTTCGATGTATGTAATGCTCATCAAAACTTAGAACAATTTTTTCAGAATCCACATCCACACTTTCTTTCTGGGATCCCTTCAAGGGTGAGAAGTGAGCTTAAGGTAGTTTCCTCTCATCTTTATACATCAACGAAGGGCTTGCAGGGTGTGATAAATGCATGCTCAGGCATTAATATAAATGATCATTTTCAGGCGTTTGTGGAATCTAATGGTCGAGTATGCAAGGCATGTGGGATGCAACTATTAAACACTTACCGAGCGAATGTCAGCGAGTCTGAGCAGTGGAGATCAGATTATGACCATCAACTATGTCAATCTAAATATTCGATTTTTGCAGTTCACCCATATAACCTGATTCCACTTTGTGATGTTTGCAACCAAGATGCAAAAAAGGCGAAGAATATATTTCTTGATCATCAAGGGAACCAGCGACCTTCTTTTTATCCCTACACTGAATCAAGCTATCAGTATGTTGATATTCAGGTTGATTTGCTTCGAGATCCACATCCTACAGTATCCGTTGTATGGGTATCCCAAGATGCGGCTATTAGACAAAAGCTCGATACTTGGAACCAAGTCTATGAGATAAAAAACTTGGTGGAGGGGCAGTTCAGAAATTTATCGGAAATTCTTATTGATGAAATTCGTTTTCAAGATTTTGAGCATTTGCGACTAAGGGTAGAGGAAGAGGCTAGCCCTCCATCAATGGGGACCCTCACAAGGCGAGAATGGAAGTTCTGGTACCATAAACTCTTTGCATGCCTCAACCAGTTAGACCTGAGACCATTTTGGGAGAGTGCGAGTTTCACGGCCGCTCGTGGTAATGAGTCTGCTGATTATACTCTGAGGAGAAACTAAGCATGGCAGTTTGGCTCGTCAGAGCTGGTGCGCAGGGCCAGTATGAGCAAAAGTTTTTGCTGGAAAATCGCATCTACCTGACATGGGATGACCTTAACTTCCCTCTGGATAGCCTTCATGAGCGTAGTGAGTTAATTGCCCACCTGGGTGAACTCTATGGAGATGAGAAGCCGAAGCGGTTGATCAACCATGCCAGTCAGATCTGGCCTTTTGCTCATGCTATGAAGCAGGGAGACAGAGTAGTACTGCCTTCTAAGACACAGCCTGTCGTCTATGTGGGCAAGGTTATGTCTGATTACCAGCATCAGCCTGACGCAGATAACCCCTATTTTCATTGGCGTTCCGTTGAGTGGGAAGCCAATGGTGTGCCTCGCTCTCATTTCTCTCAGGATTTGCTCTACAGCTTTGGCGCGTTTATGACGGTATGTCGCGTAAAGCGGAATAATGCTGAGCAGCGGTTGGAAGATATGGCTCGCTCTGGCTGGGAGCCTGAAACACAAAAACATATTATTAAGTCCGCAGCGCCAGTAACAGATAATGACGATGATGCCAGTGACGAAAATGCAGATACCAATCTGGAAGAGTTGGCTCATGCTCAGATCGTCAAGCTTATCGAAGCCAAATTCAAAGGACATAACCTGACTCGACTGGTAACCGCGATTCTGGAAGCTCAGGGATATACCTGCTGGCAAAGCCCGGAAGGAGCCGATGGTGGTGCGGATATCCTGGCCGGAGATGGCCCTATGGGATTTGGGAGTCAGCGCATTTGTATTGAGGTGAAATCCGGTGATGGTTTGGTTGATCGTCCTACCGTGGATAAGTTGATGGGAGCCATGACCAAATTTAACGCCACCCAAGGACTGTTTGTAGCTTGGGGTGGTTTTAAAGGCAATGTTCAAAAGGAGCTGGCATCCAGCTTTTTCAGAGTTCGGCTTTGGACTCAGCATGATCTGCTCGAACAGCTGTTTCTTCACTACGAGAAGTTGGATGATGAGATCAAAGCTGAGTTACCTCTTAAGAGAGTTTGGACTCTGGCTATGGTTGATTAACTGCAGTTCAAGTCGTCGTAGTTTCCAATTGGCGGGTGGTGTTGGTTTCTATGCACTGACTGTTTAGCTTTACGCCAGACCTTGAAAGTTCGAGAGACCAGTCGTATGCGTTCACGTCAGGGTTAAAGTTATGAATCACCCAGTTTTTCTGGGTGCCTTCCTGGAACCTTCTACCCAGTTCAATAGCAAAGGTTGATTGAACTGAAAGAAAAAGGTGAACCCTCCTGCAACCGGGTAAAGCTGATAACTGGTCAATCCATTGGCATATTTCGCCGCTCAAGCGACAAAGGTTTTCCTGATTCTTAATCAGGTTTCTGCCATGGCCTGTGCCGGGAAGCAAAATCGTAGTGTGGTCTTGCAGTTCTATAGGTAGCTGTTCAACAGTAATGGGAGTGGTAAATCCAGCGGCTAGGGCTATATCACCATCGTCGTTGATTTGAGTGACGAGTTGCACCTCGTTAAATGAAATATCTTCATCAGAGTCATTTAACAGCGACCAACGGCCATCTCTGCGAAAGCGATCGAAGTACAGGACCTCACTGGAGATATTGCGTAGAAATGCCCCGTAAGCCACCAAGAAAGGGATTCTGGCTAATCCACCTATGTATAACCGCTGACCTTTGTCATGAAGGATAAAGCGCTTAAAGGTATCGGCTTCGAGTTCAGCGTTGTAACGCCTGGTTTGTTGTTTGAAATCCTCTATATGCCCCTGAGGGATACCAAGGGTAATCGCCTCCCGACAGAACTCTTTCTCTGTGGGGTCAAGTATCTCATCAGGGAAATCATTCGATGTACCTGGCAAAGAAGAGATAAAGACCTTGGCTGTATGTCGCATTTTCATATTCCATTCAGAATAAATCAGCAGTGACCCCACAGCGGCTAAGCCGATACTTACGAATACAGAGTAGAGGGAAGCTTGCTGGGCCGTCAGCTCCAGTGAGTCTATAAGATAGCCATTGGTGAAATTGATCTTAAAGACCCCCAGTGAGAAAGCAGTACCTGCCAGAGCCAGTGTGCAGAGTTTTGCCCCCCATAAGGTTCGGGGATATGCGGTTCGTCTAAATTTGAGGAAGGTGAGAAATAACCACTTTATTCTGTTCCATATCATACTTTGCTGCTGGCCTCTGAGCTGGTTGGTTCCAGTTCAATAATTTTGTCATCCATAGCGGTATAAACAGCTGTTTTCAAACGACCAACAACAATGAAAAACAGTTGTCTCTCATGGTTTTCCTGGTCGTGTGTTTGCCAGTCAACCGTGTCGGGAAGTGATGGTTCGGGGAAATCCTGAGGATGAGAATGCCAGGTACCCAAATAGCCCAATATATGATCTGAACCTTCAAAAGCAGTGTCTACCTCCCTTTGGTGAGCAGGAGCATCTAGGTGAAAGCGAGCTCTTTGGCGGATGTCTGTTTTCCTGGGAGTTGTCAGCTGATGAATGCAGGTTTCACCGTTACTTGTATTAAAACCGATCAGCAATCCTGCGGCTTCAGTCATGTCGGGCGATGTCTGTCTATAGGACCTTAACTTCTTTTCTATCGACTGAGGAATGCGTAACCGTGTAGAGCTATGACTGTACTCTTTATGCTCACTCGGGTTGCATACATCGCAGAGAGGATGGAGTAATGGGAGCTTTTTGAGTGAAGCGTGAAAGCTGTTGAAACGAGGAGTGAATTTTAAGCCTGCGTTTTCTGCATCTGACTCATCCCCCTTCCAGCTGACTTTTGTTGATGATGTCACTTGCCCGTTCAAGAAGCGGATGCCTAGATCTGCGGCCATGACCGCTGTCTGGGTTGAACTGACAGCCCCATAAGGGATAAACATTTCTCCGCAACCAGCATGGTTTTTAACTATGTTCTGGTTTGCAGCTAGAAAATTCAGGTTCGATGCCAGTCCACGGGTACCTGTTTCTGGTTCTACATAAGCACAACGCAGGCAGCCACTAGCGTCAGGCAAATCTAATACTGCATGCCCTCCTACTCCATAACCTTCAAGCCAAGTGTAAATTACCGGTGTCTTAACCCGAGTTTGAGTTATGTGCTCGTGGAATAACCTTTCATGCGTTGGAGCGCCAATAGCAACAACTACCAGATCATACGGTGACAGTAACTTTTCAACCCTCAGGCTGAGCAGGGAGAACGGAAGACCTGTTGCTTTTACCCAAGGGTATTTTTTTATGAGCTGTTTGGCTACAGATGTTGATTTGAGTTGATATATAGAAGACTGATCAAGAGTATGACGATAAGTGTTGGAGGGAGTGAATATATCGATATCCGATATATCTATATGACCAACCCCAGCAGCTCCTAACTTATGGGCCAGCTCACTGCCAACTGATCCACTTCCAACCAGAAGGACATGCTTATTTGTAAGAGGGCTTTCTGCTCCGCTGCGAGGCATTAGCCGATCTTTGTTGAAAGAATCGACATGAAATGGAGCCACTTTCCAGCCTGACATTTTTTCAAGGGTACTTGGAAAGGACCTTCTCTGGTCTCGGTAGAGTCGAACACCAAGCCAACTCGTTCCAGATGGCGTAGGGAGATTGAGCACAAGCCAAAACTCTTTGGCTCTTGGGCCCCACAGCTCTGTCTTTATACTTCTCTTCGTTGCTTCAGCGACTTTATCCAAGGCATCAGCCAGCCAACGCTTCAAAGATGATTCCGTTTCTGGAAAACTGGTCTCAACCTCTTTCAGAGGAATAACGAAGCAGAGGCCGCTGGCTGGTTGCTTTCTCTTTTCTTTAGAGAAATAAGCTGCTATTTCTGAGCCTTCACCATTGCACGGTAAAGCCACATAAGATGCAGGGATGGAAAATTTGCGGTGCCTAGACAATGGTAAATATAGTTCTAACCGCTGAAAGTCATAGCCATTGGAGGAACAGAACAGGTACTTGCTAACATTGCCATACAAGTGCTCTGTGCTCTTCTGCCAGTTCGTAAGGAACTCTCTTTTCAGCTCTTCCTGATTGAAATCTGAATCCTCAAGCAAAGACTTCAGCAGGTTGATGTGGCGACAAATAGACTCTTCAAAGGCCAGTTCCGGACGTTCAAAATTAACTGAAACAGAGTCTAGGTGATTGACACATATGTACCCATATCCACTGTAGACACTGGAAGGTAATACATGTGCCAGCGAGCCATAGTCTTTATGGTTCTTCAGATAAAACTGGGGCAGCTGACTCAGCTCATCCGTGCAAACATGAACAAGTGATATAAGTTTATCTGCTGCTTCGAAAGTGACAGATAGCGCATCTTTATCATGAAGCAAGGCAGGCTCTACATAATATTCACTACTTAAAAAGTGCTGAAAAATCGCTTCGTAATTTAAAGACAAATCAGGCTCCTTGTGAGGTTCCTGACGCACCTGCTGATGAAAACAACGCAGCACCTGCTGCTATAGATGAAGCTTTTTTCTTATCACTCGCTTCTGGAACGATGAAGTCATCACCAAAAACCATGTTTAATAGAGTGCACTGCTTGATTTCACAGCTTTCATCAATGGCTTTCTGAAGTTCGGTCTGAAGCCTGGTCAACTTGTTTTTAAACTGTTCACCCAGGTTTAAGTCGCTGCCTGATTCAGTTTCACCGCCGGTGATCTTATGCTGGAAAATATCCCGTCGAGGAGTTTTCGGTAGTTTCGTGTACACCCGATAATTTTCAGTAAATAAGGGAGCACGGAGGTAGCTGTCATCAAGAATACCATCAACGGCAGCCTTTAGAGCGACTAAGTCATCCTTTGTCTCACTGGTAAACCAACCTGGTTTGTACTGCTCTTTCAGCATGATCGTGAGCCCGATAGAGAACAGTTTTTTTCCAGTTTCTTCGTTGAAATTGAAGTCTCTCCAACGCTTCATATACCGGACTAAGCGCTTGTACTGTTTGCCCTTATCAAGAGAGCCTGCCCCATAACTATCCACATTTTTAATCCACTCGATCAGTCCTCTGGGATCTGAGGGGGACCACTCTTTGTTATTTTGATCAGAGCCAACTTTACCAACTGCAAGGTGATAGACATCATCACCGAAAACATCCTCGCCTTTTTTGTAAACGGTATAATCAATGTGCAAGTTGATGCTCTGGTAGTCAGCCGTTATGCAAGGCTTTTTAATTTTCGGATCCTTGAAGTTTCTGTCTTCAAGCACCTTTAATACAACTTTCTTTGGTTCAATCGGGTCTTCTGGAGCCTTACTGGCATCAATAACAAGTGCACGATCAATATCGTAGTCACCTTCAAGGCTATTGATCGCTGTATCGACAGCAAAAGAACCCTGCAAAAAAGTCTCGGTAACTGGATAACCAGCTTCTTTGAATGCTTTTTTTATTTCGCTGAGGATACTCTCGTCCTTGTCCTTGGCTTTTTTATATCCAGGTGATCGTCTGGTGAGATAAATCTTTTTATCGAACCGATCAAAGTGTTTTTGTATTGCCATTTTCCCTTAGCCTTACAGTCAGTCGAATGACCATAAGTTGGGGTCTTTCATGGTGTTTTCAATGATGATTTTTTTATGAACAGGAAAAGCGTCGTTTAGTTACTGATTTGAACCTTCTAGTCGCTTGGGTATAGCCGTAGAAGGTTCTTTTTATATTGGAGGGGGGAGGGGATTACAGCTCTAAATTACGTAAGAATTTAAACTCACCAGCTGTTTTTTTCATTTTGTATATAGCTGCAGGCCGGCCCCCTTCGGAGCGTTTTGCCCCCGTATCTTCCAGCAATTCTGCTTGTTCAATACGCCGTCTGAACGATTTTTTTTGCAGAGGCTTTCCAATTAAAACCTCATGGACGTGTTGCAGCTCTGGCAAAGTGAATATTTCAGGAAGCGTATAGGCTGGCACGATGGAGTACAGTGCTTTTTGCCTGAGTCTTTCTCGCCCTGCAGCGATAATGTCCTGGTGATCAAAGGCCAACGAAAGAGTGTCCAGTTTATCCAAGCCCACCCACTGCACATCACTGACGGTATTAATATGGGATGCACAGGACTGATGAGCGACCAGAGCTGTGTAGGTAACTGTAACAGACCAGCCTCGCTTATCCCGCCCTTGGCCACTGAAAGTAGCCAGTTGCTCCAGATAAGGAGGAGTCACCCCCGTCTTTTCAATGAGCTTGCGGAGAATGGTTTCCTGCAAGTTTTTGTCTGTTTCCTCATTCACAAACCCGCCCGGTAAGGCCCATTTTCCATATTCCGGGTGGTTGGATCGTTTGACCAGAAGAACCTTGACCTCCTCCTCATGATAGGTAAACAGCACAGCATCAGCCGTTAGCAGTGGGGCATTGAAGTCGGCTTTATTGTAGCTGGCAAGGAATTCTTCTTCGTTCATAGCTGTGCTTAATATTCCAAAGAATCAATATTTTATATGCAGCTTTTGTCGTTAGGCAAACTTATTGTCCTATAGACATAAATAAGTTCTTGACGTATTTGTGTCTATAGGACACTATCTGGCAATAAAGAGACTTATAGACACTAACGAAAAGGAAAAAGACCATGTTCGGCATTAGATATTACAAAGCAGACTCCGCAACCTACGTTATTAAAAGCGCTAATGGTCGGGTGCGCCGTCAAGGTAAAGGGTTGAGCTTCTATTACAACTCTGCCACCACATCCATTGCCGCTGTTCCTGTCAGTGTTCAAGAAGCACCATTCATCTTTAACATGCAAACATTTGACTTCCAGGCTGTCAGAGTACAGGGGCAGATAACTTTCCAGGTGACTGATCCTGAAAAGACCGCAACAATGCTCAACTTCAGCCTGAAAGCGGATAGCTCTGGTTATGTTTCGGAAGATCCTATGAAATTAAGCGACAGAGTGGTCAGAAGAATTCAGGCAATGGTGCAGAACAAAGTGCAGGCGACCCCATTGCGTAATGCTCTTTTGTTGAGTCAAACACTGGTGGATATGCTGCGTAAGACTTTACCCAATGAGGCTTCGTTAAGCGATATGGGTGTTCAAATTCAGGACGTAACAGTAAGCGGTATTATGCCGAATCCTGAAACAGCAAGAGCGTTGGAGGCTGAGGCCCGGGAATCTATTCTCCAGGAGGCGGATGACGCAGTTTATTCACGGCGAAAGTCTGCAGTGGAACAGGAGCGTATTATTAAGGATGCCGAGCTGCAGACAGAGCTCTCTGTTCAGCAGAAAGAGCAGGAAATTGAAGAGTCCCGCCTGCAGAATGAGCGTGCCATTCTTCGGGGTAAGAATGAGACAGAGCGGGAGCGGTTACAGGCAGAGATTGAAGCGGAAAACCAGAAAAAAGAACTGGTAGTACTCAGTGTTGAGAACAAGCAAATGGAAGCCGATTCTGATGCTTACGCAGTTGCAGCTCGTATGAAAGCCTATCGTGAGTTACCCGTTGAAAATTTGAAGGCTATGGCACTGGCCAATATGAATCCGGAACAGTTAATGGCCATGGCCTTTGACTCCCTGGCTCAGAATGCGGGCAAAATTGGTGAGTTGAATATCAGTCCCGATATGGTTGGGCAGCTGGTGAAGAAGGTGAAACAGGCATGAGCAGCAGAGTTGATCGGCGTTTTGTCCTTGTCTTCAGAAAAACCCGACTGCAGGAGCTTGTGGAGCGCTTCAACACTTGGCCTCAAGCCAAGTTTTACTTGGAGCATAGCCAGGTGGATGCGCAAGACTATCTGGCTGAGCATGATCACTACCAGAAGCAGCTTGTTGAAGCTGAGCGCATCCTGAAAACCTGTGGCCGGTTTCAGTTACTGGAACGCAGGCTTCTGCCCAGTTATCAGTTCTCACAACAGGACATCGTTGTGGTTATCGGCCAGGATGGTCTGGTAGCCAATACTCTGAAGTATTTGGATGGCCAGCCCGTGATTGCGGTGAACCCTGACCCTGCTCGATGGGATGGAAAGTTGCTCCCTTTTGAAGTCGGAGATCTCTCGAGCACTGTGATGAAAACGATCAAGGAATCCGCAGACTCAAAGGAGGTTACCTTTGCCGAGGCAAGAACCAATGACGGGCAAAGCATTCTTGCCGTGAACGACCTGTTTATTGGTCCCAAAAGCCATACATCGGCTCGCTATTCAATTAAATGGTGCGGGCACACAGAGGTACAATCATCCTCGGGCATTATTATCTCAACAGGATTTGGATCAACCGGATGGTTCCAGTCTATTCTGGCTGGGGCTCAGGCGGTTGCCGGGCAAACAGACCATCAACTCTCCCAAGGCTTTGGCTGGGATGAAAAGAGGCTGCAATTTACAGTGCGAGAACCTTTTCCCAGCCAGACAACAGGAACTGATATCGTGTTTGGCGCTATTACCCATGACAAAGAGCTGGGTCTCGAATCCTATATGCCAGAAAACGGAGTGATCTTTTCCGATGGCATTGAAGATGATTTTGTTCCCTTCAACTCTGGGGTTAAAGCTACAGTTGGGCTGTCTCCTCGAAAAGGCTGTTTAGTCTGCTGATCATCTGGTTCAAATAATAGAAAGTTATGCCCAAGACAATTATTTACATCGATATGGACGATGTCCTCTGCGACTTTACCGGGGCTTTTGAACGGGCTTTGAAAGAGAATCCGCAGATAGCGTTTCCCCAGTCACAGTATGGATTCTTTCGGAATCTGGCACCAACTTTTGGTGCAGTTGAGGCTATTGCTGTTCTGAATAGCTTTCAAGAATACGAACCCTACATTTTGACCGCGCCTTCACTAAAAAACCCTCTGTGCTATTCAGAAAAACGTGAATGGGTGGAACAGCATCTGGGGTTTGAAATGGTCAGGAAATTGATTATTTCCCCTGATAAAAGCCTTCTAAAAGGGGATTACCTAATTGATGATTTACTCAGCGGCAAGGGCCAGGAGGGTTTTGAAGGTAGACATATTCACTTTGGTAGCCAGCAGTTTCCCGGTTGGAAAGATGTGCTGCGCTACTTTCAGCGTTGATGAGCGTGACATCACTGCCGCTCGCCAGTGGTTTCCAGATATACCCATACTCTATGTACCGGGCAACCATGAGTATTACCACAAGGAACTGCACGCAACGAACCGGCGTTTGCAGGAGGTGTGTCGTCAAGAAGATGTAATTTTTCTGAACCCAGGAGTTTTTCAGTATCAGGGTTACCTTTTCGTTGGGGCCACCTTATGGACTGACTTCGCACTCTATGGTGAACAGCAAGCAGGTATGGACACCTGCGAAAAGTGGCTGAATGACTACAGTCTCATTCACATCGCAGAGAACGGTTCTGAAAGAAAATTATCGGCAGACGACACCTTGAGAATCCATAAAGAGCATCGCAGTTTTCTTGAGGCTGAACTTGCTCGGTACAAAGGGGACAGCGCCATCGACATCACCCATCATCTACCATCAGAACAGTCTGTGAAGGCAGAGTACAAAGGAACCAATCTGACGACAGGATTTGCTTCCTCACTGGATGCAGTAATACACCAACACAGGCCTAAGCTCTGGGTCCACGGGCACAGTCATACGTCTGTCGACTATGTACTCCACGAAACCAGGGTTATCTCTAATCAGAAAGGGTATCCAGGCGAGAAGACTAGCTTTAGGCAAGATCTGGTGACATCGATCTGAGAGGTAGTAGGAATGAAGTTTCAAAAAATGGTATTTTTGAGCCTATCCGTGTGTATTGCTTAAGAGTAAAAGTCTTTTAGAATATGGTGGTTACCAACTTTATTACTCCCAATATTTACTGAAATTCTTTGTAAGCCTATTCCAGTTACCAACTTTATAGTTGAAGTGACTTTTTTAGGAATGGTGGAATGCGGGCTGCAGAGGGTTGGAGTTACCAACTTTATTACTCTCCTACAGCCATACTTCATGGCCCGACCTCTGTTCTCTTTCTATACAGTCGGGCAAAGATGATAAACGTCGATGCCATGGTTCATTTTCTCGCGATTATTGATCATGGCTCCTTCTCTGCGGCAGCAGAACACCTTGGGCAAACTCCTTCAGGTGTTAGCCGCTCTCTTTCCCGCCTTGAAGAACAGCTGAACGTGCGACTGTTAACCCGAACAACCCGTCGTTTGGACTTAACTGATGAAGGTCGCTGGCTGGAGCAGCGTGCCCGGCAGATTGTTCAGGATCTTGAAGATACCCGCCATGAATTAACCAACAGTTTCTCCAACCCTTCTGGGTTGCTGAGAGTGAATACTTCAACGCCAGTGTTCACAACATTGGTTGCGCCTGTTCTCACTGGCTTTTTAGAGCGTTATCCGGATATTCACTTTGAACTGGTCAGTGATGAAAACGTTATCGACCTGATTCAGCAGAAGACAGATGTCGCTATTCGGGTTGGAGAGTTGTCTGACTCCACCCTGAATGCCCGAAGACTCACAAGCAGCCGAATGCAGATAGTTGCCACACCTGATTATCTGAAGAAGTATGGAACACCGAAAACCCCAACTGAGTTGTCCGGCCATCGAATGCTGGGCTTTAAACAACCAGCCTCTCTAAACCTTTGGCCTTTATCTTTTGAAGGGAAGGAAGGGTTTCCTGTTGAACCTTCAGTCTCCTGCTCAAGTGGTGAGGTTTTGAGAAAAGTAGCTCTCTCTGGTGCTGGTATTGCCAGTCTGTCGGATTTCTTTGTGCAGGAACATATTGAGCGGGGGGAGTTGCAGCTCATTCTTGAGGATTTTCACTGCGGATGGAAAAAGGACATCTGGGCGGTGTTTTATAAGAAAAATGTGCTGCCAGCCAGAACACAGGTGTTTATTGATTACCTCGCCGAAAAACTCGCGTACCTTTGATTCATTGTCAAAAGCGTTTTGTGCCGTTTCCTATTTTTGAAGCTTTTATCGACGAGTATTGTTGCTGCCAACTCAATGACAGCTCGACAGGAAAAGTGCTGTCGAAAGTCTGGTTAGTGGAGAATCGTCGTGTCTTATCCTCATCTTTTTTCAGAACATAGTTTTGGTCGCCTGACATTTAGCAACCGTATTGCCATGGCTCCGATGACTCGCTCCCGCACTGAGCAGCCTGGTGATGTGCCAGGTGAAATGGTTGCAACCTATTATGCTCAGCGTGCCACTGCAGGGCTTTTAATTACAGAAGGTGCTCCCATTTCTGCTGTTGGCCGTGGCTACTCCATGACTCCCGGCATTTACACGCCTGAACATATTGAAGGCTGGAAACGCGTTACCAAAGCTGTGCATGAGAAGGGCGGTAAGGTCTTTATTCAGCTTTGGCATGTAGGCCGGCGCTCCCACAGCGTGATTGCTGGTGAACAACCAGTATCTGCTTCTGCTGTTAAGCATTCTGATAAGGTATTTGGCCCTCTCCCTGAGGGTGATTTCGGCATGATTGAAACTGGTACTCCCAGAGAAATGAGCCTTGAAGATATTCAACAAACTATCAATGACTTCGTGGTAGCTGCCCGTAACGCTATGGAAACAGGCTTTGATGGTGTAGAAATTCACGGCGCACACGGCTATTTGCTGGATCAGTTTATGCGCATCTCCAGTAACCAACGAGCAGACCAATACGGTGGCAGCCAGGAAAATCGCATGCGCTTTATGCTGGAAGTTGTTGAAGCTATTGCCAAAGAAATTGGTGGTGACCGCACAGCTATTCGTCTGTCGCCTTTTGTGACGGAAGGTTATGGCGAGGAAGACGCTGATCCGGAAATCATCGATCTGACTTTAAAAGCGATCAAAGCAATGGCTCCGTTGAAGTTGGCGTATATCCACTTCTCAGAAAACATCTCTCGCTATACTGAAATGCCTGAGTCTTATCGTCAGCAGGTGCGGGATATTTATCCCCATCCAATTATGGTTGCGGGCAAATATACCAAGGAAACCGGCGAGGCCATTTTGGCGAAAGGTTATGCGGACATGGTGGCTTATGGTCAGCCATTTATCACCAATCCAGACTTAGTGTACCGGATGGAAAACAGCCTGCCTTTGAACCCGGTCGATTACGATGCGCACTCTACCTTTTACGGTGGTGATGAGCGTGGCTACACAGATTACTCAACTACTGCAGCCTGAATCACAAAGTAAGCTATAAGTTAGGGTACATACGAAGCTCTCTTTTCTATTAAGGAAGGAGAGCTTTTCTGCTTTTGTTGATTTACCTGCTATTGCTGACTTATGGAGTGCAACATGGCTCACCTTACAATCGTTGCCAACATTATTGCCAAAACCGGTAAGGTAGAACTGGTTAAAAGTGAACTGAAAAAGCTGATTGCCCCTACTCGAGCAGAAGAAGGTTGTATTAACTACGACCTGCACCAGAACAATGAAAACCCCGCCCACTTCTTGTTCTATGAAAACTGGGGTACACGCGAGCTTTGGCAAAATCACATGGATACACAACACATAAAGAATTATCTCAATGCCGTTGAGGGCGCGGTAGAATCGTTCACGGTTAATGAGATGAGCCAGATCGGCTAACAGGGAGAGTTTGAGTGAAGAAAGTTATTCTGCTGACAGGCGCAACTGATGGTATTGGTTTAGAAACTGCTAAGGTGCTTGTTGCTCAAGGTCATCATGTTTTATTGCATGGCCGTAACTCATCAAAGCTTGAAGGTATTGTGCGTGAACTTTCTGCTCTGCCGGGTGCTGGCGAGGTTGAAAGTTTTACTGCTGATTTGTCTCGTCTGGTGGATGTTAAAACGTTCGCACAGGCTGTTATGGCCAAACATAAAACACTGGATGTATTGATTAACAATGCCGGTGTTTACAAAACACCCAACCCAATAACTCAGGATGGGTTAGATATTCGCTTTGCGGTTAACACCATCGCTCCTTATTTGCTCACCAAACAGCTGCTTCCTCTTTTGGATAGCTCTAGCCGGGTAGTCAATATTTCCTCTGCCGCACAAGCCCCAGTGAATCTTGAGTCTTTGGCCGGGAAAGACCTGTTGTCGTTATCGGATAGTGACGCTTATGCCCAAAGCAAGCTGGCTATTATCATGTGGTCCAACCACCTGGCTGGTTCGTTAAAAGACTCTGGACCAATGGTTGTGTCAGTCAACCCTGCGTCATTTCTAGGAAGCAAAATGGTGAAAGATGCTTACGGTATGGCAGGCAAGGATTTAAGTATTGGTGTAGATATTCTTTGTAGGGCTGCTCTATCAGAAGAGTTTGCTGAGGCTGGTGGTCGGTATTTCGATAACGATAGCGGGAAGTTCACCGACCCTCACGCTGATGCCCTGAATGCTGAGAAATGCGAGAAGGTTGTTGAAACCATTGAGGCTGTTTTAGCAAGAAATTAAAAAGACTAAAACACGCCTCAGAGTTTGGTCTGAGGCGTGTTTTACAGAGAGTTATGCCGCTACCGGAGTAACTTTGTATTCCTGAATAGTCACTTGGCCCTGATCGTTCAACTCCAGCGCCCAGTTCTCATTCACCAGAATATTTACTGGCTCACCTTTCAGTTCTGAATCTTCGAAGGTCTCTGCAATAAGGCGGATGCGAAGTTCAGCAGAATATCCTTGCGTAGCCTTCTTAATTTCAACTTGCTCAACCTGATGAGTGCAGCCAGGTTTAAACAGGCCGCGCACAATGTCGTACCACTCACGGAAACCATTGTGGCCGGTAAACTGACCTTCTGGTGAAATCCATCGAACATTTTCAGCAAGGCTTTCTGTGAAGAAGCCACTTTCTTCGGGCAGTTGGTCAAACTGGGCAAACCAGTCAGTAACAAAACGGCGAATTTTCTGTTCGTCGGAATGAAGTACATCGTTAACACTGGCAATCAATCGCTGAGCATGTTCCTGGGCGCGTGCCTGCACATCTTCCAGCTTGTTATAAACACCGGGAATGTAAACCATGCCATGAGTGTAAACAGGCTCCCGATAATTCATTCCTGCCAGATAAGCTGTTTGCTGCAGTGGGTGAAGCAACTGCTCAATGGTGAAGTGGTTATAGCCCAGAGGGTCGTAAGCCTCTTTTGGGCCTCCAATAGTGAAAGACAGGAAGAAATCTTTGCCTTTCAGTTTGTCTCCTTCCGGGCCGTAAGCGAAGTTAAAGGTCAGCACCTCATCCATCCACAGTTTCAACAGTGCTGGCACGGTGTACCAGTAGAAAGGAAACTGGAAGACAACAACCTTGGCATCCATTAAAGCCTTTTGTTCGGCTTCCACATCGATTTTGAAATCAGGATAAAGGCTGTCTAAGCGACGCACATCAATGCTGTCGTATGTGTTCTCCAGCTGGTCGAGAATCAGGGTGTTTGTGTAAGAATCTTCAAGATTTGGGTGACCGGAAATAACAACGACTTGGCTCATGGGAACTCCAGACAAAGTGGCAATTGGCTGATCGATGTCTGCAGTGTATGGAAAAGAATTGATATATTTTAGATGTCTTATATCGAATGCATTGTTAGCTAAAAACTAACAATTGAGTGTGCGCTGAGGCATCGCTTTGAAGAGGAGTGGCTTTGAAAGGTTCAACCTTTAACCAGCTGACAATTTTCCAGACCATTGTGAAAGAGGGAAGCATCCGCGGTGCTGCCCGAAAAATGGAGATGGCGCCGCCCTCCGTAAGTCAGGCGTTAAAGCAACTGGAAGCAAATATAGGACTTCCGTTGTTCAATAGAACAACCCGCCAGATGGAACTGACTGAAGCAGGGCAGCTTCTCAATGAGCAAATCTCTGGTGCCATAACAACGCTCGACTATGCGCTGGAAAGTGTTCAGGATTTGAGTGAGCAGCCTTCAGGGCGAGTGAGTATCACCCTGCCTCGTTTTGTATTTCAGTCTTTTTTTCGGCCAATCTATGCCGAGTTTTGTCAGCTCTATCCAGATATTCAGCTGGAAATATCTGTCTCGGATAAAGCTGTAAATATTCTTACCGAAGGCCATGACTTGGGTATTCGTCAGGGAGATAAGGTTGAGCCCGGTATGGTGGCTCGTCAGCTCACTGCACCCGTGAAAGAAGCGCTTTTTGCTTCCGATTCTTACATTGCTAAATACGGCATGCCTCAAACTCTGGAAGATTTGCAGCAACACAAACTGGTGCAATATCGCTACATTGCATCCAACCAACTGGTGCCTCTGGCATTAATGCGGGATAAGCAAACTATCGCTGTAGATATGCCGTTAGCTTTGATAGTTAACGATACTGACGCAATGATTGATGCTGCAGAAAAAGGGCTGGGGATTGGGCGCTTTCTTACGCCAATGATTGAAGAAAAGTTAAAAGACGGGCGACTGATAGCAGTGTTGGAAAAGCACTGGCACCCTTACCCCGGCCTTTACTGTTACTTTATGCAGAACAGCCAGAAGGCTCGCAGGGTAAGGGCTTTGATCGATTTTCTGGTGGAGAAGAGTCTTCCCCTTCGCTAGTTATACTGCCGGAGCTAAGCGTACAACTGGCTTCGCATTAATTGGCAAATGTAAGAGAGCGGCCAAGAATGCCAGAACAACTGTGGACCACCAGATTGGTTCATAGGTTCCGTAGTAGTCGTAAATACGACCGCCTGCCCAGGCTCCCAGAAAGCTGCCAATCTGGTGAGTTAAGAAGACCAGACCGTACAGAGTGGAAAGGTACCGGGCACCGAAAATCTGGCGAACCAGACCAGACGTCAATGGAACAGTACCCAACCAGCAGAAACCAATTGCTGCGCCAAACAGTGTGGCTGTGCTGTTAGTTACCGGCAGGGTGACAAAGCTGGCAATGACCAGAGTTCTTGCCACGTAGAGAGCGGTCATTACATAACGCTTGTCGTAGCGGTCGCCCATCAGTCCCCAGAAGTAAGAACCGAAGATGTTGAACACACCAACATAAGCCAGAGCCATAGCTGCAGATGAAGCTTCTAAACCTTTGTCTGCCAGATAGCTGGGCAGGTGCGTGGCAATAAACATCACATGGAAGCCACACACGAAAAAGCCTGCGTGAATTAGCCAGTAACCTTTGTGGGCAAACGCTTCCTGCATAGCCTGTTTAACAGTTTGGGGTTCGTTCTCAGCGGCTTTTGCAGAAGTGCTTTGGCTCTGGCCAGTTTTCATAAAATAGGAAAAGGCCACCATTACACTGCATGCCAGTGCGAAAACCTGCAAAGTGGTTTGCCAGTCGAAGTTACTCAGCAGAGCTTCCGCGCCAGGAATAACTGCAAACATACCAAAAGAGCCAGCTGCAGTAGTCAGACCAAAAGCTTTGGCGGTGTGTTGTGCAGGAACAACCTTTGCGACAGCACCCAGAACAATCACATAACTGGTGCAGCTCAAGCCCAAACCAACCAGTGCTCCCAGAGAAAGGTACAGCCATTCTGGCTGAGAAGCGGTAGATGTTAGATATAACCCGGCTGCGTAAGCGAGAGCACCGAGAGAAATAACTCGGCGTGCTCCCCAGCGGTCAGCAGCCATGCCAACAAATGGTTGGAACACGCCAAACAGCAGGTTCTGAAAAGCGATAGCAAGGCTGAAAAACTCACGCCCTGTGTTAAAGGTTTCGGATATCGGCATCATAAAAATACCGAAAGACTGGCGAATACCAAGGCTGAAAATCAGGATGGCAATACCAAACCAGACAAGAAGGGGGAATCGAAAAATACTCATTAATGGTGGTGCTCGGAGTGATCCATGGAACCAGACATCTGGTGGTGCATGTTTTCCTGCTGATGGCAGCCGGCGTTAACCGCATTTCTGGTGAGAGAATTCAGTAAGACTGGAGAGTTATGAACAGCAACCAGTGTCAGGCTCAGCAGTAAGAGCATTCTCAAGAGCTGAGCAGGTAAAGATTGGGAAGACATTGCGCCTCTCAGTGTCAGGAAGGCGCGGGATAGTAACCAAGAGCGTGAGTACCAACCATTGGTATTTACTGTGGTGCTCTGTCTATGGGCGAAGCTGGAGATAATGTGCTTTGCACAAGGTGCTGATCAAAAGCACCTCCAACGGGTGTAACTCTTTTGGGTTTGTTTTGTAATGATCGATAAAAAACTGTTGACGAAATCACTTCTTTTTAATTTAATAATGATCATTACAAAACTGACAGGCTAAAATTTTGCGTCGGCAGAATGTCTGCTTTCCAGCGTTTCACTGTTAATACAGTCGATGGAGATATCTCATGACTAAGGCAACACATACCAAAGAAGCTATTCGCGCAGCAATGGACCACCTGATCGACCGTGCGACCAATTTTGACGTAGATGCACTTGAGACGATCTACCACAATGACTTTCACACCACACTGGTTCTGCCAGACGACACGGTGCAGACCTTTAGCAAAAAAGAGTTCATTGAACACTTTCGAAAGCAGGCGGCAGAAGAAGATAGAAAACAGCTGAATACTTTTGCTAAATGGCATGACTTCCATATTCTGGGTGATACCGCAGTATGTGTTCTGACGCGACATCATAGTGGTATGACAGGGGATGAAATGATGCTGCTATGCAACATTGAATTCCGTTTTGAAGATGGTCGCTGGCAGGTTCTTCGTGAGCAGATTTTCCTGCGCCCTCTTTCTGAAGATTAAACTCTTTCCAATTGAGATAGACGTCAGGTAAAGCCAAATCATTTCAGGGGCATTTTCTAAAACCCCAGGCTATGGGGAAACAATCTGGAGATGTTTCCCCAGTTCAGAGAGAAGTTAAAGTGAAAGATAAAACAGTCATTATTACTGGTGGCAGTAACGGTATTGGTAAAGCTGCAGCATTAGAGTTTGCACAACTGGGAGCACAGGTTTTAATCACAGGCCGGCGCGCTCCAGCCTTGGAAAGGGTTGCAGCTCTGCATGAGAACATTTCCATTCTTGTTGCTGACAGCGGAGATCCTAAAAGCGCTGAATTGATCGTTAACACTGCTATTGAAAAGTGGGGAAGGCTGGATGTTCTGGTGAATAACGCCGGAGCAGGTGCAAACGCGACCTTGGAAGAGATCAGTGAAGAAAGAATTAATGAAATACTGTCTTTGAATATACTTGCCCCCAGCTTGCTAGCTGCAGCCAGTGTTCCGCATTTGAGAAAAACCGGAGGCTCAATCATTAACATAACCAGTGTGGTTAGCCATATGTCTGCGAAAACACTGTCTCACTATGGAGGCAGCAAGGCGGCTCTGGATTACATGACTCGCACCTGGGCCTTAGAGCTGGCTCCTGATATTCGTGTTAATGCAATTGCACCTGGCCCAACGGACTCTGGGGCTTTAACAGGAATGATGGGCCTTAGTGAAGAGCAGGCTAAACAGGTTGAGGACCAGGAAAGAGCCGCTATCCCTCTGGGGCGTCGAGGAATCCCTGAAGATATCAGCCGCTGGATTGTTTTGCTGGCAGATTCATCAAATGCATGGATGACTGGTCAGGTAATTGGTGTAGATGGTGGATTCGGTATTTAAATAAAAATTTACCCGGGTTTTTTAATTAATTGGAATTGGATTTCAATACTAAATAATTCAACTCCATCTCCTTGAATTAGTGAGTTTGTTATGAATATGAAAAAGATATTGGTTCTGTTAATTACCGTGTTTTCTATGGGAGGCTTTTATGTTTATGGTGACGGAAAAATTCCAAACGATAAACTCACAGTTTTGGATGCAGGGTACTCTGTTCCCCAAAATTTGAAAAATACGCGCACAAAAGAAGGTGTGCGCGCTGCAATGGATAATCTTATAGATCGTGCAACAAATTATGATGTTAATGCACTAGAGGAAATTTATCATAAGGACTTTCATACAACACTTATAATGCCTGATGGAGCTATAAAAACTTATAATAAAAAAGAGTTTATAACTATTTTTAGAAAACAGGCGAAAGAAGGAAAAACACAGCTTAACACTTGGGCAGACTGGCATGACTTTCATGTTTTGGGTGATTCAGCTGTGAGTGTTTTAACAAGAAAGCATAGTGGTATGAATGGTGAAGAAATGCTTTTGTTATGCAATATTGAGTTGCGTTTTGAGGAGGGGCGCTGGCAGGTTCTTCGAGAACAGATTTATCTGCGACCACTTTCTGAAGCTTAAAACTATATCTAAAAATCTGGTTCTAAAGCCAGACTAGTCACATAACTTTTCATGTTCTGTCAGGTTAAATGACAAAAGTGAAAAAACTCATCTGATATTTTTAAAAGCTATACTCGAGAACGAGCCCTAGGCCAGATATAGCAAATATATTTTATTGGTGTCTCTCTATGAAAAAACTAGTACTGATACTAAGTATTCTGGTGTTGTCTGCCTGTGCTGAACAGCAGCTTAAAAAACACTCTCAGAATGACTCTTCGCCAAGTGTTTCTTATGAGTTTTACAGGAATGCTACAGCCAAACTAAACTACAATGGTAAAACACTGTTGCTCGACCCTATGCTTGGCGATAAGCATTCATTACCTTCTTTCGCAGGTATTGAGCCGAACCCCACCATCCCGTTACCTGTAAAAGTTGAACAGATTACCGATGGTGTAGATGCTGTTATTGTCAGTCATATGCACGAGGATCATTTTGACCCAGCAGCTGCCAAGGCTCTGAAAAAGAATATTCCTATATACACGCCAAATAACAGTTCGCCTACTAATCTGGAACACCCAGTTGAAAGCCGAAAAGCTTTTATTGATCAGCTCAAAGACTATGGCTTTGTAAATGTCACTGCTATTGGGTCAAATGAGTCAAATTCTGTAAGCTTTGACGGAATAACTCTCACGCAGGAGTTTGGTCAGCATGGCACTGGTGTTCTTGTGCCTTTAATGGGAGGGGTAAACGGAATTATTTTTGAAGCACAGGGGCAACCCACTATTTATTGGACTAACGATACTATTCTGGACAAAGAAGGTCGGATAAAAGGAATTCTAACTAAATATTCGCCGGATATTATTATTGCCCATACTGGTGGTGCAGTGATTGAGGCTATCAGCCCAGAGCCACTTCTGATGAACGAAAAACAAGCTATTGAGTTCTTTCAGGAGGCTAAAAAAGCAAACAATGATGTTCAGATTGTTGCTGTTCATATGAATGCACTTGATCATTGTTTTACAACTAAGAAGATCCTTCGAAATGCTATCAATGCGAAGGGTAAAGATTTTGCTAAAAATATAAGTATTCCCGAAGAAGGTGAAGAAATTGTATTCACCTCCGTTAACAGAGTTTTGTTGTAAATATGATTGCTGAAACAGCGCTCTCTATCTTCAAGATTAATTTGGACGATTAGGCTCTTCAGGGTTTGAGTCTGGGGGCAAACCCTGAAGCTAGCGGTATATCAGACGAGTGCTGTAATGCTTGAAATTGTGTAATGGCCGTCATTAAATGTGCGGCCAAATGCTTTGTTAATGAGTTTTGCATTACATGACAGAAAAGAGAAAGGTTGGGCGCCCCAGAGGTTTTGATATTGATACAGCCCTGGCTGCTGCTACCAATGTTTTCTGGGAGAAAGGCTATGACGGCGCTTCCATGAAAGATCTCACTGAAGCAATGGGTGTTAATAGCCCTAGCCTTTATGCAGTATTTGGAGATAAGAAAGGCCTCTACATCCAGGCTATTCAACGCTACATGACCAATGATTCTTGTGCTCCTATGGAAGCTTTTGAGTCTGAACCTGATATAGAAAACGCTGTGCAAGCTTTTATGAAAGCTGTACTGAATTACGCAACTCAGCAACCCGAAGGCCGGCAGGGCTGTTTTATGTCTAACTGTGTATCCACCAGTACAGGCACAGTTGAAGGAACGCAGGAGCTTTTGCGGGAAGCCATCTATTCAGCAGACCAAAGGCTGGCAGCACGCTTTGATGCAGAGAAAGAGAAAGGTCGTTTACCTGAAGGCTTTCCTTCTACTGAACGTGCAAAGCTAATGTTCGACTTACGACAAGGGTTCGTTTTAAGAGCCAGGGCAGGCATCAACAGGGAAGAGATGGAAGCTGATCTGGCGTTTCGCACCAAAATGATTCTGGCTTCAGTTTGAAGCCTATCAGGAATAGATATTATTTATTCTTCAAAGTCTGAAGTGGAACTGTCTTGCTCTTTAGAGGTCTGAACAATCATTCGATTACGGCCCTGTTCTTTGGCTTCATACAAGGCGTTGTCTGCTTCTTTCAGCAACATGTCGATGCTGTTATCTGCATGGGAACGAGCAGCAACTCCCATTGATATGGTGATGTTGCCCAGAGACTGGCCGTTAAACTGCATACCCTGCCCGGCAATTCGGGCAACCAGCATACTTCCCAGCTCTGCAGCTTTATCGAGATCAGTGTCTGGGCAGACAATGCAGATTTCTTCACCACCATAACGGCAAACAAGGTCGTTTTCTCTGGTCGCTTCTTTCAGCTCCATAGACACCTGCTTGAGAACATAGTCTCCAGCGTCATGACCAAAGGTGTCGTTGAAACGTTTGAAGTGGTCGAGGTCGATCATCATAACTGACAGCGCAGAAGCGTGATGATCCGCACTGTAGAATCTCTGCTCCAGCACATCCATCATATGTCGTCTGTTATACAGGCCGGTTAATGGATCACGGATAGCCTGCTGTCTTAAGTCTTCACGGAGTCTCATGTTCGCTAAAGCAAGGCCAATCTGTTCTGCCATAGCTTCTGCTTTGGAAGAACCTTCTTCAAGATCTTCCTGGTTATCGTAGTTAAGGTGAAGCACACCAAGAGTTTCACCTTGGGCAACAAGTGGAATACAGGCCTGGCATAAATCATGTTCGTGGGAGCTGTGTGCGCAGCGAATTTCCAGGCCGTCTTCAATGCTGTAATGGGTATGACCTTTAAGCAGAGACCAACATTCATTGGGTTCAAAGTGCTCACTGCCCTGCCACTGTTCGCCCCACTGGGTTAATAAATCCAGACGGTTTCTTGAAGACTTAATAAGAGTTATTGCGCCACCACGGCAACCCGGTAACAGATGAGCGGCGATTGGGTGAACAACATTGGCGGCACCATCAACCGTGGTACACGCAGACATAAGGCTTCCCAGCCGCTGCATAAGGCTGAGTTCATGGGTGCGTTCTTTAACCTCTCCTTCTAATGCCGCACGTTCAAGTGCTGACTGGTTGCTAAGCATCTTACTGAAGAAAATAGTAATGATAATAACGACAATAACACCCAGCAAACTGATGCCTGCCACCCATAACCAGATCCACAACATCTGCTGGCTAAGAATGTTTAATGGAAGAGCTGTGCGAACAATAAAGGAGTCTGTTTGGTTTGCTGTTGAACTATGCGCTTCGTCTTCTTCGTGCCCATGACCATGGCTATCGCTGGATTCTAGAAGGTCTACCTTCGTTGCGTAGTAGAGAAGGTCATAGCCTAAGGTTTTGCTGTATCGCTGCATCAAGCCGCTTTTATTGGCTAGAGCCTCGCGAATTTCAGGTTTCGCTATATGGTTTTCCATTTGCCCCAGGTTGCGTTTGGAAACTTTGGAGTCACCAATTACCACACCTTTCATATCGATGATCGTGACGTGAATGCCGGAGCTGCTGCCTACATCTGTGGCCAAAAGGTCAAAGTCCAAATGGTTGTCACCATGAAGCTCAATATCGTCCCGAAGAACTTTTGACGTGACTTCAGCAATTTGTTTCAGCTTGATCTGGTAGCTTTTAAGAAGAATGTCTTCGAAGTGAAATGTGAGCAAAGCCAGGCTGGCTGTTAGAACAACAGTCATTAAAATGGCGGGCATGGCCAAAACGCCTGACTTACGCAACATAAAGAACGTCCTGATTGCTTTAATGTTGTTTTTGTTGCTTCTGTGCTCCTTTTTCGCAGGCGCAGTTAACAGCAAAAAGTGCCTATAAGTATTGCAGGGGATTTGTGGCCAGGAGCGACAATCTTTTGAACAATATTCAGGGAGTTAAGCTGTTTTGGCCTGATAACCAATTTGAGAGGTTTTGCTGGGTGGTAACCCGAAGTAGCGTTTAAACTCCCGGCTGAACTGGGCGGCACTCTCATATCCAACCTCAAACGCGGCACTGTTGGCAGCCATGCCCTGATGTACGATCAGACTCTTTGCCTGAGTAAGGCGAACCTTCTTCAGATACTGGAGAGGGGAATCTTCAACGGTTTGTTTAAACGCCCGATGAAATGCTGAAACGCTCATGCCAGCATGCAGAGCCATCTCTTCAACGGTCAGCTTTTTCTCATAGTTACCCTGAATGTATTCCGTTACCTGAGAGATTCGCGAAATCACATGATCCTGCTGGCAAAGGGTAACAATAAGATGGCGAGCCGGGCTGGTCAGTAAGCGATAGTGCAGCTCTCTGTAGTAATGAGAGCCTAGTGCAGCCGCTTCTACTGGGGAGCTGAGTACAGAAAGAAGGTGAAACAGTGTTTGCTGAAACTTATCATCCTGCTCAATAACAGCAACGCCATTACCTACCGAACCACTGAAATAATCTGGCCCATGATGTTGTTTTAGCAGCTCTGAAAGTTCAGCAATAAGATCAGGGTTGAGATTAATAAACATGCCATAGAGAGGTTTCTTAGGGCTGGCAAATGTTTCGCACTCCATGGGCAGATTGCTTGCCACTATCAGACACTGGCCTGGGCCATAGGTGAACTTTTGTCCTCCGCAGAAGGCTTCTTTATGCCCCTGCATAGTGATGATCGCCCCTTTGCTATAAACCTTTGGTGTTCTGTATTGATGTTGGTTGGAACGGAAAAACTCAATTTCTTTTGTGCAGGATTCGGCAAAGTTATCTGCTTGTTCAGCGGTGTGCTTCTCACAAAGTTGACTGATTAATGAAACAACGGATTTCATGGTGCGATCATCATTTTAGGGAATATTTTCAGCGTGCAAGCTTGGCTGTTTGAAACAATAAATTAGGCAGAAACAGGCAAGAATTAAGTCTAAGTGAGCATTCGTTTTGTTAAGGGGCGACCATACAATACACACCACATATTGACCAGCAGACAAACAATGCTGGCAATGCATCGTGAATCGTTTGTTTTTCCATAGGCATACGCAATGCAATTCAGTTTTGAAAATACAACCCGCATTCATTTTGGTGAAGGTCAGATTGCAACACTCGCGAATGACATCCCAAAAGATAAGAAAATCCTGGTGACCTACGGTGGCGGTTCTATCAAAAAGAACGGCGTTTACGATCAGGTTGTAGCTGCTCTGGCAGAACACCAGTGGGGTGAGTTTGGCGGCATTGAAGCCAACCCTCAGTACGACACTCTGATGAAAGCTGTTGAGATGATCAAAGCCGATGGCTTTGATTACCTGCTGGCTGTTGGTGGTGGTTCAGTTGTAGACGGTACTAAATTCATTTCTGTAGCTGCCAAGTACGAAGGTGAAGATCCCTGGGATATTCTGGCGAAAGGCAAGGTTTCTGAAGGTGCAATGCCACTGTCTTGTGTTCTGACCCTGCCTGCCACCGGCTCCGAGTCAAACACTGCTGCTGTTGTTTCCCGCGGTAATGACAAACTGTTCTTCTACGACAACCGTGTTCGTCCTGAAGTTGCTGTACTTGATCCAAAAGTAACTCTGACTCTGTCTGAGCGTCAGGTTGCTAACGGTGTTGTTGATGCGTTCGTTCACGTACTGGAGCAGTATCTGACTTACCCAACAAATGCCAAGGTTCAGGATCGTTTCTGCGAAGGTCTGCTGCTGACTTTGAAAGAAGAAGGCCCTAAGGCGCTGGCAACTCCAGAAGATATGGAAGTGCGCAGCAACGTGATGTGGGCTGCCACCATGGCTCTGAATGGTCTGATCGGCGTTGGTGTTCCTCAGGATTGGGTTACTCACATGGTTGGTCATGAGCTGACTGGTTTCTTCGGTGTGGATCACGGCCGCAGCCTGAGTATTGTTCTGCCAGCGGTTATGAAAGTGCGCCGTGAACAGAAGAAAGGCAAGATCCTGCAGTTCGGTGAGCGTGTATTCAACATCACTGAAGGCAGCGATGATGAGCGTATCGATGCCACTATCGAAGCTACTGTTGCTTTCTTCAAGGAAATGAAAGTACCTGTATCTCTGGCTGATATTGAACAAGGCCCTGAAGCCGTTGAAACTGTACTTGAAAGCCTGAATGCTCACGGCCGTGAAGGCATGGGCGAACGTGGTGACATTGGTCAGACTGAGCTGCGCGCTATTCTGGAAGCTGCTCTGTAATTGTCTTAGCCCTCTGCTCACCTCCTGAGTAGGGGGCTGTTGACCTTCCCCCAAGAGTAAGGTTTAGGCTTTCTGATAAACAGCCATGAGCCGAAAGTTCCTTCACCAAAGCATGATATGCGTAGGGACTTTCGTGGTAAAAAAGCTAGAGGGAAAGCCTGTGAGTTCATTCAAGCCAGCCATAACAGCCAGCCTTATATTTTTACTTTCCTCATCCGGACATGCGGCAGAAGCATTGCCGGAAATTCAGGTTTATAAATCAGCTACCTGTGGCTGTTGTTCCAAGTGGGTTGAGCATCTGGAAGATGAAGGCTTTAAAGTCTCCAGTCACAACGTCACCAACCTTGGTGATTACAAACAGCAGGCGAATCTTCCCTACGGACTGGGTTCTTGTCATACGGCTTTTGTGGATGGTTATGCGGTAGAGGGCCATGTTCCCGCTGCAGATATAAAAGCGATGCTGAAAAATCGCCCGGAAATTGCAGGTTTAGCAGTTCCTGGAATGCCTATTGGTTCACCGGGGATGGAATATGGTGACAGGAAGGATGCCTACCAGACTTTAGGTTACACCCAAGGTGGAAAGGTAACGGTGTTTGCCTCCCATTAAAATCGTACCCCTTGAAATATAAAAAGCCGTGCATTTTTTAATAATGCACGGCCTTTCCCTTTATATAAGCCTATACGTTTACTTCTTTCGTGGTTATCTCCTTATGCGGCTTCTGCTGCATGAGCTGGCATTTGCTCTTCTTGGGATTCTACCGTTGCTTCCACCTTATGCATTTCCTTGATTTCCATTTCGGTCAAGTGACCATAATCCTGCTTCATGTAGCCGAAGGTTTTGTACAGCATGAAGCTTGTCATCAGCAGTAGTGGCAGAGCGAAAATCAAAATAGCTGATTGCATGGAGCTTACTGGAGCGTTTACGGAGATAAACACTGCAGGGATAGCGATAATTACCAGACACCAGAAAATCTTCAGAGCAGTAGCCGGGTTATTTTCCTTGTTCAGTTTTTTCTGAGTCTGACAGGCAACAGTGAACACAGAACCGTCCAGAGTGGTTACCAGCAACAGGAAGGTTGAAACGATAAACACTGCCAGAATCACAGAAGACAGCGGCAAAGTATTCAGGGACTGAACAATAGATTGGCTGGCTTGACCCTCAGATACCATCTGGCTGATGTTTACCTTGCCATCCAGTTGGGTTTTCATCATGAAAGAGCCAACAATGGAGAACAGTGCTGCGATACCGGCAGTACCACCACCAATCATGCACACGATAACCTCACGGATGGTGCGACCTTTGGATACTTTGGTCACAAACACACACATCAGTGGAATGAAGATCATCCAGTATGCCCAGAAGTAAGCTGTCCAGTTCTGTGGGAAACCAGCTTTATCAATGGCATCTGTGTACAGGCTCATTTTTACAAAGTTGGAAGCCCAGATTGCAATGGAAGAGCTGGTGTTTTCCAGAATGAACTGAGTTGGACCAAAGATCAGGATATACAGAGCCAGAGCAACGATGCAGTAGGTGCCGTAGCTGCTGATGTTCTGCATACCTTTTTCAATGCCCAGAAAAGAGCTGGAGATCAGTAGTGCTGCAACAATCGCAACCATGGCTAGTTTCAGCGTCAGAGTGTCGGCTACGCCAGTAAGCAGAGAAACTGCGGCTGAGAGAATAGGTACACCCAGAGCCAGTACGATAATCAGGCCGAACACCAGAGCGATTGGATACATGATGTCGATAACACGTGCCACAACGGAACCTGTGGTCTTGTTAGCGATCATGCTTTTCATGATATCGCTGATTTTCAGGGAACCGGTTTTGCGAATGTAGAACGCATACATAACAGGAATAGCGGTGATAGCGTAAATCGCCCAGGCAGTAATGCCCCAGTGATGCAGGCTGTAAGTCACCGCCCACTCGTGAGCCAGAGTACTGCCAGCTTCAATCGCAAAAGGTGGTGTGTTGATGTAGTAGGACCACTCCAGAAAGGCCCAGTACACGGTACCGGAACCAACACCTGCCAGAGCCATCATGGTGATGTAAGAAAAGGTTGAGAACTCAGGCTTCTCATTACCCATACGAATGTTGCCGTACTTGGATAAGCAAAAGAATGCCCCAATGAGCACAAGGCCAAAGGCGTACCAGAGAATTGGAGTTCCGAGGTTGCTGGCTATCAGAGTAAAGATGTCTCCAGCCATTTTGATGGCGGTGTCAGTTTTGGTAAGAAAGAAAACTGAAACTGCGGAAACGATAACCATAGATATGGCTATCGTGACCTTGTCGTAATTTCCAGATGTTTGGGTCGACATAAAATTCTCCTGCCGTATCTACTCTTCATCCCTGCAGAGCAGATACGAGACGTTTGTTGTATTTATTTTTCGATGGTGTAGCTCAAAATGGATGCGTCGCGTACAGCGGCCCAGTCCATTTCAACGCCGAGTCCGGCACCCTCCGGTGCATGGACAAATCCTTCTTTGTCGGTGCGGATTACGTTCTTCGCCCCGTACTCAAAGTTCTCGTAAGGGAAGGCCTGTTCGAAGTACACGCCATTGTTGTGAGCCAGAGCTACATGCAGATTGGCAGCCTGAGTAATGGTGTAACCCCAGGACTGGATTTCCAGGGGTTTGCCGTGGGCTTCTGCAATAGCAAAGCATTTGTTCAGAGGTGTGATACCACCGCAAACAGTTGCATCCTGTCGTACGTCAGACCACATATCGTTAGCCAGAGCGTGTTCAACTTCAGGCAGGGTTAGCAGGCAATTGCCATGGCTGGAGATTTCGATGTTGGTCTCTTTAACCAGCTTCTGGTAAGTCTTGAAGTCATAATCGGAGCAGGGAGCTTCGTACCAGTACCAGCCAAGTTCATCCAGCAGCTTGGCCATCTTCAAAGACTGTTCGCCGTTGTAGTACATGGCAGTGTCGAGCATGAACTCGATCCCACGACCTTTGAAATGTTCAGTCACGGCCTTTACCAGAGGAACATCTTTTTCGAACACACAATGGCAATGAAGTTTGACCGCTGTGAAACCTTCTTCTATACACTTCTCAATGAAATCGAAGTACTCCTCGTGAGAGTGGAAGAGAGGTGTAGACGCGTAAGAAAGCATCTTGTTGCGAGCGCCACCGAGCATCATATAAATGGGCATGCCAAACTTTTTGCCCTTGATGTCCCAGGCTGCGATATCGAAGGGGGATTTCGCAGTCAGACCACCCCAGGTGCAGCGGCCTTGCAGCCAGGTATGAAACTGTTCAGTCATCAGAGCGTTCTTGCCGATCATGCCGGGGGTTACGCTCTTCATAGCTTCCAGCACACACTTGTCGAAGTCTTCTTCTGTGTAGCTGATGGTTGCGCCAACGCCTTCCAGCCCATCTTCAGTGATCAGGCGGACAATGTTGTTGGTGTAGTAAAGCGGTTCTTGGTCGTCTGCCCAAGGCACGGGGTCGGCTTTACGGTCAGCAACGGCATACAACTCAATTCTTTTGATGATGCTTTCGTAGCTCATTATTTTTAACTCCAGTGTGTGCAGGGAGAAGTCCTGCTCCTGCTGTGAAGGGGGCGTGCAGCAGGTTCAGAAAATGGTCTTGGTAACGATCAGATAAGGCTGCCTGCGGCAACCATGCGGGTGCGAACCTCTTGTCCTTTCAGTTCTCGCAAGCTCTTGTTTTCTTTGAGGGAGAGGACACAGGCTTGGCCAGCGGCGTGCCCGTATTCAAAGGTTTGTGCTGTGACTCGTGCAGAAGCCAAAGCCTCGTGCTCGGCAGAAAGACAACGGCCGGCAACGATAATGTTTTCGCCTGTTCGGGGGATCAGTGTGCCGTAAGGTACGTCGTACCAGTCTTCCAGCAACCAGTGCAGCTTGGGCTTTGTGCCGGAGTGCAACTCGATAGGCCATGGGCTGCGGCAGATGCTGTCTTCGCGTTTACGACAATTCACAACATCTTCGTTGCTTAGTTTTTCAATACCTTCAATAGAGCGTGTCTGGCGAATGCCAACTTCTACGCTGGTATCCACAACGTAAGATTCTTCACAGCCAGGAACAAAGTTCTTCAGGAAGCGAGCGTATTCGCGCATCTGCTTGCGACCAAAGATTTCCGCTTCGGTAAAGTCCACAGGGTCAATAACATTGAGAACACGGCCGTCCTGACCAGCCAGACGGGTTGCGTTAACCATCAGTTCGCCGGGGCGGGTTGTTGGGAAAATCCAAATCTTGTGGCGGGGAAGGTCGTACTCGCCAGAAGCGTTCAGTTCAAGAATCTTGGCCGTCATATCAGCCGGGCAGATAGTGTCTTCGCCGTAGTAATCCAGATAGGTATCCATGTTCACGCCACCCAGGCGGAAGAACATGGTTGGGTTCTGGATAATGCCGTTATCGCCAAAGAAGTATTCGCCACCAGCGCGGGCTACAACGGCTGCATCACCGCTGGCATCAATAATGCGTTTGGCAAGAATTACGCTTTGGCCAGCATTAGATTCAACGACAACGCCTTTATATTCTTCACCGTCCATAACCACACCGATAACTGCGGTGTGGTAAAAAATCTCTACATCAGCATCCATCAGCAGTTCATCTGCTGCCTCTCGCCACATCAGAGGGTCGTGGGTTACGGTAAAAGTTTTTCCGTAACGCTGAGCTTCAGTTACACCGCCTTTCTCTTTCAGCTTCTGGCGAAACTCTTCGGTAAAGCCGAATACCACCTGTTCAGGTGCTTTTGTGTCGTCCTCGCTGCCGAGATACATGCCACAGATTGTTCCGGACATTCCGGCTACTGCTGACCCGCCACAAAAACCATATTTCTCTATCAGAGCTGTTTTCAGACCATTACGGCCACAGGTTGTAGCTGCTGCCACACCGGCTGAACCACCGCCCACGACCAGAACATCCAGCTCCCGTAAAACTGCGAGTCCGGAGTGATCGTTAACGCGGTTTTCTATTTTCCAGCCTTTCATGTGGCTACCTCTTAACTATAAAGCAACTGATATATCAATAATATTCAAATAATATTCATATTGCCTTTCAGCGGGCTTGATGTAAATCAAAAAAGGAGAAAGGAAGGCTGGTTAATGTTCCCGTGCCTTTTATGTGACAAACATTCAGAGTGAGTAAATAAGGGGGATAGGGATGAATCCCTATGATATTGTTGGGTTGGTAGGTGTCGGCGCCTATTTGCTGCCTTTTGTGTTGGTACAAATGAGAAAAATGGAAACCCGGGCGCTTTCGTATTCGGTTCTTAATCTCGTCGGGGCTGGTTGTTTTCTTATATCATTAACCAACAGTTTTAATCTGGCTTCTTGTGTAAACAGTATTATCTGGGTTGTTTTCAGTCTGGTTGGCGTTGCTCGTTACTTAAACGATCGTTATTCCAGAAACAGCTCAGAGTGCTGCAATTGATATTTGGTTATTTCAGAAATTTATGAATTTGGAACTATCGCTGACAGAATCAGCCAGTGAGAAGCTGGAAAGGATGATAATTTTTCAGGAGCTGGCTCCGGGAGCTATGTATTCTGAAAAAAAACTGGCTGAAGCTGTAGGCATGGGCAGAACACCGGTTCGTGAAGCTTTACAGAAGCTGGCCTGGGAGCAGATGGTAGTTATTCATCCTCGACGTGGTATTCAGATACCCGATGTCACTGTTGAGAATGAACTTAAACTGCTGGAGGTTCGTCAACCTCTGGAAGCCTTGTGTGCAAAGTTAGCCGCGGAGAGAGCAACGCCTGCTCAGAAAGAGAGAATGAAGGAGCTGGCGGCCGGGATTCAACAGTGTGCCACTGAACATGATGATGAACGCTTTCTTGATTACCTGCGGGGTTGCCATGAAGCTTTGGTGGAAGCTGCCCGCAATGAGTACATCAGCAAAGTTATGCGCCCTTTACAGGGGCCTTCAAGGATATTCTGGTTCCGGCACCGGGAAGTGAATACCGATCATCCCGCGCAATTGCATGCCAATATTATGAATAGTGTTGTGGCTGGTGATGCGGAAGAGGCCGATAATGCTTCTCATGCCCTTATCGAGTATCTCCGTAATTTTGCAATGACGCGCCTCTATACATCCTGATAACTCGCAGTATTTTCATGTCTTGCCTATAACTGACCGGAATTTATGGTTTTGCGGAAAACGCAATGTCACTGGTTTCAGTGAATGGCAAGACATTTCACGCCCACCTTTGCCCTGACTGCGATCAGCTGCTGAAAACAGTTGTTCCATCGTCCACGCAGCGACTTCGCTGCCCCCGCTGTGGCCATCTTATCCGTTATGGAACTGGATCATTAGCAACCTGTCGTGCACTGACTCTGGCCGGATTGATACTTTATATTCCAGCCAACCTCCTGCCTGTTCTTGAAATTACCATGTCAGGAGAAACCAGCAGTAATACGGTTTTTTCTGGTGCAGTGGCTCTTTGGCAACAGCAATTGTTTGCAGTATCTGTGTTGGTTTTTCTCTTCGCTATCCTCGCTCCATTCCTCAGACTGAGTGCCTTGTTTCTTGTCCTCTTACCCAAAGGAACACTGAAAGACAGTGGACTGTTGGTTATGCGATTTCACCATACCCTGCATGGTTGGGGGATGATGGATATCTTCCTGCTTGGTGCGCTGGTGGCAGTGGTAAAGATGCAGGACTTTGCCTCGGTTTCTGTGGGGACTGGAGCTTATTGCCTTGCGGCAATGATGCTTATGGAAATAAAGGCGTCCCATATTCTTCCCAAACAAAAGTTGTGGCGGCGGTTCAGCCCGGATGCCTTTCTATGAAGAAGTTACATCTCTGCCTGATTTGCGAACACACCTGTATAGAGCATTCAAAACAGAAGCGTTTGCGTTGCTCCCGTTGTGGCAGCGCTCTTTCCCATCGAAAGCCTTTTAGCCTTTCCCGCACCTGGGCTCTGCTGATCGCTGCCGCAGTTCTTTATATTCCGGCCAATCTGCTGCCAATCATGCAGGTTATCAGTCTTGGGAAAGGGGAAGCTGACACGATTATGTCTGGGGTTGTTGCCTTGGCCCGTAGCGGTATGGTTCCTATTGCTGCTTTGGTGTTTACAGCAAGTATTGTTGTGCCTCTTTTCAAAATAATGGGGTTGGCGATTCTTCTGCTGAATGTTCATGGTCTTCTGAATGGGAAGTTGCTCCGGTTATCCCGGCTTTACCGTTTTATTGAATGGATTGGTCGCTGGTCCATGCTCGATATTTTTATGATCTCCATTCTGGTGTCTCTGGTTCAGCTCAGGGTTCTTGAGATTCTTGCTGGTCCAGGGGCAACAGCCTTTGTTGCGGTGGTGATTCTTACAATGTTTGCCAGCCGCTCTTTCGATCTTCGTCTACTTTGGGATCGTCATCATCCAACGACGCAGTAGCGATGACTGAAAATCAGGAACAAGAGCCTCAGGAACCGATCGTTGAAGAAAAGCGCCGCCTGTCGCTCGTTTGGCTTATGCCTCTTGTTGCCCTGTGTGTTGCCGGATGGCTTGGATGGCAGGCGTGGCAGGAGAGGGGAGTAAAGATAACTCTGCAGTTTGATAACGGAACAGGAATTGTAGCTGGCAGAACCCATGTTCGTTATAACGGCTTGGAAGTTGGCAGGGTTGAAAGAGTTTCCATGCGACCAGATTTAAAAGGTGTTGAAGCCCGGGTCAGCATGAATAAAGAAGTCAGTCGCTGGCTTACGGAAAAAACAGAGTTCTGGCTGGTGAAACCGGAAATATCTCTGGCAGGAGTTTCTGGAATAGAAGCGTTGCTGTCGGGTAACTACATCACCTTCAAACCTGAAAAAGGCAAACCTGCACACCATTTTATTGCTCTGGATGATCCGCCACCTCTGGCGGAAGGAAAGGCCGGTTTACACATTACTTTGAGTGCGCCTGATGGTGGGTCACTTATTGCGGGTAGCCCTGTGTATTCAAGACATATTCATGTTGGTGAAGTGGAGCGGGTTATTCTGAAAGAGAATGGGAAATTTGTTCAGGTAGATATCTTTATTGAGCCGGATTACGAGCATCTGGTGCATAAAAATACCCGTTTCTGGAATGTCAGTGGTTTTCACGTCAGTGGTTCTATATCCAATCTGCATGTACAAACGGATTCACTGCTTTCCATTTTGAAAGGTGGAATTGCGTTCAGCACTCCGGAGTGGGAAGACCCTCAGGATCAGGCCATACAGAAAGAACAATTCCCTCTCTATTCCGACTATGAAGCGGCACGCTCAGGAGTGCCTATTACTATCGAATTCCCTCTCAGCGCACACATTGTTCAAGAGGGGGCGCGCATTATGTTTCACGGTGTGGAAGCTGGAGTTATTAAGTCTTATGACTTTAAAGAAGATCTCAGTGGCTTTTCTGTGGTGGCGTCTATGGACCCTCAGGCAACGCCGGCTCTTGTTGAGGGTGCCAAGTTCTGGCTTGTGGAACCACATATCACTCCACAAGGCGTAGAGGGGTTGGAAACGTTGCTGTCTGGTCGTTATATCGCCATGGATATTACCGACAAAGCCATTAAACGAGGGAAAACAAAGCGTTTATTCCACGGCTCATTACGCAAGCCTCCCCCCGGGCCAGAGGTTCCGGGTTTGCACTTGCAGCTGACAACTAATGATATTGAAAGTATTTCGGAAGGCAGTGTTGTATGGATGCGAGGAGTGAGTATTGGTTCAGTTGAATCTGTTGAGCTGCAAAGCTCGGGAGTGAACCTTTCTGTTTTGATTGAACCGCAATATGCCCATTTAATTCGTACTGGGGTTCGGTTTTGGAAAATAGCGGGTGTATCTGTCAGTGGTGGGCTTTCTGGTTTTAAAGTTCAAAGCAGACCTTTGGGGGCAATGATCTCCGGAGGTTTAACCTGTGAAGTTCCTGATAACAGTGCACCACAAGTGAAAAGTGGTGAGCGGTTTTCTTTGTACTCCAACAGAGAGCAGGCTTTTCAGAAGGGCAGGCATTTCACACTTGTTGCCGCAAATAAGAAATCTGTGAGTATGGGAACAGCTGTTCTTTATCATGGTGAAAAGGTTGGGGAGGTCCATGGTGTAAAACTGGGAAACCCGGCCGATAGAGTCGAGATTGATATTATTCTTCATTCCCCATACGAAGCTCTGGTGACTGAGAGCAGCCGATTCTGGAGTGTTAGTGGGCTTGATGTGCATTTCAGCGCCTTCAGGGGAATAGAGATTCAAACCCCATCCTTAGAAAGTATGATTCGTGGAGGAATTGCCTTTGCCACCCCCAAAGTGGCTGAACCAGCTTCAGAATATTCCAGCTTTATTCTGCATGGAGCTCCAAAAGAGGAGTGGGGGCACTGGAATCCGCCAATTTATTTAGATGATGATGTTGAGGCTAAAGGTACTGAAAAGGTGGCCGATAAATAGCTTTCCCTTTAACGATAAAAGAAAAAACAAAGATGACGACACCAAAAAATGATACCAGTAAAGAAAGAGGACGGAGCTCTTTCCTTTCTTTCGGGAGCCTGAGACGCAAGCTTACTGATAAGAAAAGCCCCTCTTACCAGAGCAGAAAGAACGCCTGACAGTTATTTACACTGGTAACCTTGAGCAGCCAGAAGTTCACACACCAGCTCAGCCACCATTCTGTGCCCTCGCGACGTTAAGTTGAAATTATCATAAAACAAACGCTTCTCTGGCTCGTTGCAGCGGGCCACTGTTTTACCAATAAACCGGTACGCAGCTTTCAGGGACGAGGCATCCTGAGTGATAGGGTCGGTAAAAACGGTTTGTTGAGAGAGTCTGGGAACATGAACCAATGTGTAGTCATGCAAATTGATACTTGGGTTATCAGCAGAGTGCAGGCAGGGATCAAGGGAAAGTTCTAACTCACACGTTTTTCTGGAAATGCTTCCGGTGTCCGAGAGGGTAATAAATCGTGTGTTCGGGTGAGCAGCTTTCATTTCTTCAATCATGTTTCCAAGCTGGTAGTTATGGCGATCAACCAGAGCTTGAATCTTGTACTTCTTCTCGGCTGGTAGCTGGGCTATGCCTGGAAGAATCAATGGGGACAACTGGTTGATAAGGAAATGTTTCGCACCATCTCTTTCAACCAGAGTACTGATACTCTCCTTCAGCGCGAGAATAACCTCTTCTGGGTTTGCCTCATCAATCACGTAATCATCGGAGCCATAGGCAATCACATACAGCGTGGTCTCAGGGTCTCTGACTCCTGCATACCTGTTCCTGTTGCCGTAGTCTTCCACCATGTATTCAAAGCTTGGCGGAACTCCATTCTTTAACAGATTTTCGAAGCGGACTTTCCCTGAATCACTCATATTGCCTGTCGCTTTGGCCCAGAAGCCTTGCTGTTCACTTTGGGCGCCATCTTTATTGAACAACGCATTGGCCATACCAAGGCCAATATCCATATAACCTAACCAACTTTTAAAAGAGAGCATGTCTTCTTCTGAAAGGCGCTGGCGAATATGACTACCGGCATAGGCAAGGCTTATGAACTGGGATGGTTCATCAGGGTTCATTCCCATTCTGTGAGCCAGCACTTCTACCCACACTCGCGGGCCATTGGTGAACCTTCCTCCCTGATTGTAGAGTTGCCCCGGCGGAAGAACTGGCAAGCCAACGTTCGGGTAAAGCCAGAGAATTGCTTTTAAGAGCAACTCATTTCTATCCACAACATAATCCAGAGGACGGCCCAGAAAATGTCCTATACCTGTTTGGTAGAGAACAAGGGAAAGTGTGGAAACTGGAATAAGGCGAGATAAGGTTCCGTAATCTTTGAGGACAGGGATTTTGTCCAGAAATTTGTCCCAACCTGCAGCATAAGCCCCAGTCCCCAGAATAAGGGAAATCGCAGCAGAGGAACCCATGTCTATTACATCAGGGCCGTGATACCGAATATCCTCTCTTAGCCGGGAAGGTTTTTTGCGGCCTGCCAGTTCGTCAAACAGTTCCCGCGTATTGCCTGTATCACTGTGAGCATTCCCAAAAACCACCATGTGTTTGATTGTTATCGGAGTCTCGTCTGCCCGCAGACTGCAGACATGGAGAAGAATAAAAATGGAAATCGCAGAGAAGAACTGCCTGAACACTTTTGTTCTGCACATGGCGCAAACCCCGGATCTGAACCGCAGGAGCTTATGCCAACAATCACTATGCCGCTATTCTGAATAGAGAGTTCATGGAAGAGTTAAACAAATGCGGATACTTAAGCGTTGCCCTTCGTGCCGTGGTGATGCGGAGATTATCGAATTTCCGGTTTCTGATGATGTTCTGTGGCAGGTGAACTGCAGGCATTGCGGTTTGGCAACGGAGCTGGACGATGATCGTGGCATAACTATCCAGCATTGGAACCGGCGAGATCAGGAGGAACGTATGCGATCCCTGATCACTATATTGGTTGTTCTTATTCCTGCGGGCATGGTCATTATGTTTTTTCTCGGGCTTTTCTTCGGAGGTGTTCTTCTGGGGGAAGAACTGCAGATCTAAACAGTTTGCACTACTTTCTTAGCTTGTTCCCCAGAGTTGTAACTTGGAGAGCCCGGCTATGTTGACCCTGTGTGAAGCCCTTCTGCGTAAGCACAAATGTTATTGCCGCCATCTGCGCTCACTGCTTTCTCTGAGTCTTATCTTTTTCTTGTCGTCATGGGCCAGTGCTGAATCAGCGGGTTGTAGCGAATTGAACCTCATACTTGAAAGCAGCAAGAATAATTTCAAGGACCATCGCACAGGCCCCCAGTTTTTTAACCAGCTCACCATCTGGAATACCGATCTGAATCGTCCCGGGCAGGAGTGTCAGATATGGCAGTGGGGAGCAGGGAACTACAGTTATGTCTGCACGCGAAGTTTTCCGATAAAGGAAGCCGGGAAAAACTTCACTCGTGAAGTCGCTAACAAACTGAAGAACTGTTTTTCAACAGAGCTCGATATAACAGATCAATCCCACCTGATAGAGGATGGTGTTTACACCCGTGTTCGCTCCAAAACAGACAAGCGAAGAATTGATATGTTCCTCACCAAAAACAGCGGGTTGTTCAGGGATTCATGGACTTTCTATTTTATGGTGACCGGAGCGAGTGGTTATCCACTGAAATCACTGGAAGACGGACTTAAGAAAAAAGAAGGGAAATAAAGTAGTTGGTCTTTTGCTCTCCTGAACTTTCTGAAAGTAAGGTTCAGGAGAGCAAACTGGATACTTAAGTCGCTAGAACCTTGATAAGACGTTCGGTTTGCTCCCGTGTGCCTATGGTTATTCTTAAACCTTTTCTGCCTTCACCGTCGTTTTTGGGGCGAACAAGAATCCCTGCATCTATAAGAGCTTTGTTCATCTCATCAGGATTGTCCGGGAACACCCAGATGTAATTGGCGCTGCTGGGCCAGTAGTCCAGGTTATTTTCGTCTAGCCACTTTTCCAGTAAAGGCTTGGATTCGTTCATAACCTCTTTGACGTAGTTTTTTGTGTATTCGGGATGGTCGAGGGCTGCCTGTGCAGCAACCACTGCCAGCTGGTTGACATCGTAAGGGCCACGAACACTGAGAAGTGGAAGAATGTTGTTGGCCGAAGACAGGACATAGCCAAAGCGGATAGACGGCAGTCCCCATGTTTTTGAGAATGTTCTGGTGATAACAATATTTGGGTATTGTTCCAGCACATCCGCAACGGAGAGTTGCGTGTATTCGTAATAGCACTCATCAACCAGAATTGTGCAGTCCGGTGCTACAGCCGCGATGCGCAGAATGTCATCTTTCGGCACAGCTGTTCCGCAGGGGTTGTTAGGGTTCGCAATAACTATCAGTTTTGTTTTATCACTGATGCTGGCAAGAACATCTTCTACCGGGAAGCCATTTTCTTTTGAGTAGGCCGGTTCGATAATTTTCAGGTTTTCAATACGTGCGCACTGGTGATACATGGCAAAAGTGGGGCCGGGAATAATTGCTTCATCACCTGGGTTACAGGAAGCCCGAATAATGAGGTCAATTCCCTGATCAGAACCATTGGTGATCATGACCTGCTCTTTATTCACACCACAGTAGCTGGCAAGCCGCTCGGTAATATCGCCATAACTTGGGTAAGTTTGCATGCAGCCACTGTGGATGTAATTGGTTAAGGCATCCAGAACCGGTTTGCTGACGGGCAGGGTTCGCTCATTGAAATCCAGTAAAAGGTGGCTTTTGGGGCTGCGGCCTTCCAAAGGTGGTTTGTACGCGCCCATCTGGCGGATGTGTGCCTTGAAAATGCTCATACAGCAGCCCTTTGTACAGATTTATTAATTGGGAGTTATAACTTTTCTGGGAATAGTATGCAGCGGTGGGCGGCTTTACCAGCCCGCCACACCCTGAGCGACTATTTATTCTTCGCCGGACTCTTCATCTTGTGTACTGGAGGGGACACTATGAACGCTGCTGTTGTCATCATCACTGGAGGTGCTGGCATTACTGTCATGTCGCCCATGATCAATATTACTGGCATGGCTTTCTGCCCGGCGAAGGCGCTTCGAATGTTTCAGAATATCTTCTTCATCAGCATTAATTCGCAATTCCAGTTGGGGCCCTTTCTTTTTGGGTTTCTTTTTCGACTTCTTTTTGGCTGGTGTGCTGAGATCGCCAGGATCCTTGTATTTACTGCGGTCAGGCTCTCCTCGGGAGAAGGTGAAGTCTATTCCACTGCTTGATGTTTTATGGGAGAAAGCACTAATGAGCATTTGAATGTAATGTTGCTCATAGTCAAAGAGCTCACCTTTAGCATGACTGGCCGTTCGACCATGCTCAAACATCTTATCTCTGTAAATAACATACTGATCGCGAAGATCATCCTCTGAAGTCTCTTTATCCAGACGAGTGTATAGGTTGGTACAGCCATCTCTTAAGAATTTGTAACCGTCAGCTACGTGATCCTCTCCTACACCACCTTCTCCGGCCAACCTGGGAATTAGCTGGACAACCTTTGAGCTGTTGCGCATGCGAATCTTAATAACAATCTGCAGCTTGTTTGCCAGAACGTCTGCTTCTTCAGGTGTCATGGAGGCAAGCTCCATTGATATGCCCAGTTGATCTCTGAACCATAACTTGGACATGACCCCAGTCAGCTTTTTCTTAGCGTCTTCGAACTGTGCTTCAGCTTCAGTTTTTGGTTGGGGTGTTGGTGTTCCTGTTGAAGGAGTTGTTTTTCGATTGTTTACATCTGTACTGTTTGATGACGGTGGAGGGTTTCCCTTGCCCTCGCCACCCACTGAATGGCTGGCAGAAGGTGTGGACTTTGTGACCTTCCTGCGGAGAGGGGATTTAGAAGAACCCTCTCCCTGGTCGTTATTAACCGGAGGATTTGAGACGCTTGTTGGGCCGGCGCCTCCAACCCTGCCTCCTGGTGCGCTCATGGTGCCTCCTGGCGAGTGAAATCGCTGATTGAGTAGTTATCAACGTTGCCCGCCAGAGGGAGAACAAAGCCCTTTTCAGCAACGGCACCCTTATAAACTGTACGCAGCTTCAGAACAGGCTTGCGGCCCTGAAGAGCTATGTAGGTGAGAACATGAAGATCTGAATCTGGAGTAATGGTCAGAACCGGGTCGGTCAGATTCCGTCCGGGAACCAGAAGAACAGCGCCTTTGCTTCTGGATTCTGCATAAATGCCGTCGGCCCGGTTGCTGAGGGGAACGAGAGTTCGGTCGGTTTGCTGGAGCTCTATATCCTGATTCTGCTCCAGAACCTTATCACTGGTAACCGCCGTCAGGCTGATAGTGGCTATACGGCGTTCGCCCTTAAGAGTGCGGTAAATGACTGTTGCCTGCAGATCTTCGTCAGAAGCTGGTGGCCAGGTTGGAAATCGCAGGCAACCGCTGACAAAAAGAGCTATCAGTACCGTTGCAATAAACGTTCGAGCGGAAAAATAGTGCATTCTTTGCCGAAGTCCTGTTTTTAAACCGGGCCGGATGGAACCGGCTTTTACAGATCATCGGCAAAGAACTGGAGGATATGAGGCTAGGGTGTGTTCACAATTAAGCATCGAGCTCAGCATTCCCAAAAGTTTCTAGGCAAGGCGCGGCTCCGCAGGAATGCTTGTTGCCTTTCAAGGGGCTGCAACTTAGCCATAGGAACTTTCGGGAATGCCCTTCGGGTGGCTCTGAATGCCATCATTCGTGTCGTCAGGCTCACTCAATGTAGAGTAACTACGATTTTCGCAAGCCTTTCTAACGCCTGATGGCATTCAGAGCCACTGAGTCGCATGTTTAATTGTGAACACACCCTAGGGCTTCTGGTTGGGGGCGAGGCAATCCCGAATTGTAATGGAAAGCTGCTCCAGAAACTCTGGGTAAGCTCGGGGCTGAGCCCGGATGTCGGACGCCAGAGGGTCAATAACCGCAACTTTCACTGGAAGCTTGTTTATCATGGCATCCAGATAGGCTGGCTCAAACTGAGGCTCACGGAATACACAGGTTTTACCCGCTTCCCTGAGCTTGTTACGCAGTTGCAGCATGTGGCGGGCGCCAGGCTGTTGCTCAGGACTGAGGGTGAAAACATCAAGAACTTTCAGGTCGTAATGACGGGTGAAGTAGCCCCAGGCATCGTGGAAAACAAAGAAGCCCTTCTGGTGAAGGTCGCTCAGAACCTGCTTATTAATGCTGTCTGACTTTTTCACCAAGTCAACAAAGCTCAGGTAGTTTGCCTGGTAGGTGTCTGCATTCGGTTTATCGACTTCTGAGAGCGCTTTCATCATGGCTCTGGCCATAGCAATGGCGTTGTCTGGAGATAGCCAGATATGAGGATCATGGCTGCCGTGATCGTGGCCTTCATGGCTGTGGCCGTGACCACTATGGTCTTGTTCCAGTTCCTCCATTTCATGCTGTACATCTTCTTTATCAGCACTGAGAAAGCGTTCTACTTTGACATTGGGAGCATCCATCATGGCAATGGAGTAAACGTTGCCAACATAACGCTCAAGAGGAGTGGCCAAGAAGCTCTCCAAGTCTTCCCCTATCCAGAACACCAGATCAGCAGAGGCCAGGTTTTTGATATCAGACGGCTTCAGGCTGTAATCGTGAGGAGATGTTCCCGGTTGTAAGATCAGTTCAGGAGTTGTTACACCATCAGTGATGGCTGTTGCGATCAGCTCCAGTGGCTTGATGCTTACCAGAACCTTTGGCTCTTTCGCAGCTATGGAAATAGAGGGCAATAACAACAGGAGAGGCAATAGCTGGCGGACTATTGTGCGAAGGCTGCGAAAATACAACATGTGTGATCGGAGCGTCTTATACTGATTTGGGGATGTTATGTTATTACATTATTACGCTAAATCAAGAAACCAATAATTAGTTCTAAAAGGTCGTCGATAGCGTGCCTATGAACCTCGAGACTTTCTTTGTAACTGTTACAGTGCTGGCGGCTGGATGGATTGCCATTTATAGCCTGAAAAACGGTATTGGGCCGGTTCCTACAAATCGTTTGGTAAGAAATAAGCTATTCGACCTTGTACCCGAGAATATATCTGGCGATGTCTTCGAACTAGGAGCTGGCTGGGGCGGAATGTCTCTGGAGCTGGCCAGACATTATCCAGCTCAGAAAGTAATAGCCGTTGAGAACTCTTTACCTGTCTGGCTGTTTTGCTGGTTTCGGGCTCGAATCCGCAGATTGGGTAATCTGGAAGTTCGGTTTGGAGATATCTATCAAACAAACCTGCAAAGTGCAGGCATGGTTTACTGTTACCTCTACCCCGGGGCGATGACAAAACTTTCCCCCCAGTTGCAGGCACTTCCTGTAGGGTGTGTTCTCATTAGTAACACTTTCTCGGCTCCAGGTATGGAGCCGGAAAGCTGTTTACAGGCAACGGATCTCTGGAAAAGCCAGATCTACCGCTACCGGCTTTAAGGCAATAAACGCTAGAGGTTATCCCAGTAGTTGTCTTCAGACATGGACTCAAGGCGCTTTTGTTCCGCGCGATCTTCAATAGCTCTGCGAATATGCAGTTGCCGCTGAGAGGCTTTTTCCGGAAGTTCAACAACAGTCTTTTCACCGGGAGTCAGATCGTACGTATCTGTGTCTGCTGGCTGTTCTGCGACGATATCTGTCATTGTCGATCCCCTTTTTTTCTTTTTTCTTGTTAGGCCAGTGCAACCAGTTCTGGCGTCCTTACCACTGCGTTCTGGGGTTTAAACCTGGGTGACCCTCAGGGTACGCAGATTCTGCTTCACATTTTCTAACTGCTCTGCAAGTTCAGGGCCACGTGTGTGGGCAACACCCATAGCCAGAATATCTATGATGGTTAAGTGAACAATACGTGAGGTTAATGGCGTATATATGTCAGTGTCTTCAGGCACATTTACAGCAATTGTTAGTTCTGTGTGGTTCGCCAGAGGTGAGCCCCCCGGGCAGAGAGCTATAACATGTGCTCCCTGTTTGCGTGCCAGTGTTACCATATGTAGCAACTCCCTGGTTCGACCTGTTTGGGAGATTGCTAAAACAGCGTCGTCTTTTCCAAGAGTTGCAGCAGAAATAGACTGCATATGTGGATCGGAATAAGCAGAAGCATTCACCTGTAAACGAAAGAATTTATGCTGGGCATCATTGGCTACATTGCCCGACGCTCCAAAACCGTAAAACTCAATACGCCTGGCTTTGCTTAGAATCTGAATGGTTTTATCAAGTGTTTCAGGGCAGATGCTGTTGCGAATATCCAGCAGGCTATGAACAGTGGCATCAAAAACTTTTCGGGTTATAGCTTTAGTATCATCACCATCAGCCACAACAAAACGGGAAAAGTCATTACCTGATGCCAGTGTTTGGGCCAGATGAAGTTTAAAATCCTGAAAACCGGTGCATTCAATAGCTTTGCAGAAGCGCACAACAGTGGGTTCGCTTACCTCACACTGCGCGGCAAGTTCGGCAATGCTGGTGCGAACAACACTCTGTGGATTTTTGGCAACGTAATCAGCAACCTTTTGTTCTGATCGTCTTAGCTGGTTGCGCTTTTGTTCTATCTGCCGAAGCAGGTTTGTTGTTGGCATTTCCCTGCATTCACCGCATGGTTGGATAATTATCCAAGAGGTGATTTGTTGTTTGGAGGAGAGTTATACAGCAAATTGCGGGATACCACTATACCGTTGGTGGTAGAAATTAATGTGATAAATTCCACACTAATAAATATGGTGTTATATCAACAGGCTTGCTGTTTGTGGGTTTTTGCCTGATTCAACGAGGTTTGTTTGTTGATAAAAATCATGAAAAAGAAAGAGCTGTCTGTAATACTTCGCTCCTTGTAAATATCCCATCTGCTCCACGAAACCCTGCTTTAGAACTGACCTTGTCTGAGAAGTATGACGAACGGCACACTCCCTGATACGGCTACCGAAACAATATCCCGGTACCGGACCGTCAATGGCTTAAGTCAGGCGAAGTGTAACCCCGATGAAGTGTTGATGATTGGATTGGACTTCGGTTCAACCACCAGTCGTGCTCTTATTGCCCGCTCCCGCATTGGCCGGAACCGAATGACCGGTTATATGGGATTGGGTAAACCCAGCATAATTTACCGGGCACAGCCGGTTTTCACCCCGTTTCGTGAAGATGGCAGGCTGGAGCTGGATGATGTGCTGTCCTGTCTGGATAAGTGGCTGGAAGAAAGTGGCGTTGCTCCTTCTGAACTGTTTTCTGGTGGCGTGATTGTTACAGGTCTCGCTGCTGCTCTTGGTAACTCAGAAATTATCGCCCGAGCTGTGCAGCATAAAATCGACAATCTCATAGTTGCCACTGCTAACGACCCGGGCCTGGAGTCCTGGCTGGCATTTATGGGTAATACTTTAGAATTGTCGTCCAGATCTCCCGAGGCCACATTCATCAATCTCGATATTGGTGGAGGGACAACCAATGTTGCTGTTGGCAGGAATGGGAATGTTGGAAAAACAGGCTGTTGTCAGATTGGTGCTCGCCATTTTCGTTTTCGCCCCGGTACTTATGAACTGGTTGGAATCTCAGAATCGGGATCCCATCTGGCGGATTATTTAAACATCCCGATTGCTTTTGGAGCGGTTCTTCAGGAAGAGCATCGGGATAAGATTCTTAATGTTTATGTCGATGGTTTGAAAGCTCTCGTTACGGGGCACAGACAATACTTTGAAGAATTGCCCGGTTCACTACTGCAACAGTTACCTTTTGATCAAGTTTTAGATCAGTCTGTGGTTATTACCTATTCTGGCGGTGTTGGCGAGCTGCTATATCGTTACTCTGCTGGAGAATCTTTGCCTGGCGTTACAGCCTACGGCGATCTGGGTGTGGACCTGGCAAGGAAAATACTCTCCTGCCCAATGTTGATTCGGAATCTTACAACTTATATTCCAGAGTACCGGGGGCAGTCGACAGTTTACGGCCTGGCTATGCACAGTGCCGAACTGTCTGGAAGTACGGTGTACCTGCCAGACCCGTCGCTATTGCCACTGCATGATCTTCCAATAGTGGCACGACTGGGCATTGATAGTGATGAAGAAGCGATTGCCCAGGCTTTACAGTTGGCAGGAAAGTGCCTTGCCGGAAGTTGCATACAGGTTTCAACCACAAATGGCGATTATCCACGACTGACAGATTTGAAGCGCTTCGGGAAAATGCTTGCAGATCAGTTAGAACGGTTCAGTTTGCCAGAACAGTTTCCATTGTTGCTTCTGGCTCCTCAGGACTTCGGCAAGGTTCTGGGCAATTATGCGACACGTTGGGGGCGAATGCCTGTGACGTTACTGGCCGTTGATGAAGTGCCTGACCGTCCAGCCCAGTTCGTGAGTCTTGGAGCTGTCAGAAACTATGTTATTCCCGTCTATTACTACGGCATGCATTAAGCCAGTGCTCACTGTCAATTTTGAGGACAGTAGAGCTTCTATGAAAACAAGTACTCATGGGGCGTGACTTTGACCATCTCAAACCATCAGACTCCTCTGGATCAAATTCCAGTTCCTCCCGCAGGTAAGGAGCTGGTCTATCGTACCAAAGTCATGGGCCGGGAATATTCCTTCCAAGGTCTGGCAGCACTGTTAGGTGCTGCAGATATGAGTAAAGCCGGCGATCGTGTTGCCGGGCTTGCTTCAACTGGTGAGGTAGAGAGAGAAGCTGCCAGAAAACTTCTCTCTGATATGACGCTGCAGCATATTCATGATCATCCCCTGACTACAGAAGAAGGGGATATTGATGAAATCATGATTGCTAACTACGCCATCGACCGGGAAGTTTTTGAAGAAGTTTCTCAAATGACCGTTGGCGAGCTGAAAGATATTTTTCAGGTGAGCGATGGCGATGCTCTCCTGCGATATGGCCGTGGTATGACTGGGGTTATGGTTGCTGCAGTAACCAAGCTGATGGGCGTTCACGACATGATTTTCAACGCCCGCAAAATACGCTGCCCAACTCAGGCCCGCAATCACCTGGGGCTGGCAGGAACTTTGTCTACCCGGGTTCAGCCAAATCATCCAACAGATGACCTGACAGCTATTACTGCAATGGTTTTGCAGGGGCTGTCGATGGGTAATGGCGATCTGATGATTGGTTTAAACCCGTCTGAAGATACTGTGGACAATATTGCCGCCTGTCTGACCCATCTGGATCGACTGCGTAAGCAGACCGGAGCTCCCACCCAGGTTTGTGTGCTCTCTCATATCCGCACCCAGCTGGCCTGCCTGGAACAGGGAGTTCCTGTTGATATTCTTTTCCAGTCGTTGGCTGGTACAGATAAAACCCTGCGTCGTGGTTTTGATGTGAGTGTGTCGTTTATGGATGACGCATGGCAAACCATGAAAGAGAAGGGTGCTCTGGCAGAGAGAACTGAGCAGTTCATGTATTTTGAAACTGGTCAGGGCAGTGAGATCAGTTACGGTTATAACGATGGCATTGATATGGCTACGGCGGAAGCGCTGACATACGGGCTTTGTCGTCGGTACTCACCAGGTATGGTGAACAGTGTGACCGGTTTTATCGGCCCCGAAACCCATGCCAACAGTCAGGAGATTGTTTATTCCAATCTTCAGGACCTGTTTATGGGTAAGCTGATGGGGCTGCCAATGGGGGTTTCTCCCTGCTTTACCATGCACGCAGATGCTGGTGTAGAAGGCCAGGAAATGGCTGTTCAAATGCTGACGTCTGCTGGTGCCCATTACCTGATGGATATTTATCTGGGTGCAGACCGTATGCTGGCTTACTCAGATACTAGCGGTCATGATGCCCAGACCATGCGGGAAATTCACAACCTGAAACCATCCCCAGAGTTCTGGCACTGGTGCCTTGATAAGAAGATCTTTGTCGAAGGCAAGAGTGGACAAGTGAAGCGCGGCCCTAACTGGGGTAAGCCAGACATCTTCTGTGACTCCACCAGCGAGTTCGATGAGATGATGAAGCGTGTACCAATGGATTACGCTTCGAGTCATCCGAACCGTGGTATGGCTGGTCCTCGTATGAGTAACTCTGCCCAGCGAGAGTTGCGCATGAACATGGCTGTAGCCCGTGAAGCTGCCACCAGCCGACTGGATATGGAGTTGTTTGAAGACTGCAATATTCGGACTCTGAATACAGAAGCTCGTAATATTGAAGAGCATCACACCATTCCTTCTGCCGGATGTCACTTGCTGCCAGAAAGCCTTGAGCAGCTGCAGGAAGAAAATGCCGATGTTCAGATCGTTATCACTGATGGTTTGAGCGCGGAAGCGGTGAACTCAAATATTCACGATATTCTGCCAGTTGTTGAAGATGGTCTTGAATGTGCTGGCTTCACATTGGGTAAAACCATTGTTGTTCCCCATGGACGTGTTCGTCTGGCGGAAGAAATAGCTAATGCTCAAAACAATCGACTGGTAATTGTTTTGCTGGGGGAACGACCTGGAGCAGGTGCTGAATCCTCCAGAAGTATGTCTGCCTATCTGGTGTACCGTCTGGAAGATGATGTCAGCCTTAAACAGGCGCGTTTGTTTGCTGGTATTCCTGGTCTGGAGTTTGAAGACAGTGTGATTCCAAACATTTATCACGGTGGTACACCTCCTATGGAGGCTGGCTCTCTGATTGTTGAGCGTGCCATTCAGATTCTGGAGAACAAAGCTGCCGGAAACCGCCTGAACTCTATTCTTGGTTCAATTATGGGGCTGCCCGGAGAGGTAGACCTTCCTATGTTTGAACGTAAGAAAGAGGAGAAGTCAGTTGGTTCTGTTCGCTTCTACGATTTTGGCGAGCAAACCCGCATTACCGAAGCCGACATAATGATTCTCGCCCAGTGGGGTGTACGGGAAGTGTTGGTTAGTCGTCGTGCGCTTCTGTCTCCTTTGGCAATGGACCTGGTGGAATGTGAGCGAATCAAACTCCGCTATAACGATCACCAAGTTGCCTGAACCGAACAAAAACAGAACCTGAACACGTTCATTATTGATCTTTGTCATTTTTCTCCGGACTTGAGCTTTTCTTGCCCGGAGAGGATTGACGCTTCTCAACACCCTGCTTTTTCCTCCAAGTATCCTGCATAAATCAAAAATTTTATGGAGTCAGGTTCGATGGATCTGATTGCAAAGATTCAGCAGGCTGGAGTTGTGGGCGCTGGTGGTGCCGGTTTTCCCACCCATGTAAAGCTGAATGCAAAAGCAGAATATCTGATTATTAATGCGGCCGAGTGCGAACCTCTGCTGCAGACTGACCAGTTCCTGATGAAGGAGCAGGCTCTGGCTCTGATTGGCGGCATCCTGATGGCGAAAAGCCAGATTGGCGCTGAAAAAGCCGTTGTTGCCGTAAAGGGTAAGTACAAAGAAGCTATCGCCAGCATGAAGCAGGCGATTGAGCGTTTGAACGCACCGGTAGAAATCTTCGAACTGCAGAACTTCTACCCTGCGGGTGATGAACAGATGACTGTATTTGAAGTCACTGGTCGTTCAGTTCCTCCCGGTGGCATTCCTCTGCACGTTGGCTGTGTTGTGTCTAACGTAGCCACCATGATTGGCGTATTTGAAGCCGCGCAGGATATTCCTGTCACTTACAAATATGTTTCTGTTCTTGGTGAAGTGAACAAGCCTCGGGTGATTCGCGTTCCTGTTGGTACCAGCTTCGAAGCATGTCTGGAAGCTGCTGGTGGCACTACTCGTGGTGACTTCGCAATTATCCGCGGTGGCCCAATGATGGGCGGCATTATCACCAAAGATATGCTTCCCAAAATGCACATCACCAAAGTTGATGGTGCGTTGATTGTTGTTCCTGCGGATCACTATCTGGTTGAACGTTCTCAGCTGACTGAAGAACAGATCATTACCCGTGCCAAAGCCTGCATCCAGTGTGGTTACTGCACGCAGCAGTGCCCACGTTACCTGATTGGTCACGACCTGAACCCACACAAGATGATGAACGTTATCAAGTATGGTCAGGAGATTGATGAATCCTGCGCAGAAGCGCAGCTTTGCTGTGGTTGCGGCGTGTGTGAAATGTACGCCTGTCCAATGGGCATTGATCCTCGTCAGGTGAACTTCCTGATTGCTGGCAAGCTGCGTGAGAAGGGTATTCGCTACAAGCACGACGGCAGTGAAATCATTGCCCGTGAAGGCCGCGAACATCGCAAAACTCCACCACAGAAGTTGATTAGCCGTCTTGACCTGACCCGCTGGGATCATCAGGAACTGCACAGCCATGTGGAAATTGATGCGGACACCGTCACCCTGGCTCTGTGCCAGCATGTTGGCGGCAACAGTGAGCCGAAAGTAAGCGTCGGCGATCGTGTAGAGGTCGGACAGGTTATCGCTAAAATGCCTGAAGGCAAACTTGGCTCCACCATTCATTCCAGCATAAACGGCGCAGTTATCGCCGTAGATAGCGACAGTATTACAATTAGCAGGAAAGCAGCATGAACAAAGCGCTGGGATTACTTGAATTCACCAGTATTGCCAAAGGCATGGAAGCGACTGATGCCATGACCAAGGCCGCAGCCGTTAAGCTGGAAGAAGCCAAAACAATTTGCCCCGGCAAATATATGGCTATTGTTTCCGGTGATGTGTCTGCAGTATCCGCTGCTATTGCTGCAGGTCGTGAGTGTGGCCGTCATCTGATTGTTGATGAACTGGTGATTCCTAACATTCACGAAGACCTGCTGGCCGGTATGCAGGGCACAGCTTATGTTGATAAGCGCGGCCCAGTTGGCGTACTTGAGTTCTTCAGCGTGGCATCTGCCGTTGTTGCGGCCGACGCAGCAGCTAAAGCCGCAGACGTGAAAATCATGGAAGTACGCCTGGCTATGGCTATCGGCGGTAAGTCTTTCGTGGTTATGACTGGCGAACTGGCTTCCGTGAAAGCTGGCGTTGATGCAGGTGTGAATGCTGCTGGCGGTGCGGGTGGCATGTTGATTCACAAAACTGTTATTGCTTCTCCAACTGAAGATTTCTTCAACAAGTTGATGTAAATCTCAAGTTAAGTTGGATGTGAAAATGCAGAGGCTTAAACCTCTGCATTTTTGTATGTAAGCACTGGTGCTATTAGCTGTTCCAGACCTTGACGATTCTGTTTCCAATCTCTGTGTAGTTATCTTCGATAGCCTTCAGATATCTATCACGCTCTGGGGTGTTGGGATCAGTGAAAACTGGTGCCATGAACAAGGCTGCTGTATTGAAGAAGCCAACGTAGTATCCACAGAAAAGAGCAACACCCATCTTGGCTGTTTTTATTACGGTACGCTTGGTTTCGCTGATAGCTGAAAACAAGTTATTGCACAGATCAGATAATGTGTTTGAAGGTAGGTGTTGCATGGCGAGATCCTCATTTCCTTGGACTGTTGTTATTGTGAGTGAGGACATACCCAGTATCACTAACAGGGCTGTTAGTACTCCTAACAGCCCCAAAGAGATTTAAAAGTCTAATAAAATCAATCGGCTAGTAGCCAAATACCAGCGTTTTGACGATCACCGGCAGTACCGTGCCATCAGCCAGTGGCTTACCAATATCAATATAATCCCCGTCTTTCACCTCAACGCTATCCAGGCAAATAACATCTTTCCGGATCTTTTTGATGCGTAGCTTGGCTTCAATGGTTTGTCCCAGAACTTTGGCGAAGTCCTCTTCCACCACTACGACTAAAGGCTGATCAAGCTGGATCATGCTGTCCATGCCTTCAATAATTGCATCAGCCAGTTCCTGCACGTAGCTGAACTCAGGCATCTTCGGCCCTTTCATTCCCAAAGCAACATGCTGGGAGCCGGTTTCCAGGTTAAACCAATTCAGTTTGTCCCGAATGATTCCGGCCATCTCACTCATGGGTTGTTTTTCGTCCTTGACGCTCAGGCGCAGAACCGGAACATTTTTCAGAGGGAAAACATCACGGGTAAAGTTGATGGTGCTGCCGCTGATATCAGTAGCGTGTGAGCCCGCACCAATAACCGTTGCACGAATGGTTTCTACCGCTTCGTATTGGGCAATGCCAGTAACCAGAGGAGACTTCTTAATTGCACGGCCAAGCAGAACGCCCAGATCACCATACTCATAATCACTGGCAGAGCTGTCCTGATCATAAACATGAACGGCAACACCACCAGAGAAGGTGAGTTTATCAATGGTGTAATCGTTGGTTTTCATAGCGGATGTGCCACGACCAACAACAAATTCGAGGTCTTCTGTTGCCGGGCGCAGTCCAACAGATTCTTCCAGAATGGTGACCATCTTATCGACGATACGATCAATCTGAGAGCGGTTGAGAATGTCGCCAATTTTAACCGGCATTCCCATACGGCGGGTCATTTCAGCCCATTTCTCAGAGATGTAAGTAACCTCTGTACCACCCTTTTCAAACTTGATCAGGCGGCCGCCGATATCGAGGCAGGTCGTGTCGATAACTTCACCAACCCGATACGCCGCAATGTTTGTCGTACCACCGCCGATATCCAGGTTGGCGACAGTGATATTCTTTTCGTCAGAATGCTGCGCGGCACCTGCACCCTTACCAGCAATAATACTTTCCAGATCAGGGCCTGCGGTTGCCACAACAAAGTCACCAGCAAAAGTACTGAGCATTTCAGCAACCTGTTTGGCGTTCTCTTTGCGGGCTGTTTCACCGGTGATGATTACTGCGCCGGTATCAATGTCGTTAGGGCTGATATGGGCTTTGCGGAATTCGCCTTCAATCAGTTCTTTGACCTTGGCAGCATCAATCATGGTAGGGGAGAGCAGAGGTGTGAAATACACTTCACTGCGATAGATAACGGTGCGATCTACGATAACGATTTTCGGAATCATCGCACCCGGAGAAACGTTCTCAATCTGGATGCGCGTAAAGACCAGCTGGGTAGTGGATGTGCCGATATCTACACCGGCACTTAGAATCTCTTCTTTCATGACAACCTTCGATTGTGCGGTTCTCTTTCTTTAACTCTCTATTTCCAGGCTAAAGAGCTAGAGAAATAGGGCCTGGGATAAAATGGCAAAAAGGCTGCCGGCAAAACCGGCAGCCTTTTTTATCTTCAGCGTGAGCTGGTCACAGAACCTGATTAGGCTTGTGCAGTCTTGGCTTCAGAAGCTTTTTCTTCACTCTTCATGTCGCGAGTGATGAAGATAGCCAGAGCCAGAGCGGAGATACCACCAACCAGCTTGCCGATAACAACAGCGGAGATCATGTCGCTGTTTACGGCAGCGGTGAAGCCCAGGTGGTCACCGAATACGAAGGAAGCACTTACGGCGAAAGCAACGTTGATTACCTTACCGCGGTCGTCCATATCCTTCATGATGTTGAACATAGCGATGTTGTTAGCCAGGGAAGCAACCAGACCAGCAGCAGCGGTTTCACCCATGCCCAGAGAGCGGCCCAGAGCCATCAGAGGCTTGTTCAGCTTGGTGGTGATGAAGTGAACCATTGGGAATGCGCCAGCCAGTACCATGGCGATTGCACCGATGATTTCGATACCTTCGGAGATTGGAGCCATGCCTGGGATGATTACAACACCAGTCAGAGTTTCAATAACGATAGCGGCCAGAGCTGCAGTGATCACGATAACCACACCCTTACCGAAGATTTCGAAACCGCTGATCATTTTGTTGGGGATCAGTTTCAGACCCAGAGCGATAGCGCCGGCAACAATGATGATTGGTACCAGGTTGATCAGGATCATACCCATGTCGTAGCCAGCAGCCAGACCACCAACGAAAGAACCCAGAGGGATAGTGGTCAGACCGATCAGAACACCACGAGCCAGGAACTTGGTGTCTTCTTTCTTGATGATGCCCAGAGATACAGGGATGGTGAATACGATGGTTGGGCCCATCATTGCACCGAGGATCAGGCCGGAGAAGTTAGCAACGTCAGCGTTTTCAGTCATGGCGCGAGCCAGAGGGAAACCGCCCATATCGTTAGCCAGCAGAGTACCTGCGAACATGGCTGGGTCGGCACCCAGAGCTTGATACAGAGGTGCAACCAGAGGAGTCAGTACAGTGTTCAGAACAGGTGCCAGGGAAACCACACCGACCATAGCCAGTGCCAGAGCCCCCATGGCCATGAAGCCTTCTTCAAACTGTTCGCCGTAGCCCCACTTGTTGCCCAGCATTTTGTCCACGGCGCCAAGCACCATGAAACCTACCATTACGTAGAGGATGATATCGTTAAGGCTCATAGTGCCCTCGTGTGTCTGCAGTTAAGACGCTTTTTTATGGAGCTGAAACTGAGCTCCGGTTAATAGTGAGGAAGGCTAACAAGACGACTACGGGCTGGTTGTGACTTCCCTCAAGGGCAGATACCGACACTTTGGGCTTTTTTGATTTGCGTCAGTTTTGCGGGGGAAGGGCTGAATTGCGCTAGATCATAAAAGAAAACACCCTCAGTAAAAGAGGGTGTTTATGGGTTTGAAAACTAAGAGCTTAATGAACCGGGTCGTTAAATGTCACTTTGACCTTGTGTTGTTTCAATAAATCCTGAGTCATTGGAGTAATGATTGTTCTGCGGGAAACCAGAATTTCATTAAGGCCGTCTTTTATCAGTTGTTTCAGATCAGCTTCACAGATCAGGCGTTTCTTACCAAAATCAAATGCGCCATCAGAAACACTGTTAATTACCGGTTTATCAGACTTGATGTTGGCAGGAGTTTGTCCAAGAAGACTGTTCAAACGATTGCCAGCTGCCTGGTGAGTCATAATCTGGTGGCATTTCTCGGCAACCAGAGCCCCAGCCTCTACAGGTGGGATACCACCATGATAAATATTATTCACCACAGTATCTTCAAATTCAGTATTACTTGTGCCGGAGAACTCGATAGCTTTTTGTCTCAGAGTTCCATCACCCAGATTTAATACCATATAGGCAGACATAGAGCGTGAGGAACGAGCATCTCCTCCGGGGCGCTCTCCAAGCAGAATAACAACCAGCTTTGAATTCACTGCCTGAGCAATGGATTCAGAGAGTTTTACCCGGCCATGTGGAACAACAATGGTTTGCCCTAACGAATAACCGTTCGCGCGTAAGCCATCTTCCAGCACAGGAAGCATATCGGGAACATTATGATGAACCGCTTCTGCAGAAAGGCCGTCGGTAACAACGATCTGAATATCGTTATTTTCCTTGGTGAGTTTGCTCAGGCTTTCCGGGCTCAGCTCGGCACCGCTGTCTGGCGCATTGTGATGTTCATCAATTGAGCCTGCCAGAGAGTCGAACTGGCGGAAGTTATAGTCTTTAAATTCCTCTAAGCGAATGAGTGAACGTGCAGCTTCACGAGCAATAGCAATATTACTGCGCAGCTCACGGGCAACAGCGTTCTTCATTCGTGGGCCTGCGGTTGGCATCTTGCCAGCCTGCTCAGTTTGCCCTTTCTGGAAGTCACTCTTCTGGAAACCGTAGTTTTGAGGAACGGACTCCATAAGCGTTTGGAACTCTTCATCAGACTGACAGAAGATTCTTGGGTTACCCCAGTTTTCTCCCCGGCTCATAGTGCCGGTGCGGTCTTCCTTATAAATGCCCTTTTCCAGACACCACTGGTAAAACTCTGGAGTAGGTTTGCAGTTGTAGAGTTCTTTCAGGGTCTGGTCATCGTGGCCGCTGGTATCAAAGTAAGCCAGCATCCGGTCAGCACCGAGGTACACGTCCATGTAATAGTTAGCACCTGCAGCAGTGAGCAGGGAAGTCGCCATCTGCTGGCCTTCCATGGTGATATCCGCATGCAGGGTATAGCAGGGCGCCATGCCCATAGGCAGGCCAATCAGCTTGCCCATAAAGTGATCCTGCAAGCTGGAGTAAATGCACTCATGGTTGGTTGCGTGGGTTTCAGGCCCGATAAAGCCAGTCACGTTGTTGACCATGCAAGGTTCATATCGACGACAGAGGCCGTAAGTTAGTGCCTCGGTTGTCGCCATATCAATGCCGTTGTGTTTGCCGTAGCTGAACTCTGAACCCTGGCCGGTTTCAAAGTACATGGTGTGTTTGGCACCTTCTTTCACCAGAGGACCGCTTTCCATCATGATTCGGCAGGCGTCATCCAGAACATCGACGGTGACATCAAACTCATCAACCAGCGTCGCGTCAGTGCCAGCGAGGGACTGGAAAATAACTTCAACAGGGGCACCGGTTTTCAAGCATTCCAGCTGGGTTTTGATATGGGACAACACACAGATTTGTGTGGGAGCTCCGGTCTCTCTGCGAATCTTGTCAAACTGGTGCAGGCATTTGCTGATGTTATCGATGGTGTCTTCAGCAGGGTTCAGGCCAAGCAGAAGGTCGCCATTACCCATAGAAAGACCCATATAAACCTGGGCAGTAATCGCAGTCAGGTCATCAGTTGGGTGGTTTGGTTGAACCCGGCTGCTCAGGGTGTTGGGCATGCCCAGAGTTGTTCTGACTTTTGTAGGCCTGCGAATTTTACGGGTGGCGAATATCAGATCATGGACGTCCATGATTTTGGTGACTGCCGCCACCATAACACCCGTCATACCAAAACCAATTCTGCAGGCCTGCTCTGGTGTCGCATCCAGAAGGTGATCTTTCAGTTCACCCACTGTCATGGCAGCAATGTCGTTAAATACAGACATATCAATGTCGTAGTTAACGCGCATAACAGAATCGATTTCTCCGTTATCATCGACAAGTGGGTTGTCGTAGATATGTTGCAGCGTCATGTCTGAAAGAATGGCGCGAGCTGCTTCCCGCTCAACTTCATTTTTGGCATGCAAGCCTGCGTTACGATCACCGGATTTTTCCAGGTCTGCAGCACCAAGCAGAGCTTTCAGACCGGTAAATCTGTAATCCCGATCCAGCATGGTGATGGTATAGGTTTCATCAGCCTTTGGCGTTGGAACAGGTATCTGGTTGAGCGGTGTCAGTTTCAGGGCCACGGAGAAATCTCCTTATCAAGATATTTTTGGTTCGTGTTATTGCATGCCGTAAAAAGAGACGGGAATAATTTGAAAGCTGGGTTTGCCGACATTCACAAACGCAGCGGTACGATCTGGAACCTCATCAATAACGGTGAGTGAAAGTGGTAAGGTGCGCCATCGGCTAACGTAGTTGCCAACGGCTTTTCCGTAATCACCGGGTGCCAGCAGAACCAGTGGCAGGTTTTGTGGAAATTCGGTGTCAGACAACACCTCCGACATTCTTGCGCCAAAGGCTTTGATTTCAGTAAGAGAAGGAAGGGTTTCAGCGCCACAGGTGATTTGCAGGCAAGCTCCTCTGGCGCTTTTGTGAGTCATGGCCAGAGCTGCATGAATCTCTTCTTTATCGGAAGCCAGAGTCAAGCGGGCGACGATGGGTAGATCCTGAAGAGGAAAGCTTTGAATGTCTGATATGTAGTGGGTAGTGCCAGATATCTCTGTGCTATGCAGGGTTAAACCGTAAACTGTCGCTCTGCCTCTGTTCTCAGGTGTATGAGTTAACAGGTTTTTTGAGAGCAGCGGGTGCTCTGCAATTCTGCGAGCCAGATCAACACCTAAATCTCCAAAGTGAGTTGTGCCTGGCCATGGTTCACCGTTGGCATATTTATAGAGAAGTTCTCCAACACCACCGGAGTAGGTGATAGCTGCTTGGGCTCCACTGGGCAGAAGAAACGGTACCTGTTCGTGGAGTGTGCCAACAGGTGTTTCAAAAAGACGGCGATCGCCTGTTACCGTGGCAACAAGTCCTGCAATATAAAAGTCGACAATTTGATTAATAACAGATTCAGAAACATCGTCTCCCGGAGTTAATGGAATCCGTAAGGCTTCAAGAATCTCTTGCCCGAAACTGGATACACCTGTAAGAATTCGTGTTCCGGGTTTGAAGCGAAAATGGCGGGCACCAATATAACTGCAACCAGTAGAGGTAACCTGCCCATTAATACCTGATGCCGGATTCGTAGTACCGCCACCAATATCAAGATTGATCATGGGGGTTGAACTATGAAATCGGGAAAGAACAGAAGTCCCTCCCATAAAGGCTAGCCAAGATTCCAGCGAAGGGTCATCTGCAGTTGCAACAATAATATCGCCAAACAAAGAGCGAACATTTCTGGCAATAACATCAGCATTATTATTACGGGCAGCCAGCCCGGTAATCATTACCCCACCAGAAAACAGTTGTTCCGGTTTTAAGCCGCTTTCATTAAGCCACGTTTGCAGAAGTTGATTGATATCACTTTCTTGAATCAGGTCATTACTATAGGGAGTGAAAACAGGTTCAGAGCGGTAGATAACTTCAGGGCTGCTAAACCCCATGCGCCCAGTGGCGCAGCTCAAGCCGATGTGTGCTTTGGCAACCATTGCGCTGGACGTAGTTGTGCCGAAGTCCAGACCGATCATAAGAATCTCTTCTTGATTCTTTCGGCTGAGGTCAGGTTTCAAGCAAGCGTCCATAGGTAGCAAACATCTCCTGATTGAAGAAGCAAGGTGATAAACATCTGTAGACGCAGGCCATGTTATAGAGGTGCAGACAAGGCTTGTTGATGCGCATCAAGTGGGCAGGGTTCGCAGGATGTTGACTCTTGATTTGAATCAGCTGGCAGTTTGTTGTTTTTATCTATGCCTAAAAAAGATCAGCAAATCAGGAAACATGAGATAAGTCAGTTTTTGAAAGTGATTTTATTTGTAATCGATCCTTATTGATTTCAGTCAACGGTTCTCCTGTAAGCCTCTCTGATGCACATCAAAAATGCCCCCATACCTTTCCTTTAGTCTTTGTCACCAGTTTCATCATTAATTCTGCACTGCCATTGCCTAATTGCTGTGCAGATGTCTTCTAACAAGGCAAAGGCTGTCTCATGCTTCTGAAAACCAAGCTGTTTGGAAAGGTATATTCCTTTTCCAGCATCAAGGAAGTGCTCGCCAAGGCCAACGAAAAGCGTTCTGGCGACGTACTGGCGGGTGTAGCCGCTGAATCCATTACCGAAATGGTTGCCGCTAAGGATGTTCTTTCCCGGCTGCTGGTTTCCGATCTGCGTAACAACCCCGTAGTGTCCTACGAGGAAGATGAAGTTACCCGGATCATCCAGGACGACATCAACGAGCGCATCTACGACGAGATCAAGAACTGGACCATCGCCGAACTGCGCGAATGGCTGTTGGATTACAACACCACTGGTGACATGATCCTGCGCAAGAGCCGCGGTCTGACCTCCGAAGTTATCGCTGCGGTTGCCAAACTGATGACCAACGCTGACCTGATCTACGCTGCAAGCAAGATCGAGGTTTTGGCGACCTGTAACACCACTATCGGCCGTAAGGGCACTCTGTCTGCCCGTCTGCAGCCTAACCACACCACTGATGATGTTGACGGTATCCGTATCGCAACTCTGGAAGGCCTGTCCTACGGTATCGGTGACGCGGTTGTTGGTCTGAACCCTGTAGACGACACCACAGACAGCATCTACCGCTGCCTGCACCAGTTTGAAGAAATTAAGCAGCGCTGGGAAATTCCTACTCAGAACTGCGTACTGGCACACGTACTGTCCCAGATGGAAGCTGTTGAGCGTGGCGCTCCAGCTGACATGATTTTCCAGTCTATCGCTGGCTCCCAGAAAGGTAACGAAGCCTTTGGTTTCGAAGCCAAGCACCTGGCTGAAGCTCAGGACATGATGCTGAAGCAGGGCACCTGTACTGGTCCGAACGTAATGTACTTCGAGACTGGCCAGGGTTCCGAACTTTCCTCCGAAGCGCACCACGGCGCTGACCAGGTGACCATGGAAGCTCGTTGCTACGGTTTCGCCCGTCGCTACAACCCATTCCTGGTAAACACCGTTGTTGGTTTCATCGGACCTGAGTACCTGTACGACGGTAAGCAGGTAATCCGTGCAGGTCTGGAAGATCACTTCATGGGTAAGCTGCACGGCCTGCCAATGGGTGTTGACGCTTGCTACACCAACCACATGAAGACTGACCAGAACGACAACGAGTCTCTGATGACTCTGCTGACCGCTGCTGGCTGCACCTACTTCATGGGTATCCCATCTGGTGACGACATCATGCTGATGTACCAGACCTCTGGTTACCACGACGTTGCCACTATGCGTGACATCTTCGACAAGCGTCCTATTCGCGAGTTCGAACAATGGTGTGAGCGTATGGGCATCATGGAAAACGGTCGTCTGACTCCAAAAGCCGGCGACGGCTCCATTTTCCTGAAGTAAGGAGCAGGTTCGAATGATTTCTGAAAATGAACTGAAAAACCTGATTGGCAAAGTCCTTCAGGAAATCAATCTGGACGAAGACAAGCAGGGCGCAGCTGTTGCTGAAGCCGTTGCTGCTCAGGTTGCTACCCAGACTGCTGATGTTGCAGACGCTGATCTGCCAGATATCACTGCAGTAGAAATGTCTGAGTACTTTGCGGTTGAAAACGCAGAGAACAAGGCTGAGTACCTGAAGCTCAAGGCTAAGACTCCAGCTCGTCTGGGTATTGGCCGCGCAGGTTCTCGTTACACCACAGAAAGCATGCTGCGCTTCCGCGCTGACCACGCTGTGGCTATCGACGCGGTATTCAACGAAGTTCCTCAGGAATTTGTTGACGAGTTCGGTCTGGTATCCGTTCAGACTCGTGTTGAAGACAAAGACATGTACGTAACCCGCCCAGACCTGGGTCGTCTGCTGAACGACGAAAGTGCTGAGCTGGTTAAGTCCAAGTGCAAGAAGAACCCAGACGTTCAGATCGTTATCGCTGACGGCCTGTCTTCTTCCGCTATCACCGCCAACCTGCGCAACATCCTGCCTGCTCTGAAGCAGGGTCTGGAAGGTTACGGTTACAGCATCGGTGACACCATCTTCGTTAAGTTCGGCCGCGTAGGTTCTATGGACCACATCACCGAGCTGACTGGTGCCAAGACAACCGTACTGCTGGTTGGTGAGCGTCCAGGGCTGGCGACTGGTGAGTCCATGGGTTGCTACATGACCTACGAAGGTAAGGTTGCGATGGCAGAAGCTGGTCGTACCGTTATCTCCAACATTCACCGCCGCGGTACTCCCGCTGCTGAGGCTGGCGCACACATCTCCAACATCGTTAAGAAGATGTTCGAGAACAAGTGTTCCGGTGTTGATCTGAAACTGTAATCTGAGAGAGAACAATCATGAAAGGTGATCGCCTCGGCGCCGGTGTACTGGCCGTTAAAATGATTCCCAACGTCGATGCCAAAATGGCTGAGAAGCTGGGTATGCCAAAGGGTTGGAAGAGCCTCGGTATCCTGACCGCAGACTGTGACGACGTTACTTACTGCGCACTGGACGAAGCTACCAAGAACGCGGAAGTTTCCGTAACTCTGGGTAAGAGCTTCTACGGTGGTGCTGCTAACGCCAACACTCAGCTGGCCGGTGAAGTTATCGGTATGCTGGCTGGCCCAAGCCCTGCAGAAGTTCGCAGCGGCCTGAACGTTGCTATCGACTGCATCGAAAACGAATTCGCTTTCTACAGCGCCAACGAAGATGACAGCATCGCGTACTACGCACAGTGCATCTCCCGTACTGGCAGCTTCCTGGCCGATATGGCTGGCATCAAAGAAGGCGAGCCTCTGGCTTACCTGATCGCGCCTCCTCTGGAAGCAATGTACGGTCTGGACGCTGCTCTGAAAGCTGCCGACGTAACTCTGTGCGAACTGTTTGAGCCTCCTTCTGAAACCAACTTCGGCGGTGCTCTGCTGACTGGTTCCCAGTCTGCCTGTAAGGCAGCCTGTGACGCATTCGCAGACGCTGTGAAGTTTGTTGCTGAAAACCCCAAGCACTTCTGATTTCGCATTAGGTAGGTGGCAACCATGACTACGTCATCAAAACGGCAGCAGGCTGCCGGTTTCATTGAAACCATTGGCTATCTTGCTGCCGTGGAAGCCGCCGATGTGTGCGTAAAGTCAGCAAACGTTGAGCTGACTGGTATGGAAAAGGTTGGTGGTGGTCTCGTGACCGTGATTGTTCGCGGTGATGTAGGCGCCACCAAGGCTGCCATCGAAGCAGGAACGGTTGCTGCTGACCGGGTAGGCACAGTTGTGTCTACCCACGTCATCGCCCGCCCTGCAGGCGATGTTGCCGACCTGCTTGACCCCACTCCTGTTTCTGCCGCTGTAGAAGAAACCACAGAAGACACTGTACCTGTACAGGAAGAAATTCCTGCACAAGACAGCACTCCTGTTGTTCAGGAAACGCCGGACGTGTCTGAGATCAATACAGACAAGGCACAGGACGAAAAAACGGTTGAGCAAGTGACAGATGTCAAGGACACAAAAGCTCCTGCATCTGAAACTGAAACCTCTGCCATTCAGGAAGCGACTGTACCTGAAGCTGAACAAGCTTCCGAGCAGCCGCTGACCGCAGAACAGTTGCGTACATACCGGACTGTCGAACTCAGAAATATGGCCCGACAGCTTCCAGGACTTGAAATGAGTAAGAACCAGATCAAGTTCGCGAAAAAGGAAGAGCTGGTGAAAGCCATTGTTGCCTATCACAAGGCAGCACGCTAAGGGCAAATTGAAGTAAGTTGGAGCTTTGACATTGGAACTTTTAGATAAAGATCTGCTGTCTGTACAGAACGTACGCACGCTGCTGCGTAAGGCGAAAGCTGCACAGCAGATCCTGGCTGATTACAGCCAGGAACGAGTAGATGCCCTGGTTAAGGCCATGGCCGATGTTGCCAAGCAACACGCTCGTGAACTCGCAGAAATGGCTGTTGAAGAAACCGGCTTCGGCAAGGTTGAAGACAAGGTTACCAAGAACCTGTTAGCCAGCGATATTCTGTGGGATTACATCAAAGACATGAAAACTGTCGGTGTAATTTCCGAAGACAACGAAAACAAGATGATGGAAGTGGCTGTACCTTTCGGTGTAGTTGCTGGTCTGGTGCCTTCTACCAACCCAACGTCCACTGCCATTTACAAGGCCATGATTTCCATCAAGGCCGGTAATGCCATTGTTGTCAGCCCTCACCCCGCTGCACTGAAAGCTATCACCCGCACAGTTGATCTGTTGCGCGGCGCTCTGGCCAGTCAGGGTGCACCAGAAGATCTGGTGAACGTAATGGCTGTTCCAACTCTGGAAGGCACTTCCGAACTGATGAAGAACCGTGACACAGGCATCATCCTGGCCACCGGTGGTTCTGCCATGGTTCGTGCGGCATACAGCTCCGGCACACCAGCTCTGGGTGTTGGTCCTGGTAACGTTCCTGCATTCATCGAACGTTCTGCTGATGTCAAAAAAGCCGTTCACTACGTTATCACTGGTAAGACCTTTGATAACGGCACCATCTGCGCTTCCGAGCAGCACGTTGTGACTGAACACGCAATTGCTGACGAAGTACGTTCAGAAATGATCGCTCAGGGCTGCTACTTCCTGAACGAAGCTGAAATCCCCAAAGTTGAAAAAGTTCTGGTGAATCAGCGCGGTGGTTTGAACGCGAAGATTGTTGGTAAGGCTGCCACTGTCATTGCGGATATGGCTGGAATAGAAGTTCCTGCATCTACCCGCGTTCTGGTTGCTGAACAGGCTCGCAGCAATGTTGGCAAGAAGTTCCCATTCTCTTGGGAAAAGCTGTCTCCGCTGCTGGGCTTCTATCGTGTGAGCGATGCCCACGACGCATGCGAACTGTGTCTGGAGCTGCTCAACTACGAAGGCGCAGGTCACACTCTGGCTATTCACACCAAGAACGATGCTCTGGTTCGTGAATTCGCCCTGAAGAAGCCTGTTTCCCGTCTGGTTATCAACACCCCATCTACTCACGGTGGTGTTGGTGCAACAACTGGTCTGGCGCCTGCGTTCACTCTGGGTTGTGGCAGTGTTGGTGGTTCTTCTACCTCCGACAACGTGACCCCGCTGAACCTGTTTACCAAGCGTTATGTCGCTTACGGGCTGGTTGAGCCCGAAGAACTGTCTGGTTCTGAAACTCAGCCAGCTGCTTCCACTGAAATTGATATCGAAGCGATTACCCGCCTCGTTATCGAACAGCTGAAAGCTCTGTAACTGTTATTTGTTTTTGACCTCGAAAGGGGCTGGTAACACCGGCTCCTCGACTAACGAATGTGATGGAACATTCAGGAGTACATAAAATGGCTATCTCCAACGCTCTGGGCATGATCGAAACCAAAGGTCTGGTTGGCGCTGTCGAAGCTGCTGACGCCATGGTTAAAGCTGCCAACGTAACTCTGGTTGGTAAAGAGCAGGTCGGTGGCGGCCTGGTAACTGTACTGGTTCGTGGTGACGTTGGCGCTGTTAAAGCTGCTACCGACGCTGGCGCTGCTGCTGCTGAGCGTGTTGGCGACCTGATCTCCGTACACGTTATCCCACGTCCTCACGGTGAAGTTGAAACCATCCTGCCAGCTGCCAAGGCTGAGTAATTCGGATGTGATAGCCGGGAACTGTTTTTGCAGTTCCCGGTTGTTGTCGTTTAAGCCGATTCCGGCTGTTTAATTGTTGATTCAGGAACAGGCATGGCGGTTGTTACCGAAGCACGTATTCGCAGTGAATATCGCAAGGCACCTTTCAACAGCTATTGCGTAGAGCAGCGGGACATTATCACTCCTTCTGCCCGGCAGTTTCTTCAGGATAAAAGTATTGAATTGATCGTGGGTGGAACTCCCGGTCCAAAGCAATCTGAACCTCAATCCTCTGCCGAAGAAAATACCACTGCGGCTTTTGCTGTTAAAACTGCTGATGTAAAACCTGCCGCTCCGCGTTTTGTCTGTGAACAGACAGGCGGTTCTTTCGAGAACAAGCCGGTTCATATGACAGTGATTGATAAGAGTCTTACCGGCTCTGCTCAACAGAAAACCATCGTTTCCAAAACAGATTCCCGCGTAGCCTTTGCAGGCCAGATGGATCTTGTGCAAGCCGACCTTCTGGTTGCCCAGGTTGAATGTCAGGATGCGGGAAAGACAGCGTTATACGACACGCTGCAACAAATTCTTGATGGTGTTCGCACATTGCTGCGAGCCCATGTCTTCGGTTCACCGGTTGATATCCAGAGCATTGTGGGTATGAGCAAAGATGAACTGCGCAAACACATTGATTCTGTTTCCGGGAAAGAACTCGCAGATGCTTCCATGGGCCGCATTGTTGTGAGCCTGAACCGGCTCCGTGCCCGCATTCGTGAAACAGAACTGGCTGCAATTCGCTGCTACCGGCAGGAAATGAAGACAAACCGGGACGATGTTGTTGAAGCACTGAACCAGCTTTCCGACAGAGTTTATGCCCTGATGCTGGATGAACAGAATCAGACCGAAGTGGCTCCGAAAACATACAAGTACTGAAAAAGATTTAACTTATGAATATTTCCGAGCAGCAGATTAAGCAGATTATCAACAAGGTGGTTGCTGAAATGAATGGAGCCCATCTGGTTCCTATTGAAGCATCCGCCCGTCATGTACATCTGTCTCAGGCGGATGTGGATCTTCTGTTCGGTGAAGGCTACCAGCTGACTCCAAAGCGTGAACTGTCTCAGCCTGGGCAATACCTGTGTGAAGAGCGTGTGTCCATTATTGGGCCAAAAGGTTCTTTCCAGAATGTTGCGGTGCTTGGCCCTGCTCGCCCTGACTCTCAGGTTGAAATCTCCCGTACAGATGCGCGCACTATTGGTGTTAAAGCACCTATCCGTGAATCCGGTGACATTACCAACACTCCAGGCCTGGTTCTGGTTGGCCCTAAAGGTGTTTCCCGTATTCAGCAGGGTGTAATTGTTGCCCGTAACCATATTCATATGACCACTGCTGATGCTGCCCGCATGGGTGTTGAAGACAAGCAGCAGGTGAGTATCAAGGTAGGCGGCGATCGTCCGGTAACTTTCCACAATGTTGTGGTTCGGGTTAAGGACTCTTTCGCGCTTGCCATGCACATTGATTACGACGAAGCCAACGCTGTAGAACTGGCGCCTGGCACCAACGGCGAACTGGTTCACTAATCGAATAGGTTCGCAGGAAGTAAGTCATGTCAGATCATCACACTGACTCTATTGAAGAGAGTAGCTCTTTAGAAGAGAGCAACTACCAGGCTGAACGGGCAGACGCCATGATTCAGGCTGTGGAAGACAGCCTGACCAAAACCGGTGAGTTCAGCAGTGCTGATGATCTGGTTGTCGGCGTTGACCTTGGTACCGCTTATATCGTGCTTGTGGTTCTGGATAAGGATCGCAAACCAGTTGCTACCGAAATGCAGTTTGCCCAGGTACTCAAGGACGGCGTGGTTGTCGATTATATCGGCGCGCTGCGTATTGTTCGTGAGCTGAAGGAAAAGCTTGAAACCCGTCTGGATGTTGCGCTCACCAAAGCGGCTATCGCTATGCCTTCCAACACTCCGGAATCCGAGTGCAAATCTCATCGTTACATTGTTGAGAGCACAGGTATGGATGTTGTGAACATGCTGGATGAGCCAACCGCTGCCAACTGTGTTCTGAATATTCGCAACGGCGCCGTTGTTGATATCGGTGGTGGCACAACCGGTCTTTCCATCTTTAAAGATGGCGATGTTGTTTACACCATGGACGAAGCGACTGGCGGAACTCACCTGTCTCTGGTTCTGGCTGGTAACTACGGCAAGACCTTTGAAGAAGCGGAAGAGTTCAAGAAAAACCCAAAGAATCATCGCGAAGTGGTGTCTATCGTGCGCCCGGTGATTGAGAAAATGGGCAGCATTGTTCACAACCACATTCAGGGTTACGACGTAAACGACATCTTCCTTGTAGGTGGTACCACTTGTTTGCCGGACTTCGAAGACGTTGTTGAAAAGCAAACTGGCGTGCGCACCCGCAAACCAAAGAATCCATTCCTCGTGACTCCTCTGGGCATTGCTATCAGTGCTATTGAGGCGATTGAAAAGGAAAATACGGCATGAATACGGAAGCTTTGATTGAGCTGATTTCAAAGCGTGTGATGGAGCAGCTGTTGAATGCTGAAGCCCCGCAGCCTAAACCTGTTAACCGTCAAAGTGTGCTGGTTGTTGGCGACAACTTCGACAACACTGTTTTGGATGAGTGCTTTGATGTTTCTTTCCTGAAAGATATTGATCAGGCAAGCGCTGCTGATTTTGATCACGTAGTTGTTTCCAGCCTGCCAAACAAACTGCTGGGTGAAATGGCCATTGGCCTTGAACGCGGCAACGACGGCTGTGTGATTGTTGAATCACTGATGCTGGGCAAAACCGTTTACATTCTTGAAGAGGGTATTGCTTACCGTCGCTTCAAGGAAACAGCCAAGCCTGCGTTCTACCAGCTGTTCCAGGAAAAGGAACAGACGCTGATCAGCTATGGCATGGAAGTTGTTGCTGCTGACTCTCTGGAACAAGCCCTCCAAGGCAACACCGAGGGCGTAGTTGCAGAGCCGGTTGTTGAAGCCACTGTGGCTGCTGAGAAAGTAGAAGCAGCACCTCAAAAGCAGGAATGCACACGGTCTTTAATTATTGAAAAGCGCGTGGTTAGCGAACGCGATCTGCGTAAAGGCAGTGAGCAGGGCTACACCCGTTTTGCCGTTACAGAGAAAGCATTGCTGACTCCCTTGGCAAATGACTTTATCCGTGAAAAAGAACTTCACGTTGATCGAGTCTGATAATTGGAATTTTTGAACGGCCTTCGGGCCGTTCTTTCGTTATTGGGCAATGTAAAAACGCTCAGGAACGAAGTTTAATGCTGTGAGGATATGATCGGACATGTCTCAGAAGAAAAAATTGATTACCAAAAACAACCTTGAGGACTTCTGCGTTAATGGAGTTCTGCAGGTTGCGCCCGGACAAATCCTGACTCCAGGTGCCCAGGACCTGGCCAAGCACAAAGGCATTCTGGTGAATTACGGTGAAACTTCTGCAGAAGTTGCAGCAACTGTTGAAGCTCCTGCTCAAACTGTTGCTCCAGCGGAAGTGGCTCCTGCTGCTATCCCAGCTGCAGTTTCTACTGCGCTGAGCGATATTGAACAGAAGCTTGCAGAAGAAAGTCACATGACCTTCCCAGAAGAGCTGGCGGTCAAGCCTGAAAAGAGCATCATGATGCCAACCATCAACCTGTTGGGTAGTGGTTGTCTTGAACGTGCTGCCAAGCGTGTTGGTGCTATGGGGCATCGCAAAGGTCTGGTGGTTTCCGATGCCATGCTCAACAAAGTGGGCATTGTTGGAACTGTTACCAAAACCCTGGAAAAGTACGGCATTGCTACCGTTGTGTACGACGGTGTTCAGCCAAACCCAACAACTGCTAACGTGAATGAAGGTCTGTTGAAACTGCGTCAGCAGAACTGTGACTTTGTGATCTCTCTTGGTGGCGGTTCTCCTCACGACTGTGCAAAAGCAATTGCTCTGCTCTCCACTAATGGTGGCTCTATTGCCGACTATGAAGGTGTGGAAAAGTCCACAAAACCAGCTCTGCCTTTGGTAGCCATCAACACTACAGCTGGTACCGCTTCTGAAATGACCCGTTTCTGCATTATCACTAATGAAGAAACCAAGGTGAAAATGGCGATTGTTGATCCCCACGTTACGCCATCCATTTCCGTAAACGATCCTCAACTGATGCTGGGCATGCCCGCAAGCCTGACAGCGGCTACCGGTATGGATGCTCTGACTCACGCCATTGAGGCTTATGTCTCCACCAACACCAACCCAATGACTGATGCGGTAGCAACCAAAGCTATCGAAATGATCATGCAGTATCTGCCACGCGCCGTTGAAGATGGCAGTGATCTGGAAGCCCGTGACCAGATGGCCTGTGCCCAGTTTATGGCAGGTGTCGCCTTTAACAATGCTGGCCTTGGTTATGTTCACGCAATGGCTCACCAGCTGGGCGGTATGTATGGCCTGCCTCACGGTGTATGTAATGCTGTGCTGTTGCCACACGTTATGGCGTTCAATATGAAGTGCCGTTCCAAGCGCCTGTCTGACATTGCTTACTACATGGGTTGCCATGTGCGCGGAATGGAACATAACTCTGCCGGTGTGGAAGGCATCAAGCGTATCTGCAAACTGCTGACTGAAGTGGGTATGCCAACCAGTTTGAAAGAGTTGGGTGTACGTGAAGAAGATATTCCTGCCATGGCCGCCAACGCTATGAAGGATGCCTGTGCTCTGACCAACCCTTGTCGTGGAACCAAGGCCGACATCGAGCGTATTTTCCATAACGCTATGTAATTTGCCTGCCTGAAAACTTCTGTTCAGGAAGTGTGGAGACCCACAATAGGCTGGGTCTCCACAGCTGATACCATCTCTTATTCCAAGCCAATACACCCAAGGCGTACAGCTATGTCGACATTCATCCCGAACGTAATGCCAGATGCCACATTCCCCCAGAGTGATGAACCGTTCATTACCTCATGGAGTGGTGGTAAGGATGCCTGTTTTGCTTACTGGATGGCGAAGGAACAGGGTGGTAAAACTTCTGCGATTTACACCATGCTGGATGAGACCGGTGAACACACCAGTTCTCACGGTTTGCACAGAGATATTATTCAGGCTCAGGCAGACGCTTTGGGTGTGCCTGTTATGTTTCGTGCCGTTCCCCGCGGCAGCTATGAAACCCACATGAAAGATGTTGTGCGGGAATCTCAGGAACGGTTCTCGGCGACAAGTGTTGTATTTGGCGACATTGATCTGGATATTCACAAAGTGTGGCTGGATCGGGTAACTGGTGAAGCACAAATCACACCTCGTTTCCCACTCTGGCAATACCCACGCCGACAGCTTCTGGATGATGTTCTGGCAGCAGGGTTTAAAACCATGATTGTCAGTGTGAAATATGAGCAGATGGATGAAAAATATCTCGGTCGTATTATGACTCCAGAACTGGCCGATGAGATTGAAGCCCTTGGTATCTGCCCAACAGCCGAAGATGGTGAATTCCATAGCCTGGTTGTTGATGGGCCTTGCTTCTCGGCACCTATCGCTGTGAAGACCGGAGCTATTCGTCAGGATAATCGCGGCCACTCCATCATCGATATTTCTCTGGATAAATAACCTTATGCTCACCCACGGAGGGAAGCTGCGGGAAGCCTCTCATAAATACAATATCCCACTTGAGCAATGGTTGGATTTATCCACCGGAGTGAATCCCCGGTGTTATCCGGTGCCGGATATTCCGGTGACTGCCTGGAATCGCCTGCCTGAAGATGACGATGGTTTGGTAGAAGCAGCGTGTGAATACTTTCAGTGTTCTTCGTTGCTTCCTGTTGCCGGTTCTCAGGCGGCTATTCAATCTTTGCCCCTGGTTCGCAGGCAGCTTTTCCCTGAAAGTAGAACAGTTGCTATTCCTTCCGTCGGTTACCGTGAGCACCGCCATGCCTGGGAAAAGCATGGTTATGAAGTCCTTCTCTACAATGGCGAGCCTACTGCAGACCAATTGGATAAAGCTGATGTAGTGCTGGTGATCAATCCAAATAATCCGACCGGACATCGGGTTGATGTCTCAGCACTAATGGATTGGCACACCGTTTTAGCTGAACGTAATGCCTGGCTAGTTGTGGACGAAGCGTTTATGGATTGCACGCCAGAATTCAGCATCAGCCACAGAACGCCACTGGAGAATCTTGTGGTGTTGCGCTCAATCGGAAAGTTCTTCGGCCTTGCCGGTATTCGTATGGGATTTGTGCTGGCTCAGCCAAAAGTTCTTTCCTGTATGCAGGAACATCTCGGTCCCTGGACTGTGCCGGGACCAAGCCGGGAAATCGGCAAAGCGGCTTTGAAAGATCTTGCATGGCAAAAGAGTAACCGGCAGTTTCTTGAACAGGCCAGCGAAAGGCTGCACAACTTGTTAAGCCAGAAATTCGAAAAGCTTGATAGCACTTTGCTGTTCACCAGCGTTAAGGTAAGTAATGCTGAAAAGCTGCATCAGGATTTATGCGGCTCTGGAATCTTCACCCGTTTACTGGATGAGCGGGATGGCCTGCGCTTTGGCTTGCCAGAAAAAGAGCGTGATTGGGCACAGCTTGAACAGGCTCTGGACAATCTGAGCTAAATTTTCATAACCGGTTACTGAGACAGTGCGTCAATGAAAAAGCATAAGAATGAAGCCCAGTTACTCAAACTAGCCCTGAGTGTCGGCACACAATTCGCCGTCAACCGGGGCTACAAAGACTTTGGTAAAGGCATTTCACCGAAAGATAAGGTTGAGTGTATTTACCGCCTTCTGGTGAAAGATAAGCTGATTACGCCTCTGCCAGAAGATAAGGAAAATGGCCCGGGAATGAAGCACCGGCTGATTCTCTGGATTGTTAAACAGCTCCCCAAGGATCACGAGCTTCTTCAATAATTGCCTGAAATAGCCTCGGAACCAGCCAGATATTGTGCTGTCTAAACTTGCTGGAACTGCCGTACTGAGCTAAATCTTTAGTGTTCCGGGGGCGATTAGGATTCGACGACGATCACGAACCCCAAGGTGCATGCCGAGAGATGACAGTAGCTCTCGTAAAACAATAACTGTTATTTATTAGTTGCCAAAACAACTAACCACGGAACTTTCGCCACTCTGGACATGAATCATGTCCAGCCTGCGAACGGCAGCTTTGCTGCCGCAGCTGCCTAAACAGCAACTGGTTCCCGGTCTCTTCGCCCCGTCTATCGGGTGATAATAAGACCGTCATTGCAGATAGACTCGCCGTGATCTGCGCCTGGCTTTGATCGGTTAAAACCTTACAGGCTCGTGTTGCCTTACCCCGACCGCTGGGTCATGGCAGGACTAAAATAAAGGCGGATCTAAGCATGTAGAGCCAAGGGCGGAGTATCGGCGGACGGGGGTTCAAATCCCCCCGCCTCCACCATCCTGCTAACATCAAAAGACTACCCTTTGTTTTTCGCAATGTGCCACATAACGGTGGTACAAATGCGAGCTTCCTACTTTTTGACTTCGCTGCTCAAGCTACTGCAGAACTACTCACAAATATCAGTCGCCTACCCAAGTAAAATTAGTAACTTCTAACAACTCAAGCGATAGAGCTTTGCAAAGACAATATAGCTGACTCAGGTTTCATCAGAGCTTGTTTGACAACCTGAACAGATATGTAATTCAGGAGGAGAGGAAAGCAATATGGACTATCAAACGTGGTTAGCTGAAAGTTGACCTGCCATATATTTATGGTCAAGGTGCTTTGGATTAATAATGGCCTGCAAAGCAAGCAATAAGATTTTGAGAATCAAAAGCCATACAAATGAAGGGGGATTCCCCCCTTCATTTACGTACGTCTCAGAATCATCACAACTAATAATACAACAACAGTCGCCATTGGTGACTTGTCTACAGCCTGAATAATCTGAACAACACCTTCCGCTGTCAAAGGGTATCTCCGTAGTGACAGCAATTGAGGGTCAGGCTAAAAAATGATTTCAGCATCGTTTGGTGCTACAGTTGCGCAACGTAAACAAGCAACTCCTCAATCACTGGGTGAGTTTGCTAGGGGTTGGGTTTCTCCACAAAACCTGACCCCTATCCTTCCTTCCAAACACAAACTTGGAAGCAGTCGCCGTATATCAGTAGCGGCTAATTCTTATGCTAACAGACAAAAGTCACCATAGGGCAGTCGCAATTGCCACCAGAACAAAGATACCAGTCCTAGCTATCACCTAGTAGGTGAAACGGCTAAAGATAAACGCATAATTAATTACGACGCCCCGCCTCCACAGTTTCTTTTCTTGAAATCCGATCTTTGAGTTACGACAGTAGTTTTGCGAGTCGTTGAATTCTTTCCATAAACCAATCATGGCTGGCGTCATTATCCCGGCTTTTATGCCACAGCAGGCGTATCTCAACCTTCGGATATTCAAACGGTACAGACAGGCATTGGATTGTGTCTTTGTACCGAGGCTGTTGTGCGAGGCGGCTGGGAACAATTGCGATTAGGTCTGTACTGGCAACAATATCCGGAATCGCTACAAAGCTTGAAACATGCATAGCCAAATTGCGATTTGGTAAATCCTTTCCCATCAGCTGCTCAATGGGCGTTCCTCGTCGATTACTCAAGTTGACGGTAATGTTTGAACGGGGAACCAGTGTCACCTGTGGCAAGGTTTCAAACTGCTCCAGTGTGATATTGCCTTTCAGTACCTTGTGGTTGCGTGCACAAACAACATTCAAATCTTCCTGACCCAGAACAAAAGAGCGGAACTGATCATGTGCGTAGGGCACATAGTCGATGGCATAGTCGAGCGCTCCATCCTTTAATTGTGCAGGAATATCATCCAGATGGTCCGGGTGCAGCTTCACCGTCATCTTCGGTGATTCGTTGCGAATCCAGGCCATCAGCAGTGGAGCAATCAGATATTCGGTAGCAGCATTCATGGTGATGTTCAGTGTCTGATCGCTGGTACCGGGATCAAAACTCTGTTCCATGCAGCCGTGTTGGATCATCTGCAGTGCCGGTTGAATGGCACTGTGAAGTTCTATCGCGCGTAGCGTGGGTTTCAGACCTCGGGATGTGCGAACAAAAAGGTCATCATTAAAAGACTGTCGCAGTCGTTTAAGTGCGTTACTAACAGCAGGCTGACTCATAGCCAGCTGGTCGGAAGCCCGCGAAAGGTGTTGCTCTCGCATCAGAGCATCGAACACCGGTAGTAAGTTCAAGTCCAGAGAACGCAGGTTAAGTTTCACTATCTATTATTTGTCTTAGTGATAATGATCTTTTGTATTATCAATTAGACCTTAAAACAAGTGGCGGATAAGCTGGTTTTACTTTCGAACCAAAATAAAAATAAAAGGTGAGGGTATGGCAGTGATGAATGAAGCTGCGATGGAGGCTTTCCGGGCCAAGTATCGCGCTGAGATCAAACCGGGTTATAGCGGCTGGCTGCACATGTTGTCTGTTGCCGGCGTCGGACTTGCAGTTATTTTGTACTCGCTGGGGCTGGTGGTTGATGCCTCATTTATGGAATGGCTGGCTTTTCCTCTCACTATGCTGGTAGTGAACTTTGCGGAATATTATGCACACCGCTGGTTAGGGCATCGCAAAACAAAACTTGGTGGGTTGTTTTATAAACGTCATACCGGTGATCATCATACCTTCTTTCTTGAGCGGGCAATGAACTATCAGAGCCTTCGGGACTGGCGGGTGGTTCTGTTTCCGGTTTATCTGATCTTTGCTTTTATCTTCGGATTAATCCTTCCTGGCGGTTATCTTCTGCAAATGCTGGTGAGCGACAATGTTGCTTACATCTATGCCGCAGCGGGCATCACTGGTTATCTGTTTTATGAAGTGATGCATTTCAGCTACCACATTCCAAGAGGTGACAAGGCTGAGAAAATCTTCCTTGCTATTCCCGGTTGGAAGCAGATGCGCCATACCCATGTTCTGCATCATAAGCGTGAGCTGATGGCGGCTGCAAACTTCAATATTACTCTGCCAGTGTTTGATATCTTGCTGGGTACTTTGTACTGGGAGCCGATAGACGAGTTTGAGGCTGAGCAAGCGAAAGCCAGTAACTAAGCCTTTCTTCTGTATAACCCTGGTGTTTTTCCTGTCCATCGGGTGAATGCATGAATAAAGCTGGATGCCTCTGCATAACCGAGGCGTTCAGCTACAGCATCAACTGGCAGCCCTGCTGTTCCTAAAAGCTCAATGGCTAAATCCTGTCTGGTTTTATCCAACACCTCTCTGTAACTGGTGCCTTCTTTATCCAGTCTTCTACCGAACGTTCGCTGACTGATATGAAAATGTTCAGAAGCTTCACGCAATGAAGGCGGGCTTGAAATGGTTTGCAGAAATAACTTTTGCAGCTGTGAACTGAAACGCTCTGCCTGAGTTTGTTCTTCTAGAAGGTTCTGGCATTGCTGAAGACAAAAAGTGGACGTTGCTGCGTTAGCTTTTGGAAGAGGTTTCTCAAGCTGGCCTTTATTCAGAGTTATAGAGTTTTGGCTGGCACCTAGCTGAATCAATCCACCCAAATGTTCCAGAAATGGATGATTGGGAAGAGAGTCCAGAGTGAGAGTAATCTGTTTGGGAACGAAAACCTGTTCGTTAAACATCTCTCTGGCGAGTACGTAGAAAATCGCCAAGTGTCGCTCAAGTACAAACTGCTGAAGGTGTTCGGGGATGTGGCTCGCATCCATTGTAATTGTTCCTTCTCGCTCACTTTCAGCGAAGGAGAATTTCACCAGAACAAAAGAGAGGGCGGTGAACCCCAGAGCCGTTTTAATCGCGGAACGAACGCTTGGGCTGCTGATAATTGCAAAAGCCCAGATGCCAAAGGTTGTGAGCTGGTAGCGTAAGCCTGTCTGTATTCCCAAACCTTCTACATGCAGAAGGTGTTCAACAAGGTTACTGATTACCTGAAGTTCCTGAGAGCCGGTAACCATAGCTGTTGATGAGTGAAGCTGTGACTCCGTGATGCCAGAGCCTGCCAGAGAGTCAGAAATGCTAACTCCATATTCCAACCCCAGTTCTACCATTATTTTTACGCTGGAAATCGCGCGTTTATTATCAAGGGTACTCATGACATCAGTATCCGGCTGGTGGCAATAAATATCAATTTTTTGGCTGTGCCCCCCATTCCATAAACAACTCACACCTCTAGACTGTTCTTATCTTGGGGAGGGAGTGATATGAGAAAAGCTCTGATTACAGTACAGGAGCACCAGTTTTCCAAAGAGCAGATAAAGCAGCTCGAAAAGGTAGTACAGGAAAACTTTGCTAGATATGTCGGCGATGAAAAACTGTTAACCCTGTGGTGCGTGGTGCCAAAGGGGCAGTCTTATACAGACTATCAACCTTCACGTTCCTCACTTGTGACTGTTGAGTGTGAGTCCGGCTTTCCTCAGGAAAAGCGCATTCAGATGCTGAAAGTCTGTGAGCAAAGCTGGCTCAAGATAACAGGCCAGCACACTGATGAGCTTATGCTGGCGCTGGTGGAAGAGCCTTTGTTCAAAGAGCTTCTGCAAAGTAACCAGCAACGATTCTCCCCGTTAGGGCGCATAGCAATGGCATTGAATGTGCTCAAAGCCTTTGTGCAGTCGAAGCGGCATAAAACACCACTTCTTTTTAACCCGAATTTGTGAGGAAAGAGTTATGCCTGTTTACACTGTTGCCAGCAGGAAGCCTGTTTCTACCCCTGTTCGTAAAGCGATTGCAGATGCGATAACCAATATTCACTGCTCGGTAACCGGAGCGCCCTCCGAGTTTGTGAATATTGTTTTTATGGAAGGTCACCGCATCAAAGATAAAAAAGATATGGGCGTGATTGGCAATGTTCGCAGTGGCGGGAATCGGAATAAAGAACTCACAGACAGCTTGAGAAATGAGATTCATGCCGGTGTCGCCAACGCTGCCGGATTAAAACCTGCTCAATTATCTACAACTCTGGTGGGCTTTCCGGCCAGCTGGGCGATGGAAGGTGGTGAGATCCTACCCGAGCCAGGGGAAGAAGATGCCTGGCTGGCAAGAACTCACGCTGATGCATAAGAAGTAACAGGTGTTGAGATTATGCTCTGAGCTCCGCTGCTTCTGTGTGATGGTATCCCGGGCAGCGGCCACAAATTGGCAACTCTGAATTAACCAGACGACCATGCTCAAAAGCCACAACGCGAGTAGACAGGCGGGCATGAAAGTCGTCATCGTGGGCAATGCAGATCATGGCTTGCGACAACTCGGAGAGAATGCTGATCAGGCGCTCTCGAGTATGGTTATCCAAAGCATTGGTCGGTTCATCAAGCAGCAGAATTTCAGGTTCCATTGCCAGTACGGACGCCAGAGCAACCAAACGTTTCTGGCCACCAGACAACTGCCAGGTAATTCGATTTTCCAGATCTTCCAAACGCAGTTGCTTTAAGATTCGGCGGGCAAGCGTTTTAGCTTCTTCCTGCGACATGCCTTTGTTTAACGGACCAAAGCAAACCTCTTCAAGAACTGTTGGGCAGAACAGCTGATCATCGGCATCCTGAAACAGCAAACCAATCTTTCCACGCTGTTCACGAAAGTCTTGTTCGCTACTCATGGTTTTGCCGAACAGCTGCACGCTGCCGCTACAGGGCGTCATCAAACCCATAAGCAGACGGAACAGTGAGGTTTTACCAGTGCCGTTCGGGCCAATCAACGCCAGTCTTTCACCCGGCTCAAGAGTCAGTGAAGCTCCACGTAAGATCGGGGCGTGACCACCATAGGAAAAATGCAGATCATCAGCCTGAATGAGTGCTGTGTTACTCATAAAAGTTGCTCATAGAAATTGTACTCCAAGAAACAGACTGCACAGCCCACACACTGTAGTTAGAAAACCATAATCCACAGCAGACATACGATGGTTGGTAAGAACATGCCAGCGACCATCAAAACCACGGCAACGCATGGCCTGAAGCATACGTTCAGCCTGATCAATACTGCGTACCAGTAAAGTGGCATAAACCCAGGCCAGAGTCTTCCAGCTTCGCAGGTTGCAACCTGCATGAAAGGCGCGAGCTTTAAGGGCACTCTGCAGGGTTTTGTATTGTTTTTGCAGAATATCTAAATAGCGAACCGTAAACAGAAGTAGAGCCACCATCTTTTGTGGACAGCGAAGCTGGTGCAGCGCATGGCCAAGCCTTGCTGGTTCCAGGCCGCAAATCAATGCCTGCATAATGAACAGGGCGGCATTCGCTCGCAAAGCAAGCTGAGCAGCACGTTCAAGCCCCGGAACCGAAGCATCAAAACCAAGCATGGAAAAAGCGACTTCTCCGGGTATTTGAAACGGCACCAGAACCAACATGAAAATAATAAAGCTATCGATTGCCAGAATGCGTTTCAGTGCTGTTGCCAGAGACTGGCGAGTCATAAACACGACCGCCAGAGCTGCAATAAGAACCATATAACTGAGCAGCATTGTGCTGTTCACAACCATAGCTGTGCCAGCAAATAGAAATGCGGCAATGAGACACGAGCGAGGATCAAGGCGCTCGATCATCAGCTGTTCACGATTGCTGGCGCATGTCGTATATCCAGCATCCGACATAATATGACTCATAACCCCGATCTCCCCTGCTTAACCCAATTTTTGTATTTCTTCATTACACGTTGCGCTTTCTGGACAGATATAGGGCGACCATACCAGCTATACCGAAGATGTAACCAACCCCTCCAAGAATGTCTTGGTAATACCGCTTTTCCTGAAGTTGGTCGATCTGTTCACGTAGGGGACGAATGTGGCGAACAATGGATTTATCCACAGCTGCCGTCAGTGCTTTCTCATCAACGGTCACTCTAGAAGCAGCATTCGAAGGTATTACTGCTGTTGCAGAGCTATCCGCAGCTGTCTCTTCAGCACCCATTTCTTCGGCGGAAATTGTGTATTCGGCAACATGTCCCTGAGAGGCATCGGCTTTGATGATGTATTCCGCTGGAGTGAGTTCTTCAAAGATAAACTCACCATTGTCGTTAGTTCTGGTAGTGGCTACCACCTCACCATTTCGGGTGAGTAAAACTTCAGCATCTGAGGCTTTTCCTGCCCCGGCAAAATAGGCCTCACCTTCAATGCTGGTTCCTTCAGCAAAGGCAAACAGTTTGAACTTATGTGCCCATGCAGGGCTGGTAGAAAGTATCAGGATAAGGAGCGTGGTCAGTCGTTTCATCATGATTAAACCTGCATGCCCTGAGGGGTTAGGCCAAGCACTGTGGGGCGAACCTTGTAGAGCATGGATACGGCAAATGCGGAAAGAATGCCTTCAATAGCCATAACTGGCAGGTGAGCCATAAACACGGCTTTGGCACCGGCCACAAACTCTTCACCACTGAACGCGAGGGAAGCGGCCACCATAAAAGATGTGAGGCCAAGGGAAAGTGCGCCAGCAATAAAACCTACGACAGGAGCCTGCTTCTGGTTACAGCGATTCAATAGTGGCCGTAAAACCATGCCGGTAATAACAGCGGGCAGGGCAATGTTCATGGTGTTCACACCAAGCACAAACAGCCCGCCAAAACCGAAGAACAGAGCCTGCAGAATCAGCCCGGTAAGCATGGCGGGAAAAGCCAGCCAACCTAAAACCAAACCCAGCAGGCCATTAAAAATCATATGCACACTGGATGGGCCAATGGGCACATGAATCAGTGAGGCAATAAAGAACATCGCAGCAAGAACAGCTGTTTGCGGCAGCCTTTCTTCCGTCAGTTGCCTTAATCCCATCGCACAGCCAGCGACTGTGACAACAGCTCCGGTAGCAAGCACCGGAGCGGAAAGTACACCATCAACAATATGCATAATGACAACCTGTTACTTCATATCTCTGGCATGCAGCCAGAGAACGGCGTCCTCAGAAACACTCTTCTCTTCGCCATCGGGGCCTTTCAGAGTGTGATCGGCTTCCATCAGTGCCGCGAATCCCCACCATCCCGCTTTTGGCATCGCAAAAGTGAACTCGCCATTCTGGTTGGTGATAAGAACCTGGTTGATGTAAGCGTCTGCAGGAATGTTTACGCCATCGGTGTTGCGGTATTCGACTTCAATCTCAACACCAGCTTGTGGCTTACCACCTTTGGTAACAACACCGGTAAAGCTGGAGCCAGTCCAGAGAGCATAAGGGCGGGTCAGTGGAACAATTTCACTGGGCAGGCCAACAGGTTCACTCCAGCCTTCACCAGCACCGAAAGCGTCTACAACAACTTTGGCGTTCTGCTTGATGTAAGCGTCTTCTGTCGTATCAAAGTAAGGGGCTGGCTGGATGTAGAACTGGTAAGTACCAGGACGACGAACCTTGTACTCCATGGTGTAGGCTTTTTTGCCATTACTGGTTGCAGGAACAAGTGAAGCGAGCAGATCAGACTTTTCACCATTCACCAGAACACCAACTTCGGCTGGAACCCCCATATCCATAGTGGGGCCACCTTCCATTGGGTGGGTGAAAATAATGTCGAAGTTCAGTGTGCGGCCGGTTTCTTTCGTCACAATTGGAGTTTGGGGTAGTAGCTCCTGAAAATGTGCAAAACTTGCCTGAGACAATACAGAAAGAGAAAGGCCGACGATGGTTGCGGTCTTGCGAATAGAGAAGGTCATGCGAACCGGAAATCCTTAAATTGATTCCGGCGGGTAAGATTCTATTGCTCAAAACTGAATCAGTTGTAAGCAAAATCTGTAATTAGAAGACACTGTTTAAATTAAACATAGCTTCGGGATTACCCGCCCGTGTTTATGTGGATTTTCAGGCAGGTCTCCTGGCTTCAGGGTCGTAACAAAATCGCCAGCCTTCCCGGAATATCCAGTGGCATTTGGCAATTTGCTCGCCTGATACAGTTGCGGGTACAGCTCCGGTTTTGCACCGGATTCCCTATTAAGTTGGTACACCTGAAATCAAGGCAATCCTACGTTTTTTAGGATTTTATCGCCGTGATTAATATCAATGGTTGATGCGTGCTCATGCGCTTCTTTATTCGAAGTACATGAGCTAAGGATCAGTGAACTTGATTCGCAACAAGCTTTTCAACAACGTCGTTAGCGCTGCATAGTGGCATAGCATTTAGCTGTGCGCGTAACAGGCGAGCGTGTAGTTCGTCATCGGACGTATAAACAGCCGCATTGTTCAAACATTGAGCATCGTTGTTATCACCCAGTGCCCAGAAAGACTGTTCATTGTCGAGAATAGCAATGTCAAAGTCCGGCAGATCAAAACGCAGACGCACGGGAATCCATGTGTAGCTGTTGATCAGCTTGCAACCTTCAGCGATGGCAGGTTTGTCGCTTGAACCACTGAGCACCGCAGCGCCTTGTTCCAAACCGGCAAGATCACTGACAGACAGGCGCTCAACATTGAAGAATCCAATGTTATGCAGAGTATTGAGAGCGGCTTCACTGGTAACTGATAATCTCTGGTTAATGTCACGGAGGTCGCATTTGTTAGCGATCAGCGCTTTCTGCCAGGAGAGAACTGATTGCTCTCCGTTAAATACCAGATGGTTGGATGCTGAAACAACACCCCAATCCTGATCATTAATGCTGTGCAGGAAGCGGGGCGTTGGCAAACGCAGAGCGATGCCACCCAGATTCTCAATGGCTGCGGTCACTGTGTCACCAGCTTCACCACTTTGGGCAACAAGTACACGTTTGCCAGCCAGAGGCAGTGTTTTACGCCAGTGCAAACGATCCCGCAGAGAAATAACTTCGCCAACAATAATCAGCGCCGGAGCTTTAAGGTCTAGAGCTTCAACTTTCTCTGGCAGGGTTGTGAGCGTGCCTTCCAGCTCAAACTGACGGCAGGTTGTAGCAGCGCTAACGTAGATAGCAGGTGTATCCGGAGAACGGCCTTCCTGAATCAGTGTTTCACAGTTCTGACGAATCTTTTTGGCACCCATATACAGTGCCAAAGTGCCATTGCCTTGCCCCATGGAAGACCATGAAGTACGAGCCTGACCACACTGGTGACCACTGGCAAAGGTCACATCAGACGCCATGCCAATGCTGGTTAGCGGGAAACCAGCATAAGCTGCTGCCCCTAACGCGGAAGAAATACCGGGAACAACCTCAAAGGGAATATCTCGTTCCAGCAGGTCATCACATTCCTGTGTGCCACGACCGAAGATGAACGGGTCACCGGCTTTCAGGCGCAGAACACTTTTGCCTTCCATCGCCATTTCGATGACTTCCGGATGCATGCCGTAGCCAATCTTGTTGTGATAGCCACGGTAGCCAATGGAAACCATATCTACATGGGAAGGAACCAGTGCAAGCAGTGCCGGACTGATCAAAGCATCGTAGGCGACAACATCAACCTGACTCATCAGGTTTTTGGCTCTTACTGTGAGCAGGCCTGGGTCGCCCGGCCCTCCACCGACAAGATAAACCTTGCCGGGGTGAACAGTTGCTTTACTCATTCCGGGAACCTCGCGGTGCGGAAGTCGTGGCTGAAGGTTTTGTCGTACAGCTTGGAATCGTTGAAGTCGGTGCAGCCCAACACCTTACCCACAACAATCATGGCAGTTGCGCGGATATCCAGTTCTTTCACTTTCTCGTGAATATCGGAGATCGTGCCGCGAATAATGCGCTGCTCAGGCCAGGACGCTTTTTCTACAACGGCGATTGGGTAGTCGTCTGGATAAACAGTTTTCAGGTCGTTGCACAGCTTCTTCAGCATGCGAATGCTGAGATAGATGCACATGGTCGCTTCATGCTTGGCCAGCTCCAGAATATTTTCTTTCTCGGGAACAGGAGTACGGCCGGGCATGCGAGTGAGAATAATGGTCTGGCACACTTCCGGGATAGTCAGTTCCTGGCCAAGGGCCGCAGCGGAAGCCTGGAAGGAAGAAACGCCGGGAATCACTTTCCAGTCGATACCCAGTTCATCCAGGCGACGAATCTGTTCAGCGATAGCACCGTAAATGCTGGGATCGCCGGTATGAACACGGGCAACATCCTGATCTTTCTCGTGAGCTTCACTCAGCACATCAGTGGTTTGATCAAGATCGAGATCAGCAGAGCTGAGGACCAGTGCGTCTTTATTGGCACGGGCGACAACTTCCTTTGGCACAAGGCTGCCGGTGTAAAGAACAACGGGGCATTGCTCAACCAGTTTGGCACCTTTTACGGTGATGAGATCGGGATCGCCTGGGCCTGCGCCAATAAAATAAACGGTCATGGTCTTTAATCCTGTGTACTTGTATTACTTGGGCTCTTGAAGAGCATCAACGTTCAGTGTGCGGCCGCGCTTCTGGCCTTCGTAAACACTGCCGTCTTTCAGGTCGTATTTTTTTGTGTAGCCGCGAGGCGTAACAATCATGTCTTCGAACAGGTAGCTGGAGCTGTTACCCACCTGAACGGCGGCCAGCATGCCAATGGGATGTTCCAGGAAATGTTCAAGATCGCTGATAACAATCTTCTGATTGTCACGGTAGGCACCCTGAATAATGGCAACAGGAGTGGATGCCGGGCGGTGCTGAAGCAGGATTTCTCTGGCTTCAATAATCTGCGACTGGCGACGCTTGGACTGAGGGTTGTAGAAGGTGATAGCAAAATCAGCTTCAGCCGCCGCGTGAATACGCTTGCGGATAACTTCCCATGGCGTGAGCAGGTCAGACAGGGATATTGTGCAGCTGTCGTGTCCCAGTGGGGTGCCAATCAGGGATGCGCAGGCGTTAGCTGCAGTAATACCGGGAACCAGCTGATAGTGAATGCCATCTTTGCGGGTCCAGTCGCGATCCTGCAGCAGTTCCAGAACCAGGGAACCCATAGCGTACATGCCAGCATCGCCAGAAGAGATCAGTACCACGGAGTGGCCTTCTTCCGCTAGATCAATGGCGCGGTTGGCCCGATCAACTTCCTGAGTCATGGCAGAACCAATCAGTTCTTTGCCTTCGCACAGTTCTTCGATAAGGCTCAGGTAAGTTTTATAACCTACAACAAAAGCTGCATTTTCAATGGCCTCACGGGCCATAGGTGCCATCAGCTCAGGGCTGCCGGGACCAATACCAACGACTGTCAGTCGTCCTTTCTCTGTATTACCCATCATTCTCGGTTTCAGTTAGAATAAAAGACATCAAAACATTTCAATTCCACTGCGAAGCCACTCCCGCCAGAGACTGCTCCGCACCATTCCCAGACAGGAATTCCTGATAAGCACTCTTTGGACTGTTCTGCGTACGTTTGCAGAATGCTTATCACCAACCCCTTTTTCAGGAATCTGTCATGAAACGTTTTCGTCACTACAATAAGGACACGGCTATTGTCCTTTCCTGCTTCGGCTCCGTTGTGGAACAGAATCGCTATAACAAGCTGGCTGACTCTGTTCGTGAAGCCTTTCCGGATTACCCGGTAGAAATTGCGGTTACCTCCCGCATGGTTATCAAACGACTGGCCGCTAAAGAGGAATCCTCCCGCTGGCTGAATCTTCCTCAGGTTCTGGCTAACCTGGACATGGAAGGTTATCGTCGTATTGTCGTTGTCTCCTGCTACCTCTACCCCACCGACGAACACAGTGTTGTGCTCAATACTGTGAAAGGTTTCGAACAGTTCTCACTGTCCCGTTTCGCGGTAACTCCTGCCTTGCTGAATAAAACCGGTACAGCGACCAAACTGCTGCAGGCTATTCACGAACGCCATCCTGTCGTTGATGGCATGGCTAACCTCTATATCAGCCATGGTTCTCCTCAGCTGGATAACGCGGGTTATTCTGCTATCCAGTACAGCCAGAACTTCCTCAACCGCATGGATCACCGTAACTTCAGCTGCTCCCTTGAAGGCGCGTTTCCATTCCACGCTATGCGTGATGGTCTTATTCGGGATATCCGTTCAGTTGTTAACTGCGAACGCCCGAAACTGCGCCTGATTCCTATGCTTCTGGTGAGCGGCAACCACTTCGAAAATGACTTAATGAGCATCAAAGAACAGCTCAGTGATCATTTCGACATTGAAGTCGCCGAACCTGTGAGTGGAGATCGTTTCTGTCTTCTGGATATGCCAGAGCTGGTGGATATCCTGAAAGACCAGATCGAACTCGAGCTCAAAAAGCTGCCTTAAACCTCTATACGACAAGCGGCCAGCGTCATGTTTTTACCCTCTTTCGAGAGGGTAAATTTGGTTTTAGGAATCAGTAGTTTCTTGGCACCGCTGGCGTATAAAGACGCGGCTTCGCCAACAGAGCTGACTCCCACGCAGCGACGAACCACTTCGGAAGGGTTTTCAATTCCTTCCACCTTATCCAGCACTTCTGCGGGATAGGTTTCAAAAGGCACACCAGCCTGATCGGCGTAATCAATAAACGCCTGCTCATCACTTTTGATGGAAATACTGGTCAGCTTGGAAACGCTTAAAGGGCTGACAGCGTTTTCCGTGCAAATCTGAGCAATACCTTTCTGGATCACCTCAAGAGGCGTTCCCCGGTCACACCCCAATCCCAGAACAATAGTTTTGGGGCGCCAAAGCACAGCTCTATTGATCAGGTCAGGACGCTGTTCCAGTAGCTGGCTGCGATCTGAGATCAGCACGTAATGTTCAGCGGCATTATTGGAATCAATATCAGACAGTTGCTTGGTAACTCGAATATTCGCAGGCAAAGGTTTACCCGCTGGCCACCAACCTGTTTCACCACACTCCTGAATCACAACAACTGGATCACCATTCACAACAGCGCTGGCGACCGGGGTAATAGCTTTCTCGCAGGCAGGATCAAGAATCCAGCCAAAAGGCTTACCCATGGTGTCTACAGACAAGGTTTGTGAAGAGTCTGACGCAGTGGTTAAAACCGCCTGTGCATCCAGCAGTTGAGCCAGATGCTGCGCAGTATCGTTCGCGCCGCCCCGGTGACCGGAAAGAATGGGAACACTCCAGTTGGCGTTCTCATCTACACAGATAACAGCAGGGTCCTGCCGTTTATCTTTGATCACAGGAGCAATCATCCGCACAGCAATACCAATGCTGAAAAACATCACATGGTTGCTGTACTGGTTGAACTGCTCCGCTATGACATTACCCAGAGAACTGGTGATTTCCCGCGCGCCTTCCGGCGCTTCAGAAAACAGTTTGGATGAAACAAAAAGCTCAGCATCTTCCAATTGATCTCGAAGAGCCGTGGCTTTCTCAAGTCCCTTGCGGGTAATGGCATAGAGGGCGTATTGCATCAGTCAGCCTTAAACGTTCTGGCTTACGCCGGTGCGCAGCACGCCTTTGCGCTGACGGATAGAAATCTGAACCATGGAGAAGTAACGGTTTTCTTCCGGTACATCTTCGAGGTTTTTGTAAACTTCCTGCTTCTCCAAGCTGGCGTGAGACACGTAAGTGGCTTTATCCAGAATATCCAGGTCCTTAAGCATGGCGATTAGCTCAGGAATCATTCGCCCAGCTTTGATCAGCATAATGGTGTCGAACCCTTTCACCAGAGTCGGCAGCATGTTGATGCCGTAAGTGGCAGGAACCACGCAGAAACGTTCTTCACCTTCAGCCAGTGGTATACCGGTTGCGGCAGGAACGGCAGTTACGGAAGTAATGCCGGGAACAATTTCCAGTTCAACGTCTGGCCAGCGCTCTTCGTGCTCGTCCAGAATGTAGTGCCAGGTGCTGTAAACAGATGGGTCACCTTCGGTGATAAAAGCAACATCTTTACCAGCAGCCAGACATTCACCAATAGCGTCAGAAGCAGCGTTCCAGGCGGGAACAGTAATGGTTGCGTCCTTGGTCATGGGGAACCACAGGAACATACGCTGGCCTTTCATATCATCTTCAGGAACAGCGCCGGTTACGATATCCCAGGCAAAGGAGTCGTGGGCTCCCTGCTTCTTTTCTGGAATGGCAATAACATCAACATCCTTCAGCAGATTGGCTGCACGAAGAGTCATCAGGTCTGGCGCGCCAGTGCCCACACCTACCGCATAGAGTTTTCCGTATTTCTTTGTGCTCATGGGGCAATCGCCTTGGTAATAGTAAATAGATGAATTGGGTTCTCGGCCCGGTAACCGGTGTAGCTGGCAATAGGGCGGTTACGAGAGATATTGATCAGGCTTATGGAAGGTTCGACCGACAGATTCTTAAAGCAGTGGAAAGCCTCGGTAACGGTGTCGAGGGTCACGGCGCTGAGTAGAAGACGACCGCCGGGTTTTAAAACCTCGAAGCAGTGGTTGAGAATCTCAGCCATCTGCCCGCGGGTGCCGCCAATAAAGATTGCGTCTGGTACCGGAAGATCCTGCAAAGCTTCCGGTGCCATGCCGGGCACAACCTGCAGATGATCGACCCGATGTTCCTGAGCATTGGCGCGGCAGAACTCGACACATTCATCAACGCTCTCAACGGCATAAACTTCGCCGCGCCACGCCTGCTTGGCTGCTTCAATTGCGATAGAGCCGGAACCTGTGCCGATATCCCAGACAACGGAATCCGGAGTCAGGTTTAAACCGGCAACAGCCAGTGCCCGCACTTCCTGTTTGGTAATTAAACCTTTGGCTGGCATGCGCTTGCGGTAAGCGTCATCGGAGCAGTGGCGGTCGTAACCATTCCACGGTTTGTGTTGCTCATTCACCAGAATCATTACGTTCAGGGGATCAATGGATTCCGGGTCAGCCTGTGCCAGATCGGAAACATTCCACTGAGTCACAGATTCTTCTGTTCCACCCATGCGGGCACAGATATGAAGTTGCCAATCCAGTTCACCATAAGCTTGCAGGTGTTGAGCGACAGCTACTGGGTGATGAACACGATCCGTCATCAACGCAAACTTCTGGCCTTGCTGAAGTTTACTAACCAGCCCTTTCATCGGACGACCGTGAACCGAAAGAATGGTTGCGTCATCCCAGGGCATATTCAGTGCAGAGAATGCCAGCTGAATACTGGCCGGAGATGGAATAAAGGAAAGATGTTCTTTCTCAACAAGGCGAGAAAGCCTGCGACCAAGCCCGTAAAACAACGGGTCGCCCGATGCTAGAACACAAACATTGTTTTCGTAAGAGGTTTCGATGATGCGGTCGAGATAGTTCTGCAAACCTCTGCCGCCGAAAGGAATACGCTCACCGGTAAACTGAGGAAAGAATGATAACTGTCGTTCACTCCCGGCCAGAACCTGAGCCTGCTGAACAGCGCCAATGGCTTTGCTGTTCAGACTGGAGCAGCCATCATCGCCCATACCGATAACAGTGATGGCAGTCATTAGTTTGCCGCCTGAATCAGCAGGGAATGAATGGAAGAAACGATAAGAGTGCTGCCACCTTTACGACCAAGAGAGGTGATATAAGGCGCAATCTTTGATTCGTGCAGCTCATCTTTAGATTCCACAGCGGACACAAAGCCAACAGGAATACCGATAATCAGCGCTGGCTTGATCTCACCATCTCGAACCATACGCATAGCTTCGAGCAGAGCCGTTGGTGCATTACCAACACCGATAATCGCGCCATCGAGAAGGCCTAGATCCCGTGCCTTGTGCATGGCCTGAATAGAACGGGTGTTACCAATCTCCTTGGCCTGGGCAATAACATCTTCATCAGAAACAAAGCAGTGAGCGGTATTGGCAAAGGCGCTCATGCGAGCTTTGCTGAGGCCGGATACGATCATAGAAACATCGGAAACAATCGGGCAGCCCTTGCGCAGAGCTTCAATGCCAGACTGAATGGCGTCGTCACTGAACTGGAACAGTTTGGCGAACTCAAAGTCACCGGTTGTGTGAATTGCACGACGAACAACATCCCACTCACCAGCATTGTAACTGTGTTCACCGCCAATCTGGCCACACACTTCTCGATCAATAATGTCGAAAGAGCTTTCTTCAATGTGACGCCCCATAGACGTCATCTGTTTCATTATTTCCATTTCAGATTCCCTAAATTTATTGATGCTGGCCCGCGGATTGTTCGCAGGAGCCAAGAAGCTGGCCTTGAAAATCAATCAGGTAACAACTCACTGGGAAACTCTTGCGGCCATAGCTTTCAGCGGCAGCTACAACCCTTTGGCAAAGAGCGTTATAGATCGCAGCGGTGTTGGTTTTGCCGGAATGATCGTTTTGCAGCAGTTCCAGAACATGGCGGGCAGTGTTGGCTTTGCGTATGTCTTCACAGAGTTCAGAAGGTGCGCCATGTTCACTGGCAAGTGTGGAGAGCATATTGAAGTTGACGGCAGGGCCGCTGACATGAGTCATCATGGCTCCGTCTGCCAGTTTGGCAATTTTCCCAATCATGCCGACGATCAGAACTTTTCTAGCCTTGTAGCGGGCAGCTGATCGCAAACCGACACCGACAAAATCTCCGGCCTGAACAAAGCTTTCTCGGGGAAGTTCCGGAAACTGGGTCATGGCAAACTTTTCTGTTCGTCCACCAGTGGTAAGGGCGAAGCCAAAAACATTGTTTACAGTGGCAACCTGAATGGATTGCCGAACGCTGGCAGCGTAAGCCGATGTGGAGAATGGTTTGACTGTGCCCCGAGTGCCGAGAATAGATATCCCGCCAATAAGCCCAAGGCGTTCACTAATCGTTTGTTTCGCTAACTCGCGCCCAGCAGGAACACTGATAATGACTTCTGCTCCCAGGTGTTGAGAGTGATCCAGTTCCTGCTGAACCATTTCGGTAATGTTTTTGCGGGGAACCGGATTAATGGCTGGGCCACCTACTTCAAGCCCAATGCCGGGTTTCGTTACCCGTGCAACACCTTCACCACCTTCAAGCGCAATACCGGGATTATCTTTCAGGCAAACCTGCGCACAGATTTCTGCACCGTGAGTGCAGTCTGGGTCATCTCCGGCATCTTTGGTAATTGCGCAGAGAACGCCTTCCTCTAAAAACTCTGTGCGGGTAATCGGGAATGTGACATCGCTGCCAACAGGCAGAGTTATGGTGATGTCGCTTTGCTCCTGACCAGACAGCAATGTCTTCACTGCAGCGCGGGCTGCGGCTGCGGCACAGGCGCCGGTGGTATAACCACTGCGTAGCTCTTTCTTATCTAGACTGCGACTGATGACAGAGTGTTTGGCCATGATTCAGCGCACCATTTTTTTCACAAAGTAACGTTCATCAAGAACCTCTGTGAGCGGGCGGCGTTCATCTATAGCTTGAAAGGCTTGCAGCCATTGCTCATCCGAAAGTTCATCACCGTGGGCAATCCAGGAACCGTTATTTACCGCGGTTTCACCGGGTTGAAGGTTTTCATAAATCACGGAAACACTGCCGCTGCGGCAGGCTCCGCAGCAGTGGCTACGGGTGATTTTCATTCTGCGTTCGCCTTTGCCTAGACCAAGCTGTTTAGCGATGCCTCTTAATCGGTGAGCAAAGGTTTTGCTTTCCTGTTGTGGAATACAGGGCTCAATACCGCAGAACACCATGTGTGTTCGGTATTCAGCCAGAGGTAAATCTTTTATGCGGGAGAGGGCGAGGGCGACACGGTGGCCTTCAACTTCAATGATGCGTGGTTCAGCCTGAAGTTTTTTGCGGCCACTGTTGAATAGTGCGCAGGTAGATGCCTGAAGCAGAAGGCCTTCCAATTCACCGTGATATTTGTGAACGTATTTGTCCATGGCTGCCTGCCAGCGTTCAGGGCAGGTTTCCAGTTCCAGAGACATACTCTCAGCAATGTCTGAGAGAATTGGTTTTATAAGACTTTCCCGTGCGCAGGATAGAGAGGCTAAAACATTAAAGTCATGCTCGCCGTCTTCCATAAACTGGTTGATTGCAGCGACAAGAATATTTTTAGGACATTCGGACTCTGTGGCTATGCCAAGAAGAAGGGTAGTGCCTGTACCAGAGGAGCAATGGGGCATGTGAGAATCCGGTTTACCTTATTTTCTGTATCCAAAGCGTGCGCAAAAACAGGCGTGGCTCTGTTCAGAAGGGGGTAGAAAAACCGGAAACCAAAAGTATGACTACACGATCAGGTACACCCGCCTGATTCTTAACAGATAACGCGCTGTAGCTAGGGTGTGAACACACCCTCATGTTCTGGCTGGTATCCTGACTTCAGGGTCGTGGCATTTTGGTTAGCCTTCCCAGGAATTTATTCCCAGTGGCAAAATGACCAAACGCTCGCCTGTTACAGTTGCGGGCACAGTTGAGGATTCTCACCTCATTCCCTGTTTTCAGTTCATTCACTGAAAACACCAAAACACTTAAAAGCAATGTTGCTTTTAATAATGCTGTGAAGGGTATAACGGAGCACAAGAGTTCGTTATGAGGGAAAGTCGAAGGTTGTACAAAAAAGCAGGTAAGGTGAGTGGGGGTTTTGTATGGAGTTTAATGTTTTCGTCTGTATCGTGTTTTGATCAGGCCATTTTGAAAAATTTCGGTATTAATATGCTCAAATTCCATGTGTCCGGTAAGAGTGCCGAATAACTGAGTTCCTCCTCCTAATAGAATTGGCATCTGGATAAGTGTCATTTCATCAATCAGGTCTTCATCAAGAAAACTCCGAATAACCCGGCCACCATCAATGTACAGACGGTTTGCTTTCTTCATCTTCATGGCTCTGACGATTTCATGAGGCGTGCCTGCAAATATCTCAACTTTCCCTTTCAATTCTTCAGGAACTTCTTTCAGGGTTTTACTGAGCACAAATGTTGGTTTGGAAAACGGCCACTTGGGTGAGGATTTTCGAATGGCCTCGAAAGTCTTGCGACCTATCACCAGACCATCAATTCTGAGCATGAATTCCACAAACCCATAATCAAAATTATTAGGGTTGGGAGGATCTGTCAGGAAATTCAGTCCGCCATCGCGGTCAGCGATATAGCCATCCAGGCTGATCCCGATAAAGACTTTGGCAGACACGAACACCTCCTTGTGTGCTTTCTGCTGTAATGGATTTCAATCTCCGCTTTTATCAGTAAAGCGGGTAATCCCCTCCTTTGCAGGAAGGGATTATTTCAATATAGAAGGAATTAATAAATTAAGCGGTTATCTGCAGGCGGTGGGCTAGAAACTTATTGAACTCCGTGACCGGCAGAGGTTTGCTGATAAAGTAGCCCTGCACTTCATCACAAGAATGCTCCTGCAGAAAATCGATATGAGACCGGCTCTCTACTCCTTCTGCCACCACCCGTAAATCCAGGCTGTGAGCCATAACGATTATTGCCCGGGTTATGGCTGAGTCATCGTCATTGCTATCAAGGTGGGAAATAAAGGAACGATCGATTTTGAGGGTATCAACAGGTAAACGCTTCAGGTAACTGAGAGATGAATAACCGGTTCCGAAATCATCAATGCTCAGGGTTACGCCCTGATCCCGCACCAGAGTCAGCATTTCTATGGATTGTTCAATATCGTCCATCAGCTGACTTTCTGTGATTTCCAACTCCAGCAGGTAAGCAGGCAGCTCCGTTTTCTCGAGAACTTCCCTGACCTGTTTAGCCAGATTTCCTTTTCGAAGCTGATGCGCTGAAATATTCACCGAGACACGTATTTCCCAGCCGCGGTCCAGCCAGGCACGGGCCTGTCGACAGGACTGTTCCAGTACAAAGTCTCCAATATCATTAATCATGCCGGTTTCTTCAGCCAGAGCGATGAATTTCCCCGGCATCACCAGCCCGTCTTCCGGGTGGTTCCAGCGAACAAGAGCCTCTGCCGTCGTAATAGAGCCTTCTGCCAGTGTCATCTTTGGTTGATAGAAAACTTCCAACTGGTCGCCATCAATGGCCTGCCGCAGGTTACGTTCCAGAATCATCCGCTCGTGGGATGAGGTGCGCATATTCTCATTGAAGAACTGTACGGTATTACCGCCCAGGTACTTGGATTGATTCATTGCCGTATCTGCCTGAGAGATCAGGGTTTGCAGCTCCCGGCCATTTTCGGGGTACCGGGCAATACCAATACTGGCACCGATTAACAGTTCATGGTTGTCGATGGTGTAAGGCGTGCTGAGAGTATTAATAATCTCTTTGGAGAGCTCTTCCAGAGTTTCTTTGTCTGTCCAGTTATCAATAACAATGGCGAACTCATCACTGGCCAGTCGAGATGTTGTATGAACCCGTGCTGTATGGCGAAGCAATCTGCGGGAAACCTGGCGAAGCAGTTCGTCACCAGTGGAATGACCTAAAGAATCATTGATCTGTCGGAACCGATCCAGATCGATCATGATCACAGCCAGTTCCTGATTTTCCTTTTCTGCAATCTTCAGAGCTTCATGGAGACGAGAGTGAAACAGTGCGCGGTTGGCAAGGCCGGTCAGAGAGTCATAGTTGGAAAGGTAACGCAGTCGCTCTTCTGTTTCTTTATGCTGGGTAAGATCCTTGAATAGGCCAACGTAGTGAATCAGGTTGTCCCTGTTATCCTTTACCGCATTAATCTGAATCCAGATAGGGAAGGTTTCACCATCTTTACGGTGTTCGATGATTTCTCCTTGAACGTGGCCTTCAATAGACAGGGTTTCCAACATATTGCGGTAACGATCAGAGCTGCCATATCTGGGATTCAGGTCGAGAGTAGACTTACCAATTAAGTCTTCATCAGAATATCCCGTTAAATCTCTGAACGCCCGGTTCACGGTCATAAACTTGAAGCTGGTATTCAGTACGAAAATCGCATCGCTGGTATTTTCAAACACGGTAAGAGCCAGCCTGGATTCCTGCTCATACTGGCGTTCAAAGCTGATGTCCCGGCGGGTACCCAGCATTCTTGAAGCACGCTTTCTTTCATCCCACTCAACAACCTGACCGCGATCTTCCACCCAGACCCAATGGCCTTCTGAATGACGGATACGGTAGCGGGCAATGTACTGTTCTTTCTTACCCCGAAGATGAGAGATGATGGCTCGGCGAACGGAAAGGCTGTCTTTCGGGTGAATCAGGTGCTCGAGGTGCCCTTTAAAGCCATCCAGTTGATCAATGTCGTAACCAAATAACTCTTTGAACCGACTGTGATAAATCAGTTCGTCTTTCATATTCCAGTCCCAGAACCCAAGACGACTGGCATCAAGAACCTGTGTCAGGCGCTGCTCACTCTCCTGAAGGGCCAGGCTGGCTTCCTCTCTTTGAAGAATCTCATCATTAAGGCGGGAGTTGGTACGAGTCAGTTCACGAGTGCGGTTGGAAACAATATGTTCAAGGTTAGCACGGGTTTCTTCCAGATCCTGGCGGGCTTCATCAGTTTTACGATTTTCTTTGGCCAGTCGTTTACTGAGGGCCTGATTCATAAAGTGTCGGGTAAGGCCATTTATCGAGACTTTATGAACATACAGGGCCGGGTAGGACATAAATGCCAATAGCGCCGGGCCTGCAAGAGCCCAGTTTCGGAAATCGGCCGGAGAATTTAACCACAGCCAGCCTGACACACCCAGAGTCAGTGGGACTGAAAAGAAGAAAAAAGCTGGAAGGTAGCTCGAATAAAGAGCAGCACAAGAGAAAATAATGGCTGCCGCTGCTGTGCATAGAATGATCAAATTTATAATGCTATGCAGAGGAAAAAACGTTACAACAACGGCTGTCAGCAACAGGCTGGCAATAAAGTTGGCAAGATTAAAAAGGAAAAACCAGATTTCCTGTCGCTTTGAAAGGTTCAGCTCACTGGAAAGAAAGGTCTTGGTCATGCGATTGCGTAGCAAGCCGAACCCAACAAAACCAGCTACGAAGATGGCAGCAGGAAGATAGCTCTGGGCAGACCATAGCATTAGAAATGTCAGGGCGGAGCAAAGGCCAACAATAATAAATAATCGCAAAGAGCCTTTGTGCAGGTGTTTCAGTTGTTCGGCACGCACACGGGTCTTCAGCCAACCCTTGTCGGTGTCGACAACGGGAAGGTCGAGAGTGTTACTGAATTGTTGGGCCGTGTGGTTCATAGACTCAGGAAGTTACACCTTTTGGTAATGCTCCGGGCATCCTTACCCTGTTCTTATTTTTTTTGGTGCTTCCGTTCTAATTTTATTAAGCCGAAACAAGCAATTAATGGCAAGTCAAAAATGCGGCCAATACTTACAAAGTATCAGTTTTTGTCAGTTTAACGACATGTGTTGTTTTTTCAATATGGGGAAAGGTGTAGTTGATTGGGTATATGTTGAGCATTGGAGGTCAGCCAACAGAATCTTAACGGATAAACACCGGCGGCCGTTTTCGTTACACTTGGCAGTCTGGAATATTCAAGCCTATCTCACCGGAGCCACTGATTAGAGCTATGGACGTCACCGCAATTCTTGATTCTTTGAACGATGCCCAGCGTGAAGCCGTTACTCTTCCGCTCAGCTCTGGTTTGGTATTGGCCGGTGCCGGCAGTGGTAAAACCCGGGTGCTGGTGCACCGAATTGCCTGGCTGGTACAAACGGAAGGTTTATCTCCGTGGTCAATCATGGCGGTAACTTTTACCAATAAAGCTGCCGCAGAAATGCGTGGCCGTATTGAAGAAATGTTGGATATGCCTGTGCGTGGTATGTGGGTTGGCACTTTCCATGGTCTTGCTCACCGTATTCTGCGTGCTCACTGGCAGGAAGCTGGTTTGCCGGAAAACTTCCAGATTCTCGATAGCGATGACCAGCTGCGAATCGTAAAACGTATTATGAAAGCCATGGGGCTGGATGACAGCAAATGGCCACCCCGCCAGGCTCAGTGGTTTATTAACGGTAAGAAAGACGAAGGCCTGCGCCCTCAGCACTACGATCCCGGCCACGATCTGTATGAGAAAACCATGCATGCCGTGTACACCGCCTATGAAGAGCAGTGCCAGCAGCTGGGTGTGGTGGACTTTGCAGAGCTGCTGATGCGTTCCAATGAACTCTGGCTGACCAATATTCAGCTGCGTGACCATTACCGTGACCGTTTCCGTTACGTGCTGGTGGACGAGTTTCAGGATACCAACTCCGTACAATATGCCTGGCTGCGCAACCTTGTTGGAGAACGCGACAACATGATGGTTGTGGGTGATGATGACCAGTCCATCTACGGCTGGCGCGGCGCGAAGATTGAAAATATCCACAACTTCACCCGTGACTTCAGTAATGCCAAAACCATCAGGCTGGAGCAGAACTACCGTTCAACCGGCACAATTCTGAAAGCCGCAAACACACTGATTGATAACAACCCCGGCCGTTTGGGCAAAGAGTTGTGGACGGACGGTGTTGATGGCGATCCGATCCGGGTGTATTCCGGCTTCAATGAAGTGGATGAAGCCCGCTTTATCAGTGACCGCATTCAAAGTGCAGTTGATGGTGGAATGGCTCGCAGTGATATTGCCATCCTGTATCGCTCCAATGCTCAATCACGGGTTCTGGAAGAATCCATGTTGCGCTGCGGTATTCCTTATCGCATCTATGGCGGGCAGCGATTCTTCGAACGGGCAGAAATCAAAAATGCCATGGCATACCTGCGCCTTTCCAACAACGTGAATGATGATACGTCTCTGGAACGTGTAATTAATGTTCCGCCCCGTGGTATTGGCGATAAAACCGTACAGTCTATTCGTGATGTAGCTCGTGGTGCCGGTATGCCTATGTGGCAGGCTGCCAGGCAGATGATTAACCAGAAACTGCTCACTGCCCGGGCATCTAACTCTGTGAATAACTTTATTGAGTTAATAGAAGGGCTTTCTGCTTCAGGTGATAGCTTGCCACTTCACGAGTTTGCTGATCACTGTATTCAGATCAGCGGCCTGATTGAGCTGTACCAGAAAGAGAAAGGTGAGAAGGGCAGAGCCCGGATTGAGAACCTTGAGGAACTGGTATCTGCCTGCCGGGAGTTTGATCCGGAAGAAGTGTTTGATGATGAGGAACAGGAAACTCTCGCACCGCTGGATGCATTCCTTGCCCATGCGGCATTGGAAGCCGGTGATACACAGGCCGATCAGTTTACTGACAGTGTGCAGATGATGACTCTGCACTCCGCTAAAGGCCTGGAATTCCCATTGGTTTTCCTGGCCGGTATGGAAGAAGGTTTGTTCCCTCACAAAATGTCTATGGAAGACCCTGACGGCTTGGAAGAAGAACGTCGTCTTTGTTACGTGGGCATTACCCGTGCGGAAGAACAGCTCTACATGACCTATGCCGAAAACCGCAGACTTCACGGTCAGGACACCATTAACCGCCCATCACGCTTCCTGCGGGAAATTCCCCGTGAACTGATGGATGAAGTGCGTCTGAATGCCAGTATCAGTCGCCCGGTAACAGCAACATCGCGAGCGATTGCCAGCGCCGATGTTCCCGGTACCGATCTGCGTTTAGGTCAGCGGGTTTTCCATGAAATGTTTGGTGAAGGTGTTGTTCTCAATTTTGAAGGGCAGGGTGCTCAGGCTCGTGTTCAGGTGAACTTTGATTCTGAAGGCAGCAAGTGGCTGATGGTGGCTTACGCCAAATTGGATGTGTGCACCTGATACATTGTTCAGCTTCAAAAAATACCCCGACTTGTACGGGGTATTTTTTGAATGCGACTTTTTGCCACATTTTCACAGAAACAAAAATTAGTAGTATTCGGAGGAGGATTAAATAGCCATAAGGCCTGAGACAAATAAGAAAACTAATGAATAAAAATATTTATCGAGCCATGTGGCGCTGGCATTTCTTTGCTGGTCTTTATGTCATCCCCTTTATGCTGATGTTGTCGATAACCGGTTTGGTTATGCTGGCCTATCCGTGGATAGATGCCTGGCAATACGGTGATGAATTAACAACCGTTGAAGCTCCTGCTGAAAATCAGCCTTTATCGTTGCAACAGCAATTGAACGCTGTGCAGAGTGCATATCCAGATTCGAGAGTTGCGCAATTTGTTCCCCCTATCTCTGATCAAAGTTCCAGTCTGTTTAAGGTCAAAGGTGAGAACGGCACAATACTGACTTTTGTAAATCCCTACACTGCAGAAGTTCTGGGAAGTTTTGAAAACGCAGATCGTCTGTACACTATCAGCGATGATATTCATGGAACATTTCTGTTGGGAGAGACCGGTGATGCTCTGATTGAGCTGGCAGCCGGTCTTGGCTTTTTACTCTTGATATCGGGCCTTTATCTGCACTGGCCAAAAAACAGTGCTGGCCTGAAAAGCATGTTTATTCCTATGTTCTTGAAACCTTCTGAATGGAGTAAGGGGAAAAGAGCCGCCTGGAAAAACATTCATGCTTCGATGGGATTTTATCTAAGCCTGTTTCTGTTGTTCTTTCTGCTGACGGGGATGACATGGACCGGTATCTGGGGCGCAAAAATGGTTCAGCCATGGAACTCCTTTCCGGATGAGCAATCTGCCTCTGCGTGGCAATCCAACCCTGAAAAAATCACTCATGCTGATTTAAATACTGATGGTCTCAAGGAAGTGCCCTGGAATCTTGAGCTAACAGCGGTTCCTACATCCCAGGGCACCAATGCTGATGGACAGATAATGTTGGATCAGGCTTTTGAAAAGGCCGGGGAACTTGGTTTTTACATTAAAGACCAAGGCGCTTTCAGTAACTCGTTCCGTATCGGCTTACCTGATGGCGAGACCGGTGTTTACAGCATTATGTCTGTCACTATGAGTCGTGATGCTACAAATCCTTTTGGTGACAGAACTGTTCATCTGGATCAGTACACCGGTGATGTTCTTGCCGATATTGATTGGGATGACTACAACCTTGTAGCCAAAGCTATGGCAGCCGGCATTGCCTATCACATGGGAGCCGCAGGCTGGTGGAATGTCATTCTGGCGGTACTGGTCTGTGTTGGTTTGATCCTGATTTCTATGACCGGTGGTGTTTTATGGTGGAAGCGACGCACTCCATCCGGGTCCCTTATTAATGCACCCGCTAAGCAGGAACTCGAAGATTTGTCTGGCAGGCAGAAAGGTTTAATTGCCCTGGTTGTGCTGACAGGAGTTTTGTTTCCGGTAACGGGTGCAGTCATGCTGCTCTTTGTTGGAATTGAAAAGCTTGTATCTGGTAGAACTGCAGGTGTTCAACAAACGACATAGCACGTGTTTTGAGGTGCCATGCTCTGCTGGTGTCCGTTGTAGCAGAGCTGGCATCTCCCTTTCTCTCATCAGCGGACTATCGGAATGGACAGAGTGTCTCTCTTCAGGAAAGTATCAATTGGTTTTGCACTGGCTCCGGGTTTTCGTGCAGCGGACGTTGTTGGGTTGCAGGCAGTTTTTGGTTTGCAGCCAAGGCGTCGTTTTTTCTATGCCGCTGAAAATGAAGGGTTGGTTTATGGCAAGTCCGGGTTTCCTATAAAGGCTGATATTACTTTTGAAGTTTGCCCTGATCTTGATGTGCTGGTTATTGGAGAGGTACCGGAAGAATCTTTAAATAATTCCCGATATATCGAATTTGTAAGACGCCAGGCAGAACATGCTGAGTATGTTATTGGTGTGTCGAGTGGCGTTGTTGCACTGGCAAAAGCCGGAGTCTTGAAGGGTGTAAAAGTAACGACCAACAATTCCAATATGGATCAACTGGCCCGGTATGGTGCGATTCCTGTTGAGCAGAACAAAACTGTTGTTGATGGAAAGTTTTATACCTCGGGGCCATCTACCGGTGGTATTGAGTCAGCCTTTATGGTGACGAAGGCTTTGCGTGGAAAGACGCTTGCCAGCATGCTGGAATTAAATCTGGAATATAACCCCAAACGAAGATTCTCTGGTCAGCCTTCTGAACATCAGACACAGTCTCTGGAGAAAGTTGAGCCTTTAAAGGTTGCCGTTCTTACTCCGCCAAATCTCTATCTGCCTGATGTTATGGGCGCTATAGATGTTCTGGGTTCTGTTCCCGAAACTGAGATTTTTTATGTTTGGAAAGAACCCGGCGAAACTCAAAGCATTTTTGGGCCAACCATTGCCGCAGACACAACTTTCGAACAATGCCCTCAGGTTGATGTGCTGGTAATCGGAGCTGTTATGCCATGGGAAAGTAAAGATTCTGAAGTTCTGGATTTTATTCGGAAGCAGGAGCCTCAGGCACGAGGAATTATCAGTGTTTGCGCTGGAACTGTGGTGATTGGTGCTGCCGGATTACTAAAGGGCAAGCGTGCAACAACCAATTTTCATATGACAAGCTTGTTGTCTCCTTTGGGGGCGATAGTGTGCCATGAGGAAGTTGTTGCTGACGGTAAATTCTTTAGTGCCGGGCCTGCTATTGGTTCTTATGAGGCTGGCCTTTTAGCTGTTGAGGCTATTTGCGGAACGCAAATGGCCCGTCATATCGAAGAGGATATTCTGGAATACTCGCCAAATCCGGTTTTGGGAACAGGCTCTCCTACGCTGGCAGGCAAATGGCGCACAAAGATCAGCAGAATTCTCTCTGCTCCATTGTGCTCTGTTTACCAGAGGCATGCGTTGAAAGGGTATCAGCGTTCAGCTGCCACCAGTTCTTAAGCTTTAACTGGATTCTTACTCAGCTTTCTCTGCAATGTCCGCCTGTGCATTCCCAACTGGCGGGCTGTTTCACTGATATTTCCGCTATTTTCCAGCAGAACCCGCTGAATATGTTCATATTCAAGGCGGTCTACAGACAGTGGTCGTTCAGCTACAGGTACAGAATCTGGCTCCGCGGGTTTTTCATTGAGAGCCGTAAGAATCTGGTCAGCATCAGCTGGTTTGCAGAGATAGTTTGTTGCTCCCAGGCGTATGGCCTCAACAGCAGTCGCGATGCTGGCATATCCGGTAAGAATTAGAGTTCGGATGTTTGCATTGCTGGCTAACAGAGATGGGATCAGAACAAGGCCATTGGCTCCTCCCATTTTAAGGTCAACAACGGCTAAGTCGGGCTTATAGCTCTTCAGGGTTTCCTGCCCTTGCTCAGCAGAATGGGCGACGCGCACATCATAATTCCGTCGGCGCATGGCTCTGGCCAGCACCTGACAGAAGGTATCGTCGTCATCAACAAGGAGAACTTTCTGTTGTGGGTCGATGCAGGAAGATAAGTCATCCATTACTGTCAACCTCAGGTAACCTTACTTCAGTGATTGTTCCAATTTCTTTCGCATTATAAAGGCGAACGACACCGTTATGCTTTTCTATAGTGGCAGCACTGAGCTGTAACCCAAGCCCAAGTCCGCCTTTTTTGGTGGACACTGTTGTGTATCCCGGGTGTTCCGAAACATCTGCAGATAAACCTTGTCCTTTGTCTTTGATTTGCAGAATCACCTCTCCAGAATCTTGAGAGAGCTCCACCTTTACAAAATCGGGGCTTGCATCCGCAGCATTATTTAAAAGATTGATAAGGGCCATTTCCAGAGACTGGTCTGTTTCAATATGGCCTTTGAAGTGCTCAGGGTATTCAAAAGATACATCAACCCCTGGTCGTAAGAGTTGCCATTCATCCAGAGTTTGAAGAATAAAGTTTTGTGCTTGCTGAACTGATGGATTTTGGTTCTGGCTGTTAACAACAATTTTCGTAAGGCTCTCTTTGCAGGTGTCTACCTGTGTTCTGAGTAGAGCAATATCCTCCAGAAGCTGCGATGGCTTGTCATACTCCAGCGACATCTCTTTCAGCAAAACACTCATGGTAGAAAGCGGTGTACCCAGCTCATGGGCTGTACCGGCAGCTGTTGTTGCAACCGCGAGGATTCGTTCGTTGCGTAACTGGTATTCACGTCCGGCCGCAACTTTGACTCTGTGGGCGCGAAGGCTGTCTGCCATACGGGCAACCAGACCTGTAATAAGAAAGGCGCTGATCGTAAATGTCATCCACATTCCGGCAAGGTGAAGGGTCGCCATTTTGGACATACCGTGGTGGGAAGCCATCATTCCATTCTCACTGGCCATCAGAGGTTGATACCAACTCTGCAGCAAGGTGTAACCCACAATGCTGAGGGTCGTAATAATCCATCTTTGCTTGAGTGGGAGCAGGGCAGCACTGATAGACACAGTGACAAGGTAAACCGATATCAGGGGATTAGTGTATCCACCACTCCAGTAAAGCAATGCGGTTTGAATCAGCGTATCGGCCAGGAGGTGTAGGAAGAGTTCAGTTGGTGACGCAATAGCCTTTCTCTGGCAGACAAACCACGTATAGGTCATCAAGCCAGCGGACACCCCAAAAACAATGAAAAGGGGAAGCCAGTTCAGAGAAATTTCAAAGAAATAATGAACACCGAATAAGGCCAGCAATTCGGTTGTAAATATAACGAGGCGAATGGCATTCAGGTTGCGCAGGTTTTTGGGCCCAACCTTATTTATTGCACTCACAGCAGGTACCGTCTGTGTATTTCTAGCGAAGTTTACCTGTATTGATATAACCCTTTCACCCTGGTTTTCAGGAAGATGCCATTCTCGAAAACTGAAGGTCTGGTAATAATTGGCAACGATGGTCAGGTTTAAAGTGGTCTGCTGGCACTATTTTTTCCGACCGGATAGTATGTTTTGTTCTCAGAAAATAAGAACAATAAAAATCAATAATAAAAGAGGGGAAAAGAAACAGATGAAACGTCGTCAGTTAATTACAGCTCTAGGCGTTGGTGCTGCAGGTGCTGTTGTTGCCGGTTGCAGTGGTCCCAAAGAAGAGCTGACCTGTGCGCCAGAAACACCAACCAACCCCGTCGCTAAACAAGAAGTTATCAATTGGAAGCTGATTACCTCCTGGCCTAAAAACTTCCCTGGCCTGGGAACAGCTCCAGAGCGCTTTGCAGAAATGGTTAATTCCATGAGCGCTGGTCGTCTGAATATTAAGGTATACGGCGCTGGTGAAATTGTTCCGGCTCTGGAAGTTTTTGATGGTGTTCAGAGTGGTACTGCAGAAATGGGACACAGTGGTGCTTACTACTGGAAAGGCAAGAACCCGGCTACCCAGTTCTTTACTGCTGTTCCTTTCGGCCTGAATGCTCAGGAAATGAGTAGCTGGCTCCACAATGGTGGCGGACAGGAACTCTGGGATGAGCTGTACGCAGACTTCAACCTCAAACCATTTGCTGGTGGCAGTACCGGTGTTCAAATGGCTGGCTGGTTTAATCGCAAGATTGAATCTCTGGATGACCTTAAAGGCCTGAAGATGCGTATTCCAGGTCTGGGTGGTGAAGTCCTCAAGCGTCTGGGTGGTTCTCCGGTTAACGTTCCCGGTGGTGAACTGTTTACTGCACTGCAGACTGGCAGTATCGACGCAACAGAATGGGTTGGTCCATACAACGATATGGCCTTTGGCCTGTATAAAGCTGCCAAGTACTACTACTACCCAGGATGGCATGAGCCAGGTTCAACTCTGGAGTTTACTGTAAATCTGGATGCCTGGAATGCACTGCCGGACGATTTGAAGGCTATTGTTAACGCTGCCACCAAGGCATCTCACCTTTCCATGTTGGATGAGTACACTGCCCGTAACAACATGGCCCTTGAGCAGCTGAAGAACGACCATGGTGTTCAGGTTCTGAAGTTACCAGATGATGTTCTGAAGAACCTGCATACGGTTGCGGAACAGGTTGCCAAAGAGGTTTCTGCCAGCAACCCAATGGCTGCGCGGGTTTATGAGTCCTTCAACAAGTTTGCGGCTCAGGCTACGGAGTATCACAAGATCTCTGAGATGGCGTACTACGACGCACGTCTTCTATAAGTTCTCTGTGACCTGATAAAACAAAGCCTGTCTGAGATGTTCAGACAGGCTTTTTATTTTGAAATTTCAAACGCACTTCCCGTCAGTTAACCAGCCCGTTTCCTGAAATAGTAAAACCACGCTTTTGGAAAGAAGCCTTTAATGGTGGTAGAGAATCACTGTCCCCAGTGAAAAAAACCTGATGTTCAGGAGCTGTAGACTTTTCGGATGCTGGATTTCCCAGAAGACTGAAAACCCGGCGTGCAATCGCTTCTCCTGAATCAACCCATGTTACATCCGGCATGCTTTTGCTGAGTTCTTCTTTCACCAAAGGGAAGTGAGTGCAGCCAAGTACAATATGATCTGGCCTCTGTTTCGCAGATTTGAAAGGTTCGAGAATCTCATCAAACTCGTTCTGCTCAACGGGTTCGCCGTGGAGTTTGTTTTCTGCAAGATGTACAAGACGGGTAGAACCGGCACGAATCACTTCGCAATCACTGGCAAAGGCTTCAATCAGATTATCTGTATAAGAGCGTTTCACTGTGCCGGGTGTTGCCAGCAAACCAATGCATTTGTTTTGGGAGCGAGTCGCTGCGGTCTTAATGGCGGGAACAACGCCAACAATTGGAATCGACAGCTCCTGTCGAATACGGGTAAGAGCCACAGTGCTGGCTGTATTGCAGGCCAGTACCGCTATAGAGGGATTATGTTTCTGGCAGAGAATGCCAAGATAATGGCTGACCCGATGTACGACATCTTCCTCTGAACGTGGCCCATAGGGAAAGCCTGCGTTATCAGCACAGTAAATCACTGGCAGCCAGGGCATCATTCGGTTGATCTCTTCAAACACCGTTAAGCCGCCGGCCCCTGAATCCATAATAACTATTGGACGCACAGAGAAGTCAGTTCCATTTTGTGAAGCGAGCCATTTTAGTATTCATATTAGCTACGCCAATACGTATCTGGTCTACCCTTGCCTCCGCCTTGGTTTTGGCAGTCTAGTTCCTTCTCTTGGCCGGAGGTCAGCTCGCCCATGTTTAACGTCTTATCTTTATCCAAAATGCGTAAGCCGGTTCTTAAATCACTTTTGGCAGTCACCCTATCCGCTGGTGGAGGCTATGTGAGCGCCGGACTTCATGTATACAGCATACCTTTTGATGATCAGGTAACGGTACGGATATTTGATAATGGCAAGCCAGTAACCGGTGGTGAGGTCGCTGTTTACAATTCTGATAACCGCAAGCTGGAAACGCTAAAAATTGAAGATGGTAAGGCCGTTTTCCGGTTTCCTCCTATTGGTTTAAGAGTGAAAATTGTTGCCAGTGCCGATGGTTTAACCGGGGTTGCTTATCAATCCCGAGAGAGCCGAATGAACTGAGTTACGTTGGTGTAGATCAAAAAAGGCGCAGAAATGTGCCTTTTTAAATAACAAGTGTTTGCTTTTTGATCAGTTGTCGGTTAATTCATTACTCCCGACAACTGTGTGGTTTTCTGTCTATGCCTTTGTTTTCATTCGATAGCCGCGTACTGGATGGTTTTGCTCCTGACGCCCGTGCTCTTGTTGAAACCATGCTTTTCTCCCAGGCTGGCATGCTTACAGCCAATCAGGCTGAAGAGTTGGCTTCCTGTTTGTCTATCTCTATTGAGGACCTTCCTGAAAAGCTGCTTCCCGTTGCAGCGGCATGTTCCGTCGCGCCTGTTTCCAAATTCTATGTTGGCGTAGTTATCCGTGGTGGTTCCGGTGCCCTTTATCTTGGCGCCAATATGGAGTTTGAAAACTCTGTTCTGGGAATGTCCCTCCATGGTGAGCAATCTGCCGTGAACAATGCCTGGTTGCACGGTGAAACAAGCATTAAGTCTCTGGTGGTAAATGCCGCTCCGTGTGGTCACTGCCGACAGTTCCTCCATGAGCTCCAGTGTTCCGACACATTGGAAGTGAAGATTATTTCTGCAGACGGAAAGTGCAGTTGTAACACTCTTGATAAATATCTGCCTGAAGCCTTTGGTCCTAATGATCTGGGTATTGAAGGCGGTATTCTTTCCGGTAACGCCATTGATCTGAACTGTGGCGAAAGTGATGAGCTGGCCAAACTGGCATTGGATGCCGCTCGCCATAGTTATGCGCCTTACACTGGTGGTTATGCCGGGGTTGTTCTGGAAGCTACTGATGGCACTAAAGCCTGCGGACGTTATGCTTCCAATGCTGCCCATAACCCAAGCCTGCCACCTTTCACGTCTGCTATGTCTCATCTGCGCTTTATGACTTTAGGGCGTGATGTTGAGCTGAAAAGCATGACACTGGTTGAGAAGGAATCCTGCATCAGCCACGGAACTCATATAGAAGCTTTAAAGCACCTGTATCCAAATATGGAAATACGGGCACTCAAGGCCTCTTGAGAACGGCGCATGGCTCGTGCACAGTAGCGCCAACAGCGGAACTAAGAATAACAGGGGAAAACTGTGGATAACGAAACCGGCAGTCCTGATGTAAGCAAGCAATATGATGTTGTTATTGCTGGTGCAGGAATGGTTGGCGCCGCAATCGGCTGTGCGCTTGGTCAGGCGGGGTTAAGCGTAGCCCTTGTTGACCCTGTTATTCCCAAACCTTTTGAAGCGGGCACTGTGCCTGACATTCGGGTTTCTGCTCTCAGCCCAGCCAGTATTGAGTTTTTGCAAAAGCTGGGAGCATGGAACCATATTAAAAGTATGCGGCTGTGTCCTTACCGTCAGATGGCGGTATGGGAAAAGCTGAAAGAACCTCTGACCAATAAACCGGTCTCTTCCCGTTTTAATCAAACACTGTTTGATTGCAAAGAAGTCGGAACAGAAGAGCTTGGCTTTATTGTTGAAAACCGTATTACCCAGCTCGGCCTCCATAAAGTGATCGATACGCTGGACAGTGTCTGTGTTATATCTCCAGCTAAGCCAGTGTCTATTGATCGAACAGGCCCACTTCCTCAAGTCACACTGGATAATGGTAGTTCTATAAAAGGAAAGCTTGTTATCGGTGCTGACGGAGCGAACTCCTTTGTACGCCAGCAATCTGGTATTGGCCTTTCCAGTGGCGACTATGAACAGAGAGCGCTCGTCGCAACTGTTGAGATTCCCGCTGGCCCACTGGATATAACCTGGCAGGCATTTACTGCAACCGGGCCTCTGGCATTGCTTCCTTTGCCTTCCTCTGGCGGCAAAGGCTATGCGTCTTTGGTTTGGTATAACCATCCGGAGAATGTCTCACGGTTAATGGAATTGTCAGACAGTGAGTTTCTGCAGGAAGTCCGGAATCACTTCCCGGAAGAATTGCCAGAACTTCTGGCTCTGGTAGAACGCAGCTTCTTCCCGCTCACTCGCAGACATGCCTCCTGTTATGCAAAGCCTGGAGTGGTACTGGTTGGAGATGCTGCTCACACCATTAACCCTCTGGCAGGCCAGGGTGTAAATCTTGGTTTTCAGGATGCAGCGTGCCTGGCAGAAGTTCTTTGCAAAGCATTTGAAGAAGACAAAGATCTTGGCTCCTTAGCTGTACTTTCTGAGTATGAGAAAAAGCGTCGTCCGGAAAATTCCCGAATGCAGATGGTGATGGATGTGTTCTATCACCTGTTCAGTAATGACTTTTTGCCACTCAAGTTCGTAAGAAATATCGGACTGGCGATTGGTGGCAAGTTTCCTTACGGGCGGAAAAAGGTCATGCGCTATGCCATGGGGCTGGAAAAGATACTGCCCTGGCCATTGGGGTAGCACTGGCAGTATTGCTGTTATAAATGTTGTTGCTGCAGTTGTTACTGTGGTTGTTGATAAGGGTCATTGTTGATCCTTATCGTATAGTTAGAATCAAATGACACTCTCGGCGGGTGTAGTTCAATGGTAGAACGTCAGCTTCCCAAGCTGAACATGCGGGTTCGATTCCCGTCACCCGCTCCATTTTCCTGATCTTCCCTTTCTCAGTTTTACTGACTCCTTTGTCAGCAATTTCCCTCCTTTATAACTGTCTATTGGCAACTCCCATGCATCAGGTATTGCCACTATGGATTCATTGCGTTTTAAGCCTTCCGAACTTTATAAAGCGACACAAGCTACGGCTGAGTCAGCCCCTGCATTAAGTAACCTTGAAAAGCTGGCGGTAGGAATGAAGAAGAGTGGAGAGTTCTATTGCTGGCATGTATCCCATGAGAGAGATCTGCCTGAACTTTCAGTGAAACTACTCCCCAAGATATTTAATGGGTGTCTGGATCGTAGGGAGGTGCTGGAGAAATGTTTCAGTATTAAAGCAGCAAAGGTCGAGAGAGTTGATGTTGAGACGCCCCTGATGGCTGATCCGGCACGAGGGGCTACGGCAAGTTTTAGCTCAATGGATGTGAATGATCTGCAGGAAGCTGAGGCTGAGTTTTTCAGGGCGTCTGCCGTAGGAGAGGATGTTGCTCCCTCTATAGCTAGACTCGTTCATGTCGCAACCGGGTTGGCTAAGTCGCCAGGAACCAAAAAGAAGGAGCAGTTTTTCCGATTGTTGGATTACAAGCTCCATCTTATTGATCAATGTTTGCAGTGCCCTTATGCAGCAAAAGGGCTGGCGGCAATCGAAGGCGCATTTGAACGAGAGCTACAGGTCTTACAAGAAGGGGCAGGTTTAAAGGACTTCAACTTTGAAGCTGTTGTGGAAGAAGGGAATTATGGCAACTCAGTCGCCTGTTTGGACTTATGCAGAGCACTCGATGATGAGCTTTTGGATGAAGTTCTGCCCCAAAGGTTAAAAATTTATGGAGAGCTTCTTATTAGAAGAAAACACCGTTGGCCTGCAAAAGGGATGGTGGAGTTTCTTCTCAGAGGGAAATATGTCAGTAAGGTAGAAATTGAGGCTGTAACTTCTGGGAAAGCTGAGCTTGGGCGGCTACTCACTGATGGTGCAATAGCTTTTAAGATGAAAGGCGAAGATTATCAACATTTGATAGACGCCCACGGCAAGTTAGGTGATAAGCCAATTCCTCAAGAATCCCATAGAGAGGTCTATCCAAAAAAGCACTTGGAAGATGAAGCTCGCTTGCTCGGAGAAATTCCAGAGTTTGATACAGGGGAACACTTGCTCGAAGAAAAGGTTGTTGTAGTACCTAAAGAAGACGGTGCGGCAGCAGTAGGAGATGAGAGGAAGAAAAAGAAAAAAAAGAAGAAAAAAGGAGGTGGTAATAAGGAAGTCAGTACAACAGATTCAGTTACAGTGCCGGAATTACTTTCTCTTCCACCGGAAAACACGAAAACGACTTCATCCTCTGGTAGCGGTTCTGCAAGTTTGCCAGCTTCCTTAACCATCTCTGACCCATTAAATGCCCGAATCAGACAGCTTGTTGAGGGTGCACAATTAAGTAAAAAACAAAGCAAGATTTTAGAAACCAATCAGCAGGTGATTGAAATTCTAAACGATCTGCACTTTAAGAAAGGTCTTCATCCTCACTTTGGGCAGCAGCTTGAAGTAATGGAACTTCTGCTTGAAAAGGGTAAGTGTGAAATAGCAGACGTAAGCGAGATGATGAAGAAAGGACATTTAAATGAGGGTAACTGCGCACAACTGATTGCTTGCGTGTCTCTGCAAGCTCAGCAGCAGGAGTTGGTTGGAGAAGCTACTGCCTGTACACCAGTTGATGATGGTGGCGTGTTTAATTATTTAGTCGGGGAGATGACAAAACTTTTAGTTAGTCCTCCTAAAGAGGAAGAGAAGAAGGCTCATGTACATCCTCAACATCGTCGTGGTGGTGGACGAGGCCGAGGTAGGGGGCGTGGAAGAGGAGGCAAAGGCGGGCGTAGGTAATAATTAAACGCTGTATAAATGCTTATACAGAATGCCTTGACCAAAATTACTGCGCCCCTATAATGCCGCCTCGTTGTCACCGGCGACTCAGCCGAAACGCTTTCTTCTCTCAATTGAGAATCAAGCATTGACAGCAAAACGGAACGCTGTAGAATGCGCTCCTCGTTGTCACCGGCCAAGGCTAACGACAACACCGTTGAGAGATTCCTAACCGATTGATTCTAAACGAATTATCAAAAACGAATCACTTGACACCGACAGCTTCCACGGTAAAATGGCGGCCTTGCTGGAACGGCTAATTACTAGTCACTCTTTAAGAGTTCAGCAATCCTCATCACGAAATGAGCTGATGAGCGATCTTTAACAAAGAATTCAGGCAATTCGTGTGGGTGCTTGCCTGGTGAGATAAAGCTTTCTGATTAAC
>NZ_JBYVJV010000007.1:0-269192 GCF_058148445.1 Parendozoicomonas sp. 2304DJ65-17
GTTAATCAGAAAGCTTTATCTCACCAGGCAAGCACCCACACGAATTGCCTGAATTCTTTGTTAAAGATCGCTCACCATCGCATTTCGTGATGAGGATTGCTGAACTCTTTAGGAGAGCCGCTAAAGGCTTCTTAAGAGTGGCTAGTGATTAGCCGTTCCAGCGAGGCCGCCATTTTACCGTGGAAGCTGTCGGTGTCAAGTGATTCGTTTTTGTTAATTTCAATGAAATCAATCAGTTAGGAATCTCTCAACGGTGCCATCAAAGGCCTTGGCCGGTGACGACGAGGAGCGCATTCTACAGCGTTGTGACGCTGTGTCAATCAGCATTTCAAATCACTTTCGAAACACTGACGACCGTCGGTCGCTGCCTGAGTTCACACTCCGTTCTCTGCGTCCGTTTCCGGTCACCAGAGAGGCGGCGAATTATACGTCCGATGCCGCTTTTAGCAAGATACTTTGATTAGGTTTTTATACTTACTTCAAATTTGAAGTCGTAATCAAAACGTCAATCATTGCGGCTGCGAAGATGTCGAGCCAATGCATCTGTACCAATATTCAACAGCGCTGTAATCAGAATCAAAACAAATGCCCTGTCCATTCGCAGCTCTTCAAACGCAGAGTCTACATAAAAGCCAAGGGTAGTAATGCCAAGAATACCCAGAATGGCACTCTCTCTTTGAATCACTTCCCAGCGATATAACAACAACGCTAAAAACTGTTTGTAAGCCCGAGGCAACACTTCATAGAAGTAGAGCAAAATTCCCTTAGGGGCATCTTCACGAAGTCTGAACTCATCAACATAACGCCCGGTCAGATGGGCCAGTATTCCAGCATTATGAACTCCTAGGGCGAAAACACCCGGAAGCATAGAGGGCCCAAGAACAATAACGCCCAGAAAAGCCAGAAGGTATTCCGGAGTCGTGCGCAGAACTACTAAAAGACCATGACCAAATACTCGGCCTTTCCCAGCAAAGAGCTTCGAGCGGATTGGAAACAGAACAAGTGAGAGCAATAAGGTTGAAGCAAGAGATATCTGAGTGAGAAGCACAGTATTAATGACGCCCGGAACAGCTTGCTTGGATAACAACATCCAAATCCAGTCGATTAAATCTCCGTACCCTGTGCGAAGTGGCGCGGGCACAATATCGTAAGTAAAAAATTGCAAAACAAGTTGCCATGAAATATCCGCTGTTGGTGGCAGCCATATAAAAGCGGCAACAATATAGAAAGGCAGCAATTTCCTTTTCAGCCATAGCCGCGCTGAACCAATCACCAAGAACAATGCATAAAGCATTGCCATTGCCTGAGAATATTCTCCCTGCTTGAACAATGTTTCCATATAGAAGCCGAGTGTCGGCAAACCAACAAAACCCAAAACTGCGCTGGAGCGAATACCACACTCAAAACGATAGGCGGTGTAATCGGCCATGCGCTTCCAAGCCAACGGCAAGGTTGTATATAGAAAACCAGAAAGCCCGTAATTTTGGATAGCAGACGCTGGAGCTTTATCCGTTTCTTCAAAGATTTCCCCGAAGACTTTTGCAAACGTACCAGCATACGGAATGGCCAGCGCCAGCAATCCAGTCAGCGATGAAAGTCCAGCAATCTGAATAAAGATAAGCGCCCAGAACAGTTCGTGAATTGCCCTCAAAAAGGCGCAGACAGCCCGCACTGCAGAGAATCTATAAACAAGGGCCAGCAAAAAACCGGCTATTGCTCCTAAAGCTACCCCCTGAAAAGCAAAGCTCAGAGTATTCGCCAGAGCCACCAGCAACTCGGGCCAACTTGTGACTTCAGGATTCAGGGCCGCACTGCCAATTAATGTCAGCTCTCCCCAGAAATCCGGGGCAGATATTTCAAAGTCCGCAAAAGGTATACAGACGACAGCGACCAGCAATATAAATAGCGAAACGTTACGCAGGTGGGGTGCCGTATTATTCATCGGCTTCAGTATATAAAGCGGCTATTTGATCAGAACTGGCTGTAGCAACATCTACATCCAGCCAAATACGCCCCTGGCTTAAACCAATAACCCGGGTTGCGTATTCGAGAGCTAAGCCAACATCATGGAGGGCGATAACACTGGTTTCATATTCTTTTGAAATCAGCCTTATCAGCTCACCAGCCTGATACTCATCGACAGCAGACACCGGCTCATCTCCCAGAAAAACAGGCTTTTTCTGTATCAATGCCCGCCCAAGCCCCACTCTCTGTTGTTGCCCCCCAGACATCTGCTCTACTGGTGTTTTTAAATACTCTTCAATACTTAAATATCGGGCTATCTCTTCCACAGCCTTTAAAGCTTTAGATTGGGGGCGTACAAGATTCAGAAGGTTACAAGCTAATGAATGCTCGCCTAAACAGCCGGCATATATATTGTGAAAAGTGCTGAGCATCGGCACGAGTGCAGGGTTTTGCGGGCACCAGGAAACCTGCTCAGACGATAACGAGCGTAAATGTTTGAGTAGAGTTGATTTGCCTGATCCGCTCCGACCAATCAGAGCAATCCTCTCTCCACGGCGGATGGTCAGATTCAGGCTATTTAAAATATAAGCCTCTCCATAAGCTAACGTTTTATTCGTCAGCTTAAAGAGAGGTTGATTCTCGGTAGCCAAGGACTGTTAATCCAGCAATCCGATTTTACGGGCCGTGTCTTCTATTGGCTGGTAGAAACCATTTTCTGCCTCAACAAAAGCCTGGCGAGGGAAAGCAGCCAATAACTCCGGAGAATTCATACCCAGCAAAGCCTTCTGAACACGTTGTTTGAAGTTGTCGCCGAAGGTTTTATCAACATCGCCCCGGATACTCCACTGATAATCAGGATATTCAGGAGTGGACCAGATTACCTGCACTTTACTGGTATCAACCTTTCCTTCCGCCAGTTCACGTTCCCAGACTTTGTAATTCACCGCTCCTACTTCATAGGCGCCGGATTGAACCAGGCTGATAGTACGGCTGTGATCACCAGAAAAACCTACCCGACGAAAAGCATCGTCTGGGGATTGCTGTAAGTTCTCACGAATATAAAACTCCGGCATCAAACGCCCAGACGTTGAACCTTTAGAGCCAAAGGTAAAACTACTTCCGGCGATACCTGCAGGAAACTTCTCAGATACCTGCAAACCAGTTTTCTGATTCGCGATCAGGTAAGTTTTAAAGAACTGGTCTTCATACCCTTGAGCTAAAGCTTCAGAACCGGGAACCAGCAAGCGGGCACGAACACCGGAGAGCCCACCAAACCAGGCCAGTTGCACCTGATTGTTACGGAAAGCGGTAATAGCGGCAGCGTAGCTTTTTACCGGGATATATTTCACTTCTATACCCAGCTCTTTTTCCAAGTACGCAGCGACCTTGCCAAAGCGTTGCTGGAGCTGGGTTTCATCCTGGTCAGGAATAGCTGTGAAGGTAAATACTTCTTTGGCCTGTACGACAGACACACAGAATACGAACAACAGAGCAAAGACAGCTCTGCCAAGAGAGGTAAGGCGTTGCATTATCTATATCCTTATTAGGTTCAATAGCTAATAAAAGGAGTTGTGGTTGAGTAGCGGCGCCATCATACCGAAAACTCCCGTCAGTGTCGCTGATAGGAGTCGCCGGATACCTCTTCAGGCATGAAAAAAATCGAAGGGAATAACATCTTTAATAGATTTGGTTCGGGCTATCAGCATATGCAGGCGATCAATTCCCATAGCTACACCAGCACAATCCGGGAAACCATGCTTTAGAGCATCGACAAGATTCTGATCATAGGGGTAAACAGGTTTGCCTAACTGTTCCCGCTCTCTATGATCATTTTCAAAACGCTCTTGCTGTTCTTTTCCATCCGCAAGTTCGTGGTAACCATTTGCCAGCTCAACGCCGTTTACAAACAGTTCAAAACGGGCAGCAACTTTCTGATTCTGCTCATTGGTGCAAATGCGAGAAAGCGCAGACATACTGGCCGGGTAATCATAAACGTACACACCAGCCATTCCTTCTTCACTCAACGAACCCAGTTCCGGCTCAATACAGGTGCTGAAAAGAAGGTCTAGATAATCATTACGGGACAATCCGCTTAAACCTTTATCAACATTCTTCTGAGTTAAAGCCATTAACTCTTCGTCTGTAGCCGTGTGAGGATCAATTCCCAGCGCCTTTTCAAACAGTTCTTTGTAAGTAAAGCGACCAGCCTCACTAAAAGAAGTCACAGCGCCAATAACTCTGGTTACATCGTCCATCAGCCGATGATGATCTATACCCAGCCGGTACCATTCCAACATGGTGAATTCCGGATTATGACGACCTCCAGCTTCACCGTTACGAAAAACCCGCCCCATAAAATAAATATCACCACTGCCAGCAGCCAACAGTCGCTTCATGGGAAATTCGGGAGAAGTGTGCAGAAACAGGGTTTCACGGATATCTGTACCGAGAGGGCAGAATGTGGCCTGAAAGCTATCTATATGAGGATCAACGGTGGCATGGCGGGAAAGCATGGGCGTTTCCACTTCCACCACATTCTGCTGATAAAAATACTCCCTGATGCCTCGGAGGATTTCGCCCCGCTGGCGGATATTTTCATGGGATGCAGTGGGCTGCCATTGGCTTTTGTTCATATCCAACTCTTTCAGAAAGCACAAAGCCCGGAAAACCGGGCTTTGTTAATAAAGCATTTGCTATTACTTCTGGCGACCAACGTATTCGCCGGTACGGGTGTCGATCTTCAGAACCTCACCCTCAGTAATAAACAGAGGCACTTTAACAACGGCGCCAGTGCTCAGAGTTGCAGGCTTGGTAGCACCTGTTGCTGTGTCACCTTTCAGGCCTGGGTCAGTCTGGGCAACTTCTAGGAACACGAAGTTAGGAGCAGTTACAGACAGGGGAGCACCGTTGTAAAGAGTTACAGTGTATACTTCCTGCTCTTTGAGCCAGTTGACTGTATCGCCAACCGCTGCAACGCTGGCACCGTGCTGCTCAAAGGAGCCGTCTGTCATCATGAAATGGTAGAATTCACCATCCGTGTACAGGTACTCCATGTCATAATCCATGACATCAGCAGCTTCCAGGGATTCACCGGATTTAAAGGTGCGTTCCCAGACACGGTTGGTGTTCAGGTTCCGCAGACGAACACGATTAAAAGCCTGACCTTTGCCAGGTTTAACAAATTCGTTTTCCAGAATGGAGCAGGGATCGCCTTCCAGCATCACCTTTAATCCAGAGCGAAACTCATTCGTTGAGTAGCTAGCCATTCGTATATACCAGGAATGTGTAGAAACGCCGTATGATAAACCTTTCAGCCCAGCCTGTGCAGACTAATAGCACCAACATTCGGCAGAAAAACACACAGACATGGCAGAAAATCCTCAGTCAATCAGTTACAACCCCTGAGGAACTCCTGAAAATTGTGGAACTCAGCCCTGATCTTCTGCCTGGAGCCATTTCCGGCCACCAGCAATTTCAGGTACGGGTGCCGCACACATATATAGCACGAATGGAACATGGCAACCCTGACGATCCTCTTCTTCGTCAGGTTCTGCCTCTCGATGCGGAGCTGAATAAGGTCAATGGCTTCTCTACAGACCCGTTGGGTGAACAACCTAAAAACAGTCACCGAGGTATTCTCCACAAATACCATGGGCGCTTACTGTTAATGCCCGGACAACTATGCGGTATCAACTGCAGATTTTGCTTTCGCCGCCACTTTCCTTATGAAGACAACAAGCTGAATAAAGAAGAGTGGCAGTCTGCATTCGACTATATAAAAAGCGATACGTCTCTCTCTGAAATCATTCTTAGTGGTGGCGACCCTCTCTCCCAGAATGACCTCCGACTGGCGTGGATTGTGGAAGAGCTGTCCAAGATTCCACATCTCAAGCGACTGCGCATTCATACCCGTATGCCCATCGTTATTCCCCAGCGGGTAACAGATGAAATGCTCAGCTGGCTTACAGGCTCTCGTTTGAAACCCGTTGTTGTTGTTCACAGCAATCACCCCGATGAAATTGACGGAGACGTTGTTGAGGCAATGAACAAGATGAGGAGTAAAGGCGTTCAACTGTTAAATCAGAGTACGCTTCTAAAGGGTGTCAATGATTCACCAGAAGTTCTGGCTTCATTAAGTGAGAAGCTATTCAACTGTGGTGTTATGCCTTATTACCTACATCTTCTTGATCGTGTGCATGGAGCTGCACATTTTGAAGTTGATGAAGAAAAAGCAAGAGAGCTTATTGGTGAGATGAGTAATATCTGTTCCGGCTATTTAGTGCCAAAGCTGGCTCGGGAAAATGCAGACACACAATCAAAAACGATTATTGCCCCTCTATACCAGAATAAAGAGCCGCAAACAGAGAAAGCTACAAGATTAATCAGCATCTCAAATTCATAAAAATTGAGCGGCGTGACAATTAATTCCTTTTTTCTTTAGAATGAAGGAATTAATTTATTCGTGGGCGTGAACGGATTCACACCCATAGCAAAAATAAATGGAGAAACCGGACGTATGGAAAGCCTTAACCAAAGGACTCGCCTGTCTGTTCCCGATTGCAGTAAAGAACAACTGACCTTCGCCAAACCAGATAATGATTCCATTCGCCAGTGGATCAGAAGCCTTCCTAAAGCCAACCTTGGAGAAATGGCGCGTCAGCTTTACTTTGCTTTACAGGAAATGAATCAGGTCAGGCTCCCGGTTAATAAACGCCTTTCCTTCCTTGAGCTGCTTCGCCCCAGCATTCACTACACTTGCCGTACACTGGCTCGACATTATCTTAAAAAATCCATCACTCTTACATCAAAAGAACGTAAGGTTGCCAATCTGGCTCAAGCTCTCCAAAGCCATTTGCTTATTGGATACAAGATTATTGTTGTTCAACAACTGGCAACCGACACACAAGGTGAACCGAGTAAAAAAAATCTGGTTATTGCTTTGCACCGTGCTATCAGTGAGAGCAGTCATTCCTTGCTACGTTGTTACCAGCTGTACTGTGATACGCCCCGGCTAATCTGGAAAGAGTTACATAACCTTTATCACCTTTCGGAAGAGTACAAAGTCGCGCAGGCTACTGTTGAAGATCATGAAAATCAGATCATTCAGCAGATTTCTATTGAAGACAGTTATAAAAGAGCACTTCTTCTCAGTCGGGCACGACCTAATATGCTTCGGCAAATGGAGCTGGATCAGTTATTCAGGGTTCTTGAGAAGTGGTCCGGAACAGCATCTTTAAGCGACACGGTTTCAAACTCAACGCCTTTTGCTATTAACATCGAATCCGATAAAGCACCGCTCTACAGTGTTGATATTGAAATCAATAACCCGGAAGCATTCCGAGGACTGGAAACAAGACAGCTGTCAGAAAGCCTGATGGATACATCAGACCCATCGCTTCAGGTTCCAGAAACACTGCTGAGCCATCTGGCATCGGCCTGGGGGCCGAAGACTTCCCGCCACCACCTTCGAAAGCAAGCAACAGGAAAAATATCATTTGCTGCTGGCTTAAGTGGAACTCACTTTTTCCTCAGCAACGAGACACAATTTCAAACAGTGTTGGAAGAGGACTTTGGCGAGAAGGCTCTTACAGATGCCACAACAACATTTCACTCCACTGATAACGATGTGTGGGATCATGTATCTGGTGCCGGCCCTTCTGGCAGCCATGTGACGCAGATGAGTGGAGACATGGTCGTTTTCGACGAGAAGGAAAAGGTTGCAACACCTGACTACCCCATATTTCAGGCCACACTCATTGACACCAGCCCTGGTGGATACTGCGCATGTATAGAAGGAACAGTTCCACAGCAAATTCAGGCCGGTGAACTTATATCCCTTCGTTCTCCCGGAGGCATGCAATGGATTTTGGCGATTATTCGCTGGGTAAGACTGGAAGGCCAGAGTCGTGTTGTTTTCGGGATTCAATTGCTTTCACCGAATGTGCACCCAACAGCAATCTCTCTGCTTAATAAAAAGCGGGGCGCCAGTGATTTCATGCGCTGTTTTTACCTGCCCGAATTTAAAGAACTCAATGAGCCGGCAGCATTGATTACACCAAGAGTTCCGTTCCATGTAGGCAGCAAGGTTCGTTTTTATAACGGAGAAGAATTCATTCAGGCCACCCTTACTGAATGTACTCTTTCTACCGGAAGCTTCAGCCAGTTCCTGTTCAATCCTGCAAGTAATACTCTTGCCACCGGTGACTCTGTACCGGCGACAGAAGGTATAGACACTAACGATGAGTTCAATAATCTCTGGAAAGAACTTTAAGTGATCAACGAGGACTACCAGAAACAATATCGCTTTTCTGACAGTCCCTGACATTACGGTATTACCACTGCTATTTCATAAGCGTTGGGGTAGTATTGCTCCGTTGGGATACACAATAAGAGCATTCGCAGTCCTGTTATGGCAGAACACATTCGATCCGAAAACCAGGGGCCTTTGCGTCTTCTTTTTCTTGAAGATGCCAGCAATCATGCTGAAAGCCTCGTCAGTCACTTCCGAAATGCCGGGCTTGCCACCCGTGTTCACCGTATAACGTCATTAGAAGATCTGAATGAATCCCTGAGCGCTCATTCCTGGGATTTACTGTTAGCGTTCGAGAGTGCAGTTTCCATTTCTTCAGACGACGCACTCTCAGAAGTTGTGACTAAGGGGAAGGACCTTCCCTGCATCCTTTTATTGAATGAAGAACAAAACAGCGAACGGGTGACTGAGTGGCTTCAGGCCGGTGGTTCAGACGCCATTCCTTTCAGCCACATGGATTGGCTGAAACTGGTATGTATGCGCGAATGGACAAACCTGTATCACCGAAGACAAAGACGCCAGAATGAAATCGCTCTGAAAGAAGCAGAGAAACGTTGCCAACTCCTATTGGACAGCTCCGTTGATGCTATAGCTTACGTTCACGAAGGCATGCATATTCATGCAAACCCGGCTTACGTTGAACTGTTTGGCTATATCGACCCTGACGATCTGGCCGGTATGCCTTTAATCGACATGATTCACAAGGATGATCAAGGCAACTTAAAGCAGTTGATTCGCAGATTCCAGCAAGGGGATACCAATCAGCCCCCAATGGAATTTAAGGGCATGAAAGATGACGACAGTCACTTCCAGGGCGTGATGACTCTGAGCCCGGCAAAATGGGATGGTGAAAAGTGCACCCAGGTTATTATTCGTAAAGCAGCTGTTGATCCAGAATTGGAACTAAAGCTGGAAGCGATGAAATCAACCGATATGCTGACAGGACTTTTCAATCGTTCCTATTTTACCGACCAGCTTGATAGAGCTATTGCTCAAAAAGAGTCGGAAGACAAGAGCTTTGCCTTGATTGATATCAGGCTGGATAAGTTCCGGGATCTGAAAAAAGAGCTTGGGGTAGCACGAACCGATGCTTATCTGGCCCAGATTGCCGAGCATCTGAAGCCAGTTATTCAGGAGCACGGAATTCTTGCTCGATACAGTGATGATATATTTTTCGCACTGATCAACCACGATATTCAATCACGCCTTCAGGGTCTTGGCGAAACCATTCTTGAGGAAGTCAGCAACCTCGAGGTTAATGTTGAAAATGCCAAGATTCAAACAACTGCATCTATCGGCATTATGCCTCTGACTGAATCAGCTGATAACAGTCATTATGTGATCAGCCGCGCCGAGAGCGCCTGTCTTCAGGCTCGAGAAGACGGCGGAAACAAGGTGGTATTCCATGACCATCAAGCTGAACTCAAAGCTATGGCGAAAGAGGGAGATATTGTCGCACTGGTGACTCAGGCCCTTGAACAAGATCGCTTTAAACTCAGTTACCAGCCCGTTCTCAATCTTGAGCATGAAGAAGAACAGCAATACGAAGTTTTTTCGCGTCTGGAAGACGAACAGGGTGAAACCGTTCCTGCGGCAGATTTTATAGCTGCCAGCAAGCGTGCAGGGCTAACAACACGAATCGACCGCTGGGCAATACTGCATGCGGTGAAAACTCTGGCCGAACATCGTGAGAAAGGAAACGACACTCGCTTGTTCCTGAATCTTGGCCCTGAGTCTATTCAAGACCAGACTCTTCCATCCTGGATCAATGTTGCCCTGAGAGCAGCTAAGTTGCCTGGTAATGCACTTGTTTTCCAGATGGCCGAAGAAGATGTTGCCATCCATGCAGAGTCAGCTGCAGTGGTGTGTAAAAACCTTCAGCAACTGCATTGCGAGGTCTGCCTCACCCACTTTGGTTGTGCTGTTGAACCTTTTGCCTTATTGGAAAAGATTCCGGTCAAGTTTATTAAGCTTGATGGGTCGTTAGTAGCGAATCTCGAAGAAGGCGGTGATGAAGCGCTTCAACACCTTCAAGGAATCGTCACGACCCTGCGTCGGCAAGATAAACTGGTTATGGTTCCCAGAATCGAGAGTAATAAGCTGCTCTCAACCCTGTGGCAATGTGATGTAAATTACGTGCAAGGCTACTACCTGCAATCTCCTATGGATGCTATGGAATACGACTTCCAGTAACTGTCTTTCTTAAAAGTTCCTTTAAATAAAAAAGCCGACTTTATAGTCGGCTTTTTTATTCCAAACTATTCCTGCAAACCGGTTAAATCCCGGTCATGCCATCCCAGCAAATAGAGAATACTATCAAGACCTAAAGTAGAAATAGATTGTCGTGCAGATTGCCGCACCAGAGGCTTAGCTCTAAATGCTATCCCTAAACCAGCCACAGCAAGCATTTCCAAATCATTGGCACCGTCACCAACAGCAATAACCTGCTCAAGACGTATACCTTCCTGAGCTGCGATTTCTTTCAGAAGCACGGCTTTCTTTCTGGCATCAACAATATCGCCTTTCACGATACCAGTGACTTTTCCGTCAACAATTTCCAGCTCGTTAGCATAGATATAATCCATACCCAGCTTCTGCTTAAGGTTATTTGCAAACCAGGTAAAACCACCGGAAACAATTGCTGTTTTATAACCAAGGGCTCGCAGGCTTTTTATCAACCGCTCCGCACCTTCAGTTAAACACAAACGGGCAGCTACTTTTTCAAGAGCAGATTCATCAAGGCCTTTCAGCAACCCTAAACGACGACGGAAGCTTTCCTGAAAATCAATTTCCCCCTGCATGGCCTGCTCTGTGATGGCTGCAACTTCATCACCAACACCAGCTTCCACTGCAAGTTCGTCAATAACTTCCGCTTCGATAAGCGTTGAGTCCATATCAAACACAACCAATCGACGGCTACGACGATAGATAGTGTCTGCCTGCAAAGCCACATCAACATCCAGCTCAGACGACAGGTTCAACAACTCAGCTTTAAGCGCTGCCGGATCATTTGGCGTGCCACGCACAGAAAATTCTATACAAGCTCGTTGCGATGCCAGGCTTTCTTTATCAAGAGAAGAGCGACCAGAAAGGCGGGTTATATATTCAATATTCAATCCATGAGCCGCCGTTAAAGAGGACACTCTGGATACCTTTTCAGCGCTTATAGCGCGCGAAAGAAGAGTGACCTTGTAGCAGTCCTTACCCTGTCTTGTGGTCCATTCCTGATACTCTTCAGGCTGAACAGTACGATAAGTAACCTGTAGGCCTTTCTCGTGCAGATCAAAGAGCAGATCTTTCAGCAACGGAGCCACATCCGATTCTTTAACAACCTGAATCAGGATTCCCCAAGTCAAAGAATCATGGATAACCGCCTGACCGACATCGAGAATCTCTACACCGTAACCGGCCATAATACCGGTTATATCCGATGTGAGGCCGGGTTTATCTTCACCGGTTACATTTATAAGAACTATACGGCCCACAATACCCCCTCCAGAGCAGAACGAGCCCCATTCTATAGGCTTGGAGCAATAGCGTCAGGTAGTGAACTCAATATTAAGGTCTAAAAACAACCGTTGAGGCGAAGTAATTTTTATTATCGTAAGGCACAATAAGAAAAATCATTGTGTTCGAGTTAATCCGTGTTTATCAAACGCTTTTTCAGCCGTGGATTCCCAGGTTTTTCTAAAATCAGTATCGGTAAACAAATCCCTCTGCTGCTGGGAGGAACACTAGTTGCAAGTCTGCTTTTCGCCGGCATGCTGGCCACCAGTGAAATCACTAAAATCACTCACCAGCAGGCTGACAAACTTGGCAATGCACTCGCCGAACAAACAGCAAATTCTGCACGGGATCTTTTGGTCACAGGCGACAGGCTAAGCCTGAACGTTATGCTCAGCCATCTGACACGATCAGAATATATTGCCCGAGCTACGATTTTCAGCATCGACAACCAACGCATTGCCAGCACAGAGTCTCCAGACTTTAATCCAGACAAACAATATGCTTTGTATACGGCTTCTATCGACTATCAGAATGTTATTGCGGGCCAACTGCGTCTGGAAGTTGATATGGAGCGCTTTGAGCGTCCGGCCCAGAAAGCACTGTTCTTATTTGTTGGGTTGGCACTGTTGCTCGGTATCACAGGAACAGTTATTGCGTGGAACTACGGAAGATCCAGAAGCGAAATGCTTTCCCGAAGTGTCAGACAACTACAGGGCATAAGCCACGGCGAACAGGCATACAGTAAAGATGTGCAGGATGAAGTTCAGCAACTGTCTTCACAGCTGGAATACCTGATTACCACGGGGTACCAGCCAGAGCAGAAACGCCAAGTTCTTCAGCCTGAATCGTTAAACGATAAATCTTCCCACCCAACCTTTGAGAACCCTATTATCCTGGCGATTCGCTTCAGCAATATGGCACGCCTGCATAACAGCCTGAATCAACCGACGTTGCTGAAACTGATTGAGGAGCGTTTGCCATTAATTAATGATGCAGCCCAGCTCTACAACGGAAAGCTTGAATACTCTGCTGAAGGTAATGCCTATATCAGTTTCTCCAGAGAAAACGGCACGGAGACTGGAATACAGGAGGCAATATGTTGCGCTCGCCTCGTGCAAAAGCTGATTACAGTTCAGCAGGAAGGTGACCCGGCAGCTCTCACTTTAGAACTAGGTATCAGCACTTTAACTCCAACAACTCCCGGAACTGAACATCCATCGCTCGCAGATTCTGCAACCAGTCTGGCTCTTATGCTTGCCAGCCTCGGCCACGGAAAGCTGTTACTGGGCGGGCAGGACACAGACAAAACAGAAAGCAGCTTAAAAGCCGCTCTTTTGGATACCGAGTTTGGCGAAGACATCGCCGAAGTTGGGGCTTTACCAGAGCAATTTAATTTGCTTATTGAGCGGCAGGCCGAGCAAATTCGTTTGAGCGTTTCCTGAAAATCACTAAAGAAATATAAAACGATGGTGCATAAAATGACCATTGACGCACCATCGTACCAATGACATCTTAAAAGAAGGAGCACTGTAGTACCAAAAAGAATAAAAATAATAATCTGGCAGGTACGCCATGAGCTTTACAAGAATATTTTCTATTGTTGCTTTTCTAGCAACAACGTCTATCTCATTTTCCAGCGGCGCACTGGAATCTCTATCCGATGATGAATTGTCTGATACCTCTGGTCAGGCAGCTTTTGCTCTTAATGAATTTAATAACATCGCCCAAAGTGATGGCTCAACCCTGGACTTCACCCGCTTAACTATCGGTGGAGTTCTGGAAATGAATGCCAATATTGAACGTGTCACCCTTGGCCGTTATGACAGAGAAGCACTTGGCTGGGATTGTACTGATAACCGCGGTGGGGGCTGTGGCGGTAATGTAGCTGACTATGTAACAGGTGAAGCCTACCCTGATGGTGGTTCAGGCACAGACTTCAGAGATTTGGCCGGAGGAACTCATTACACTGAAGATGTCGACGTTCAGTTGAGAAACCTCTCAATGGGACAGGTTCTCACTGCTCCAGATGGAACACAATATCTGGTTCCAATGATCGCAGAAGATCCATTTATTGAACTGGCATGGCAAACAATAAACGGCAAGAAAGAACTTGTTGGTTTACGAATAGGGCAGAAGAATACCGTCGGTGTTATGGGTAATACCATCGATATAATCAGCGGAAATATAAAACCCCTCGTATCCGTTAAGCCTGTTGAAGGTATCGGCCAAACCTTCGGTGTTGCCGGCACAGCACTGTTGAACTTCTCCGGCATTCGAACTCCGGGCTATGTAGACGGCAATGCCGTACTGGTTGGCGCACTTGAGAAAGGATTAGGGGGAGCAAACCCAGACCCTAATGGTGACGGACTTCTGGAAAATATCTTTGTTGACACTTTGAATGGCCAAACAATCGCGCAGTTGCGTCCAAACGAGTTGATCATGATAGACAATGCTGCTGATTACTTTATTGGTATCGGTGGCCGCCAGATTACTTACCCGGAAGTGAGCCCAGGCACGGGAACAACAACCATGGCCCCAGGCTTCGGTATTAATATGGCTTTTGATCTGAACAGTGGTACAGGAGCAAAAGCATTCACCGAACTTTATCAGCATCCAAATAACAGCTTTGATGGAAATCCAATTACCGAGCTGTTCAAACAGTACTTTCGAGAATACTAAGGAGAGGCTTTATGAGAATTCTAACTTTCCTGCTTAGTGCTCTCAGTGTCGTAACTGTAAACGCTGAATTACAGCCACTTAATATAGATGAACTGGAAGATGTTTCTGGCGCAGGTGTTGGCATTGTTCTTAGAGACATAGCCTTGGATGGCGGCCAGAAAGCCACGGGCAGTGGGCAGATTGATATCAGGTTCAGCGACTACTCATCCATGAGCATCAGTGAATTAAATATCAAAAAAGCCGGAACTAATTATCAAGATACGGTAAACATTGGCAGTACTTCTGACCCAATCAGTATTGATGTTACAGAAGTGGAAAGAGCTACCGGTAGACGTGATGAAATGGTCATCGCATTTCCTAATACTATTGATGCTCTTGATGTCCATATGCGCCTCGATCACCAAACAATCAAAGGCTTCTTCGAACTCGGTGTTCCCAGCCAGACCTTCCTTGCCGAACTGGATATGCTTAATGCCGTCTGGTCTGATACAAAGGCAACAATATGGGGGGATGATGAGTATGGACTTGCCATGGCTTTACAAGCAAGCCTGTCTATAGAAACCTTACAAATTGCAGGCACAGCTGATCAACCAGCCAATGCCAGCATCAGCGGATTAAAGATATCTAATCTTGTTTACGGCAATGCATACCAGCCATTCACTGTCTCAACAACCGAAGAAGCAACACGAAAATATGACATCGCAAAGGGTATAGATATCCCTGACGGAACAGACCTCAGAGACACCCTTGTTGATAAATATAATTCAGCTATCGAATCTGTTGAAAACCAGGAGTTTGAGATTGCTCAGGTAACTTACATTCCTGCCGAGGGCGCGGCCCAACAAACAGCTATAGTCCCAAGAGTGGAGTACCAGATTGCTCCTCTAACTCCAGAAACAGCTGCTGCTAAATACGCTCCTTACGAGAATGACCCTGATGGCTATAGGGAAACTCTGACAGATATAGATATAAAAAGTATTACCTTTGGCAACGGTGTAACCCTTAATCCACTCGCCAGTCAGGATGTCACTTTAACACCAGCTACAGGCCCAAACGTTTCATGGAGTTATGGTGAAAATCTCGTAGAAGTTAAGGGACTGGATATCCAGTACATGCGGTTTACACCTCGGGATATTATTCAGTAGGGCTAGCTATGAATAGATTAAATAAAATCATTGCGCTACTGACTCTATTGCCCCAAGTGGCCTTATCTGAATTACAAAGCCTGCAGGAAGATGAGCTCAGTACTATTAGCGGAAAAGCTGGTGTGACTATCGAAACATCTATGAACGGCACATATTCATCCATTGCCTTTCAGGATAAAGATATGCAACACGCGCTGGCTTATGTTGACGGTGTGACCAATATCCCGGATATAACCGCAACCCTGGATGTTGTGGATCAGATTCCCGGTACCGGTGTATTCGCAAACGATGGCCGTGACGCCATAGCTCTGGGATTAAATATTCCCCAGATCAATTTATCCAACACTATGGTGGTCTCTGCCACACCGGACACCATTACCCCGCTTGGAAATCTCAGGCAAATCGAAAACTCCATGGACTTCTTTTACCGGGACTACCTCATTAATCCCAATACATGGTCTGATAAAAATACCAGCAACTCTCGCACAGGCAGTGGAGACCAGTTCACTATATCAATTAACGGAGATGGCTCGAATTACGCCATCGTTGGTCGCTTCAGGCTGGATTCTCTCGGGAGAAAAGTAGATTACATTGATTACACATCAACACCACTGACATCAACTCAATGGGAGTGGCAACAATCGACCACAGGCTGTAAAACTACTCTCAGGAACGACTGTAACGAGAGCGACTTTGACGATGGGAAGTTGACTGATGCCCGGAACGAATATGTTGTGCTGCGCGTATTCGGAAATAGCAGCACAACCAGATCCGTACAAATCACCTATGACGCCCCAGACACTCAAAGAAACGAAGCCGCAGATGATGCGGTTCTCATAGTTTTAAATGATGACTACACATTGAGGAACTCTCAGTGCCGGGGCAACAGCACATATTGTGCAGACGATAATGATATTTATAGCGGTATCTTTATTGATGACAGAGATGGGGATGAACAACTTAATGTTTCCCTCAGCGGTGGCACAACGACCATGACAGAAACCATATTCCTTGGTAACCCAAGCAACCAGTACCTGATGAAGACAAACATCAGTGGCACTTTCAATATCTCAGGTTCAGCTTATATTTTTGCTAACTAATCTCTAAAACAAAAGATGAGGCTCAAAGCCTCATCTCAACTCCCCGCTCAGCCATATACTCCTTGGCTTCCGGAATAGAATGTTGCCCAAAGTGGAAAATAGAAGCTGCTAAAACAGCATCAGCCTTCCCTTTCACAACTCCATCTACCAGATGATCGAGATTGCCAGCTCCGCCTGAAGCAATCACCGGGATAATCACAGCTTCAGAAATAGCCCGGGTTACACCAAGGTCATAACCGTTCTTTACGCCATCCTGATCCATACTGGTCAGCAGAATCTCACCAGCACCCAGCTCTTCCATCTTTCTGGCCCACTCAACCGCATCCAAGCCTGTTGGTTTACGTCCACCATGGGTAAAGATTTCCCAACGATCTTTCTCGCCAGGCTTACTGACTTTCTTGGCGTCAATAGCAACCACAATGCACTGGGAACCAAACTTCTCAGCTGCTTCCCGCACAAACTCAGGATTAAATACGGCTGCGGTATTGATGCTGACTTTATCCGCTCCCGCATTCAGCATGGTACGAATATCTTCCACTGTACGAATACCGCCACCAACAGTCAGGGGAATAAATACCTCACTGGCAATGGCTTCAACCGTATGAACAGTTGTTTCACGATCATCACTGCTGGCAGTTATATCCAGAAAGGTGATTTCATCCGCGCCTTGCTCATCGTAACGGCGGGCAACTTCTACCGGGTCACCTGCATCGCGAATATCAACAAACTGAACGCCTTTAACAACACGGCCATTATCAACGTCGAGACAGGGAATGATGCGTTTTGCGAGTCCCATAAACTTCTCCTCAATTCCCTATCATGGATTCCAGCGCAGGAAGTTGCCCAGCAACTGCAGGCCACACTTCGCACTTTTCTCTGGGTGGAATTGCACAGCAAAAAGATTGTCTCGAGTCAGTGCGGCATCAAGTTGAACGCCGTACTGACAAGTGCCTGCCACCAGTTCTCTTTCTTCACATTGGGCGTAGTAGCTGTGAACGAAATAGAAACGGCTGTCATCTTCAATGCCATTCCACAAAGCATGATCTGACTGTTTTACCCGGCTCCAGCCCATGTGAGGAACCTTTAAATGTTCACCATTTTCATAAAGCTCTCGGCCAAAATAGCGAACATTGCCGGGCAGCAAGCCTATGCAATCAACGCCACCATTCTCTTCGCTGTGACTCAGCAAAACCTGCATACCAACGCAGATTCCCAGCAAAGGTTTGCTCTTCACTACATCCTTTACCAGCTCATCAACGCCAAGGCGTTTGATCTCTGCCATACAGTCGCGAATAGCGCCAACGCCAGGCAGAACAACACGATCAGCACTGTGGATAACTTTTTCGTCGGAGGTCACCTGAACCTTCATACCCTCAGGAGCTACATGCTCCAAGGCTTTGGCCGCCGAGTGAAGGTTGCCCATTCCATAATCAATAACCGCAACGGTTTGCATGCACTTACTTCCTATAAAACCGGCCTTCTAGAGAGTGCCTTTGGTAGAAGGCATTTGCCCTGCCATACGCTCATCAGCTTCCAACGCCATGCGCAGAGCACGGCCAAAAGCTTTAAAGACTGTTTCAATCTGGTGGTGAGTATTTGAGCCACGGAGGTTATCCACATGCAAAGTGACCTTGGCGTGATTCACAAACCCCTGGAAGAATTCCTGAAACAGATCCACATCGAATCCCCCAACCGATGCTCGGGTGTAATCCACATTGAAAATCAATCCGGGACGGCCAGAGAAATCAATCACAACACGGGACAAAGCTTCATCCAGAGGAACATAGGCGTGCCCGTAACGGCGAATACCCTTTTTATCGCCCACCGCTTTATCAAAAGCCTGGCCAAGGGTTATGCCTATATCTTCTACGGTATGGTGATCATCAATATGTCGGTCACCATCAGCCTGAACATTCAGATCAATCAGGCCATGGCGGGCAATCTGATCCATCATATGCTCAAGGAAAGGGACTCCGGTATCGAAGGCAGCAGAGCCGGAACCATCAAGATTAATTTCAACTTTAATCTGGGTTTCCAGAGTATCCCGCTCTACGTTTGCCTTACGGTCAGCCATGATGATAGTTCCAGGTTAGTTTTGCTCTGATTTCAGCTCCACCAGCAATAGCAGTACTGGCAGTCTGTATTTATTTTTCACGGTACTGGCAGGGATTATATGTTCACCGACTCCCGTTGCCCAGTAACCAGGCTGTTATATAAGCGGCAGACCTTGTTATTCCCGGCAGGGCTCTTAATATGCCTTCTCAATAGAAAATCACATATAAGAGTCTCGATATGCCAGTAATTGTTGAGCACATACATAATCCTACAGCCGACGACGAGAATGACCTCACTAAAACATATAATGATGCTCCGAACTGGCTGAAAGAAGTTGAACAAGCTGGGCAGTGGATGACAGATACCCTGTCTTCGCCCGACACAGCACTCTATGCCGGTCGTTTCAATGATCGCCTGATTGCTGCCGCCGTTGTTAAAAAGTCTGAAAGCAACTGGCATTTAATCTGGCTGAATGTTCGCTCAGTAACCCGTGATCGTTGTGTTGGCCAACGTATGATTTCCGAGCTTAAGAGAATCGCCAGTGAGAATGGCTGTACCCTTTCGGTAGAGAAGCCAGCAGACGAGCAAGTCGTTGATAACCTTCCCAGCTATTTAAAAGAGCTTATGGCTTAGATTTTCGAAACCAGGCCTGGAATATCTCTCGAAGAGTTCGCCCTCGTAAAAAGAAACGCGGCAAGATAATTCCAGCTGCCAAAGAAATAGCCACCAAAAAGGCCAGAAGCATACTTCTGGCCATGTGGTTAAAAGCAGTCTGGTCAAAGCCGTCACCTGACAAAACCAACATCATGCTTACACTGGCTTCATAGAAGTACACCCCAGGTACCATAGGAACCATCGCAGGCAAAGTAAGAACCGTTGGGGGGCTGAAGTGATGAATAGTGAAAAGCATTCCGCCAAAACCAATTGCCAGCGCAGCAATAAAACTTCCAGCAACAATATCACCGCCCAAAGACAGATATTGATCTCGGATTAATCTACCCATTGCGCCTAAGATAGCGACGCCCCAGAGAACCCTCGCTGGCGCATTCAGCAATATCGCAAAACCAACAGCAGTCACTGCTGCCAACAACGCAGTATGGAGTATTTCTGTCACTGGTTTAGTAACTCTCTGGCACCATATACCTGAAGAACAAGGGCAATCCCTACCGCTGTAGTAAACACAATCACTGCACACCACATACAGCGGGTAATTCCGTTAGCTATATGCCCATACATAAGATCACCAAAACCCACGACAAGAGGAACTCCAGGCATAAGAAATAAAACCGTGCTGGCCGCCGCCACATGAATGTCATATTTCAGAGGAGTTACAAAACCTAAGCAGGCAACGGCAACAGCTGCGCTGGCAGTAACCAAAGTGACGAAAACACCTTTGTATCCCATTGAAAGCATTTGGTTACGTACAACTAAACCCATTGCTGTACCAGCCAGAGTCATCAACATAGTCGTAACATTTCCACCAGCAAGCCCCGCCAGAGCGGCACAGGCAACACCAACAGCAGGAATCAAAACATAGGCCGGATAGCGTTGATTCTCACAGTTTTGTATCTGATCAAAACCGGATTTGATATCAGCAAGACTCATGGAGCTGTTCATAGCCTTCCAGCTGAGCTGATTCAGCCTGTCGTAGGTGTCCATGTTCACGACCATTTCAGAGATTCTGCGCACAACCGTATAGCGCTGAGCTGCTGTATAAACGGTCATAACAACGCCTGAACAATCAATCAACGTATCGGCCTTATAACCCTGCTTTTCTAAAAGCCTGCCCAGTATCCAGTACGCCCGCTGGGTATGGCATCCAGACTTTATTAACAGCAGAACGATATCCGATAAAACATGAGCGGCTTCAACCAGATCGTTATCGACGGTGTTTGCACCCGAGCACTTCATCGCATCACACCCACACACAGGAACAGCAATTTTAGCAACGGCGTCAACAAGCACCACGCGCACAGAAGGGTCAACAATATAAATTGTGAAAGACCGCCAATATCTTGCAAAAGGCCGCCGATAACTTAGATTGAAAAGTGTTACCTATGGAATTTTTTAATGAACGGACGCAAGGGCTCCCTGCCTACTTTGTTGGCATTGAGTGTTGCTGCTGCTATTGGCAGCGGCTCGTTTGCACCTGCCTCTCACTCGGTCACACCGCTACCTTCTACTTATACTGCCAGCTGGGAATGTACTGCTGCCATGCACCAGGATTGGCAGTGCAGTTCAGAGCCCGGCCAGCCTTATGCAGAAAATCTTGAAGAAATTGCAGATAAGCGCAGCACCCTGAGAGGCACCTTTGCACATTTGATGCAGCAGACGTTTAAGAACACACAAGATTCTGAAGTCGCCCAAAGAAAAAGCGTCATAGATGGAACTGCACATTCGTCCATCACAGAAGAGATTATGGAGCAAGCTCCATTAACCCGTTCCATGGCAGATAAAGACTGGGTAAACCGCCTGAGTTCACGCTCGTCATGGCCTGAAGATCAGGATCTTCTTCCGGGAAAACGGGAGCCAAGAGCACAACCAGCACTTACCAGCCGTGAGGTTTCTGAAGAAGAGGTCAGCCGCTCAGTTCTTCTTTCCGATTGGTTAAACAGAGCCCGCAAACGAGCGTCATGGCCTACAGACGGTAAAACCGATGAGCCTGCTTCTGACCTTGTTGGTTCCCGTAGCCATATGATGTCGGGCCTCTCCGAAACACCAAAAGAGCAGCCAGTTTTTAATAAAGAACGTCGACTTTATGCAGACGACTGGCTGGATAAAGCAGAACAGAGAACCTCGTGGGCTGAAGCTGAAACCACCACTCAGGAGATGGAAGAAGCCGAAGAAGTTGTTGATGAAATGGTGGCTGCCAACGAACAAGCTGACGAAGAAAATGTAGCTGCAAACTTACCTGCGGATGAACAGACTGACAGCCCCAATATGAAGCTGATCAGCAGCATTACTCTGCAAGACGATGCTGCACAAATGGAACCTGGAACAGCCCTGACTCCTGAAGAGCAACGGGTTGGAGATATAGCACAGCCAGAACCAACAACTGTTGTGCAAGCCGCTCCACCTCCTCGCCCAATGGGTTTTGGAGACAGGCTGCTTGCTCACCAAGCCTCTAACTCTTCAAACTATGAAGGCGGAATTGCGCCACCGATCAGTGTTCAGTCCGCACAAATGGGAATGCCTTCGTTCCAGATGCAAATGGCCCAAGCTCAGGACCTTTCATCCATGCAGCCGAGTGTGCCACTTCCTCCCAAAGAACAGCCACAATGGCTGCCAAATTTAGAGGTGACGCCAGCGGAGCGACTCGCCAAAGCTTACCCAAAACAAAATCAGAATCCGCGCAGACATATGCCCTGGCAGCGAAGTGCCACGCCTGAACAGTGGAAGAATGCACCTTCGGGTACAGCTATGCCGAGTTACAGCTTTAACAGTTCAAGGCCAGCAAATACTTTTGTAACTCCAGATGATATCCCTCTACCAAACGGCCAACCTGTACAGCTGCCACCATCACCCCAAAGTGAAACAGCTCAGATAAACAGGATTGGAAGAAGTTGGTCTTTATCTGGTCAGATGACGGCGAAACAGGCACCACAGGTTATAAACCCAGTTCCGGAGCCTGTGATCCCTAGATATCCAGAGGATACAAACTGGCCTGAACCACAATACACAGCGAACAGCAGACTGGCACCTGAGCTTCCGTCTTATACAGGAAAACCCATGTGGCCCGGAGCTCACTCTATTCCTCGCACCAACCCAAAAGCTGATAGCAATGTTATCAGGCGTCAGCCAAATAACCTGCGAACCTACCGCAGGCCTCCACCGATTTCGCCGCGAGATATTTACAAGCTGGCATCAGCACAGGAACCAACCTCAGCAGGCCCAGTTCAGAGATCTGTGCCATCACCATTCCACCAGCCCCAGCAGCAACAGCCTAAGGGGCCAAATTCTATAGACCGTCTTCGCGAAAGTACTCGTGAGCCTGCAGCCGCAGTAGAGCCGGAGAAAGCGCAACCTTACAAACCGCAACCTGCAGAGCCAAAGGATTATCTGCCTGGCTTACAGCACGCCAGCATCGCTCCTCAGGTGCAGCGTAAAATCCCTGTTAACGAAATGCTGCACGCCCCCAAAAACAGTTTTTCCGTGCAATGGCTGGCAACAACGCAACCCGCACAAATCACCCGACTACAGCAGCATTACCCTCTGCTGAAAGATGCTACGGTGGTACGCTTTCTAAGTAACGGACAGACTTGGCACATTCTGTTGTCTGGCATATTCCCAGACATTCCATCTGCCATGGCATATCTGCGCACGGAAGAATTTCGGGATATGACCAAAAGGCTGAATCCCTGGACTCGACCACTGGCAGGATTAAAGAAGCTCGACCTTATACAGCCGAATATTTCCAATACTCCTGTGGCTTCAGCAAAGCCTGTAGCCAAGCAAAAAGCTTTACCTCAGGGGCAATACACTATTCAGTGGATGTCTGCTGATAACCCAGCCGTACTGAAAGATCTGCGGGACAGGTTCCCTCAGCTGGCAAATGCAGAAGTCGTAATGCTCAATCGCAGCAATAAGGTGCAGTATTTGCTGATACAGGGACGCTATAAGAGCCATCAGGCTGTTACCGATATTCTTCAGGCTCCTGCTTTGTCTCAACTCACGAGACAAATGAGACCGAAAGCCCGGCCAATGGCCAGCCTGAAACACAACACTTCAATTATTCGGCAACCAGTATTCACTCAAGTCAGCCTGCCTATAGACAGGCAAACCAGTCAGATACTGAATGCCCCGGAAGGTTCGTTCACTATCCAGTGGCTGGCAGCTCATAAACCCAGAGTTCTGGAAAAGCTAAAGGCCAAGTACCCAACCCTGAATACCGCTGAAACCATTCATTTCCGCAGAAATGAAAAAGACTGGTATGTTCTGGTTCAGGGTCAGTACTCCAGCTACCGGGACGCAATGAATGCGCTCAATGCCCCTCAGTTTCAGGCGCTTACCGGCAGACTGAAGCCATGGACCAGAAAGATTTCTGGCCTTCGTAACGTTGCCGGAAGTTAGAAGTTTTCAGCTAGAACTTATAAATAATGGCAAAGTAGTTACCAAACCCGGTGGTCTTTTGCTTCTTCCCTGCCGTACCGTATTTAGAGCCATCTTTGAAGTTGGCCATATCCTTGTAGTACTTCAAACCATATCCCAATGACCATTGATCACTGTGCCAGTAAAAGCCGTTATACCACTCAACAGAATCTTTGGTTCTGGTGGGGTCAGAATCTGCAAGCTTGTCGTACTTGAACTTGTAATCAAGATATCCCTGATATGCGATAAATGATTTGTTCTCAAAAAAGTAAAATGGCTTGAACCAATTAGTTGTCCAGATATAACCACTCCACTTACTTTCATCTGCCGCGCCGAAGTTTTCTCTGGCATATCTGGCCATCAGGTTTGTGCCTACGGTTCCGAACCAGGGGACTTCAACATCAACGCCAAGCCCAACAAACTGGTCAAAAAGTGCTTTATCCCCAACATTCATAAGATTGGAAATATAAACTTCTTTTACCGGGCCAAATGACAGGTCGGTGTGAAAAAGCGCGTCGAGAGATATGCGTGGAGCAAATTTGAAAAAGAAGTTATCTCCGTCATGCAGGTCATCGCCATTGCTATCAAAAATATCGAACACATCAAGATAGCCATACAGCTGGAAGATTCCGTTACGGCCACCAAATTCCATCTCTAGGTATGTATCCTGCTCATTACCAAAAGGGAGTTTATTGTGGTAACTCTGCATTATATTGAATTGAAACCATTTGAAATCATTTTTATGAATATCACCATCACGATAATCTGCTGCATTAGACGCTCCCGCCCACAAACCAAGGCTGACAAGAAGCATTAACATTCTGGATAACTGGTTCCAGAAAATCGTTTTATGAAGAGCATTACGCATGACAGGTACCAATCGAATACTGATAAACAACAGATCAACAGCAAGCCAAGGAGTTTAGTCGTTCGCGGAGTGTTCGCAGCGGGATGTTGCGTATATGATTACAAGTTCTATTAATCTCAGTATTAGGTTGTGTTCGCCCTAACGCTGAAATTATTCATTATAAAATTGCTTATATAATCACAATACCAATATATCCAGAGGGCCATCAGGTATGAAAGCTTTATTCAAATGGGTTGGAGGGGCAATTGTCGTCCTTCTGCTACTTGGAGTAGCTGCAGCTCTCATCCTGCCAATGGTTATTAACCCAAACGATTATAAAGACAAGATTTCCGAGATCGTGCATGACGAAACCGGAATGACTCTGGCCATTAACGGTAACATTGACTGGTCGGTATTCCCCTGGGTTGGCCTGAGCATTAACGACCTCACAATTGACGACACCCAGAAGAAGCCTTTAGGCACCCTGAAACATGTAGCGGTAAAAGTGAAACTTATGCCGCTGTTGCAAAAGCAGCTGGATATTTCCACCCTTGAGCTGAACGGCCTGAACCTGAATATGGTTGTGGACAAAAACGGGCAGGCAAACTGGCAGCCAGCCGCTAAACCTTCCGCGACAACACAAGCTCCAACTACAACCTCTGCACCAACGGAAGAAGGCAATGGATCAACACCTTTCCTTGCAGACTTGAATGTTGCGGGTGTCGCTATTACAGATATTTCTGTGAACTATCAGGACATTCCGGCCAAACAAAAAGTTTCCATTACTGATGCCCAACTGAAAACCGGAGCCATCAGCTTCGGTAAACCGTTTACCCTGACATCTTCATTCATGCTGGACAACCAGAACCCGGCGGTGAAAGCGAAGATCAGTCTTGATGGCATGATTACACCAAATCCTGCCAAAGCCAGTTATACCGTTGATGACCTCAAGCTTTCCGTAACTCCAGCTGTAAAAGGTGATGCAAAAACTCTAACCGTTGATGGCAATGTTGCTATTCAGGGACAGAAGTTAAACGGAAAAATCACCCTTGAACCAATTGATATCGCCAGCTTTATGCAGCAGCTGAATATGCCACTTCCGGCACTCTCCGGTGGCGATAAGGTGCTCAGAAAAGTCAGCATTGGCACGGATTTCAAGGCCGACAGTAACAGCCTGACGCTTACTGATATGTTCGCAGTGCTGGATAACAATGAACTGAAAGGCAGCTTTGCAGTTACCGATCTGAAAAAGCAGGCGATTACATTCGACATCAAAGGTAATGACTTTGTTGTTGATCCCTATATGCCTGTTGCTGAACAAACATCCACTGCTAACACTAAATCAACAGAAACCAAGCGACCTGCAGCGAAACAATCTTCCACCGGTGGAACCTCCAAACCTCAAACCCCAGCTGATCCGGTGATTATTCCGGTAGATGTTATCAAGAAGCTGAATATTCACGGCAAAGCTCAACTGGCTTCTCTGACCGTAAAAGATTTCCGGTTTGATAAACCAAATCTGGAAATCAAAGCTGCCGATGGGTATGCGCAACTCTCTAGCCTGAAAGCTGGTTTTTATAATGGCGATATCAGTGCTGCGGCTGCTGTAGATGTACGAGGTCGCCTGGAGAAGAACCCACAGGTTTCTGCAAAAGCGGATATCAAAGCCATCAGCCTCCCAGCCCTTGCCAAACAGCTAACCGATCTGGAGAAGGTTACTGGTGACGCCAATGCTAGCCTGAAGATTCTTTCTCATGGCCTGACACAAGCGCAAATCACCAAAGGCTTAAATGGTAATGTAGATTTCAGTATCACCGACGGTGCACTGTTAGGCACCAACTTTAACGAAATGGTGTGTGGTGTTATCGCCAAGGTGCGCAAGCAGGAATCCACCAAAACAGACTGGCCAGACAAAACCACTTTCCGCACTTTGAAGGGTTCAGTGAAAATTGTTGACGGCATTGCCCGCAATAATGATCTGACTGCCGCTCTCGCTCAGCTTAACCTGAAAGGTGATGGCAATGTTGATCTGGTTAACCAGTCTCTGGATTATCACCTTGGCCTGACCATTACTGGCGATACCGCCGATGATGAAGATTCTGCCTGCCGCATTAACGAAAAGTATGCAGACATTACCTGGCCGGTACGCTGCAAAGGTAAGTTAGGCAGCAGCAACCTGTGTGGAATAGACGACCAGCGCCTTGGTAAGACGCTCAGCAAAATTGCCGAGAAAGAGATCAAGAGTAAGCTGCAGAAAAAACTTGAAGAAAAGCTAGGTGGTTCTTTGAAAGGACTGTTCAACTAAAACTGTTTAGAAGCGGCGGTTAAACTGCCGTTTCTTTTCATCTGCTTGCAATAATTTCTGCGGCGGAGACAATTCCCCTCCGTGACTCCACTTCAAATAAAAGACTGATGCCCAATACTGCGACTATTCAAAAAGCCATTCTCAGTTGGTATGACCAGAACGGTCGCAAACATCTTCCCTGGCAGCAGAGCATCACTCCATACCGGGTATGGTTGAGCGAAGTGATGCTGCAGCAAACCACCGTTGCAGCTGTAATTCCTTACTTTGAAAGGTTTATAGAAAAATTTCCAAATGTCGCGGACTTAGCGAAAGCCGATGAAGATGCGGTGCTGCAACTCTGGAGTGGCCTTGGCTATTACAGCCGGGCACGCAACCTTCATAAAGCCGCCAGAATGGTTGTTGATGACTTTGGTGGAGAGTTTCCACAAAACCTGGATGACCTGCAGAAACTTCCGGGAGTTGGCCGCTCAACTGCTGGCGCTATTGCCAGTATCAGCATGGGTATCAAAGCCCCAATTCTTGATGGCAATGTCAAACGTGTGCTCGCCCGACTGCACGCGGTAGAAGGCTGGCCGGGTAAATCTTCAGTAGCCAACGAGCTGTGGAAGATCTCAGAGAAATACACACCCAATGAACGCCTGCCGGCATGGACTCAGGCCATGATGGATATGGGCGCAACACTTTGCACCCGCAGCAAACCGGCCTGTGAACGTTGTCCCATTGAACAATGGTGTGACGCACATGCTCAGGGTAAAGAAACCAGTTTTCCTGCATCAAAGCCGAAAAAGGTTCTTCCCGAAAAGCATGTGCGCATGCTGATGCTGGTTAGCAGGAATGGAGAAGTTCTTCTGGAAAAACGCCCACCAGCAGGTATCTGGGGAGGATTATGGAGTTTTCCGGAATTCGAAACTGACGACGAGCTGGAATCTTCTGCAGAAGAAAAGCTTGGTATTGAATTAATACAGCCAGAGATCTGGCAGAGTTTTCGCCATACATTCAGCCATTATCATTTGCATATTGAACCTGTAAAAGCGTTTGTGGAAACAGAGCCAACTGTTATAGCTGACGAACAAAAGAGCTGGGTTCCACTTACCGAGGTGGAGTCGTTAGGACTGGCCGCCCCGGTGAAAAACCTGTTATCGCGTCTGAAGAAGAGCCTGTAGCCATTGAGACAACCTTACCAGGCTGGGTTACCTTTTCTGGCGTGAGATAAGCATCAATAACAGAGAACAGTTCTCTGATAAATCCAAGCATATAGTCCGGAATTTTAAATCCGGGCTTACCTATGTTTTCCAGAGTGGTTTCTATCTGGTCTGAGCAGAGCAGCAGCATGGCATTGTTATAAAAGTCTTCTGAAGTCGGCTGCTGGTCTACTGGCGGCAGAATCTGTTCTGTTATTTTTGGATTTGCGTGAGCATAGTCATCACCATAATCCTGCCTTAACCTTTCTATCAGCCCTGCACGAATGAGTTTGAGATGCAGAGCCGTAGCAATATTGCATCGCTCGTAGTTGCCGGTTCTATCCTTTGCACTCTTACAACCACTGACTATTGCCACTTCAAGAACCCGCCCAAGTTCACTGATAGCACAAGGGAAGTTAAATGGCTGGTTATCACAAAGTTCATGGTGCAATTTATGGAAGAACATATAACGGAGCGTATAACACAGTTCCGTAAGCTCTTTCTTCAATACTGGATCAAGATCTGGATGCTCCCGAAGAAAAGTCTGAACATAAGAATCTTCGTCCATAGGTTCATCAGGGTTCACTGTGCCAAATAACCTCATAAAGGTTTTATGGTTATATTCATCAGCATGTTCCCAAGCGTTAGCAAACTGGAGGGAATCAGCAAATGCCAGTTGATTACACGGGCAAACAAACATAAATACATTCGGCCCCGCCCTAACAGTTCCTTCTGCGCCATCCCTTCTGCGAACAGGAAGATCTACTTCCATCGAATTGTATTCATCAACTCTCTTCCCAAGTTTACGACACCACTTTTTCTCGTTATCAACACCGTCTATGGAAGAGAAAACCGGACGCAGATCATCCGGACTTAACAAGCAGATATAAAATACAGGAAGCTTAAAAGCAGGAGCTGCCGATTGATCCGGCTTGCGAAAACCCTTCTCCATCTTGTCTTTAAAAAATGTCAGGCCACAGAGGGTAAAAACTTCCATAAACCTGTCTTTGGTCACTTGCTTCCTTTTCTTGCCAGACAGTGGGAAAGCGTAGGGCACTCCTGTCCTCACCTCTTTTAAAACATCCTCCCCATTCATAGTGACACGGGTTACCGCAACATTCACAGCTCTAGGGGCATCACGCTGGCAAGACGGAGTAAAAAGCCCATCAGTTTTCAGAGCATCTTTATTGCCCTCAACACCATCACCAAAAAAGACGCAGGACGGGGGACTGTGAGAGACTTCAAACGAGTGATAGTTACCCTCAAATGCGTAGAGAAGCTTTTTAATTCTTTCTCTGCCCACCTGTTCACAGAGAACCTTTACCCTCATTTCATTGAAAACTTTTTTATCAATTTTGAATTGCTTTAATAAATCCTGTTCCCGAGCATCAAGCTCGTGAATAAACCGTGGACAACCTTCACTTGGGTATACCTGCCCTTGTTGCCAGGTCATAACTTTGTCACCAGCTTCCACGACATCGGAAACTTTAACTTTCCCCTCATATATGCACCTGCAGGCTGCGTCAGTCATCAACTGAATACCACGCTTCCAGGCGGTTTCACTTCTGAAATCAGTTTCTCCAAATCGCTCAACAACTACTACTGATTGCTTAAGCCGCTCTTCAATAGCGCACATGTCTTTTTGGAGACACTTTAAAATATCAACCTCACCGCTTTCGTCTCCATCATCGTCTGGCAATTCTTCACGAAAGTCCTGCGCCATGCGCAATACGCCCATGAAATGCTGAGCATGACGAGCATAATCCCTCTCTTTAATGGTCACACCATCAATCACGCCCCCACGAAGAGTCCTCTCGATAGTTTCAAAGAAGTCATTGGCTTTTTGAGGTGCCTCGCTCCCTGCTCCAAAACTACACAGGAAGTCTTCATCATCCGCGACCTTTCTCAGGAGATCTTCTTTCCATATTGGAGGGCGAAGCTGTAACTGCTCACAAGTGTGGGGAAAGAGTTCATGAAATGTTGTTTCATAAACCACCAGATAACTCTGCAGCAAAAGAGCCACATCTTCGTTACTCTCAGGTATCACATTGCTTGTTCTCAACAAACGCGAGCAGTGACTTTGGATTCTCTCTTTCTCCCAAGATGGCAGCTTTGCAGGGTTTCTCTGCCACTGATTCTCAACAGCCTGACAAATTGGCGACTCAGGATGTGAAAAATCAAAGATTTCAGCATTCCGGGAATTTCTCAATAAACAAATTTGCGCGTCCGCAGGTACATAGCCAGCAAGAGAAGGACTCTGTGAATAAGAGTCAGAGCCTGTGTAACTGCCGTGCGGTGTTGATGATTCGCTGGAACTGACAGAAACCGTGTCATACGCGCTATCTTCATCATTCTCATTCAAACGACCTATAAAATTCAGAACATCACTTTTATGGCCTATCTTTAAATGGCTTTTCAGCAATCCAACGATTTGGGATTCCCGCCCGGATAACGAAACCTTTTTTTTCTGACTTTTTCTCTTCAGCGACATAAATGGGCTGGCAAGAGTCTTCTTCCAGGATTTTGGCGATTTTCCCGGCGATTGCGAAAGAGGGAAAAGTCCTGAAACCTGATCCAGATCTTCCTCAACATGCTCAAAGCGCTCCTGCAACTCAGCTGCGCCTGGCATAGCTACTCGCCGTTCCATTGAACTGATAGTAAATGGCGACGACACTGGCGAGGGCGATTCGTGAGTCTTGCGCCTTATTCCGCCAAGAATCGGGATAGGCTGCGATAAGCTTTTGCTCTCAGTTACCGGGGATGATGATAAAGGGAGTGAGGATGCAGAGCCTTTTTTACTCAAAGGGTCCTCTTCACCTTCCAGTAGCTCCTGAAGCTGCAATACTCTGCGATTTAAGGGCTTTCCCCTGCCCAGCTCCTGAGGCAAAGGCAAATTCATTCTCTGCTTTCTTCTGGCTACAGCTTCGGGTGGTGGCGCTGGGGCTTTCCGTCTTGGTCTGATGGTTGGCGTTTTGCCCGTAGGCGGCTCAACCTTTCGGGAACTGAATGATTTTGTACGCGTCCGGCCAAAGTCTTCAGGGGTTACACAGTTAATCTCACGAACCTGACCTCTGGCATTAATAACGCGGATGACATGCCCGGTGTCAGGGTCTCTTACAATCGTTGGTTTTGGTACAGGTACAGGTTTCCGGTGCCCCAAATGGCTCACTGGCCTACTCAGTGTCACTGGACCCGGCGTTGCCATAACTGGCCTATCCCCTGATTTATTAACGCCAATTATCAGACAACAAAAGTTTTACCCTGTGTATTACCAAACAGTTACCAATGCCAACATTCTCTCCATGCCAGTAAGAGGTTACTATTCAGGGGTTTAAATACATTGTCATAGATCGAATTGGAGTAGTGCCATGTCCCGCACAGTCAATTGCATCAAACTGAAGAAAGAAGCACTTGGCCTGACTGTTCCCCCGATGCCCGGCCCTAAGGGTATGTGGGTCTATGAGAATGTCTGCCAGGAAGCCTGGAAGATGTGGACGGACCATCAGACCCGCCTGATTAATGAAAAGCAGCTCAGCATGATTGACCCTGAGTCCCGTAAATACCTGCACGAGCAGATGGACAAGTTCTTCAAAGGGGACGACTACGATAAGGCAGATGGTTACGTTCCCGAATCCAAGTAGCCCTGATATTCAAATAACCTGCTGATTTATAGGGAAAACCGAAACATTTCCCTCGAAGCAGGCTATGATGCAGCAAAACTCTGGTGCGGGTGTTGACTCTTTAAAACGAAAACAGTTTAATACGCCCGCACTTGTCGCAGTGCCTGGGTAGCTCAGTTGGTAGAGCAGCGGATTGAAAATCCGCGTGTCGGCAGTTCGATTCTGTCCCTAGGCACCATTTCTCCCTACGAGACACCACGACAAGAAAGCCCAAGCCTGGGTAGCTCAGTTGGTAGAGCAGCGGATTGAAAATCCGCGTGTCGGCAGTTCGATTCTGTCCCTAGGCACCATATTTAAAAGCCTCGAAGCTTACGCTTCGAGGCTTTTTTCGTTATGGCTGACTTTTCCAGTTCTTCTTATTGTTCTACACAGGGTAGTAACGCTATTACTTAATCTGCTTTGGCGGGTTATGTCTCGCTTGAATCTCAAAGCTGCCAGGAAACTGAGTTGCAGCATATCCACCAATCAGAGCACCCAAAGCTGGCAACATCAGACCAACACGAGCTCTTGGAATAATTCTCAGAGTGCGCCCTAAAAACAGAGCCAAACCACCTGTTGCTCCACCGGCTGTAGGTAATACAACAGCGCTATCTGCCTTTGCCGTAGCCTTTAACTTCCCTTTTCCGGTAATGCTGAATTTCCCTGAAACCAATCCACTAATATTCATTTTTATATTCCTCATCAAAATTTGCGATACCCCTATCCCTCGGGACATTGATAAGAAAAGCCAGCAAAAGTTCCCCTCCTTTTTGAACTCGATATAAGTGGAATGAAGGGCAGAGGCTTCGACTCACATTTTAATAGCGGAAAAATCAGGCATATAGCCTCCAAAACCAAGGAGCACCACAGGTGTAATCCAAACCAGTGAAGAATCAACAAATAAAAAGGCCTGATAGAAAAACTACCAGGCCTTTATTAGTGCTAGATACCGGCGATTTAATACCGATTAAGCTTCTGGAGGTGTACCTTCAGCGTTAGAGATAACGGCATCAATCTGCACCAGCGCATCCATAGGAATATCAGAAACACCAATAACAGTTCTTGCTGGCATGTCACCCTTGAAGAAGGTTGGGTAAATCTCATTTACAGCATCCAGATCAGCAATGTTCTTCAGCTGAATATTGATCTTAACGGCGTCATCCATAACGTGGCCGATGCTCTCAACAATGGCCTGAATATTCTTCAAACATTGTTCTGCCTGATCTTTGGCACTGGCACCCACTATCTGGCTGGTATACGCATCCAGAGGAAGCTGGGCAGCAATATGGTTGTAGTGAGAGAAAGCAACTGTTTGAGTATGCAGCTCGCTCTTAGGCGCATTACCAGTGTTGTTTGCTTTGATCACGATGCCGTGACGATCTTCAACCTCCTGTGGAGGAGTACCATCACCGTGGGAAACAACCGCATCCATTTGCACCAGAGCATCCATCGGCAGGCCGGAAGCCGCTACGATTGAACGTGCAGGAACATAACCAACAGTGCGAGCAATGGCGGAATCCGGGAAGAAGGTTTTATACACTTCATTTACTGCATCAATGTCAGCAGGGTTTCTAACAGAGATTCCCACTTTCACGATATCGTCAAAAGGAGCATCAATGCTTTCCATAATGGCTTTGATGTTCTTGAGACATTGTCTTGCCTGCTCTGCAACACCACCGGCTACGATGTTGCCAGTCTTTGGATCAACAGGGAGTTGGGCGGAAATATTGTTGTAGTGGGAGAAAGCAACAGTCTGAGTGGAGAATGGGCTTTGAGGCGCATTCGCAGTGTTACGTGCCACTTTAACCAGAGCACAGGGAGCTTGTGGGTGAGTACCTTCACCGTTGGAAATCAACGCATCCATTTGTACCAGTGCACCTTCCATAGGCAATGCTTCAACTGCAAGAGCGGTACGTACTGGTGGATAGCCCTGGAAGAAGGTTGCATATACTTCTTCTACCGCAGCCAGGTCAGCAATGTCGGTCAGGAACACATTGATCTTAACAACATCAGCCATGATGTGGCCGACGCTTTCTACGATAGTTTTAATGTTTTCCAGGCACTGTTTAGCCTGTTCTTTCAAACCACCAGCAACAAGCGTACCAGTTGCAACGCTTACAGGCAGTTGAGCTGAAATGTTGTTGTAGTGGGAAAATGCCACCGTTTGTGTGGAATCAGAACTTAGTGGGGCATTTTCCGTGTTTCTGGAATTTTTGATAATTATGCCGCTCATACCGATATTCTCCTGTTTGAGATAATGCTTTCGGTGTGCCTGGCTTTTTGACCTCGCGCTAAAAAATCTCTGGTCTTTGCCAAGCTTAAAGGGAAGGAGTGTGTTCTAGTCTTGCAACTATGAGGTGTCAACCCAACGTCAGCTGCCCAATACTTTATTGAGCCCTTGCATTGATTTTTATCATTATAAGAGCAGCTAATGACACATAAATAAATGTAAAGACATGTGAGGCAGATAAAGAAAACGGAGTGGCGAACTCCTCCACGCTTATAGTTTGTGACGTCTTTAGATACTTCTAAATAGCATCCAGCAGTTTTTTAATTCTTCACAATTATCATTCTAGTCACCGAACCTATAGGAGGTTTCTGGCTGACTTTACCCACTCCAACCAACCCCCGGTTATACTCATTCAGCTCCACAAACCAAACTGCTAACATGTATTCATTTACAAAATGAGCAGTCATCAATGAACCGTCGTAAAAAAGGCAATCAAATACTCAAGGCTCGAGCCAAAAAGGCTAAAGCCAAGCAAGCTCCCAAAAATAAGGAGAGGTACATCAGTAAGGCAGAGCGGGCTAAGCTGGAAGCCGAGGCCACCACATCCGAGTGACGGCCTCTTCACCTGTAGGGCTTACAAACTATGAGGTGAAGGGTAGAGAGTTCTAGGAATCTAAATAGTCTGAGATAGTTTTCATCATCGCTTCACCTGCCCGGCGTCCTTCAATACCTTCAACCAGTTTTACTTTTCGCCCGCCCATCATCGCAAACACGGCCATGTACTCAGTTTTATTTCGTTGCTGATCCTGGGCACTCATAGTGGTTTTCAGGGTTAACTGATCTTTAGAACTTAAAATGCCTTTACGCTGGTAAAGTTGTCTGCCGAATAAACTACGCAGGGTATTTACCTGACATTGATTGGTGCCCGAACGGGTAATACGAGTCTCCAGCTCTCGCCCAGCCAGAAAAATTGCTCCCCACAACATGTACAACCCGACACCAAGAAACACCAACGGCATAATCCAGAGCACTTCTCCCTGCATCGCCAGTCTGGTAAGAAACAAGCCAATAGCTACGGCTCCAACACCAAAAGCTCCAAGGAAACCCCACATTCCCCGGTTGCGGCCTTGTGTGCTGACCAGGTGCAACCCTTCATCAGAACTTTGAATATCTATCTGTTGAGACGCGCTTTCTTTAGCAGCCTTTTCAACAGTTTCTTTCACTTCCTCAAGATGTTCGTCTGGTATTGCTGTTTGTGCAGTTTCCTGACCATGAACGACCGGAATAGCCCAGCTACGTTTGAGTTCAGCAACAGCTTTTACATTTGTACCGGGTACAATATTGGAAGTTGTAATCATCCCCGTACATTGTATTTCCCAGCTTATCGTTCCTTTCTTTTTATCGCTGTCTGTTTCTGGCAGGTGATCCGGTAAGCCTTTTGAAAGATCAAACACGAAGTGCACTTTATGGCTGCTACCATAAGGTTCTATCCAGGCCTGTGTTTCATCTTGATACAGCACACTGGTATGAGTTGATCTGTTATCACCACTGCCAGTGCTGTAGGTATGTAAACAGCTCAATCGAATTTTTAACTGATTACCTTTTGGAGGATGATTCAGTACAAAATGCCCACCGATCTGGCCACCAATACAACCCGGCGCAGGATCAAGTAACAAACGTGTAGGGCCAATACTTTCATACTGTTTTTGTTTGCTTCTCCCTGCCAGATAAAAAGCACCTGCAGCAAGCACAAACACCAGCATTCCCAGCACACCTGTTTTTCCTTCAACAAGTCCGGCCACGATAATTGGAACGGCCACAATCATCAGAACTTTCGCAACAATATAGAAAATGCTGTGAACGCCTTTCTCCTGACTGGGAAGACCTTCACCCTTCGCCATATTTATCAGGTCATCCAATGATGGTTGCTTCAGTGCCCAGCGAATGATTCCTACACCAGCACCACCAAAAATAACCAGAAACAGAAAGCCAGTAGAGACACCAACCCAGTCTGTATCGTATTTGGATAGTTCAGAAGTGAGTATGCCAACAAAGGCCATTACGCCTGCGGCTGCGAAGATCCCACCAAAAATGAAACTGCCCCAAACAGCAGATGACCTTTTTTTATTCGTATTCTTTGCCATTACATCGACATACTCTAATGCTGAAAAATTCTCCCTATAGAGAACTACTGTATGTTTCCACGCTGATGGTCAGCGTCAAAATCAATCTCAGGGCCTGCAGGAATAATCCCGGTGGGATTGATCGTACCATGACTCGCGTAGTAGTGAGCTTTAATGTTGTTAATGTTCACTGTCTGCGCAATGCCAGGCACTTGATACAGCTCGCGCACATATCCCCACAGGTTTGGATAATCAACCAACCGTTTTTTATTACACTTGAAGTGCCCAACATAAACAGCATCGAATCTCACTAACGTGGTAAACAATCGCCAGTCTGCTTCTGTGATTTGATTACCGGTTAAGTAGCGATGCTTTGACAACTTTTCTTCGAGTACATCCATCGCAGAGAAAAGCCCATGTACCGCTTCATCATAAGCCTGTTGGGTTGTAGCAAAACCTGCGCGATAAACACCGTTGTTCACATTGGAATAAATAAAATCATTCAGCGTATCAATATCATTCTGAAGTTCAGGAGGATAATAGTCCCCTGGACGAGTTCCTAAATGATCGAATGCCGAATTCATCATCCTGATAATTTCAGCTGACTCATTATTAACGATTGTTTGATTCCTTTTATCCCACAACACAGGAACAGTTACCCGGCCGGTATATTCCGGATCAGCCAGGGTATAAACCTGATACAAATAATCTGCGCCATTCACATCATCAGGAATAACATCACTATTAAACCGCTCTCCTGGTTCCTGATCGCTGACAAACGACCAGCCTCGATTTCCCATGTAGGCATTCACAACAGAGATCGTGATCATCTCCTCAAGCCCTTTTAACGCCCTGAATATCATAGTGCGATGGGCCCAGGGGCACGCCAGTGAGATATACAGGTGATAACGATCAGTTTCTGCTTTAAAGCCATCAGAACCTGTTGGGCCAACACTGCCATCCGGCGTTATCCAGTTACGAAAGCTGGAAGATTCACGCTCAAACTTACCTTGAGTCTTGCTGGTGTTGTACCACTCATCCTGCCACTGACCTTGTACTAGTAATCCCATAGATCACCTGCCTTTATTTTGAAAATCATTGAAAGCTTGCAGAACTTGTTCTCGGGTATTCATCACAAACGGTCCATAACGAACAACCGGTTCGTTCAATGGTTTACCCGCCAGAAACAGGAAGCGACTGTTTTTACGTGCGCTCAGTTCAATCTCACTTCCTGAGGAAAGCACAGCCAAAGTTCCCGCTTTCAACACCTGCTGTTCGATCTCAAACTCACCATCGACCACATACACAAAACTGTTATGGTACTCGGGCAAAGATTGCCGAAAACTTTGTTCTGCCGGAAGTTGCACATCAAAGTAAAATGGATCACCCGGGCTCTCTTTTACCACACCTTTGGTTCCATGATCTGTAGCACCGGCAATCACTCTAATCTGTGTACCTTCAGCTCTTGTTTCTACAGCGATCTTATCTGCCGGAAATTCCTGATACCCCGGCATACACATTTTTTTGCTGGCTGGCAGGTTCACCCAAAGCTGAAAACCCTTGAGCAAACCATCTTCCTGCTCTGGCATTTCTGAGTGAACTACCCCCTTGCCTGCAGTCATCCATTGAATGCCTCCGGGTTCGATAACCCCTTCATTTCCCACACTGTCTTTATGGCGCATACGTCCATTCAACAAATAAGTGACAGTTTCGAAACCTCTGTGAGGATGAGAGGGAAATCCTGAAATATAATCATCAGGGTTATCCGACTCAAAACAGTCGAGCAGCAGGAACGGATCAAGCATATCCAATTGAGGTGTTCCGATAATACGGGTGAGCTTTACACCCGCACCATCCATCGTTGGTTGCCCCTTGGTCGTGAACACAACTGATCGTGTTGTCATTACCTCCACCTCACAGTGGTGAAATATCCACATAGACCTGATAGTTTTTTATCAGCGACGATTCGAGCTCAAAAACAGCCGAGAACGGAATCTCAAGTGTGCTGCTATCAAACCGTGTGTAATGAACACTTCCTGCACATATCACTGTGTTTCCAACAGCCCAGACATTACTGATTGTGTGTTTCATGCCTGCAATCGTTGCAAAGAACTGGCTGTTAGCTTCGATGACAGAATTTCGCCCGGTAATCGCCTCATAATTTCCCAGCTGAAAGCTCACATTGTCGTCCAAAAAGCTGCCAACAGCATGGGTATCCAGATTATCAACAGCCATGTAGAGGCTCTGAATTAATGCTTTCGCATTTTCAGTAGAAACAGTATCAACTTGCATTGTTTAAACCTTGTTAATGATATTTATAAGAGTGAGCGCAGTTTTATGGATCTGCAAAAGCGACTGTGGTCGTTCCAATATTCTCGTAGCTGTTTCTCTCAGCGGAGATATCACTGAGATATTCAATGAATTCGAACTCAAAACCTTCCGGATCAATAAAATAAGCAATCTTGCGAAAAGCGTGAGACTCGCGCATATCAACCCGAATGGAATAACCTTTTGCGGTCAACCTGGCTACCAAAGCATCCACATCATCAACAACAAATGCCAAATGCGCTAACCCGGGCGTATGCCCTTTCAGATCACGATTATCACCAACAGCATTGTCGTTCAAACTGAGATAATAATTTTCATCGCCAACATGCAGCCAGCGTCGTTCACTGCCATACCAGATATTCTCTCCCTTTCCCCGAACTCGCCACTCAGGGAATGCGGTAAGAATGAAATCCAGCGCTTTATCTATATTCCGTACACTCAGATTGGCATGCTCCAGCCTGACCATAACGCCTCCTTTTCTGAATCTCGCGACGTGTAAAAACACTATAGTGTGTTTCCCATTTCACGATAATCCTGCATATTGGAAACTTACTGGTGAGAAAAAGAGAACAATCATGAATCATCTGGGTGCTCTTGTTGTTTTCGTTGCCGTCGTTGAAAACAATGGTTTTGCAGCGGCAGCCCGCAATCTGGGGCTATCCAAGTCTGCCGTCAGTAAAAGGGTTACCCAACTGGAAGAACATCTGGGTGCGCAACTGTTACACCGTTCCACCAGAAAGCTCAGTTTGACCGAAGCTGGTGAACGTTACTTTTCCAAAGCCGTTGATGCCCTTGCCGCAGCTCAGGAGGCCGAAGATTCCGTTTCAGAACTGCAGGGAAAACCAAAAGGTTATTTGAAAATTGCGGTACCTATGTCATTCGGCCGAATGCATATTGCTCCATTGATTTCGTTGTTTTTGGAGCAATACCCCGGCATCACAATAGATATGGTGATGGAGGATCGAATAGTCGATATTGTTGGTGAAGGTTTTGATCTTGCTATACGGGGAGGAACCCTCGCTGAGTCTTCTCTGATTGCCCGTAAAATTGCACCATGCCACAACCTGTTAGTTGCAACACCAGACTATTTAAAAACCCACGGCACACCAGACACTCCCGACGATCTCTACGACCACAACTGCTTACACTACGTGTATTTCAGCAATGCCCACGAGTGGACACTAATTGGCAAGGAGGGTTCTATTCAGGTACGCCCCAAAGGCAACTTTTTGGTTAATAACAGTGAAGCTCTGATGACAAGCATTTTGGCGGGATGCGGTATCGGGCGATTAACAACATTTACAGCCAGTGAGCATATTCGTTCAGGCAAACTTGTGCCGGTGTTACCCAGCTACAAGCTGCCGTTACAAACCATGTATGCCGTTTTCCCAGAACGGAAACATCTTCCTGCCAAGGTGCGGGTATTTATTGATTTTATTCTCGACAAAATTGGCAGAGAGCAACCCTATTGGGATGTTGGAGTTATTGACCAGTAGTTTTAAGCGATTCCCCTATGGATCAGCAAAAGTCACCGTTGTAGTGCCAATATCACCGTATTGGTTCTTCTCTGCTGGAACATCGCTCAGGTATTCAACAAACTCAACTTCATACCCCTCAGGCTCATAGAAATAAACATTCTTTCGGAAAGGGTGATCTTTTCGTAAATCCTGCTGAAGGTCATAACCTTTTGCCACAAGCCTGTCTACAAGTGCATCAATATCATCAACAACAAATGCAATATGCGCCAGGCCAGTTGAATGCCCTTTGAGATCACGATTCTCGCCAATGGCATTATCATTCAGGCTGAGATAGTAATTATCATCACCCACATGCACCCAGTGTCTCTCACGGCCATACCAGACATTCTCTCCTTTACCCCGAACCCGCCATTCAGGAAATGCGGTAAGAATGAAATCCAGAGTCGCTTCAAGATTTCTCACACATAAATTGACATGCTCTAGTCTGACCATAATTCACCCCATTAGAATCACACGGCATAGTGAAATAAATATAGAGTGTTTTTTGAGCAAAGCCTTAGGCCAAACGTTTTAAATCCAAAGCCCGGCTTGTTACAGTATCTGAAAAACTAACTACAATACTCTCTCATGAAAAAAACACTTGTCGCTCTAGCTCTCACTTCTGTTGTGGCTACTTCTGCTCAGGCTGCGTTCTGGGATTCCTGGTTCGGTAATGAGCCAACAAAAGAATCAACACCTGCTACCAGTCCTGCTCCTGAGGTTCAGAAGGCAACAGAAACAGTTACAACCAGCACAATCCAGAATATAGCCGTAGGCCTTATTCCTGCTTTAACGCAGCAGTTAGGTGTTTCTGAAACTCAGGCTACTGGTGGTATGGGAGCGTTATTCCAGCTTGCTAAAGAAAATCTCAATAACGATGACTTTTCACAGCTTAGCCAGTCGATTCCTGACATGACTTCGTTATTAAATGCAGCTCCAAAGTTAGATCCCAACAGTGTAGAGAGCCAACTGGGTAGCTGGTTAGCAAAAGCAGGTTCAGCCGGTGAAACATTAAATGATCTGGCCCAGCTCAAATCACAATTTGATGCTCTTGGGTTAGACGCAGCAATGGTCAGCAAGTTTGCTACAACAGCGATTAATTACCTGCAAAGTGATGAAGGCCAGCAAACAGCCGCACTTCTTCAAAGAGGACTGGGAACCCTGCTGGCTGGAGAATCCTGATACAGAGCAGCCCTGGTTTCTTTAATCAGGGCTTTCGAGCTGCGCTTGATCTTACCTCCCTACATCTGCGACTGTTCCAACTTTACAGCGGTTTGTTACACAAGCAGCTCAATTACAAATAACGATCCGGTTAGCGTTCACCACATGCAACCAGCTTTATGATCATTTTTTGATTACATATGATCTGCTGGGTAAACAGTTGAGAAATTCGCCAACATATTTCTTACTTTTTCAGGTACGTGATCTGCCGGAAAGGCAACACAATTCAAGATTTCAAAGAGTAACTGTCGGGCCTTTTTTACTCCGGACAGCAATAATTACCCACTTATATTTTAGAAGTTAATTCTAATTGTTACTTAATGCGTCAAGCTGCAGTCGGCAACACCGGAGACGATATGGATTCAAAAAGAGCCCAACGAACCTCAAGACTACAAACACTTCAGTAAGTCTCACTAACCCTAACTGAACCACCTCCCTCTCCAAACCTCATAATAAAAGCATATGGGCATATTCGGGGGGAGAAGCCATGTTCACCACACAGATGGAATCAACGAGTAAAACGCTCGCTCAGACTCAGACACACTCTACCGTGCACACCGTCATGAAAGGACGAGGTCAGCTTGCTGGGAAAGATGTGACCAGTAAACCTCTCCTGAATTTTTCCTATTTTCCGCGCAATGGTTACGGTCTAGCACCAGAATTACGTTGTCTGACCTTTTCTGCCAACCCTCCCTTACCTGAAGAAACAGAATCTTCTTCACCTGTAGTTATAGTTGGCCTATATGAAAGTAAGAACTTAAAACCTGGTTACACCAAACAATGCGATGAATGTACACGCATTGCGGACAAGGTAAAAAGTAACTGGGGAAGATACCATCATTTCGGTGCTCATAATCCCAGCTTGAAAGGTGTTCCCCATCAACACCTCATATTCTTTGAGGAGGATATGGATCACTATATCGGCTGTTTGCTTACCGATTACTCAATGAACCAGGTTCATAAACAGGAAATCTTGGAAGCTACAGCTCAATTCAACCGACACCCGGAAACGACAGTTCTTGACTTCAAGAACTGCAACTATGCTGAAAACCACTCAGTGTTGACTTGGGAGCAATGGGAAAAAATACCAGACGGTCAGCCTCTTCCAACCAGACCCCCATTATCTTTGCTTTACCTCAACTGGCATTTTCCAAAATTGCGATAATTGGTGCACTCAACAGCAATACAAAATAAAAAAGAAACTGTCCTAGATAACCGGTACAGCCCCGAGATTTTTATGGTGTAGCGGCTCAGGGTTTGCCAAATGGAAGAGTTATACTGGAAGTTAATCGAACATCCAAAGAAGAAAGAAGGCTTGTTGACCTTTTCCGGCAGGACGTGGAAATGCACTATATGAATGACTTTTTTTAAGGTAGAAACTCAACTCAAATAATTGTGGTAATAGTCACTACTGTCCACATTGTAATCGCAATAAACTTCAATCGATCTGCCATCTTATGAAACCAAACACCTCAACAGCTATGGCAGAACTGATTACACAAATCAGAACCAACATTCCCTTCGATTTAACTGAAGCTCAGTTATGTCAGGGAACCTGCCATGGCTGTTCTAAAAAGCTTCTGGATTATCTTGATCAAACTCTTGATGAACACAGCCAGAGTCTGGCTAGTGGCGAAGTACCAACGTTAGGAGATGTCAGCAAACTGGGGAAACTTGCCTTGAAAATTCATAAAGTTTTGCAGAAGAATGGCTTAGTTTAAGGGTTCAGGCTTCCTCTTTTGCAAACGTTATATTATAACACCCAGTAACATTTACCTTTCATGTTTGCCATACAAGCCAAAACGGCGGTGAGTAGTTGTTAATGAATATTATCCAGGCAGTTCCCACAAACATCATTACAGGTTTCTTAGGGGCAGGAAAAACTACCGCTATTCTTCATCTGCTGAAGATGAAACCTGAACAGGAACGCTGGGCTGTGCTGGTGAATGAATTCGGTGAAATCGGCATTGATGGCAGTTTGTTTAAAGGCACCAAAACAGAAGAGAACGGGATATTTATAAGAGAAGTACCAGGCGGCTGTATGTGCTGCACGTCTGGTTTGCCCATGCAGATGGCGCTGAACATGCTCCTGAAAGTTTCTAAACCAGACCGCCTGCTTATAGAGCCAACCGGCCTTGGGCATCCGAAAGAAGTACTGGATACATTGAGTTCCGTGCATTATCAAAGTGTTCTGGCACTTCATTCCACTATCACCCTTGTTGATGCCCGCAACCTACAGAATTCCCGCTATACAAACCATGAAACCTTTAATCAACAACTTGAAATTGCGGACATAGTGGTTGGTAATAAATCTGACCTTTATCAACCTGAAGATAAAGATGCTCTGGCAAACTATCTTTCCGAATCCGGCCTCGGTGACCATAAACTTGCCTTTACATCTCAGGGCGAGCTGGATGTTGAGTGGTTGAACGGAAAAAGCTCTTATATCTCCAATCAAAAAAGCAACCTGCTGCAAAATTCCCGAACCGCTAACAATCAGGAAACCAGTGATATCACTCAGGATATTCCAGCCGAAGGTTTCCTCCGTTCCGACAATAAAGGCGAAGGTTTTTCCAGTTGCGGCTGGCAGTTTTCTCCCGAAATAACCTTTGACCGAAAAAAGTTGTTTTCTCTGTTAACGGGCCTTGATGTTGAAAGAGCGAAAGCTGTGTTCATAACGTCCGAAGGTATTTACGGTTACAACAAGTCCCGGGATGCTTTGACTGAGATAGAACTGGATGACTGCCTGGACAGTCGTATCGAAATTATCTCTGCCTCTACAGATAATTCCTGGGAAGACGCTATTTTGAACTGCCAAATCCAGTAAATCAGGGATACCACAACCTAACAATGCAGACAGTCCCCCTTTTTTATTGCCTCTATATACGATAAAAAAGCACCGTGAAAATTCCTAAACGATTACGACCCCTGGTAGACGCAGGTCTGGTAGATGAGGTCATACGCAGATTAATGAGCGGCAAAGAGGCCGATGTCTATGTTGTGCAGTGTGGATCTGAAATCCGCTGTGCCAAGGTTTACAAAGAAGCCGCCAAACGTAGTTTCAAGCAAGCCGTAAAGTACCAGGAAGGGCGCAAGGTTCGTAACAGCCGTCGTGCCCGTGCCATGGAGAAAGGCTCCAAGTTTGGCCGCCAACAGCAGGAAGAAACCTGGCAGAATGCTGAGGTTGATGCCCTCTTCCGTCTGGCCAGTGCTGGCGTCAGGGTTCCCAAACCCTATGACTGTATTGATGGCGTTCTACTAATGGAGCTGGTCGTTGATGTTGATGGCTACGTTGCACCACGGCTGAACGATATCACCATGTCTGCAGAGCAGGCACGGGCAGACCATGCTCTGATGATGACCTACGTTATGCGCATGCTGTGCACAGGACTGGTTCATGGTGATCTGTCTGAGTTTAATGTGCTGCAGGCTGCAGATGGCCCCGTTGTGATTGATTTACCCCAGGCCGTTGATGCAGCTGCCAACAACAACGCAAAATCCATGCTGGAACGTGATGTTCTCAACATCACCGAATACTACGGACAATTTGCACCCGACCTTCTTCAAAGCCGTTACGCCGGAGAGATCTGGAGTTTGTTTGAAGAGAGCAAGTTAACAGAAGATACGCCACTGACCGGATTGTTCGAGGAAAACACCGAGAGCGCCGACCTTGATGCCATGCTAATGGAGATTCAGTCTGTTATTACAGAAGAAGAGGAGCGACAAGCTCGTATGCGTGATGACGACGATTTAGACTGACGCGGATTCTCTGCACTCTGCTTTTATCGTTCATCACAGGTTGAAGCCAGCTCGTACAATGAAGCTGGTTTTTCCCTTCCCCTCACCGCGATTGCGGAAAGATTATCTTCAGAAGTTCTAAAATCCAGCAGTGCAAAGGGTCATGACTTGATCTGTTGTGCCAGGCCGCAACCACATCAAACCCCGGAGGCATTTCATCAATATCTAACGGTGAAAGGCGATCATCCGGCAGTAATTTCGATGGAATAAAAGCAATAACATCTGTCGTGGCCACACAGTCAGCGGCTGCAGAGAAAAAAGGTACCGCCATAACAACATTGCGTTTGAACCCCTTCTTTTCAAACCAGCTGTCATGGGAACCTCGCAGGTTGGCCCGCGACGGTGAAACAACCAATTGAGGTAACGCCGCTACCTGAGCCGTAGTCAGGCTTTTGCTAACCAGTTCCGAACCTTTCTTCACAACACAGGTATGCTGTTCTTCAAACAATGTCAGGCAGGGATAATGCTCCGGCACAAAACCGGGGAAGGTTAATGCCAGATCAATCTCACCGGCAGTCATAAGGTCATTGAGATTGTCGACCTCGAAGTTGCGCACGAGAATTTTAAGTTTGGGGGCTTGCTCTCGCAGCATGTGTAGCAAGGGTGGAAGGATGACTCTCTGGGCGTAATCTGTCGCACAGAGAGTATAAAGCCGCTCAATACTGGCTGGGACAAACTCCGGTTGGTCCAACAACCCTTCAAGCTCTTCCAGAATACGAGCGATTTTCTTACCCAGCCGTTCAGCAGCAGGAGTAGGTACCATCCCAAGACTACTCCTGACAAATAGCCTGTCACCAAAGACATCCCTTAATTTTTTCAGATGCTCACTAACAGCCTGCTGGCTCAGCCCAACCTGTTTGGCAACCCGGGAAAGATTTCGCTCCTGCAACAAAGCATGGAATATGCGAAGTTGCTTGATATCAAGCCGACCAAGACTGCTCACATTGGTAACTCTCACAAGGAATAGTTGTTTCCGATTCTAAGGCGCGCTCCCTATCATCTCCACATCTTTCCAATGCGTCCTGACCTTATTCGTACTATTCATCTGAGATACAAGACTATGCACGCCAAGACTACCTTCGCTTCTGACATTGCTGATACACCTGTCATGGCAACCATGAACTATGTCTGCCCTGAAGGTGATCTTGTATACAACCAGACTCATATGGGGCCTGGAGGGCAGGAGTTGGTGGATAGCATGGCTCCACAGCAGGTGGCTGTTCATAATGCAAGACCATTACAGAATGCTCTCACACTGGCTGACAACGGTTTTGCATTGGTAGACGCTGATTTCGACTTCACTGACTTTCTGAGTGATATTTCTGTAGAACAAGAGTTTTACCCTCAGGTTATCGCATTTCTAAAACAGCAAACCGGCGCACAGCACGCTCTATTATTTGATCACACCGTCCGCTCAAATGAAGGACGAGCGGAAACGACTAAACGCAGAGCCCCAGTAAAGACAGTTCATAACGATTACACCCCAAAGTCTGCCGTGCATCGCGTTAACGAAGAACTGGAAAAGCAGAAACGCCCGGATCTCTCAGGCAAGCGATATCTATTTGTAAATATATGGCTACCGATTTTTCATACGGTAGAAGAATCGCCCCTGGCCATTGGTGATGCCCGGACTTTCTCAGAAAGTGATTACCACACTCTCAAACTGATTTATCCCGATCGTGAAGGGCAAATCTATGCTGTATCTCATAGCAAAGAACACCGCTGGTATTACTTTCCCCGTATGACAACGAAAGAAGCACTGTTGTTTAAAGTCTTCGACAGTGACAGCACACACCCTGTGCGATACGTGCCCCACAGTGCATTTACGGATCCCTCAAGCCCCGCAAGTGAACGACCAAGAACAAGTATTGAAATACGCAGCATTCTTTTTTTCGATTAAAGAACCTTGATACGAATTCAGGTTTCTTAACTCTCTTTATTCACAAACCATTGAAGTGCGATGCCTTCGGGATCACACCTCCCTGAACGTAAGGTTTATACATCCGTTATGTCTGACTATTCATTGTTTGATTCCATTAAGCTTGGCCAGTACTCCCTGAAAAATAGAATTTTCCTGCCTCCATTAACTCGCTCAAGAAGCTCTCAACCAGGCAACATTCCTAATGACCTGATGGCCCACTATTACCGCCAAAGATGTGGTGCAGGTTTTATGATCACAGAGGGCACGCAGATTGAACCTCGTGGGCAAGGCTACGCTTGGACACCAGGCATTCACTCTCAAGAGCAAATTGAAGGCTGGAAGAAAGTTACTCAAGCAGTACACGATGAGGGGAATGTTATTTTTGCGCAGCTCTGGCATGTAGGTCGGGTGTCTCATACATCACTGCAACCGAATGGTGATGCACCGGTTGCACCATCTGCCATTAAAGCCGATGCCACAGTGAAAACATTTATTGAAACTGCTCCTGGCGAAGGCGCTCTTGCCGATGCCAGCGAACCCAGAGCGCTTAGTACGAATGAAGTAAAAGAGCTGGTACAACTTTACGCGCAGGCAGCACGCAACGCCATGCAAGCTGGTTTTGACGGTGTTGAATTACACTGCGCCAATGGTTATCTAGTTAACCAGTTTATTTCTGAACACTCCAACAATCGCACCGATGAATACGGTGGCAACTTGGAAAATCGTCTTCGTTTCCTGAAAGAAATCGTTGAAGCCGTGATTGATGTGGTCGGTAAAGACAAAGTTGGAGTGCGTTTTGCTCCATTGTTTGAAAGCACTGATGAAGTGCGTGTGTATCTGGGACTTGTGGAAAGCAACCCGTTCGAAACTTACATTGAAGCAATCAAGTTGCTCAACAATGCCGGTATTGCTTACTTGTCCCTTGCTGAAGCAGACTGGGATGGTGCACCAGATCTGCCACAGAATTTCTACCAGGGCGCTCGCGACCATTTCAGTGGCCGTATTCTGTTTGCAGGCCAATACACAAAAGAAAAAGCTCTGCGTGTTCTTCAGGCTGGCCATGGGGACTTGTTCGGCTTTGGTCGCCCATTCATCGCCAACCCAGATTTACCCGAGCGTATTAAAAACGATCTTCCGATGAACACTGTTGATGCAACCACAATGTATGGCGGCACGGATAAGGGGTACACGGATTACCCTGCCTACCAATGAATAGTTTGTGATTTGTTTATTTGTTAAAAATTTCTAGTGAATCAAACAGATTTCATTTCCGGTGTGTGCAGCCAGGGATGGCCAGATATATTGATATGATTAACAAGTAGACATTACTAAGACATCATTTCGAACATCAACAGAGCCAAAAGAACCAGTGACATGCACTGCCAGAATTTCACTGGATCACGCTCAATAAGTGGTGGTTTATTCAAACGCTGAAATTCTGGATTAGGGTGGTGCAAGTCGTAGATAAACTCTGAGACTTCACCATAGCGTTTGCGGGGTTCAACTTTCAGCGCCTTTTGAATTGCTTGCTCAACCCAGTCTGGCACAGGGTTTGTGCCTTTTTTGGCATTATCAGGATGAATTGGCTGGTAAGCCAGCTTTGCCTGTTCTCTTTTGGTTCGGGCATTAGAGACACTAAGCCCATAGGGCAGTCGCCCTGTCAGCATTTGGTAGCAGATAACCGCCAGCGAAAAGATATCTGCCCGTGAATCAACAGGATCTCCAGTGAAATATTCAGGAGCACTGAACTGTGCTGTACCGGGAATTTCATAAACACCTTCGGCTTGCCCGATATCACTGATACCTGCCACCCGCGTTGCACCGAAGTCTATAATTTTCACAACACCAGATGCATCAATCATGATGTTGTTTGGCCTTAAATCCTGATGAACCATTTCCTGACGGTGAAACGCCTGCAGGCCTTTGCCTATTTGAGAAATAATATCTCTCACCTGAGCAAGGCTTGGTTTGGGGTTATCAATCATCCACTGAGCCAGGCTCTGGCCTTCAATAAACTCTGTTGCCAAATACAGGTAATGCTTCTTTCTTGGTGCGCTATAAGCTTTTAAAACATGGGGATTATCGATTCGCCGGGCAATCCATTCTTCCAGCAACAAGCTTTCCAGATAGTGCTGATTACCTCTTAACTCTGTACTGGGTATTTTGAGAACGACTTGCTGTTGGTTAGCGCTGTCTTTTGCGAGATAAACATGACTTCGGCTGCTGATATACAGCTCACGCAATAGGGTGTAGCCATCAAACTCCATTCTGGGAGCAAGCTCTGGCGGTAGCGGCAATGAGGTAACCTGTTGCTGAACTTCTTCAATCTTTTGCTCAGGCAGAGCGTCGATTCTTAGAATCTGCAACGTCAGATTATCTGTACTGCCGGACTCTAACGCATGGTTTAACACCGACTGACAGAGTTGATCCAAATCCACGCTACCTTCCAAACACTGAGACAGTATTTGCTTGAGATAACTTTCGCCGCAGCACTCATAGATACCATCTGTCGCCAATAAAAAGACATCCTGCTCCGCTAATGGCAGCGACGAGTAATCCAGCTCAAGTTGCTGATGTATACCCAAAGCCCGGGTGAGATAACTGGCTTCGGAAGAAACCTGTCGTCTGTGATCCTGTGTCAGCTGTTCATAATCATTACCCTGCAAACGATAAATGCGCGAATCGCCACTGTGAAAAATATGTGCAGTATTCGATTTAAAAATCATGCCACTAAACGTGCAGATATAACCCTTATCTTTGTTAAATCTGTGGGGGCTGTTTTGAGACTGAGCGTAAAGCCAGGAGTTGGTAGCCTTTAAAACCTTGTGAGCTGATGTTTTAACGGACCAAGCTTCCGGCGTGCAGTAATAGTCGCTGACAAAACTACTGATCGCGGTTTGGCTGGCAATATGGCTGACATTGCTGGTACTGATGCCATCGGCCACAGCAGCCACAATGCCTTTGGTTGCGCACAGCAAGTTATCAGGGCTCAGAAAACCATGGCAATCCTGATTTGTTTGTTTTCTACCTGCACTCGTACTGGAGCCAGCTGTGATTGTGAGTCTTTTTATCATTATAAAAAGGCCTTCACTCACTTTCTGCAAAAGAGCGAGTGAAGGTCTGTCCCATTGACTCTTAAGTTATGATTACCATGATTTATAAGGGAGGAACTTACCATTCATGGTTAATACAACTCTGTCGCCTTTAGGATCTTCCTGCTTCTCCACATCCATGGAAAAATCGATAGCGCTCATAATTCCGTCACCAAACTTTTCCTGAATCACCTCTTTCAATGTTTCTCCATAAACACCAACAATTTCGTAGAGGCGATAGATCAATGGATCTGTAGGAACTGTTTGATCCCAGACCTTGGTTGGGTATGCCATCAACGCTTCTGCGACATCCTGGTCAAGGGACAGATACTCGGCAATTGCCAGAGCTTTCTCTGTCGTTACGCTGTTCATACCCAAACAGGCTGAAGTTAACCAAACCGGAGAGCAATCAAGGTCTTGCGCCATGGTTTCCCAACTTAGCTTCTTTTCCGATTTCGCCACCAGAATGGCTTCAGTCATTTCAACCTTATTCATTGTCATGCTCTCCCGACCAATTAAGCCAACTTACGCTCTGGGCTGGTTCTCACGTGAGTCAGGTACAGAGGCAGGCCAACCAGCAGGAAGCCACCAACAAGGTTACCCAGTGCCGTTGGAAGTTCGTTCCACAGCAGGTAATCCATAACAGTGAACTCACCGCCCATGATCATGGAGAATGGGAACAGGAACATGTTTACGATGGAGTGCTCAAAGCCCATGAAGAAGAACAGCATGATTGGCATCCACATGGCCATCATCTTGCTACCAGCAGAGGTAGAAATCATCGCGCCAACAACACCCATAGACACCATCCAGTTGCACAGCATTCCGCGAATGAAGATTGTGAGCCAACCAGATACACCATGCTCCTGATAGCCTAAGGTTCGAGATTCACCAATCGCGGAAACTTTTGCTGCAATCGCGCCGCCATCAATGCTGTAACCGTAAGTCAAAATAAACGACATAAAGAAGGCAGTGGTTAATGCTCCGGCAAAGTTTCCAAGGAATACCCACCACCAGTTACGCAGAATTTGAGAAACAGTAATACCAGGTCTTTTATCCAGCCAGGCCAGCGGCACAAGAGTAAATACACCGGTTAACAAATCAAACTTCATCAAATAAAGCATGATGAATCCAACCGGGAACAAAATAGCTCCCAACACTGGCAACCCTGTTTTAATAGCAACGGTAATTGCAAAGATGGCTGCCAAACCAAGAATAGCGCCAGCCATAAAGGCACGAATAAACGTGTCTCTGGTTGACATATGGCATTTGGATTCCCCGGCATCCACCATCTTGGTAACAAATTCGCTAGGTTCTATATAGGCCATTCTGCACTCTCCCCATGTGTGATCTATCGTCAGGGATTTAGCAAGGAGGGTGCCAAACTCATAAACAATTAACTAAGTGATTGATTTATGGGATTTTTAACAATTAAAAAACACGATTATTTATTAACTAAAAACAGAAACAGTGCACGACACTTTATTTATAACGCACTACTACCCAGCAGAGTTTAGAAATTATTTTTGTAGGAAAATCCATAATGGTGCGAATAAAAACTAAAGAGCAATTTCGTTCAATACCAACCAAACGACCTCATTTATATTCAATATTCTGCAAACTCGAATACCTGATAAAACAATGATTCCAATTCTTATTTCTATGCTTCTTTTTGCATTTATTGGTGCCGTTTCTCCAGGCCCGGTTAACGTTATTGCTACAGGCGCAGGGGCTAACTTTGGCTTTGTTCGCGCTCTTCCCCATGTATTCGGGGCAACCGTTGCTTATACTGTTATCGTTTTTCTTGTAGGGATTGGCTTAAATCAGGTACTGCAAACTTACCCTCAAATCACCAGCAGCCTTCGCTATTTTGGCGGAGCATTTCTTCTCTATATGTCTTACAAACTGGCTACATCTGGAGCAATATCAGAAAAAGAACAGGCAAACAAACAACCACCCACCTTAACCGAAGGTGCTTTGTCTCAGTGGTTAAACCCTAAAGCCTGGCTGGTATCTATGTCTGGTGTGAGCCTGTTCGTAGCGGCTAATAGTCCTACGTCTTTATATCTTGCAGCATTCTGTCTGATCTCATTTATTGCTTGCTTTACTGGCGTTGGCACATGGGCTGTTGCCGGGCATTTGATTCGAAAGCTTCTCTCCCAGCGAAAACATCAAATAGCATTCAATATAACGATGGGCTTGCTACTTGCTGGCAGTGTCATCAGTATGTTCTTTATTCAGTAGCCTGCTATTCAAATAACAAATATGGCGATCATTGATAAAAATGTTTTCTTCAAGCACAGCGAAACCCTGCCGTGGGTAGAGATGCGTTGCGCCAACCAATCAGCAGCCTGCTACCACACCCACTCACATGATGAGTTCTCTTTCGGGGTTATTGATGCGGGTCGGGCAGAATACCGAAATATGAAGCAACGTAACCAAATTAGTTATGGCTCTACGGTGACAATAAATCCTGGAGATGCCCACTCCTGCAATCCCAGCGCTGGTGAATGGTCTTACCGGATGCTGTTCGTTGATACCCACTGGATTGGCCAGCTACAGCAGGAGATATTGAAGTCCAGCGCTCAGGATTACCACCCTTTTGAAACCCAGTACCTCAACGACAGTCACAGTTACCAGCACTTTCATCAGCTGTTCGAAGGGTTATTGAACGAACCGAATCCGCTGGTAGCAGAAAGCCTTCTGGTAACTTATTTAGAAAACCTGTTTGTTGACCATAACAGGAATGCTCCTAACTCTGATAAGCCGGACACTCATCGAGTAATACGAGCGAAAGAAGCCATTATGGATCAGCTGGAAAGCAATGTTTCCCTGGAGCATCTTGCGGAGCAAGCTGGGTTAAGTCGTTACCATTTAATTCGAAGTTTTAAGGCTAGATACGGGCAATCTCCCCATGCTTTCCAGCTGGATAACCGTATCAAAAAGGCTAAGGTGCTTTTGCAGAAAGGTAGTAATTTATCAGATGTTGCCAGCAACCTTGGATTTGCCGATCAAAGTCACTTCCAGCGTAACTTTAAAAAACGGCTGGCTATTACTCCAAAGCAATACCAGGACTTTTTTATTTAAATTAAAGAAACCGAGACAAAATCGTACAAAAAACCTGTTGGCGAAGTCTGGGGAGAGGAATAGGCTTTAACAATTTGCCAGGTTGCGATCCATGCCAGACAAGCTCCGGTCAAAGCTGAAAAAGAGTTTAAAATCAGCGGCCAGATCCACACTTGAAACTCTGGATAAAGGTTATGATCGCCTGCTGGATCAGCGTATCTGCCTTGGCGTGACTGGGTTTAGCAAAAGTGGCAAATCCACATTTATCACCAGCCTGATTCATCAGTTACGTCACTTTCCCAATGCAACATTGCCAGCATTTTCTCCTGCTCTGCAAGGGCGGCTGCTGGGCGTTGAAGTGCACTCTATTTCTGGCGTTGGTCGGGAAGATTTCCCATTTTTCACAGGGCAGAAAGCTTTATCTGCCGGTTCCCAGAAGTGGCCTGAATCAACCAGAACTCTTTCCTCCTGCATGTTGGAGCTAAGGCTGAAACCTAAGAAAAACAGCCTTGGTTTTACAACTCGCAAAGTCGACCGTCTGTTTGTTGAAATTCGGGACTATCCCGGTGAATGGCTTCTGGATCTTCCTCTATTAGGCATGAGCTTTCAGCAATGGTGCCTGGATTGCCAGAACCTGTTCAGGGAAAACCCAAGACGCAAATATCTTGGAAGCCTGTTCGAAGAGCTTACAGCCATTGATCCTTTGGCAACGGCAGATACTGATAACATGACCTCGCTTCACAAACGCTATGTGGAGTTTCTTCACATCTGCTCCACCAGCGAACAAAACCTCAGCCTGATTCAACCCGGCCGTTTTGTTCTGCCAGCCTCAAAGCCATCGCCGGTGTTTATTCCCTTGCTCTCTCCTGCGTTAAAAACACTGGATGCTGAAACACTGAAACAGGCAGATGAAGGCAGCTATTTCAAAGCCCTCGAAACGGCTTATAACCAGTATGTAAACGAGCAGGTAAAGCCTTTCTACAAAGAGCATTTCAGCGGTATAGACAGGCAGATTGTATTGGTGGATGTACTTCAGGCTTTGGATGCTGGCAAAAGCTCACTGGAAGATATGCAGCTGGCAATCACCCGAGTGTTGGATAGTTTCCAGTTTGGTCGCAACAGTATCTTGTCTCGCCTGTTCAGCCCCCGTATAGATAAGGTTCTGTTCGTAGCCAGCAAGATTGATCAAGTGCTGCCTGAACAACATGAAAACGTGCGTGCCCTTACCGCAAACATTGTTCAAAGCGCCTACCGCAAAGCCACATTTGAACAGGTAGATGTGCAATGCGAAGCCACTGCTTCCGTTCGCGCAACCACTGTTTGCCAGAAAGACGACAGATCCATGCTGCAAGGGCTGTTTATCAGTGATGATCAACAAGCTATACCGGGGTTAATGGCTCACCCGGAGATTCCCCAAACTCTGCCTGATGACGATGACTGGGAACGGTTTGCTCCCTGGCAGCTGAGAAAACTTTTACCACCTGCGAATTTGAAATTAACAGAAGGCGGATCACTCCCACATATTCGCCTTGATGTTGTGATTCGTGAACTTCTGGGAGACAAATGCTAATGAGTGAACGTGATCCCTACTTTGTACCTCTGGACCAAAATACAACTCTGGAACAACCGGAATCCATAGTTTCCGACAGCAATGCTATTTCTGATGAGGCACAAACAACCTTCTCGCTGAAGCCTCGCAAGCTTCGATTTCTTAAGCCTTTGCTTTATACGGTACTTGCCGTTCTGGTAATTATTGGTGGGCAAGAGTTCTACAGCACATTCCAAACACTCATGAGCTGGCACTGGAGCCTGGCTGCGCTGTTTGGCGGTTTTGGTGTTGTGGGACTGGTTTTTCTTGCCAGTGTGGTCATTCAACTGCGCCGTAACCAACACGATCTTTTGCTGGTCGCCGATCTTCGGGAACAGGCAGATGATCTTTCCAGAGACAGAAGTTTCGGGCAGTTATCCAGTTACCTGAAAACATTGAATCAGCTTTACGATGGCAAACCTCAGGCTCCACTGTTGCAGAAATGTTTGAACAGCATGCCGGATTACAATAATGATGCTGAAGCCATTCAGCACCTGTCTGCATCCTTTCTTACCGAGCTGGATGGGGCAGCCACCCGGTGCGTTGCCAAACACAGTGAACAGACTGCGTTGATGGTTGCCGTAAGCCCTTTGATCCTTGTAGATATGCTGCTGGCACTCTGGCGCAGTACCAAAATGCTGGACGAGATCAGCCAGATTTATGGCTTACGACCTTCTCTCATAGGTCGCTGGCAGTTGATGAAAGAGGTTCTCCACCAGGTTGCCTTTGCAGGTGTCAGTGAGTTGCTATCTGACCATTTGGCAGAACTTTCTACTAACCAATTGCTGGGAAAGCTCAGCTCAAAACTGGCACAAGGTGTTGGGGCTGGGCTTTATACAGCTCGCATTGGTTACAAGGCAATGGACGTATGTAGGCCTGTAGAATTCGACCTAAACAATCGTCCGAAAATCACCAGTGAACTTGGACAAATACTCAAGTCCTTTAAGCAACATGGGCTTGAGCAGAACATACCCAAATAAGTAATTAGAGGCTATCTCAAAACTGCCTGAGCAATATTTTCATGCAGGCTAATTGTACGAATGCGAGATAGTTAGCAGCTTTTCTTTCATAACGAACAACACATCTACGAAAATTGAAAATCCAAGAAAAAAGGCGTTCTACCTTCCAACGTCTTGTGTAACGCCTCAACTTGCGGCCATCTTGGGTTTTCACTCTTTTCCTGTTGATCTTATGAGGAGCAATTAGCTCTATGCCTCGCTCAGCCAAAAGCTTGTCGTGTGGATCACTATCGTAGGCTTTATCTCCGATTAATCGTCTTGGAAGAGTTGAAATGAAACGTTGCTCAAGGGCTTCTTCAATAAGTGTGATTTCATGCGGAGAAGCACTGCAAATGGATAGGGCGATTGGAAGACCATGGCTGTCCGTAATGCCCATGATTTTGGTACCTTTGCCTCGCTTGGTTTTACCGACTCTAGGCCCCCTTTTTTTGCAGGAGCAAAACTGCCATCAACAAAACATTCAGTGAAGTCTAAATTCCCCCGCCCTTCGAGGTCTTGAGCCAGTGTTTCAATAAGCTGTTCCATCAAACCGTTTTCTTGCCATTCCTGGAAACGACGATGACAAGCCTGATAAGAGGGATATCTCCCCGGTAAATCTTGCCATTGAGCCCCTGTACGCAGGATCCAGAGGATTCCTTCAAAAACAGTTCTAGCGGGATGCCTGGATCTTCCATTACCGCCAGGCTCTATATCTTTCCGAGGGAACAGAGGAGCAATGTACTCCCATTGTTCATCAGTTAACTCTTTCATGACTACAAACAGAAAATTGGCTATGAAAGAGCGTAGCAATTAATCAGAAATAGGTTTTGAGATAGCCTCTAATAAAGTACAAAGAATAACGAAAATCAGAAATTCATATCGCTAACAGCAAATTAAGCCTGTTAGCCCCTCTTTCCATTGTGTCAGTTTACCTTTCTAAAACCCGGGGAGAAGGATAATTCATAACTTTTAATACTCGAAAGTGGAAGTTAATTTATTCGAAAGAAGCTTAAACATGCAATCAGGAAACTCTCAATGCTTGCCTAATCTGGCTGGCCTTCGGGAACAGCTACAACCATACCTTACTTATCCTCATCACGGCTTTCCTCGAATAGGGTTGAAAGCATGGAATGGTCGGCTAATTAGTAAATCGGAGTATGAAGCCGAACACTATCCCGTTGTTAATTCTGCCCTGGAATACTTTAACCTCCGTCCTGGTTTTGAAGTGCTTTCCAAAGATTTATGGGGACATGTTACAGGGCCTATTCGTCAAGAAGTATTACAGGAATATAACAAGAGGGGTGGTCTACTGAACCATTATGCGGAACATAAAACACAAGCTTCTTTTATCGCAAAATATCTGGATGGTCTTGAGCAGGAACGTGAATCTGCGGTAGCCGGGTCTCGAAAAAGAAAACGCCAGGAAGACCCTGAAGAGTTATCTCCTTCTGAAGCGAAAAGACGGAGTACTGTCCACTACCCCGACTCTCTGGCCGATTGGCTAAAAAGCTGTCCTTCCCCAAGAGATCTTATCGCAAAAACCCAGGGTATAAGCATTGTTGCCAGACTTGCTGAGAAAATGACAGTTGAACAACTGGCCAGTGTTGTTGGTTTAAGCAAAGAGCAACTGAAAGAAACTCAGGCACTGTGCCCGCCCGAGTATTCTCATGAGCAGGTATGTACACGAATAATTCTGGCGTGGATCGCACAGGAACGGGTTCACTGGCTTGATCTGTTAACTTTGCTCGAGAAAAGTGATCTGAAAACCTTTGCCTGCCAACTTGAAGATCTTGCTGATAAACACTTTAAGTCTTTAAAGGACACACGCCCCTCCCATGCCATTGATGGTTTTGTTATGGATCCACCTCATGTTGAAGGCTCATTCAATTTACGCTATGGGAACCGCCTTTGGTTACATCATAAGCCTGAGCTGAAGAACCTTGAGTGCAGCCTGGCTGGGAAACGTTCCTTGTGTGAAAGGCTTGCAGAAAGTGGTAAAACCATGGAATTTGCTGCGGTTGCAGAAAAGGATAATGCGGAAACTTTACAGCGCATGTTCAAGGCTGCAAGTCAGAATGAACACTCCTTGGCATGCGCAGCTCTTGAGCAATCCGCAAATGCTTTATCCTATGGAAAAGCTGACAGGCTGGAACCGGCAAGCTGGGGAGGGATACTCAATAAGCTGGAAAGCATAGACGCAAGAGCCGTAGTTGATGATACAGTGGCCACACTGGATAGTTTTCCAAACCCACATGCTGATTTCCTTGAGAGCTTCCCAGACCGTCCATGGTACTCCAAGGATATGAGTGATACTCCCACAGAGTGGGAAGACTACCAGCTAATAATTCATGAGCTTATCGGACAGCAGTGCTACGAAGAGTTTGCAAAAAAGGCAGGGTTCCAAAAGAGCTTGCTCGTCACTTTAAAGCATGACAATCCAAATGATTTAAAAAAAATCGTGAGAGAGCTTATCTGGCACGCAAGATCTGGAAATATAAACACTGATTATGGGTTTAGCCAAACGACTAGCAGTGATTGGAAGTCCTTTCTTACAGTCCTGTGGAATATTGAAAGCATGAGGCCATTTGTTGGCGAACTTGTCGGCAGGCTGGACAAGAAATACCGGAATGAAGCACATGACTGAATAAGTGGCCAGGGTTTAGAGTGGCGGGCAACTTCTTCAAAACCGGCCTGCAGGCACTACACATCGCCTGCAGGGTGCTTTGCCCCTAGAAGCGATACACATATCCCAAGTTAATGGCAGCCACATTTGAGCGATCAACAATTGGACTGTCCTTAATCTCACTCGATAAGGCATCGTAGCGGACGCCTCCAACAATGGAGTGATGAGGATTTATCTGATAACTCACGTCCACACCAACGCCATAGTTCACCCCTGAGCCCGCTTTGTAATATGCACGGTTTGCTTTCACTTCATTTCTGTTCACGCCGTAATAGTAATCAGCGCTTTTACCACTAAACCACTGGGCACCTACAAAAGGCGACACTTCCCAGTTGTTGGCAATATTTAATGGGTAAGAGTAGGTAAGGTTGGCAGTCTGGCCTTTATGCTTGTTACTGATATCTGAGGCCAGCGCGAAGTCGATGTTTCCCCAGTCATCCTGATACATGACTATGAGAGTTCCGGTGACAACATCATCCAGATCTTTCATATCCTTAAGACGTTTGCTGTCTCCGCGATCTTTATCGCCAAACTCATCCATACCTACAGCAAATGCAATCATCAGATTGTCATGACCATATAAATAAGAGCCAATCATCGGGCCATTAATAAACAGCGGACCCCATTCAACATCGATATGAGGGAGAACAGCTGTTGTGTGATCACCACCGTCATAAACCGATGCCATAGAGGCTACACCAAGCCCCAATGAATTCACTTTTACATCGCCGAAGAGGCTATCTGATGCATTTGCCTGAATGCTTAAACTTGCCAAAAACAGAGGGGCCACTAATAGCTTTTTCATTGCCTGTTCTTCTTTGGGTTTACTTTACGCAAACTTTATCAAAAGGACAGGTAACAACCGGGTGAACAATAACCACCCCAATGGCGGTGATGTCATGGACAATGATCTAAAAGAGTAAAAACTCTTCTGAGGCGACAAAGGAGAGCTAAGTGATGTAACAACGCATAATCGGTCGGGTTTCAGAACGGCGGGCGACTTCTTTAAAACCAGCCTGCAGATAAGCAGAAGCAAGACCATGAAAGGCAAACACCGCAGGCAGTTTGTTCTTTGGCTCAACGGAATAACCTTCAACAATCCTCCCGCCCTGTTGTTTAACATGTTGCACAGCTGCTTTCAGCAGTTGAGTAGATACACCCTGATTACGATGAGTCTTGGAAACAAACAGGCAGGTAATCGACCACACGGACTGTTCATCAACGGGCTTCAAAATGCGGGAGCCTTCCAACCTTATAAACTCAGAACGAGGCGCCACTGAACACCAGCCTACAGGTGTGTTGCCTTCATAAGCGAGCAGCCCGGGAACCTTATGTTCTTCAACCAGATTCTTGAGAGCAATACGATTACCGTCGCCTTTCTGTGCTTCGTAATCTTTCTTCTTCAACCGCCACCACATACACCAGCAGCCACCGCAGGCACCTTTTTCCCCGAACAGTGTTTCAAGATCTGAGCAACGATCAGGGGTTACCGGGTAAAAGGTGATAGAACTCATAATGCATCCAGGCTATTGAAATACAACCTTGCTTATACGGCCTCCCGGAATTTCTGTATAGGAGTAATGCCATTCTAGCTTTTCACAAAGTTGCTTCACCAACTCGAGGCCGAGCCCATAACCATAGTCCTTATTTTCGGTATCCCGGAGTTCACCGCTGCACTCATTCTCTACAACAAAAGCGTTTTCAGAGAGTAAGATTTTTATTTCACCTTTAGATGCATACTGGAAAGCATTCCGGATCAGGTTGGACAGTACAATCTGGCAGGGAACTACAGCGATATTCACCTCTGTAACGTCACTGACAACATTAACCTCAACAGGCTTATCCTGAAGCAGGTACCTGTTTTCTGTTATTACCGTTTGAGCCATATCTTCCAGACTGATGTTCGCCACTTCGGGGAACTTCTCTTCTTTTCGGCTCAGCCATAAAAGCGTATCTATCATTTTCCTCATAGTCAGTGAGGCACGCTGAAGTCTGCTTAGCACCCTTACAGCAGGAGATTGCTGATCTACGTTCTTTGCCAGCTTTTCCAATATCTCTACATTTCCAGAGATCGTTGCAACGGGTGTTCGAAGCTCATGGCTGGCATGTCTTAGAAAACGTCGCTCATTGTTGAGCACATCATCCATCCTTGTGAACGCACCCTGCAGTTTTGAAGCAATAAGAGACAGTTCCTGGTAACGAAAATCCGGGGGAGGTTCTGTCATATTATCCAGAGTGAGGTTGTCCGCCCAGCGGGCCAGGTTATTGATAGGAACCAATACTTTTCTAGTTAGGAAAATGGACAACAAGACAATAAGCAGTAGTAAAGAAGCCCCAATAATAAGCGCTGCGTTTAATCGGTATTCCACAGGAGCTTCAATAAAATCATACGAGTTCACATTGAATGCAGATGCCAGATACAACCAGTCATCCCCATATAAGTGATAGGGGTAAAAAACTATGAAATCACAAGGTCCTCCACACAATTCTGTCAGTCTGCTGGCAGGATGTGTGTCCGGAAACTTCTCATCATCAAGCCCCAGCTCAACACTCTGTACAGTACGATTCTCATAGTCTGATGGTGGGAAAAGTTCCAGCAAGGGCTGGGGTATGTCGGCAATATTGCGGTAACCCTTCATGCCAACCAGATTCGGCGGTGGATAATTTCTCTCTCCTGAAAAATACCGCCGTGCGTAATCTTCGCCGATCAGATCCAGATAAAACTCATGGGAAGTATTAGCGCCTTCAAAAAAGTAGGCGATGGTTAAAAGTGTATAAAAAACAACGAGTGTCAGAGTTATACCAATAAGGCTTCGCCCAAGAACCCACTTCAGACTGGAAGGCTTTTTAACTTTCATTGGCTCTCACAGCTATGCCATAACCGGGTAGAGTTTGAATCAATTGCTTGGAGAAAGGCTTATCAATTTTCTGTCTCAACCTGTAGAGGTGCACTTTCAGGGCATTGCTGTCTGGCACTTCATCATGCCAGATCAGTTCTTCCAGCTTTCGCCTGCTAACCACCAGAGGGCTTTGACGCATCAGTATTTCAAGAATGGTCCAACAGGTTGGAGAGAGTGAAATTGGCTCCCCGGAACGAGCTATGGTTTTCTGCTCCATATCCATAACCAGATCACCAACAACCAGTTTTTTGGCACGGTTAACACTTCTGTTGGATAACGCATGCACTCTTGCAGCAAGTTCCTGCATCGCAAAAGGTTTAATCAGATAATCATCCGCACCACGCTCGAACCCTGCCAGCTTATCTTCAAGAGTATCTCTGGCTGTCAACATAATGATTGGAGTTGTTACGCCGTCATTACGAAGCTTCTGGCATACATCAAGGCCGTTTATGCCAGGCATATTGATATCCAGAATAATGACGCTGTGCTCACCGGAGCTGGCAAACTTCAAACCGGCCTGACCATTTGCAGCAAAGTCGCACTGAATATTCTCAAGCTCAAGGTAATCAATAACTGTTCTGGCCAGATCGAGATCATCTTCAACCAGCAATGCATTCACTGTTGTATATCCTCATACATACTGCAGGGGCTCAGGAATTCTATACCCCATCGGTAGAAGAGTCTCACAATGTGGGTGACAACGGGGTAACAAGCAGAAAGGGAACCAGTGCTGCTTTTAGCAGCACTGGCTCAGAAGGAAGCTTTGGAAATTATGAAGCTAACTCCACACCATCAAATCGGATTCTGTGCAGCAGGGCATAAATCACCGGCAGAACAATAAGTGTCAGCACCGTAGCGAAACCAAGTCCGAAGATGACCGCAACCGCCAGTGAGCTGAAGAACGCATCAAAAATCAGCGGAATCATACCTAGCATAGTGGTCAGAGCTGCATTACACACCGGACGAACGCGGCTGATACAGGCTGCCTCAATGGATTGCTGAATAGATTGGTTTCTCTGGCTTTCTATATTGATCTGCTCAACCAGCACAATGCCGTTTTTGATCAACATTCCGGAAAGACTTAAAGCTCCCAGTAATGCTGTAAATGTAAATGGCAGATTGAACACCAGAAGACCAGCAGCCACCCCGATAATCCCTAATGGTACTGTTGCCCAGATAGACAACGGTTGCCTGATAGAACCAAACAGAAAGACTGTTATCAGAAACATTCCGAGATAACCCATAGGCAGGGAAGTAAACATACTGGCCTGGGCATCACGGGACATTTCATATTCACCACCCCATTCCAGTGTGTATCCGGCCGGGAGCTGGATTGCTTCAATTTTTTCTATTAAACGTTGCCGAACAGATTCCGGCGTATCATCACTGAGCGGGTCATAGTCAGCCAGAACTGCCAGCATCCGCTTAAGGTTTCGACGCAGAATCAGAGGATCTTCAGTTTCTGTGGCGAACCCTTCAATCGCCTGTGTTACAGGAACAAACGAGTTTCTTTCACCGCTCCATACCTGAAGGTCAGTAATGGAGTCAGCATTCAAACGGTCGTCATCAGGAGCCCGTGCCAAAATAGGCAACAAATGACTGCCATCACGATAGGTACCAACCCGCTTGCCATCAAAGTTCATCAACATGGCATCATCAATGGCTGTTTTGGAGATACCGCTGCGACGGGCGGAGGCCTCATTCAGAATTGGCCGAACAATATCAACTTTTTCTCGCCATGAATGCCGCACAGCAAGCGCCGAAGGCTCCGCTTTTATTATGGCAATAGCTTCTGCACCTATCTGACGAAGCACATCCGGGTTTGGCCCATAGAATCGTGCTTCAATGTTTGACTCTGGTGATGGTCCGTTCTGCAGAAGCTTGATATGGGGTTCAACCTCTGGGTATTGCGTCAAAACAGTTCTGATTTCAGGAATCAAAGTACGAATCTGCTCCAGAGATTCTGTTTCAACAATCAATTGTCCGTAGCTGCTGAATACTTCTTCCGGTGCGTAAGTGAGGATAAAACGCTGAGCTCCCATACCAGTTACAGCTGTAATCGTTTTCACACCTTCAAGCTTGCGCACATCATTTTCTATCTGTGCGATAACGTTCTGGGTAGATCGAATATCAGCGCCTTCTTGCAATCGGAGATCAACAAAGAAAATCGGCGTGTTGGATGGAGGAAAGAATGCCTGCTTAACATGTCCAAATCCGAAAATGGCGAGAGCCAGAGTAGCGACAGTAAGAAACAGGGAAATGATGCGATGTTTCAGCGCTTTACTTAATAGCGCGCGGTAAGCAACAAACAGTAACCCTTTGTATGGATCAGATGCCTCTCCAACAAGTGTCTCTTTAGGGTCATCAAACATCAGATGGCAGAAGAAAGGGGTCAGCGTTATAGCCAAGACCCAGCTCAAAGAAAGGGATATCAACAATACTTTGAACAGGGAGACCATAAAGTCACCGGACGTGTCCTTCGATAAACCAATCGGTGCAAAAGCAATGATGGCAATAACCGTGGCTCCAAGCAGCGGCCAGATATTATGAGAAATTACCTGAGTAATAGCCTCCATCCGGGATTGCCCACGATGAATACCAACCAGCACTCCTTCGGTAACGACAATGGCATTATCAACCAGCATGCCCAGAGCAATGATCAACGCTCCGAGAGAGATCAGCTGTAACTGAACTCCCAGAATATTCATACCAATAAATGTTCCGGAAATTGTCAGCAGGAGGATAACCCCCATAAGGATTCCCGAACGGATTCCCATGGTGAAAAGCAGAACAACAATAACAATGGCAATCGCCTCAAGCAGACTAATCAGGAATCCCGAAACAGCTTCTCTGACAACTTCTGGCTGGTTATAGACCGTAGTCAGATCAATACCTATTGGCCGACTGCTTTCAAGCTCTGCAAGACGAGCATCGACAGCCTTGCCGACTTCCACAACATTCACACCTTTAGCAAAAGAGATACCAATAGAAATAGCCTGGTCACCATTGCTGGTGTAAGTGACCATCGGCGTTTTTTCAAAGTCCCGATAAACTTTGGCAATATCACCGAGATAAATAACATCGGTTCCACCAGCTGGGCCAACAATAAGGCGCTCAAGTTCTTTAATATTCTTGAATTCACCGGTGGGGTGGATACGTATCGACTGCCCACCAATCAGCATACTGCCAGCATTAGAAACTGTGTTCTGGTTTTCGATCAGTCCATAAATCCAGGATGGATCGATATTCAGCGTTGTCATTTTTTCCTGGGAAAGTTCAATAACAACCTGTTCGCTCACTGTACCTGCCAGGCTGACCTTGCTAACGCCCTTCACCAGTGAAAGCTCACGCCGGAGAAGATCACCGTAATTCTCAAGGTCACGGTAAGTGAAGTCAGGGCCGCTGATGTTATACATGATGCCGAAGACATCACTAAAATCATCATTAACCACTGACGTTATAACACCAGGCGGAAGCTCTCCCTGCACATCACTGATTTTGCGGCGCAGCTCATCCCATATTTGTGGCTGAATTGCGGTAAAACCATCTTTGAGTTCAACAGAAACCTGCGAAGCACCAGCACTGGAAATAGAATCGATATTCTTTATATATTCCAGCTGCTGAATAGCCCGCTCTATAGGCACGGTAACTTCTTCTTCCACCTGTTCCGGTGAAGCTCCCGGATACACGGTGTTGACCATGGCTTCGGGAATAGGAAATTCTGGAAATTCCAACTGCCCCAGTTGGGTAAATGAAATGCCGCCGCCAACCAGCAGCAAAACAACGAACAACCAACTGATTACCTTGTTATGGATAGAGTACTCCGCAATATTTTGCATTTAGAGCCCCCTTTCACGAACAAGAGGCTTAACTCTCTGGCCTTCACTCAGTTGTGATAACCCAGCCACAACTATCTGCTCACCACCTTCAAGGCCAGTAAGAATGTTGATTCCCGATTGGGAAATTCGCCCGACAGTTACCTCAACAGGATTCACTGTTCCTTTCTCGGAATCATAAACCCAAGCCTGTTTTGCCCCCGTGCTGTCGTCCGACAATATCGCAGTGACAGGAATAACAATGTTAGACAGGTCTGTTGACCGGGAAGACATCCTGGTCAGATCCATGGATACAGTGCCGCCCATGCCAGGATAAATAGTTACACCTTCAGGCGCAGGCATAGACAGCGTAACTTCATAAGACTGTGTTCCAGCAGTCACGCTTGTCGCATGCTCTTTATAGATCGCGAGAAATTTCTTATCGGGCAGCCCGTTAAAAACCACAGCAGGCTGATACTCGGTATTAAATTGCCCATTCTGCAACCTGTTAACAATGGCTTCCGGCATCTGGAATTTCACTTCCAGGGTCTGGCTATCCTGCAAAACAAGAATGGTTTGTTGCGCCTGAATAAACTGATAGTTTTCAACTTCTGTTTTTGCGATACGACCATCGAATGGTGCTACAAGAGTTGCATAATCCAGTCTGTCTTTGGCCAAACGCAAAGAGGCCAATGAACCTTTTAAGGTTGCCTGAGCAGTATCCAATTCTGACTGGGAGATAACTTTTTTCTCCCGCAAAGCTTTTATGCGCTTAAAGTTGATTGCAGCAAGGTCATAGTCTGCCTGTCTGAGATCAACTTCGTTTTTAAGATCCCTGTCATCCACCTTGGCCAGCAAATCCCCTCTCTTTACATCCTGAGCGGTTGAAACAGGAAGCTCTACAAGCTCACCAGAAATACGAAATGAAATACGGGATTCTTCATTAGAGTACACTTGGGCAGGAAAACTGCGGATCTCTCCTCGGCGATGATCTTCAACTTGAACCAGTTTTACTGGGCGAACAGCATTATCAGTGACCACAGCCTGCGATTCAGAACAACCAGCTAGAAACCCTGCCATACCAATCAAGCTGCCAGCTATGAGGCTTACTTTCATTCCAACGTTTAGAACTTTCTTCATATAAACCTTCATAGAGCACTCACGCCATTCAATAAAAACTGAAAGCGTCTGGGGGAGTGAGTCAAATACCAGAATCAGCCGACTCTGGCGAGGGCACCTCTGTTGTTTTTATAAGGTGTATTTTTTAGGCAGAATACTGCAGTCTATAGTTCCGTTAAACTACACAAACTGGAATGAAGAGTTCCAATAATCGGAACAATAAAATAGTGAAGACTGAAGATATAGAGCTCTTCCATAAAGTGGCAGAGACCGGCAGCCTGACGAAAACGGCAACAATTCTTGACTTGCCGAAATCGAGCGTAAGTCGTCGTATACAAGGGCTTGAGCAGCAGTTCAAAGTCAACTTTTTCCAACGTAAGAGCCGTTCTTTATCCCTGACAGAGAAAGGTCAGCAATTTTATCAGGAGACTAAACCGCTTCTGGAGAAGTTGCAGGAGACTGTCGAGAATATCATGGACTCTCACCATACTTTGGAAGGTCATCTTCGCATTCAAACACTGCCTTTACCGAAGATGAATAAACTTCAGGAGCTGGTCTTCCAGTTTATGAATCTTCATCCCAAGGTAACGATTGAGCTGCTCATAACAGCTCAGTATGAAAACATTGATGAGCAACATATTGATGTGGCATTTCGTGCAGGAGACTCGCTGGCAGATTCAAACCTGATCGCTCGTCCCTTTGAAGAGTTAAACCTTGGCTATTACGCTGCGCCCAAGTATCTGGAGAAGTACGGTATCCCGGAAAAGCCGGAAGACCTTAATCGCCATAAAATGGTTGGCTTTCGTACCCCCGAGGGTGAAATAGAGCATGTGATCCCGATTGGTGATGACGATACGTTTCTAAAGGTGCCGCCAAAAATCACAGTAAACGATATTACCATCATGTATTCCATTGCCCGCAGTGGTGAAGCAATAGCAGTTATGGCAGATGAAACGGTAGAGCAAGAGGTTGCGGATGGTAGCCTGATTCGACTGTTTGCAAACAAAGCTCCCTACAAAGCCTATATATGGATTGTTTACTCATCCCGTCATCGCCTGAATGCTGTTACTCGGGCATTTCTGGATTTTCTGTTTAAGAAGCGTGAGGAAGGTGTATCACTAAAGGATTAAGAAGCAGTAGATCTTGAGCTCAATTTATGGCGAACAATGTCGTAAATCCAGTTAAACGCCACCGCATAAACAAGGAAAAACAGGACTACGCCGATATCCATGAGGAGTACTGTCCAGAAGTCGAGTTGCAACACCCACATAATCACGGGGAATGAAAATATGATCATGCCAGCTTCAAAGCCTGCTCCATGCCCAAGGCGCAAAGCCAGTTTTCTTTCTATTCGGTTAGCGCCGAATATACGATCAAATACAAGGTTATAAATATAGTTCCAGGCCATCGCGATAAGGGAAAGCATAAGAGCCAGGCCAGTCATCGATAATGCATCACCACCAGTGAAAAGCATCGCAAGAAGTGCCAGTAAAATCAGTGCTACGACTTCAAACAGCACCATATGAAAAATACGTTCTTTTGTTGTTTGCATGATATTTTCTTCTTTTCTAATGCAGACATCATATCGAACTTTTTTGGCAGGCAAAGTTGTTTGGCAAACTTTACTCTCTGTTTAACCAAACGGATTGTGGCTTATGAAAAGCCCCTGACACACAACAGGGGCTACACACAGAGCACACTGGAAACAGTCAGCTCTTAGCAGCAGCTCCCACTGCGGCACTGTTGATCTGCAGTATCGGCACACTTATCTCCTCTGCCCAGATAGGTCTGATCCGAGAGATAAAAACCAGTGAATGCCTCCTCAAAATCTTCTGCCACAGATTTTTCTGGCAACCCTGTTGCCATTAAAGCCTCTCGCCATGCCTGAACCTTTGGAAAATCTGCAACAAGATCATAGCCGGTGTAAGCCTTAATAATGGCTGTACGGTGAAGCAGGGGCAGCCAGGCGATATCAACATTACTTAATGCTTCACCCTTAAAGTAAGGGCCATCTTTCAACTCAGCTTCTGCCTTTTCAAAGGGTTTGCCCAGCTTGGTTGTACGTTCCGCCAGAGTCTCTTTATCAGCACTGCGCATAGTGGAACACTGTACGAGATAATGTTTGCTGGCCTGATAACTCCAGGCACGATCAAGAGCGCGCTGCTCTGGTGAAATCTCGGGCTCCAATGGTGGGTGAACTTCATCCAGATATTCGGCAATCGCATCAGATTCAAACAGAGTCTGTTCTTGCTCTGTAATCAGCACAGGAACCTGCCCGGTTGGCACGGCATCCAGAAACCACTGGGGCTTATCTTTCAGGCTTATATATTCCAGCTCATAAGGAACATTTTTAGCTTCCAGCAACGCTGTAACACGCTGCACGAACGGACAGATTTTGAAACTGACAATCTTGATCATGGTGAACTCTCACATCTTTCAGCAGTGAATCATTTCACTCGCTTTACCCATAAGACGGAGAGCTAAAGAAAAAGACGAAAATTATTTACAGCTTTTGCAACTACTCGATTTCTGCTCGTAATCCATCAGGTTTCCCTGCTGATCAAAAGAGAAAGTGCAGCAGTTTTCATACAGCTTACGCAGTTGAGTTCTGCTTTTCTGCACTCGGGATTTTAGTGTGGAATAACTAATGCCGTGCTGTTCTGCGTATGCCTTTTGAGATACCCCTTCAATATCCACAGCCGTCAAAAGGTTCGCTGCATCAGCAGACAAGGAATCTATAAATGGCTTAACGCAATGTGCCAGCGCTTGTTTGGTATTTTGGTCGCTTTCATCAAACCAGAGATCTTCTGCTTTCAGGTTCTGGCCTTTGCCACTACGCCTGTAAAAGTCGATCACGGTTCTGTTAGCAACCTGAAACAACCAGGATTTAACACTGCTGCCGGATTTGACTGTATGCAGGTTTTCATAAGTTTTTATCAGGATGTCCTGCAGCAAATCGTCGACTTCTGCAGGGTTAGAAACCTTCGAATGCAGGAAGGCTTTAATACTGGCCTGATATTCAGACCAGATATTTTCGATATTCATAAGATGCCTTATGCCACACTTCTAGCTTGCCATTCAAACTCAAGGTTAAGTTCAGGCTTTTAGTCACGGTTGTATTCACGTCGCTCGTTAGTGTATTCAGCATTGGCGCCCAAAAGAGGTTTTGCGGCGAGATTGTCACACAGGTATTGAGCATATTCCGCCGCACAAGGGGCTCTGCGAATAGGAGAACTCTGATCATTCTTCTGGTCTACCTCAAAGAGTTCGACTTCGATAAGCCGGTCAAGAAACGGTGTAATGGCATTGGCCCCGAGGTGGTCAAGAGTCACATAACACAACCCCTGTTCGAGTGAGAACCTCGGAGAAGGGCATTGATCTTTCAGAATATAATCCCTGATCACTTCCCGAACATCTTTCTGCTCATCTTCGTTGAAAGAGGCTTTGATTTTATTGAGAAGTTTCACTGCCTTCCTGTTGATACCCATTTGTGCCAGTACAAGGTTGGCGTTAACAGGAACAACATCTGCGTCTCTATTTCCTAGCTGAACATCGCCAGCTTTAGAGTGCTCTTCTGAAGCCTCTTCAAAATATTTTTCTACAGATGAGTTTACGGCATCTGAAGCGACTTTCTCTGTGGTAAACCCGGCGGTGTCAGAACGATATCCCATTCCATAGGCGGCAGCTTCCATAACAGTTTCTCCGGAATTCATTGATAAAGCCCTTTATCCTGCCAAAGCGTCTGAGCTTTATAACTAACACTGCCGTTACCTATGCTGACTACTCACCGCCAGTATCAGCGCAGCATTCGTCCTGCAAAAAGCAAACTACAGACTCGAGTTTTCCATAATCTGCAACACAGTAAAGTGTCCGCCCTTCCCTTCGCTGGCTGATCAGGCCAGCCGAAGCCAGACTGGAGAGGTGGTGAGAAAGTGTAGAACCGGGAATACCCAGCTCTTCCTGCACCACGCCCACAGCTAATCCCTGATGCCCCGATTTCACCAGCCGTTTAAAAATAGCCAGCCGGGTTGGATGCCCCAGTTCTTTCAGGGCTTTCGCTATATCATCCAGCTTCATCACAGATACCGCTCAAAAATATATTTCGATATTAATAGAAATATATTGACCAGGCCAGAGTTCATCTTTTATATTTCGACAATTCTGGAAATATAGATATGGAGTCAGGCGATGTCTATTACACCCGATATGATCAGAGAAACACTGGATATGTTTGTGTTTCTCGCCGTAGAACTTACAGTGCTCTTCCTCGCCATCAGCTACTTTGTTGGCGTATTGCAGGAATATATTCCTCCGCAGAAAATTCAGAGCATTCTGAGTAGTAAGAACGGTAAGGGCTATCTTGTTGCTGGTTTTCTGGGAGCAATCACTCCGTTCTGTTCCTGCTCAACCATTCCGTTCCTGAAAGGTTTGCTGAGAGCGAAAGCAGGATTTGGAACCATGATGGTGTTCCTGTTTGCCAGCCCACTACTTAACCCCATTATTATCGGGTTGTTTGCCGCCACCTTTGGTTTACAGGTCACTGTCTTCTACTTTGTGATAGCCATGGGCGTTTCTATTGTTGCTGGCTATGCTCTGGAGAAAATCGGCTTCGAACAGTATGTAAGGAAAGAAGCTTATGAAGAGCCAGTGCAGAAGAAGTGTGGTTCCGGCTGCTCCGGCAAGGCTGCACCAGTAAACAAGTGGCTGAAAATCTGGAACAGCACCTGGAAAGATTTTAAGAAGGTTCTTCCTTACCTGATGGCAGGTATTGGTGTTGGCTCTATGATCTACGGTTTCATGCCTACCGAGTTTGTAGCCAGTGTTGCCAGCGACAGCAACCCTTTCGCAATTCCTGTTGCAGCGGTTATCGGTATTCCTCTGTACATCCGCGCCGAAGCAGTAATTCCTCTAAGTGCGGCTCTGGCAGCAAAAGGTATGGGACTTGGTGCAGTTATGGCTTTGATTATTGGCAGTGCCGGTGCCAGCCTGACAGAAGTGGTTCTGCTGAAATCCATTTTCAAGAACCAGATGATTGCAGCATTTCTTACAGTCATTCTAGGTATGGCGATTGGAGCAGGTTTCCTTTACAGCTATATGTTCTAACAGCAACCTCAATAAAAAAGGCCATCTTTCGCTGGCCTTTTTCATGCTCATCAATCTTTATTCAGTAACCGCCTCAGGGCGAGGAGCTTTATAACCAGTCATTGAAGTGACTTTGGCTTCACCACCTGGCAGCACAAGGTTAGCAATAACCGTCACGATAGCTCCCAGGGCAATACCGTTGCCACAGATAGTCTGCAGCATTGGAGGAACCTGAGAAACAATATCAGGGCGATAAGTTACTGTCAGGCCTGCAGCAATACCCAGCGTTAATACCATTGTGTTTCGGCGACTGAAATCAATCTCCTTGATCATGCTGATACCGCCAGCCACGATCATACCGAACATAATCAGTCCTGCACCGCCCATAACAGGCTGGGGAACACTGGCAATGAGCGCACCGAACTTGGGCAGCAAACCGCCCAAAATCAAAATTCCCCCGGCAGTGGCCACAACAAAGCGGCTGGCAACACCTGTTACCCGAACAACACCAATGTTCTGACTGAACGACGATGTTGCAACACTGTTGAAGACGCCTGCCAAAGCGCTGTTCAAACCTTCCCAACGGATACCGGATGCCAATTTTTCATCATCAAGCTCTGCATCACAGGCTTCGGACAAAGCCAGAAAGTCACCAATAGATTCCACCATAGATACTATGTAGCCAACACACATAGCTACGATGGCTCCAGCATGAAACTCAATTCCAAAAAACATAGGGTTGGGAACGGAGAGGAACGATGCTTGAGAGACTGCGGAAAGATCCAATCGTCCCATGGCAAACCAAACCATATAGCCCACGAAAAGCCCTAAAAGAATTGCGGCAGCAGAAGTGAACCCTTTGAAGTACTGGTTAAAGAAAACGATGACGCAGAGAACCAACAAGCCCACGCACACATTCACAAGGCTGCCGTAGTCTTCCGCTCCATAGCCACCTCCCAACCAGTCCACTGCTACAGGGAAAATAGTCATACCGATTAAGCAGACCACTGTGCCTGTTACCACAGGCGGAAACAGTTTTCTGATTTGGGGCATGAAAAAGCTCATGGCAATTTCAAATAAGCCACCAACTATCGTTGCTCCGATGACGGCACCAAAGCCATATTGAAAGCCTATAGATATAGCAATACTGACAAAAACAAAGCTGGTGCCCTGAACAACCGGCATTTTGGCACCCAGGTTCACCGGGCCAAGACCAAGAGCCTGAACAACGGTACCTATGCCAGACATCAACATGGCAGCATTTACAAGGATCACTGTTTCTTCAACGGAAAAACCCAGAACAGCAGCAATAACCAGCGGCGCGCCAATTATCCCCGGCAAAGCAGAAAGGAGGTGTTGAAAACCAAGCAGAAGGTTTTGTCCCAGAGGGGGGCGGTCGTTCAGTTTATAAAAAAGATCCATAGCTTTCCCGTTACAGCACAATTCAAAGTTATCAGTGCTGAGCCATTCCCCTGGGCAACTACGCTCTATCGTTATGAGACGTTATTTAGATAGACCTATACAACAGACGTTGCCTTTTAAGGTGCCTGACTCTCTTGTTTTCTATCTTTTTGATCTTTGCTTTCAGTGGCAGGATTTATGAAGTCCTGTTTGTATTACACCTGTCACAGGAATTATTTATTTGATTTAAATCATCTGCGTAATACGAAGTGCTGTGAATACACGGGGAAAAGTAAGCAACATATAAATCATTTGTATTGATTATTGCTGACTTGTGGTTTGAATCGGTAAATATAAAGCCGCACTATCAACTGCCAGTTTGATAGATCAAACAGAGAATTTGAATTATCAAAAGCATTTTGATCGACCAACAGGGACAACAGTTAAGAAAAATACTCTTTAACTATTTTAATCAAACGTTCACTTGCGGGACTTCTAGATCGTCCTGCCAGTTCAGTAATGCTTACTTCGTGCTTAATGTTTAACCCATTAATATCCAGATAAAGAAAATCGCCAGAATCTCGTAACATTTCCAGTTCTGGTTCTGGTGCAGCCAACCAGGCATCACTCTTTGAAATTATTCTCAGCAAAGTCCGGTAATCGCTGCACATAACCTGAGGTTTAATATCAATCTCTTCTTTGGTTAGCTGCCTTACATATTGGTTGAATGGGTGAGTTGCAGAGAGGTAGGTGGCAGCAACTGCCGGATATTCCATCAAGTGAGACGGGCTTAAATTGTCAGTGGTTGTCAGTGGATGACCTTTACGCACTGCAATCCGAACAGGAATATGTTTTAGCGGAGTAACAAGAAACTCAGGATCATCTTCATAACTGCCACTTCCTGAAATCAGCAAATCTGCACGACAACTACTAAGCAGTTCTATGGCTTCAACCGGTGTCACTTCATCAACGATAACTCTTACACCGGGATATTGGGAAAAGAACTCAGCCAAGGGTTCCTGCAACGCATAAGTTTTAATACCCCGCCCCACCAGAATGTAGAGCTCACCTTCATCAAGATTCTGGTAAATGTGGGCTTCCCTTTCCAACTCCTGAACATCCTGCAAAATCTTTTCGCTGGAGCTGAGAATGCTCTGGCAGAACTCTGTGGGAGCCATTCCGGATTTCGTGCGATCAAACAGTTTCACTCCCAACCCATCTTCAAGGTTTCGCAAACTGCGGGTTAATGCCGAATGGGTCAGGTGCAAAGCATCAGAAGCACTGTGCAGCGAACCATACCGTGCAATAGCCTGCATATGCTGGAGCTGTTTCAGGGTGATCATTGAGTGCCGGAATTCCAGTTCTTGTTATTACACCAACGTTCCCACAGATTCCCGCGGTAAGAAAGGTCTTGTGCGCTCTAAACCGAACGAGCGCACCACACTATCCGCCCAACAACAGGATTATCGTCCCGCTCATGTGCCGCAAACACCCAGCTTGGGTATTCGGGGTTATCACTGGTGATCTGCAACTCATTGTTGCGCATAGACTTCAGCCGCTTTGCCATCAGGCCATCTTCTGTATGCAGAAGATAGAGACCTTCGCCCTGAACAGTCTTACGAGAAATATCCACCAACACACGATCACCATCATGCAGTGTGGGATACATGCTGTTTCCGCGAATGCTTACAAACGCAAGATTGTCACCAGATACTCCAAGCTGACTGGAAAGGAAAGACTTGGTGAAAGCAAAGTAATCATTGATATCTTCTGCCTGCACCTCGGCCCCCATTCCCGCACTGGCCTGCACATCAAACATTGGCGCATAAACCAGGTCTTTATCCGGAGCTGAACCGGCAGGCTGGGAACCGTCGTTTTGTTCACCGGTAAGAAGCCAGGTGATGTCAACCCGAAACTCTTCATAAAGAGATTCGAGATATGCCATAGAAGGGCGGCTCACGCCACGGCAGATTTTATAAATATGGGACGCGGACTTACCAGTCAGCTCGGCGAACTGCTTTCTATTGCCCTGGGCAAGCTGATCGACGACAAGCTGAAAACGGCGGGCAAAAGCACTGGCCATAAAACGCTCTTGGTTACTTCAAAAATGGGATTATATCCCGCTTTTGAAGTAACTGTATCCGCCCAATTTAGGGAGTAATTTATGTGTAACGTTTGCGAATAGCCACCTTGTCGATCTTACCAACCGCAGTGACCGGAATTTCACTCACGAAGTTCATGCTGCGGGCTATCTTGTAACTACCAAGGTACTGACGACAATGAGTGGTTAATTCATCTTCGTTAACTTCAATCCCGGGTTTTAAAACAATCTCTGCGTGAACAACTTCGCCCCATTTCTTATCGGGCAAACCAACAACAGCACACTGGGCAACTGCCGTATGCAGGCAGATCACATTCTCCACCTCCAGAGAGTAAATGTTTTCCCCTCCGGAAATAATCATATCTTTCACCCGGTCCACAATATAAAGATAACCATCTTCAGAGAGGTAACCGGCATCACCTGTTAGCAGCCATTCCCCTTTCATGGCTTCAGCGGTTTGCTCAGGATTGTTCCAGTATTTCACCATACGATGTTCGCCACGAAGGGCTATCTCGCCGATCTCTCCAGCTGGCAAACGCTCGCCATCCTGATTACGGATTTCAATATCAACACCGAGGCAGGCACGCCCTGCTGAACGGGTTCGTCCTAATGAGCGCCCTTTTTCTGTATGGTCACAGTTGTGTAGGAAGGTTGCAGGAACGCATTCTGTTTGCCCGTAAATCTGCATAAAGCTGGCCCAGGGCATTTTCTCCTGCAGGTTTTGCAGCAGAGTTTCATCAATTGGAGACGCGCCGTAAGCAATGTGCCGCAGGCAGGTCATATCGTGATCGTTAAATGTTGGCTGCTCAATCAACATTTTGAGCATGGTAGGAACCATAAACACATGCTCAACATAATGACGGGCAATCAGTTCAAGAATAACGTCAGGCTCAAAGCGCGCAGAAACAATAATGGTGTTACCAGCCAACAGGTTGGCACTGCACACACTGATCCCTGCAATATGGAACAACGGCGCGGCCAGGCAGGTTGTCCCCCGAAGGAATAACCTTTCTGCCATAACTACGGTCATAGCCGAGATATGTCCCTTATGGGAATGGGCAACACCTTTGCCTTTACCAGTTGTTCCACCGGTGTAGTTGAGGAAGGCAATATCAGAACCACCACCAGACTGATCTTCAATCGCTTCCGCCTTTTCAATCAACTTATTGAAATACAGAACGTCTTCACCAACGTTTTCATTTTCCCCAACATAAATCAGGGTATGGAGAGATGGGCACTGCTTTCTCAGTGCAACGCCCATTGGCAGAAAAAGATCATCCACAACCAGAACCGAAGCACTGCAGTCATCTATAGAAGCCGCAAGTTCATGGGCTGACCAGCGCATATTCAAATAGTTGGGAATAAAGCCACCCCAGGATGCTCCGTAAAAACAGGTAATAGCCCGATCACAGTTAAGGGTCAAAATACCAACACGACTTTCACACTCCAGCCCAAGGCCTGTCAGCGCTCCGGCAAACTTTGAGACAAGCAGGTGAAGCTCACTATAAGTGGTGATGCGATCTTCAAAAACCAGAGCAGCTTTTTCACCGTACATAGATACGCCACGGTGCAGGCATTCCGTGAAGGACATAAGTTTTCCTTTTACTTTCTTATTTTTATTTTTGTAGTTGTGCCGGAGATTGGCCCCAAGACACAGATCCTTTAATACAGAAATATAAAGAGATGAGGGAGAAAGGTAATAACCAAAACACACAACCGGCTTATCCATTTGTGTTCTGTCTTTATGACTTGGCTACATGTTCACACAACTCTATGCTGTTAATATTCCAGCGTTACAACTGCCAGACAAAGGATGATGCATGAACACTGCAGTTAACTCCCGGTTCCTTGGAGATATGAAAAACCTTCTGTGTTTCGGCCTTATCTCGGCATTTCTTACGGGTTGTTCACTGCTGCCGGAAAGAGAGCCCCATCTCAATGTTTATGCTAACGGGCGACCTTCCGGCCATGTATGGGCAACTGCTCTCTATCCGAATTCTGATCAAAAGGTTGTTGGCGGCGAGGTGGTGATGAAAGATGAGATGGGCACCATTCGAAAGAGAGCCGTGCTGGACAGCAGGGGAGCAGTTATATTTCGTTTCCCCAGCAATGCCAGTCATGTGGATATTATTGTGACTGCTCCTGATGGCATGACTGGTGATGACCGGGTTGAACGCCACGAAGTTTATCGTGAAACAAACTGCAGAATTATGCCCGGCTGCTAATCCTTTATATCGGTTGTGGGTTGAGCAGTGCAGTCAAAACATGGTCTTCCCACTCGCCGGCAATTTTCAGGTAATCCCGGGCATAACCTTCTTTCTCAAACCCTAACCGTTTCAAAAGTGCACCACTGCGCTGGTTCGCCGGCATATAGTTCGCCATCACCCGGTGCATACCCATTTCATTAAACATGAAATTGATACCCGCTTTAGCGGCTTCATACATATACCCCTGCCCCTGATACTTTCCGGCAATGGCATAACCAAGATGACAGGCCTGAAAAACTCCGCGGGTAATATTGTTGAAATTGCAGGTGCCAATTACTTCTGTGCGTTCTTTATCAAAGATCACAAACTTCACAGCACTACCTTCCAGTAGAAACAGCCGGTTTTCCTGCAATGTATTGTGCCAGTGTTCAATGGTGTAGAACTCAGCGCTACGCTCAGGTTCCCATTGAGACAAGTGCTCTAAATTGTCTTCGTAAAAGTTAAGAACAAGCTGGGCATCTGATTCTGTACACACCTCCAGGATTAATCTTTCTGTATGGATAACCGGGAGCTGTGTAATGCGAAAGGATTGCGTTTTACTTGCAGAAACCATAGATGCCTGAAACTTTTAACGAACTTTTGAAAACCTCATAACCAGCGCGAAACCTGCTTGCGATAGGTTTCAAAGTCAATACCGAAAAGTTCATTCAGCGCTCGCTCTTCGGGGATAATCTGAAAACGAGTCATATACAGCACAAACCCAATAACTATTGCCAGCGAATAAAGGTTAGCCAGGAACAGCCCCCAGCCAGTCAGGGCAAGAGCCATTCCTACGTACATCGGATTACGGGTACGCTGATAAATACCAGAAGACACCAGCGAAGAACTGGATTCTGGCTTCATAGGATTAACTGTTGTCTGTGCACTCTGGAAAGATCTCACACCAGCCACAGCAATGCTGATACCGGCCAGCAGGAAAAGCCCCAGAAGAAACATACGAACCGGCTCTGAGAGAAGAAAGCCATTAGAAATCAGTGAGATTCCCCACATAACCACACCAGCAACAATCACCAGCGCGACTGGAGGAACTTTTAATTCGAGTGAATTCATTGTTTTTCTTTTTATTAAAATTAAATCCTGAGAAGTATCTTACTTGCCCCTTATGCAAAACAAAACATGAGTCCCTAATTCCAGTTCTGTGAGAGCCACGCCTGAACCTCCGCATCATAAATCTGAGCGGTTCGGCTAAATGGATAGAGTGAATTAAAAGCAGCATGCTCAACCCTTCCGATAGCAATAGAGGTCATAAATGACGCCAGACTCAGGGAGAAATGGTTTGCCCACCGAGGCACATAGTGCTGTTTGTATGGATTAGCACCCTCCCCCGTTCGAGAATTTATTTCTATGACTCCGGTTTTTTCAAAGTTCAGAGTCAGGTTTCTATCAACCGGCACACCATGATTACCCTGAATGCTGTTATCGGGGCTTACTATGAGTTGTTTACTGGTTTCTTGATCCACTGAGAGACTGGCCTGTTCCCTAATAAAGTCAGCAACGCGGTTCAAAACATCGACAGAAAAAACAGTATGAATATTGTCGTAAACACTCTCTTCTGACAAAGACAGATGATCATTCTGTGGTTGATTCAATATTAATTCAGACTCAATAGCCCCAAGTTCCCGATTTATGAAAAATCTGAAGTTCTTCGTTTTGTCTTCTTTATTCTCCAGAATCTCAAACCTGAGTTGAGAAGCCTGAATGTCATCCAGCCCTGTAGCTATTCTCCCCAAGGCCGAGCTTGAGTTAATCACAAAGGATCCGTTTATCCGACTCAGCCTGACGTTCGTTGTGAGTTTGTTTTCACCCTCTTCAACTTCTGCACTGGCCAGAAGAACTTTTCCATCATCCCCCGAAATAGTTATTCGTCTTCTAAGAGGTTGCTCTGGCTGACCAAGCTTCGCCTGTTTGAAGAGCAGGGTTCCTGCCCCCAAACTTAAAGCTACAGCAGCAAACTCCGTCTTTGCTGCATAAGGGTGACGGGATAAAAGAGTGAGTAAACCTACTTCACTGAAAACAGACCATAAACCCACTTCTTTGTAACTCTTCCAGAGCCCTCTGGACAGATTTACAAAGAATAAAACTGCGGGAGAAAGCCCCCCAAAAATGTATGCCGCCTTTCCAGCCGGGTGTGCTGGCATACGGTCGTTATTCTTGTAAACACCATAGGTTGCGGCACCATCCAACCCAATCGCTGAGGCCGCAAGTGCCTGCTGAGAAAAAAACCACCACCACTCTTTGGCACCAACCCCTTCAAATATAATTGCCCGGTTTCCCAGGTCGAACACCAGCCCTTCATCAGAGCTATAAGCCGACACCCATGATTTGCTCTGAACTCCTGTTTGTTCTTCTTCCTGAGCAAAGGACAAGCATGTTCCCCACAGACAGAAGGACGAAATCATAAAAGTCCAAAACCATTGTTTAACCGGAAGTGAAATTTTTTCTTTTGCTTGGTATAAGCTCATTGGCACCGGAGGCATTGCTAATAGGGCTGGGAGAGAAGTTATAGCCCTTCCCCCCAAATAACCAAGCTCCGGTTTCAGGAAGTTACAAAACGCGAATATTTTTGACAGGTATCCAGCCTGGCTCTCCACCAGCCTTTCTCACCCAACACCATTCATTGAGCGTATAGACAAGTTCTAACTCTTCTCCTTGAGTTACATTTAATTCCCGGGCGATATAGTTTTCCGTTGCCTGAGCTTTGTTTTCATTCGATGGTTTGTCCCCACATAGTCGCAGAAACTGTTCCGGAGCCCAGCCCTGGTTACCATCATCCGTTTCTACCCAGATCCAGCCAGGATACTCATCATCCCTGCGTCCGGCTCTCAGTGTATCTCCTTTGGAAAACTGAATAGGGTTGGGATAGGTGGAGACATGGTCAGCAATAACAACTGCCTTTTCTGTCATCACTTCACCTGCTGCTCTATGCCATATATGTCATCCCGAACACTTTCCATTCGTTCTTCCATAACATTCAGGGCGTCATAAAGCCCTTTGTTGTAAAACCTTGGCCCAATTTCCTCTGCAAAAAAATCCAGTAGAAATTCAGCATCGAACTGCCCGATTTCCTGATCCAGTTCCTCCCGGAAGTAGATCTTGATCTTTTGGGCTATAACCTCTTTCTCTTCACGGGAAAACTTGATGTCTGGCATTAACGGCTCCTTTACGTACATATCCGCATCCCATACCACAAGGGGTAAGAGTAAGCTCCGCACAAATTCCGAATATCATTCGAAAACAATTCGAAAACAATTCCAGCCTTGCTCGATGGTATTCCCTTGCCCTCTTAAAAGGGCCCAAAGCTTTTCACAGTAGTTATACAAATGACGAAACAGCAGAAACGCTTACAACGGGAAAACGACATTATCTCAGCTACCATGACGTTGCTGGAAGACTGCAGTTTTCTCGAACTCAAAATGTCTGAGGTGGCTAGAGCATCAGAGTGTTCCATGGGCGCTATTTACTCTCACTTCTCCAGCAAAGAAGACCTCCTGATTGGCTGTACAACGCTGATTTTGCAGGAACGAATTTCCTCTCTCTCCAGCATTCTGGAATCTGATAAACCAGCTCTCGATAAAACAGTTATAACCTCTTTCTTCCTTTGGAGGGAGAACCACTGTAAGCCAAAACATTACCTGCTGCAGCAGTTCTCATGGAACGCATCTGTTTGGAAAAGAGCATCAGAAGCCAGGCTTCATACATTAAAGAAACTGGGTGAATCATTTGAAGACAGTATTCAAAGGCTGACCAAAGACATCTTAAAAGCTAGCTCCGAAATCGATGTAACAGATGAGTTGGCAGCAGAATTTCATATGAGTTTTCTCGCTCTTACATCCGGCCTTTTTCAACTGAAAGAAACTGGTTTGGGTATTTTCAAAAAGGCTATAGGTGAAGATGATGGCAAAGAGATGCTCATCAACTCTACTCAGCGATTCCTGGACGGCTGGGGAATCACCCACCCGAACATTGCCGCACATTTGAGGCAGCTGTATCAGGAAGTCTGTCTACTTTCTCCCTAGACATTTATCAGGGCCACCCTCCCCCGGTTCGGCTCTTCATCATTTATTCATTACGACCCTGGATAAACCCATGATTGTGTATTCCTTCCCAAAAACAGCTGTTGCTGGCATTGCCGCTGTTTTTATGGGATTCCTGCTGGCAGGTTGCAGTGAGCCCGAACAGAAAGTTCAAAGTGAAGTTATTCGCCCGGTTAAACTTCTAAGAGTCGTAGATACCGGCCTTAAAGATGAGCGACGTTTTCCTGCGACAGTCCACTCAACAGAAGAATCACTGATTTCATTCCGTATCTCCGGTGAGCTGGTTAAGTTCCCTGTGAAAACCGCACAGGAAGTAAAAGCCGGGCAGCTGCTCGCCCAGTTAGATGACCGCGATATCAAGAATGAACTGGATCAACGCCAGGCCGACTACGATCTGGCAGAGGTTAACTTTAAACGCATCAAATCACTGCGAGAGAAAAAGGTTATCTCCCAGTCTGATCTGGATACTGCCAGCGCTAACCTGAAGTCTGCAAAGGCAGCTCTAGGTCTGGCAAAAGACAAGTTGAAATATACAACGCTGACCGCACCATTTGACGGTCGTATTGCCCGCACTGATGTTGAAAATCACCAATATGTGCAAGCCCAGCAGACAATCCTACTGCTCCAGAACAGCCAGACTCTGGATATCAGTATTCAGGTCCCTGAAAACCTCATGACCAAGGCTCAAAAAGATGCCGCTAACTCTGGTTACCAACCTTACATCACCTTCGCCAGCGATCATCTAAATACCTATCCTGTGACTTACAAGGAGCATGACACAGCAGTCACTCCCGGCACTCAGGCCTATGAAGTGACCTTCACCATGCCAGTTCCTAAAAACATTAATGTTTATCCAGGCATGGGGGCCACTCTTTACATAGATATGAACAAGATTTCCGGTAAGCAGGCGCAGTCATCGTTCATTGTTCCCCCAACAGCTGTGCTGGTTGATGACAAAAGCGGCCTCAAGCAGGCATGGGTCTACGATGCCAGCACTGGAACGGTGAAATCTGTAGAAGTCACTGTTGGCCGCCTGACTCAGGAAGGTCTGGTCGTTTTGTCCGGTTTACAGGATGGTGATCAGGTTGTGACTGCTGGCCTGAGTCGTCTTCGCCCGAATATGAAAGTTAAGCCCCTGGTTCGTGAAAGGGGTCTGTAAGAATGAATATTGCTGAATGCTCTCTTAACAACAAAGTCATAAGCTGGCTGCTTGTTGTGCTGCTTCTGGTTGGCGGAGGCGTATCATTCACCAAATTGGGACAATTGGAATTCCCGGAATTTCCCATTCCTCAGGCGATGGTTATTACCCAGTATCCGGGTGCATCACCTGAGCAAGTTGAAGAAGAGGTAACGGTACCTCTGGAGCGAGCCATACGACAGCTTGAGTATGTTGATACCATCGACTCTATCTCAAGTGCTAGCGTTTCCCAGATCACTATTGAGCTGCTGGACAGTGCAACACCTGCCATGCACCCTCAAATCTGGGATGAACTGCGCAGAAAGGTCAACGACCTGCAGGCTTCACTACCATCAGGCGTGATTAAATCTGTCGTTAATGATGAGTTCAGTGATGTGTACGGTGTTCTGTATAACATTAGCGGTGAAGGTTATAGCTATAGGGATTTTGAAAACTACGCCGATTTCCTGCGCCGGGAGCTGTCCCTGATTCCAGGTGTTAAAAAGGTAAGCCTGGCCGGTATCGTAAATCAGGAAGTAGTCGTTGAAATTTCCCAGGAAAAGCTCAAGTCCCTCAACCTCAATCCAAGCTGGATCTACGGCCTTATCCAGAACCAGAATGTTGTTTCTAACGCTGGTAAAATGTTGATTGATGGTCAGTCTATTCGTGTTCACCCAACCGGTGAATTCAAGGATGTTAAAGAACTCGAAGAACTGATTGTCAGCTCTTCGGGCAGCACTGAACTGATTCGTCTGGGAGATATCGCCAAGGTCTACAAGGACTTTGATGAAACCCCATCCAACCTGTATCAAAGCAACGGCGAAAACGCACTCTCTCTGGGTATCTCTTTCTCCAAAGGAGTTAATGTTGTTGATGTTGGTAAAGCAATTAATACCCGACTGGCAGAGCTGGAAGCAGATCGCCCAGTAGGGATGGAACTGACAACTGTTTACAACCAGTCTGCCACGGTAGAAGAGTCCGTTGCCGGATTCCTTGTAAACCTGGTTGAATCCGTACTGATTGTTATTGTTGTTCTGCTGTTTGCTATGGGGGTGCGCTCAGGGTTGTTGATGGGCGGTATTCTGCTACTGACAATCTTCGGTACTTTTATTGGCATGTACATGCTGGATATCCAGCTTCAGCTGATATCTCTGGGAGCCTTGATTATCGCCCTCGGGATGTTAGTGGATAATGCCATTGTGATAACCGAAGGGGTATTGATTGGCCTGCAGCGTGGCAATACCAAACTGGAGTCCATCAAGCAGGTTGTTACCCATAACCAGTGGCCACTGTTCGGTGCAACGGTAATTGCCATCATGGCTTTCGCACCAATCGGTCTGTCCAAGGATACCACCGGTTACTTCCTGGTTTCTCTGTTTCAGGTTCTGCTGATCTCTCTGATACTCAGCTGGTTGTTGGCTATTACTCTGACTCCGTTCTTCTGTGATCTGTTCTTTGATGATCCAAAAGAAGCGATGGTTGGCGAAGAGTCTGACCCTTATAAAGGGGTGATGTTTGTCGTTTATCGCAAACTGCTGACAGCGGCTCTGAAACATCGCATTATCACCATAGCTCTGACTGTTGGAGCTTTGAGTCTGGCGATCTTCGGCTTCACTCAAATCAAGCAGGCTTTCTTCCCACCTTCCAACACGCCGATCTTCTTTGTTGATCTGCGCATGCAGGAAGGCACCGATATTCGCCAGACTGAAAAAGAGATGGCCGATATCGAGAAGCTGGTTCAGGACCTTGATGGCGTGGTTAATGTTACGACCGTTATTGGTCGTGGTGCGCAGCGTTTTGTACTGACCTACTCTCCAGAGAAGTCTTACAGCAGCTATGCCCAGTTAATTGTAGAAGCCGAGAGTCTCGAAGCTATCGAGAAGCTTGCTCCACAAATCAACGGCATGCTGGATCAGCGTCCGGAAGTGGAATATCTGACCAAGCTACTGCAGGTTGGCCCATCTCCTATCGCTAATATCGAAGCCCGCTTCTATGGCCCAGACCCGAAAGTGCTGCGTGAACTCGGAGCCCAGGCGGTTGCCATTATGGAAGCAGAGCCTTCTGCAACCGGTATTCGTCATTCCTGGCGTGAGAAGGTCAACATTGTTCGTCCCCAGTTGAATGAAGCGGCTGCCCGTCGAAGTGGTATCTCCAAGCAGTCTCTGGACGAAGCGATGCTGGTTAACTTCGACGGTAAAGCTGTGGGTACATACCGTGAAGGCAGCCACCTGATGTCTATCATGGCTCGCGCACCAGAACAGGAGCGTCTGAACGCTGACAGCATTGCAGATCTGCAGGTATGGAGTACTGAACGTAACGCTTTCGTACCTGTATCCCAGGCGGTTGAAGGTTTCAGCTCCGAAGTTGAAAACCAGCTGATTGTTCGTCGAAATCTGAAGCGTGTGTTAACTGTTTATGCCGATGCTATTCCAATGAGTGGTGACACTCCGGAAGCTGTTCGTCGCAGACTGGCAGGCAAAATTGAAGGTATGGAGCTTCCTCCGGGCTACTCCATGGAATGGGGTGGTGAGTTTGAAATGTCTGGCGACGCCAAAGGCAGCCTGTTTGCTTCCCTGCCAATGGGTTACCTGACTATGTTCCTGATCACAGTCTTCCTGTTCGGAACCATTCGTCAGTCTCTGGCTATCTGGTTCACAGTTCCTCTGGGCGTAATCGGTGTTGCTGCAGGTCTGATCCTGTTCAATATGCCATTTACCTTTACTGCGCTGCTGGGAATGCTCAGTCTCTCGGGCATGCTGGTGAAGAACGGTATTGTACTGGTTGAACAGATCAATATTGATGCCAAGCGGGATATCACTATTCAGCAGGCCATTCTGGAAGCCTGCGTCAGCCGTGTTCGCCCTGTATGCATGGCGGCTCTGACAACCATGCTGGGTATGATTCCGCTGATCTTCGATGCCTTCTTCGGCTCCATGGCTGTGGCTATTGTATTCGGCCTTGGTTTTGCCTCGATCCTGACCCTTGTGGTGCTGCCTGTGGCTTATGCTCTGCTGTACCGCATTCGGTTTGATGGCAAGGAAATGTCTGCTTAATTCAGCTCTATACTGAAAACAGCATGACAATAACGGGCGCTTTGTAAGCGCCCGTTATTTTTTGTTTACAGCATGAACTAATAAAACTTCACTGACTCAAAACGTGTAAGCAAAGAACATTAATGATTAAAGTTTACACAGTTGCATCACTTCTTAATAAAAACACTCACAGCGATTGAGCTAATAATTGGCACTATCAAAAGATACATACATATCAGGTGTCTACTTCTCCTTGCTCTATTTACGCTGATAACCTTCAACAGCTACGCACTCCCGGTTCAAAAGTGCCACATGTCAATCTGTGAAGAGTTTCGACTCCCTACAACTCCCGTTAAAGACCAGGGATATTCCGGAACTTGCTGGGCATTTGCCATCACATCCATGATGGAATCAGAACTGCTAAGAGCAAATCAGGGAACTTCTAACCTATCGGAAATGTTTCTGGTTCATCTGGATTACCTGGATAAATTTGAACTGACAAGAAAGTACTCTGATCCCACCCCTGTGACCGAAGGAAACTTTATGGAGATAGCCCTGCAACAGCTTGTTATGTATGGCACCCTTCCCGAGGATAGCTATCAAAGTAAATCCGGATTCTGGGACTTAGCGTCCCATGGGCGAATGGCAATTCATCTCCATAAGTATGCGAAAAAATACACAGAAGCTTCCCACTGGCTCATGCAATTTTATTGGATGCACACCTACGCATATAAGCTGAAAGAGATTATTGGGGAAATGCCAGACAGAACTGATCATTCAGACCGTCAGAAAAATACACACCGGCAACTGGGTAATCTTGATTTGAATGATTACGTTATCCTTAAACCATCCAGCGGAGATTATTCACTCTATAAACTTCCCTGGCAGAAGACAATGCACAGTAAACGGCAGATAAAAATCCCTCGAGACAAGCTTATATATATTATGAAAGAAGCTCTTAGTCGCGGATATACCATGGCCTGGTCTGGTGATGTTGGAGCGGATGGGTTTAGCTACAGAACAGGGCTGGCAGCTAAAAATGATGGGATATATGAACAAGAAGGCATCTCAAAAAAATTATCAGACAGTTACAGATATAAGCATGACAACAAAGGGCCATTTGATCTGGATGACGACTATACCGACTACATGGAAGACGATGATTCAGCTGGGCATGCCATGCACATAGTAGGGCAGGCAAAAGATGCTCAGGGGAACAAATATTTCATAATTAAAAATTCATGGGGCGAGAGTAACGCTCTTGATGGATATATCTATATGGACGAAGACTATGCCGCTGGAGCGACATCAGACATTATCCTAAATAAAAAATCTCTTCCCAAAGATATAAAAGCAAAAATCAGCCATCTCGAAGATTGCACACTCCAATAAAAATGGGTACCAGAAACGATACCCATTCCCACATAAACGACTACGGTTCCTAAGTTAATTAGAGTTGAACACGAACATGAATTTCGTCTTCAACATTGTCACTATATTCCTCGTCTGCAAGCTTAGTGGAGCCGTTAACTACGGGCATCAGCCTGGTGATTGCCACAAACACCAAAGCACTGCTCAAGAGCGCAGGAACAACAGGGTCCATACCGAAAAATGACATGTAACCCTTTTGAGTCAGCAACATAACTGCACTGCCCACAACGATAGAAGCAGTTGCACCCTTGCTACCAGCCGCTTTCCAGTAATGTCCCAGTACGTAAGGAATAAAGGTACCACCAGCTCGCAGAGCAAAGGAGAACATCAGGATTGTGATAATGCTGCCTGTATTAAAGATAGCCACAAACATAGACAGAAGAGCTACCACAACCATAGTCATCTGGGTTACCCGCAATACCTTCTTACTGTCTGCAGATTTGTTCAGATAAGGCTTGTAGATATCATTCGCAAAAATAGAACCCGCCGCCAGCAGGTTAGAGTCAGCACTGGACATAGTCGCTGAAATCAAACCAGCAAACAGAATACCCACCAGAATAGAAGGCATGGTCTGCATAGCCAGAGTTGGCAGGGCGTAACGTCCACCGTTTGCCATAATCATGGTTGCGTCGATAACACCATTATCCACCATTACCCGAGCAATAATGCCGATAAAGGCCGGGATAAAGGCAAACACAATATAAACGGCACAGGCTATGTAAGCGCCACGGCGTGCAGACTTACCATCTTTTGCGGCATAAAAACGCTGAACCGCTTCCTGACCAACTGCAAAGCTGGCGGTATACATAACAATCAGAGAGATAATACTCTTCCAGCCAACGCCATCCACCAAATCCAGACTTCCTGCAGGTGCCTGAGCAATCACAAACTCATAACCACCGGCAGCATCCAATGCAAAGGGAACAACCAATGCCATACCAAATACGATAAAGAACATCTGCACAAAGTCAGTCAGGGTAATACTCCACAAGCCGCCCATAACCGAATAAGCCGTTACGATCAAAGTGACAATAACAACTGAGGTTTCATAGGGAAGCTGCGTCATGACAGAGAACACGACAGATGACGCAATAATCTGTACGGCGGTTAAACCAATCATTGGTGGCAGCATAATCAAAGTAGCCAATCCACCTGGTGCCTCACCATAACGACGACGGAAATATTCAGGTACGGTTTTCACCATTGCACTGCGCAACTTAGGAGCTACGATTGAGAGAATGACAAAAGTGACTGCCATTGCCAGAACATACCAGATCGCACTCATACCCCAGTCGCCGTAGGCTTTTTCAACAACCCCTAAAGAGCTGCCTCCGCCAACTTCTGTTGCAGCAAGAGTTCCCGCCATCAGCCACGGGCCAAGCCGTCGCCCAGCAACCATGAAGTCTTCATTGGATTTGATTTTTCGGGATGAATAAAACCCGATGCCGATCATAAACAGGAGATAGAGGACAACAATCGTAATTACGGTGGTATTCATACGATTCCCTTGTTTCTTGATTTTTAACTGCTGTGTGCAGTGATCGTTTTTTGTACTTTCTTGTGTTTATCCAAGCTTTATGAAGCTCCCCCTTAGATAACCAAAACTACTGACAACAACCTTTGATAACTATCAAGGAATGCAATTGAAAGTTTGCCTATTTTCCCTATAAACAACGGTTGCAGCACAATAATGAGAACCCTTATCAGGCAGGGCTCTGTTTTTGATGGGTTGAATAATCAGCCACTCACTACAGATATTTTAATTGAAGACTCTTTTATCAAAGCAGTATCTCCCAACATCACCTGTGAAACAGATAAGGAGATTGATGCAAAAGGTTTGGTTGTCACACCAGGGTTTATTGATGCCCATAGCCACTCTGATCTGGCTAACTTTTTACCAGATGGCTTGCGCCCCAAAATCATGCAGGGGGTTACAACCGAGGTTATCAGTCAGTGTGGCCTTGGAGTTGCTCCAGTGTCTTCAGAACAAAAGTCATCGTTTCGAAGCCGCTTAATTATTGGAGACCAACCCGCACCATGGCATTGGAATACTCTTGATGAATTCCTTTGTGCGCTGGAACACACAAGACTTGAAAGCAATGTTGTTCCTTTTGTTCCCCACGGAGTTTTGCGTTATTTGGTGGCGGGAGATTCCAATGCACCACTATCCACATCACAGTTAAATGATTTATCCGCCTATGTAAGAGATGGTTTTCACAGTGGCGCCAGAGGGCTCAGCCTTGGTTTAATTTATCACCCTGCCCTGTTTGCAGATTCGAGAGAGCTGCAAACAGTTATGAATATGGCCGGCGAGCACAATCGCTTGGTAAGTGTTCATATGCGCAGCGAAAGTGATGGCATTCTTGAAGCGATGGATGATATTTACGAGCTCTCTCAAAGGGCTGGTTGTCAGGTTCATATTTCTCACCTGAAGCTCATCGGTCACAGAAATGCCAGCAAGCTTGATGCCTTGCTTAACCGGATTGATCAGTACAACTTTACCTTTGACCAATATCCTTACACTTATGGCAGCACAACTCTGCTTTCACTGTTACCTCCTGTTTTGTTTGAAGGCCGAACATATCAGCAGGTTCTTCAAGACTTAAAGACAACACATACCAGAGAACTTGTGCGCTGCTATTTCTCAGAAACTCTTAAACCACCTGCCAGTACGCCCTGGGATAACATTCCAGCTCTTGCCGGTTGGAATAATATTCTGATTACCAGCGTAATCAGCAAACAGAATCAGGCCTGCCTGGGACATCCCATTGAAGAGAGTGCTCTTGAGAACGGCACAGACCCAGTCGACTTTATGCTCAACCTGCTTATTGAAGAGCAGGGTCAGGTCATGATGATTGACCACTTTATAGAAGAGTCTCTGGTAGAAAAAATTCTTCAACATCCAAAGGGGGTGATAGGTTCAGACACACTCCTTAATGGCAAGCCTCATCCCAGAGTGTATGGAACCTTTCCCCGTGTGTGGCACCAATACACACAGCAAAAACCAATTCTCTCACCGGAACAAGCGATTCATAAGATGACGGGGGCTCCTGCCCGTATATTCCAGTTAAACGACAGGGGCGTTATCGCAGCAGGAAAAAAAGCCGATATCGCCATTTTCTCCAGTGAATTTAAAGACTGTGCAACACTCACTTCATCAGATCAGCAGGCATCAGGGCTCAAATATTTATTTATTGAGGGGAAGTTGAAAGTGTCTGACTCAGTTTATACAGAGAATCGAACTGGCATAGTATTACGGTCACCAGTCCACTGAAACCAGAGAGGTAAAGTATTGATGGCAGTGCCGCTTACTGGCCTGTTATAGATTTCACTGACAACTTCTTCATGCTTTACGGCTTTTCTTAAAGAGCCCAGCTATGACGCCAGATCCTCTTCAAATCTGCAGGCAGACGAACAGTGAAGTTGCCCGCTGGCAACATTTTGCCAAAGATAAAGCGCCTGATGGGCAGCCCTACTCGGAAGGGCACAAATCACTGCAGGTCTGGTATGGCTATCTGGTTGATCAACACGACGTGATGGAAGAGGCTTGCCTGCCCAAAAGCAAAACTCTAAAGAGAAAGATTGAGAAAAAAATATACAAAGCTGGCACCGGTGATGATTACCTTTCGGAAACATTGGAGCAGCGGAGCCAGGAAATTCTTTCAGGTATTGCAGGCAAGTACACCGGTCAGGTCACGATCTGCCATAAAAAAAACTTAAAACTGCACAATGTACGGGACTGCGTTACCGAATGTGCTGGCTGGGCAAGTTTCTATTTCTTTCTGCCAAACGATGATGCGAACAAAAGTCATTGTGATAGCGGCGCTACGCTTATTTTTCATTTCAACCCAACATGCTGGGAACAAACCGCAGATGCTCTTGCGCAAATGGTGTCGAGAAAAGAGTTTCGGGATTACATCAGGGAAGCCAAAATCTGCAACCCACTCCAGAGTACAACCCATGCAACCCCAGCAATTATTTACCTCTACGGCCCTGAATTTCCCAAAACGATTATCAACTGTTTAGAAGAGAACATTGAAGGTTTTGTGCGTCCGCACTCCCTACCCGGATCATGTCTGGTGGGCAAAGGAATTCACTACACAGAGCAGATCTTTCAGGCGGAAGGATGCCAACCAAAGAGCCGTGCCCAGATATTGGGAGCAGCTATTCTCATCGGACAGAATCACTGTGGTCTAACATCATCGGAGATAGTCAGTGCAGCAGCTGAATGCATGGGTTACCAACCCTTTACACCTGAGAAATTAGCAGCCCCAACTAAATGTTTTGATGAGCTACTGTCCTACACTTCAAACCCAGCCTGCTTGGCAAATCACTCCGCTCCCCCCGCAAATAATGATGAGCTGCGCCAACACATGGTATCTGAGTTGTCGAAGTGCGGAATAAACAAAGAGGCTGGTCATTTAAATTGGGAGATTCATTGGAAACGGCCAGCTGGTGATGAGGCAGCGGGACATTATCCCGAATCTCCCACAAAGAAGGTTTGTGTTTCTATTCAGATTAATGCTCGCCAAATAGGAAAATGTATAGCAGGAATAAATCAGGCTTTAACCGCTACCCCATCTATCAAGAGAGCGAACTTCGTTATTCGAGACCCAGGTAATCGTTTCTTTTCCAGCGAACCCTGCATTATTGAGTTTGCAGATAACGAATCCTCTGTTGAGGATTTCGCAAAAGAAATGAGAGAGGCACTTCCTCCAGGCCTGATGACTTGTAGCCCAATGCCTGGATTGCAGGAGCAGAATCCTGGGCTCTATTCATGCACCAAAAGACTTGGCGTTCCTCATCTTCCAAGTGTTTGGGAAATATTTCATGAAGGGGTAATAAACAACGTTCATACAGCTCAGGAAAAAGGCTGTTCCGTTCCAGCTCCAGCGCTGTTGAGAGAATATTTGTTTATAGAAGGGCGTCATGGGCATGACCCATCAGAGTGTCTGTAACCAGTTAACCCAACTATTTATATGAGACATAGAATTTTCTTCGCTGTGTCTCCTGGGGTGTCCCCTTCTGTGTAGACAACATGCTTTGACAATTCAAAATTAGACTTATGCATAACAAAGTGTTGATTGATGCTGGCGATATCGTCGTCTGGCTCAAACTCGTTTCTCTCATTCAAAATATTCACGGCCATCTCTAAATCAGGCGATGGCAGTAATAGAACCACATTACTAAAAGGTTCCAGAGCGACTCTGGCTCGCTCCAGATATTGGCCATTTTCATAAACGGAATGACCAGCGCCAAAATCTATTACCTTGTTTTTATGTTCTTCTAAAAACCGCTCAAGAGCGTGAATCTCAAACTTTTTCCAATACCTGTACACGCCAGCAAAACCTTCGGCTTCATTTATTCTTTCCGCCGTTTCTTCGTTGTACCCAATCTCGTTGTAGTAAGCCCACCGGTGGTCATCCATAGAACACTGGGGAAGACCGAGCTTCTTGGCTAACAGCTCTCCAACAGTACTTTTACCAGCACCGATAGGACCAATCAGTATTATTTCCCTGTTATGCAATTGGACGCTCCCATATCCCGTGCACTCTTAATAAAAAGATTAGGGCAATATTTCTAACAAGCTTTGTAGTTTCAAATCGAAGGGAAAGTGAAAGCATGATTTGCTGCGATGGTATTACTCACAATTTTGGAATAATCCCATCGCGCTATTGAAAAAAGCCCATCTTCTGATGACCAGAGGATACTTTTATAATTCTTTCGTCCTGAGAGTTCTTGTTTATGAACTCCTAAGACTGGATCAGCAAAGAAGCCATCTGCTTTCGTACTGAGTCGATAAAAAGCCGAACTCTACGTGGAAGTAAATCCCGGGTTCGGTAAACAAGACTGACTTTTCGCTGCTCTCCGAGCCATTCGGACAAAACAGGTACCAGTTCCTGACCACGTTCTTTCTTCATGGCGACATAAGACACCGGAAGATTAACGATTCCCAGCCCTTCATAGGCCACCCTGTGAGCACTGGAGATATCGCTGACGTTAAGCTGTGCCCGCGGGTGGAGAATTATTTGTTCTCCATGCCCATTCAGACACCAGTCTGTTAAAGGCCAGCAGGTAATCAGGGAATGTTTGGAAAGTTCATCCGGATGCTGGGGAACACCATGTTTCTGTAAATAATCAGAACTGGCAAAAAGAGCATACTGCAAAACGCCCAGAGGCTGGGCAACAAGATCAGAGGCTGGCAGTTCTCCACCGACAACCGCCACATCAATACCCTGATCAAGAAATGACGGATAGTCATTGGTTAACTCTAGGTCCACCCGAACATCAGGCCAGTTTTCCATAAAGCGGGCGATGCAGGGAGACAAATAGCAGCTGGCCAGGTTAACCGGCGCAGTAACGCGCAATAAGCCTCGTGGATGACTGGTGTTGTGCTTCAACTCTCTTGAAGCATCATCAATAGTATCCAGAGCAACAGCGCACTGATGAAAGTATGCCCTGCCAATATCAGTTAAACGCAGTCGTCTTGTTGAACGCTCTAGTAAACGACAGTTCAGCTGTTCTTCCAGCTGAGTCACCTTCCGACTAACAGTCGAAGGTGGGAGATTTAGGTACCGACCTGCAGCAGCAAATCCTTGCTCTCGCACAACGGTGACAAACACCCTGAGTTCTTCCAGCCCTGATCCGGTCATATGCTCTCTTCAAATCAGTATGAAAGGACTCTGAAACCTTTCATCAGTAATACATGAAGTTTCTTCTGCACCCGGCAGTTTACCGGATTCAGAAGAAAAAGAATGCGAGGTAAACCACTATGCCCGATGAAGTGTTGATTGAGCCATTGCTGATCATCTTCGGCATGCTCTTTATCGGTACTTTCAGTGCCACTCTTTTCCGTTTTATGCGGGTTCCTTACACCGTAGGCCTTCTGGTTCTGGGCATGATCCTGGGTTTTGCCAGTCAGGCATTTCCGTTTATGGAACCTCTGAAACAGGTACAGCTCAGCCCTGCGCTGATTATGTATGTGATTCTGCCAACATTGATTTTTGAAGCATCAATCAATATTGACGCCCGTGAACTGATGAAGAACCTTGGGCCAATTATGTTGCTTGCAGTGTTTGGTGTACTTGTTTCCTGCCTGCTGATTGCCGGTGCACTCTATCAGCTGAACATTCTGCCACTCGGTGCAGCCCTGATCTTCGGCGCATTGATTTCTGCAACCGACCCTGTTGCGGTTATCGCCCTGTTTAAAGAACTGAAAGCCAACAAGCGCCTGACTCTGTTGATGGATGGTGAAAGCCTGTTCAACGATGCAACTGCAATCGTTATGTTCAGCGTGCTTCTTGGCCTTGGAAACTCTGTTGGCGAGCTGGCCGGCGCAGATATCTGGGCTGCATTACTGCAATTCTGCCTGTCTTTCTTTGGCGGTGTTATCTTCGGTGGCCTGATGGGCATTCTGATGGTTGCTCTGCTGCGCTTCGCCCGTAACGACCGTTTTGTTCAGCGCTCCCAGATGATTGTTCTGGCTTACATTACCTTTATTGTGGCGGATCACTTCCTGCATCTTTCCGGTGTTATGGCAGTGCTGACTGCAGGTATCATCATGAGTCTGAACCGTCACCGGGTTATGGAAAGCCGCCGCTGGGAAAACATTAATATTTTCTTTGAATACGCAGCTTTTGTAGCCAACAGCTTTATCTTCATCATGATGGGTATGACCCAGAACCACATGTTCTGGAATGGCGATAAGCTGCACAGCATACTGCCAGCTCTGGGTATTACTGCACTGGTTGTGATTGCTGTTCGCGCTGTGATTATTTTCGGCCTGGTGCCAGTGAGCAACCTGCTTAAGCTGTCTGCTCCTATTGGTAAGGGCATGCAAACTGTAATGTTCTGGGGCGGCCTGCGTGGTGCGGTACCTATCGCCCTGATGATGGCCCTGCCTGAAGGCATGCCTGGCCGTGACATGATTATCCAGATGGTACTGTTTATGATTCTGGTAACCCTGCTGATTCAGGGAACAACCACAGGACGCCTATTGAAGCTGTTCCGTTTGGCGGGAAATACCGCTCCAGAAGCGGAAACACCTATTTCCAAAACTATGCACGCATAGTCTTTTAATAAAATTACTGAACTTACGAAAACGGTCTCTTTATGAGGCCGTTTTGCTATCTGCCAGTTTCACCCGAATGGTGAGATATATGGCTTCCTTTTCGGAAATATAAGCACCGGGATTATGGATAATCTCTACACCAAACCCTTCCGGATCAGGTTCATACCCTTCCTTCAACAAATGGTTATACATGGCATCCCAAGCGGCAATATAAGCTGTGTCGCTGGCTATTTTGACATCACAGCACAAGAACTTTCCGGCTGAGACAACATAAGAGCTTGGCATAGGCTGATCTGTGACATAACCAACAACAGCAGTTTGAGAGTCGTAAGATTTATCAAAATCATCAACATGAGTGACGATACACAGTGGCCGGTTAGGGTTGTCCATCATCTGTCGGTAATTTTTAGAGATAAAGTCGGTCCAGAATAGTTTTCGGCCATCACTTTTTACATGCAGGCAGGAACACATCTCTACCCGGAAATCTATCTTTGCCGCTATCTGGGTCTCCATACAGCTGTTTTTATCTGCCTCTGGATGGCCCAGCTTAATCAGCAGTTTTTCCAGTTCCCGGAAATCGCTTTTCTTTGCTGCACGAATGTCTTTAGCCGTCATGCCAGTGTCTCTGCGCAGAGCTTTGGCAAGAGATTGTGACGAGGAAAAGCCACAGGAAAGAGCAATATCTGTGACAGACATATCTGGCACTTCCAACAAAAAGTCGACTGCCGTCTGTAGCCTCAGTCTGCGTACATATTGTCCGGGTGTTTCATTAAAAACCACCCGGAACATTCTGTGAAAGTGGAACGAAGAAACAGCACACTTTTCTGCCACTTCATCCCAGGAAGGCGGCGGAGTCTGGGAAAGAGTTTCCCGCAGGTAATCGACAGCACGCTCCATTCTTTTCTGCCAGATAGGCGCAAGATCAGAAACCAGATGTTCTTCCGGAATCAAACTGACAGGTGCTGGCGTATCCATAGCTCAGGCTCCAAGTGTGGAAGGCTGTACCGAATGTACACGATATCTGCCAAACGCCAAGAGCACCGGGATAAGTATAAGAGTAATTGGCGTGGCAAAGAGTTCGCCAAACACCAGTGAAACAGCCGCAGGCTTCAGATATTGCGCCTGTTCCGATGTTTCACTCAGCAATGGCAGAAGACCACAAACCGTTGTAACAGTGGTCAGGAAAATTGCCCGCATACGACTACGGCCAGCTTCCACCAGAGCCTCTTTTACCGGTACACCTTCTTCGTAGAGTTGATTAAAACGGGTCATCAACACCAGCGAGTCATTAATAACCACACCAGTCATTGCCATCATTCCAAACATGGACAATAAGCTCACGGGTAAGCCCATCAAACCATGTCCAAATATCGCGCCGGCAAAGCCGAAGGGAATAACCGACATAATAATCAGCGGCTGCCAATAGGATTTAAGAGGAACTGCCATCAGCACATAAATCATTATCAGTGTCAGGATCATCGCCTTCTTAAAGCCACCCTGCACCTCGGTTATCTCTTCAAACTCCCCGACTGCGCGGATTTTTACTCCGGGATAACGTTGCTCCAGCTCAGGAACTGTTGTCTCAGAAAGCTGCTCCCAGGTATCTTCTGGTGAACTGATACGACGATCCTGTCGCCAATACACGGTAACAACTTCATCCCGGTTACGACGGTAGATGGCTTCCGGCTCACGGGTAAAACTGATTTCCGCCACATCTCCAAGAGACACATAACTGTTGTCTTCAAGGTGAATCTTGGTTTCTTTCAGCTGATCCAGAGTGCGTCGCAGGTTTGTACCAAAGCGAATCAGTACCCGTGTTTCCTCGCCTTTATCCAGTATTCGATAAACTTCAAGGTTTCCGTAAGCACCACCAATCAGAACGGCAAGCTGTCGACGCGTCAGCCCTAACTGACGACCACGGTCGTTAAGAGCCAACCGCAGTTGCCGTTGCCCTCCCTGACCATCATCAAAGGTATCATTGACACCTTTTACTTCTTTCAGTGCAGACTTAAGGTCAGCGGCAACCATGCGGGCAAGCTTTCTGTCTGGTGCAGTGATCGCAATAGCAGTTCCACCACCGATAGATTCAGAAGCTGTAAATCTTGTCGCGTAACTACCTTCTAGCTCTCCAGCCTCAGCCTTCCAGGTTTTTAATAACTCTCCACCCGGAATTTTCTTCAATGCCTCCGAGGTTAATTCTGCGGTGATTTCAAGTTCTTCCGGGCTTTCTACTTCCACCAATTGCCGACTGACAGGTCTGTCTTCCAGACCATATTTTTTCTGAAGTCTGGTATTAATGATATTCAGTGCATTTTCCAGCTGATCCGCATTGCGGCTGGTCAGAGCAAAGGGCGCATCCTGATCCATGGTGACTTTCACAGTCATATAACGGCCCGGGATTTCCGGAAAGAAAGCGCTGCGGATTGTTCCGGTAAACATTAATCCATAAGACAAAGTCACCAGAGCAATAAATAGAATCAGCACTGTAAGGCGATTATGTAGCGATGCTCTGAGTACTGGCTGGTAAACCTTTTCAGAGAAGCCATCCAATCCTTTCAGACAATAACTGCGTGCTTTAGCAACCAAACGACTGGCAGGGTTATCTCTGGCTTCTTTGCGTTCAAAACAGAGGTGAGAAGGCAGAATAAATTTACTTTCTATCAAAGAGAAAATAAGCGCCAGAATCACTACAGCGGAGAACCCCGCCAGCATCCGGGCCAGCTCATTTTCGATCCATAACATGGGAGAAAAAGCGGCAATTGTCGTCAGCACACCATAAGTGGTGGCAACAGCAACCTTGTTCACTCCATCCAAAGCTGCGGCTTTTGGATCCTTAATGCGACTACGGGATTCATGAATACTCTCGCCCACCACAACGGCGTCATCTACCAGTATGCCAAGTACCAGAATCATGCCGAACAGCGTGATATCGTTGATACTGTAGTTCAGTCCCTGAATACCCATCAGGGATAAAGCGCCTGCCAGAGACACAGGAATACCCAAAGCCACCCAGAAGGCCAGTTTCACTTCCAGAAACAGGCCAAGAATGATCAGGACAATTAACAACCCCTGCCAGGCATTGGTGCCGAGCAGGTTCAGCTGATCTTCAATGTATGGCGTCATATCCGCCATTACATCCAGTGTGACTGCCGCTGGCATCAGTGGTTGAATTTCTTCCAGAACTTCATTCACCGCTTCACTGATATCAAACAGATTATCTTTCTTGCTGGTTGAAACCATCAGTGCAATAGCAGGCTCGCCCTGATAACGGACGATAGAATCATCATCAGAGTAACCACGGCGCACATCGGCAATATCATCCAGAGTAATACTGCCATTGGCTGTATTGATAACAGGAAGGTTGCGAAGCTTAATCAGGTTATCGGCATAACCATCTCCACGCAGAACAAGGTATCCCTGGGCGGTTTTCAACAATCCGCTGCGATACTCAAGAGACCAGTTGTGAATCAGATCAGATAGCTGGGAAACACCTATACCGTATTGCTGAAGCTTCTCCGGTAGCGGTTGGATAATGAGCTGCTGTTGGCGCTTACCATAGTTTGTGACCTGTGAGATGGACTTGTGCCGTTTTAATGCCTGCTCAACCCGCACCGCAGTCTGTTGTAGTGTTTCAGGAGAAACATCTCCCGACACCAATACAAACGACGCCAGATTAGTAAATTCATTACGGTAAATCTGTGGTTTCTCAGCTTTATCCGGGAAGCCCACAATACTGTTTACTTGGTTTCGTACATCCTCCATCAAGCGGTCGAGACTTGTGTCCGTACTTTTGCGTACAGTTACCGTTGATGAGCCTCGAACAGAACTACTGCTGATCCGGCTTATACCAGGCACTGAGCTGATAGCATCTTCAACTCGCTGGGTAATACTCTCATCAATCTGCTTTGCTGTTCCGCCCGGGTAAGACACATTAATCTGTAACTCTGTAGGCGGCATCTGCGGAAAACTTTCTACCCGCAAAGTCCCTAAAGACAAAACACCGCTGATCAGGATTAAAGCCATCAACAGGTTTGCAGCAACCGGGTTATCGAGGAACCACCCTGTCAGCCACTTCACAGTACGTCCTCCTCAGCCTTCTTCTCCTGCTGAGGCTCAACCTTCTGCCCTTCCAGCATTGAACTCAGGGGATAAAGGGCTACCTGCACACTCTGATCCGTTGATTCAGGCAGCCTGACCCAGACAGTATCTGCATCTTCGTAGAGCTGCTCTACAGAAACCTTTTTCAGAAGGTCTTTCTGATCAACGAGCCATATCTGGCCATCTTCAGTCAGCACCGATGCAGGAAGCTCCAATACAGAGGTCAGGGTTTGGCCGGTAAAACGTGCAGTGATCTGTTGATCCGGTAAGAGCTGCTTAGAACCGCTGTAAGGCATATCCACTTTCAGAACCAGGCTGCGCTGGCGGGTTTTCTGGTCCCTTACTGGGCTGAGATAACGAATAGTGGCTGGCCAATTCACACCTGTTAGCGTGACGACATCAGCCTTAATGCCCGCTTTCACTTCACCCAACCTTTGCCAGAGTTCATTGGAGAGCTCTACCCGCACATCAACGGATTCACTGGAAGCAACCTGAAAGACTTCTTCCCCGGCCTGAACCCACTGGCCGGGAGTTACTTTGCGGGAAAGAATGATGGCTGGGAAAGGAGATTCAATGGCTGTATCTGCAAGGCGCTGTTTAGCATTAACCAATGATGATTCCGTTGCTTTTTCTGCCAGCTCTGCAGCCGCAACCTGCGGTTCATGGCGGGCATAAGGTGTTTGCAGGCGTGCTGCTGTGGTATTCAGAGCAACAGTCTGCTCATGTTTTTCCCGGGCAAGGTTGAGTTTTGCAGACGACAACTGACTGGCAGCAGAATCCACGGCAGCCTGGTAATCAACAGTTTGCAGTTGCACCAAAAGCTGATTCTTATCTACCAACACTCCTGGCTCCAAATTCTCAGGCAGCTTCACTACCCGGCCTTCTACCGCAGCCGTAACCGATGTTGACCAGTAAGCTTCTGTAATACCCGTTGCTTCAACACTCAACTGCTTTTGTTGTGGAGAAACCTGAATAACTGTTACAGGTAGCAGAGATAGTTTCTTATGTTTTTCCTTACCATCACTGCCACCTTCTGCAGTGAGCAGCCAGAAAATTACTGCAAGCAAAAGGGCAACTGCACAGCCGAGCCAGAGAAGGCTTTTGCCAGACATAGTTTTACTCATAACCATTTACCTTATCTGCTCTAACCTTGCTTAGTGGCTGGCGTGGTTACCGTTAAATCCTGGTAACTGTTCAGTCGGGAAGTAATTTCGTGAAGGCGTGTCAGGCTTTGCAGGGTCACGGGAAGCATGTATATAGCCTCCACATACTCCCAGGAGTAGCTGATCACGGAAAAGATTCTGCCGGCGGTCATATCCGGAAGAGTTGCGCATAACCAGAGGTTAAATACGATAAAACCAGAGCAAAGCAGGAAGATCAGGCCATAAACAACAGCATCAGTATCTGACAACCGTATCTCATGAAGATTAAGCTGTTGCAGGTGACGAACTAACCCTTTCCTTTCCCCTTTCTCAAGAATATTCACCTGACATTCGACCTGACTGTTCAGATCACTATTCAGGCGATAGAAGCGGCTATGGAAACAGCCGTAAATAGCGATAATGCCAATACCAAGTGCAATGGCTGAACCAGATAAGTTGAAATCAAAAGTGTTGAGAATAATCAGAGCAACAACAATCTGAACAATTGCAGTGAGAAGACCAGGGACATCCTCTTCCAGAAAATCCACAAGTTCCCGAGCCATATCCAGGCGGGCATTACGGGTGGAAACTGACTCAGACTTATGTCGCTGATCCACCTCCTGCCCTAAATACACTCGAATGCGACCATAAGCCCGCGTGTCGTAAACACGACGAAGAACCATGGTCAGGGTAAGCACAACAAGAACCAGCCCAAGATGAATAAGTGGGTTGTAATTACTGGCCAACAGGCCATCTATAGCCTGCCCCATAAACAAAGGGATTAACGCCAGCATGGCATTTTCTGCCAGTACGATCAGCCAGGTGATGCTGATGCTTTTTTTAAATACCCTCAGAATAAGGGCAAGGTTAAGTCGCCCGTTGAGCACGGTTTATTTCCTCTAAGGCTTTAGAGGAAAACTACAGGTTAGAGCTTTTGGATGCGTGTCCTTGCTTGCTGAATGCGTTCCTGCAGGTCTGGAGTATTACAAAACCAGATCTTTTCGTCCGGCACCGCTGTTTCTTTCAACAGCCGAAGATTCCATTGATGAATCTCTTTTTGAGTTTCCGGGTCATCGTGGCGCATATCATCAGCAACAAGAGGAATTGCGCCGCTAGGCAGGAAAATAAAGAGATCAATATAACTGCTCAGGTGTTTCACTATTCTGAACATCCATTCAAGAGGTTTAACGCCCTGTTTCTCCATCCACCAGAAATAATAAGTAGAAAGGGTAATGGCACTGCCATCAATGATTCGAGTGAGACCCTGAGAACCAGAGCTGTCTCTGATCATAAACTGCGAACCAAGAGCAGAAGCAACCAGCGCTGTTGTAGCAGCACAGAGATCATCTGAATCTTCAATAACATCGCGGGGATTTTTATAACCGATAGCCGGGATCATCCACCGATAAGGTTCTTCTATATATTCAACATTGCCGGTTAACTCTTTGACTAATGCTCTGGCGAGAGTTGTTTTCCCAGAACCTGCCGAGCCGGTTAAAGCAATATTCATATTTATAGCTGCTGAATACGAGCAGTGGCCTGCTCTATACGCTCTTGTAGATCAGGCGTATCACAAAACCAGACTTTCTCGCTGGGTACTTCCATATCGGCCAGCAGTTTTCGGTTCCAGCGGTCTATATCCTTTTGAAAAACCGGGTCTTCACTGCGCATGTCGTCCCCCACAAGAGGAATCATTCCACAGGGTAGATAAATGAAAAGATCAATACTGGAACAAAGGTACTTCGCTAACCGGAAGATATAGTCCTGAGCTTCAAGTTCACAATTCTGTTCACGTGATAACCGCTCAACCCAGTAATAGTAATAAGAAACCAAAGGAATCGGACTACTATCAATAATCCGAAGGTGCTTATGACAACCGGCACTGTTTTTAGTGAAGAATTGTGATCCAAGGGCAGAGCCAACCATAGCCGTTGCTGCTCCAAGCGGGTCCTTTGTCCCCTCAATAATTTTCCGGGGATTTTCAAATCCAAGAACAGGAATAATCCAACGGTAAGGTTCTTCAACATACTCAGCATTTCCTGAGATGTGGCGAAACAGCCCCTGAGACAAGGTTGTTTTACCGCAGCCAAAAGAGCCCGCCATCGCAATATTCATAGAATGCCCGAGAATGAAAACGCTGGAGTATAGCTACTCTCCGGCAATCGCAACGCAGGATAAATCCCGTAACAAAAAGCCACAGAATACTGCGGGAAAATAGCGGCAGCACAATGCAGGTGATCTACTTTTAAAACCTCACTTTTCTCGGCCAAATCCTGAAATGAACAAGTCATTACTGATCAGTGCCACTCTTATCTCAGCTTTTTGCCAAACCGCATGGTCTGCTTCAAAAAGCCCTGTGGATGAGTTAATTGATTGCACAATTGAGGTTGTTCAAAACCGTCGGGGTTCTGAGCAGGATCTTCAGTCGCTGGCCTCAATGCTTCAGACAGCGGTAAACGATGAGGAAGAGGGTATAGAGGGGCAGGTCAGAAGCTTCCATCAGCAATGTACTGCTATGAAAGATTCTCTAAGTGATTCACCAAGAGTAAAGAAAAGCCTGTACCTGTCATGGATAGAGAATCTGCAAGCATCCAAAGGAACCAAGAAGGTTCTGGCTGGCTTTGTTAAACCTACTTACTCCTGTTCCAACCTTGGGTTTCACCATGGTTTTGGGCTTGCCCCCTATGGTGTTGTTGGCACCAATCAGGGAGTCGACTTCATAGGTTGTAAAAGTAGTCTTGGCCACGACTGGGCAGAGGTGCGCCCTTATGGAGAGCTAACAACAGGCTTAGGCGGAGCATATAGAGCTGGATTTCATGGCGGTCACAATGAAAAGCCGTTCACTCTGGAAAAGCTGAACCCCGTACAGCTCCATGGCAGATTTTCCAGCGACTTCCTGGCCTTCGTGGGATTACATGTCGCTCCCAACACTGTTGGCGGAACAGTTTCTTCATCCGCAGCTGTGTCTATTGGATTTGGACTAGGGCTGGGATTCGTGTTTGGAGTGACCTCTAATAATTACTCCCACTTGAAAGAAACAGTCTCCGCTGTAGATGAAGACAATAAATATAAGTTCTCTGTTCGTATTAAATCTTACAGTTCTACTTCAAGAGTATATCCAAGCATAAGAAAGCGTAGTTATAAGCTCTTTGACGATGATGAGATTTAATTCAAGAAGGATACTTAGATTTAAACAGCCGACTTAATTAAACCGGAACAGGTTTATTTAATGTACTTATCCGCTTCACGGAAGAACGAAGACATATCATCCCACTTGCTGGCGCCCTGAACGTTGGCACGATTGATAATACGTCGGCTCTGCATGATAGTTTCGAAGTGACGAGTATTCTTCTTCAGTTCAACCCAGCGGGCAACTGCTGCATTTTTCATAGTATTAGTCCTGCGGAAGAACCGAGAATGCGGTTCTTTTATCAACAGGGTTATTTTATAAATCCCCCTTCCTCTTTAGAAATCGATAAAACTTCTGCCCCTTATCAACTTGGTTTATACCCCTGTAATTACCGATAAATTTATGCTTTAACGCACGGCATGGGCAGGAATCGCTGTTAAAATCACCTAAAACATACAAGTCAGTATTCGTATGCATATAACCCTACGTCAGTTTGAAATATTCCGGGCCGTGGCTCGCACCGGGAAAGTAACAGCAGCTGCCAAAAACCTTCATATATCTCAGCCTGCGGCCAGCATGGCGCTCTCTGAACTGGAAAAGCAGTTAGGTCAGCTTTTTGATCGTCATCACCGCTTGGGGCTTATATTGAATGACTCAGGTCGAGCACTACTTCCAAAGGCCAGTGAAATTATCGACCGGGCCCGTGAGATAGAGCTTCAGTTCAGCGAAGGCAGCAGTAACACTCAAGGTGAACTAAAAATCAGTGCCAGCTCTACTGTAGGAAATAACCTGTTACCGGGGCTGATTGCTTCGTTTAAAGAAGAACATCCCGGTATTCAGGCCTCCCTGACGATCAGCAACAGCCGGGATATAGAAGAGCAGCTCCTTAACTTTGAAACAGACATTGCCGTTGTTGAGGGTTCCTGCCTTAATCCTGATGTCCGGGTTTCCAAGTGGCGGATAGATGAGTTGGTTATTATCTGCCACCCAAATCATCCCTTCGCAGGAAAGCCTGGTGTCACTCTGGATTTACTGTCGGATGAGCCTTGGGTGATCAGGGAATCAGGTTCAAGTACCCGCGAACTTTTTGATGAAATGATTGCTACACGACTCAAGTCTCCCGCAATCAGCATGGTTCTGAACCGTGCAGAAGCTATAAAGCATGCTGTTTCCAGCGGACTTGGTATTGCGTGCATGTCGTCTATCGCAGCAGGACGAAGCCTGGCGAGCGGCAGTATTAAAACAATAGTGGTTGAAGATTTACTACTGAAGCGACACTTCTATGTGCTCACCCACCAACAGAAATACCACACGGATGCCCTGCAGGCTTTCCATGATTTTCTGATGACATCCACAGACCTTGTATAAATTGCTGCAAATTCAGGCAAAAATCTTCTGCCCGCCTGCCATGTCATAGCGCACCTCAGGCAGGAAAAATTCAACTATTACCAATAGTTGTGAGAGAGCGCTATGACTGCCCGGGAGACACTCAACCGCCAAATTGATATGGCCACCGCCCGCATTCCAGTTGATACCCTGATCCATAACTGTTGTGTTGCCGATGTTTTCTCCCTTGAGCTGGTAGAAGGCCCGGTAGCTTTGGGAGATGGAAAGATTATTGCGGTTGGCCCAGAAGCAGAAAATTACACAGCTGGCCGCCACCTGGATGCAGGTGGCGGTATTGTTATTCCCGGCTTAATTGATGCCCATGTTCATATTGAGTCTTCTGCAGTTATCCCTTCCCAGTTTGCACGGTGTGTTCTTCCCCACGGCACAACAACTGTAATTGCCGACCCTCACGAAATTGCCAATGTCTGTGGCCTTAATGGCATCCGCTATATGCTGGATGCTTCTGAGAACCTGCCGCTGGATGTGCGCATAATGCTGCCTTCCTGTGTTCCGGCCACACCTTTTGAAAAGTCCGGTGCCGAACTACTTGCTGATGATCTGGCAGAGTTAATTGATCACCCCAGAGTTGGCGGGCTTGGGGAAGTGATGGATTACCCTGGCGTAATCGGCGCGTCAAAAGCGATGCTGGAAAAGATTAACCTTGCCCACAAACATAACAAAGTGGCCGATGGCCACAGCCCCGGTGTTCATGGTCAGGATCTGGCAGCTTATGCGCTTTCAGGAATTAAAACCGATCATGAGTGCAGCACTATTGAAGAAATGCAGGCACGTATACGGCAGGGGATGTACGCTCAGATTCGTATGGGCTCAGCCTGCCGAGATCTGCCAAACCTTGTTCATGGCATAACATCTGCCAATGCCCGTCGCTGCCTGTTCTGCACTGATGATCGGGAACCCGGCGACATTCTGGATAATGGCCATATCAGCTATAACCTGAAACTGTCGGTTGAACTTGGTCTTTCACCTCTTCTGGCAGTTCCCATTGCAACCCTGAACCCAGCAGAATGTTACGGGCTGGAAGGCAAAGGTGCTGTCGCTCCCGGTTACGATGCAGACCTTGTGATTGTTGATAACCTGCAGAATTTCAATGCCCGTCATGTTTTCTCTGCAGGGGATGAAATAGCAAAGGACCAGGAACTGCTGGTCGAATTTCCCGATTACATAAACGATAAAGTCACCAATACCGTTCATATTGCTCCGGTTGAGCTGAGCGACCTTGCTCTGGAAGTTGCCTCCAAACAGGCGCGAATGATTCAGGTGATTCCAGATTCTGTTCTGACCAGCTCAGTTATCGCGGATGTAAACACCAACCAGAATGGTTTGTTTGATCCCAAACTAAATCCAGGGCTAAACAAACTGGCCGTTGTGGAACGTCATCACAGCACCGGAAATATTGGCCTTGGTATTCTTGCGAACTATGGATTGACCAATGGAGCAATTGCCACATCAGTCGCTCACGACTCCCATAATATTGTTGTGGTTGGGGATAATGACCGGGATATGCTGGCAGCAATTCAGGATATTGAAGCAATGGGCGGAGGAATGACCATTTGCCGGGGTGGCAAAGTTCTGGATCACCTTCCTCTTCCAGTGGCGGGGCTGATGTCTGATCAGCCTGCTGCTGTTGTGGCAGAAAAAATGAAAAAGCTACTTTCTCTGGCAACTCTCGAATTTGGCATAAATCCGCAAATTCAGCCGATCATGACACTGGTATTTATGACCCTGCCGGTGATTCCGGAGCTGAAACTCACAGCCAATGGCCTGTTTGATGTAACCAAGTTCTCGCCTGTTGAGACTGCTGTATAAAATTATTCATTGACCAGAGCTTCATACCCCCGCGGGCAGACCTGCTACAGTCTGTCCGCAACTCTACCGGTATGGTAGTCCGCACTATACAAACAAGATTTCCAACGGTGCTATGAGCTCACATCACAAAGTCATCATAATCGGCAGCGGCTTCTCCGGGCTGGGCATGGCCATGCGTCTGAAGCAAAAAGGTATTGATGACTTTTTGATTTTCGAACGGGCAAAAGAAGTTGGCGGAACCTGGCGGGACAACACTTATCCAGGCTGTGCCTGTGATGTAATGTCCCATCTGTATTCATTTTCATTCGAGCCTAACCCGGACTGGTCCCGTAAATACTCCGGCTGGAAAGAGATTGGCCAGTACCTGAAAAACTGCGCCCAGAAGTACAACCTCTACGACAAGACTCTGTTCGACGAAACAGTTCGTAAAGGCCGTTTTAACGAAGAGAAATCACTCTGGGAAGTCACAACAGATTCAGGAAAAACTTTCACCGCGAATTTTGTTGTGGCAGCTCCTGGCCCTCTAAGCAACCCAGCTATTCCCGATATTCCCGGCAAGGATTCCTTTGAAGGAGCAATGTTCCACTCAGCCCAGTGGGATCATGACTTTGATCTAACAAACAAAAAGATCGCAGTTATTGGCACCGGCGCCAGTGCTATTCAGTTTGTGCCAAGAATTGCCAAACAAGTCAGTAACCTGAAACTGTTCCAACGCACTCCGCCCTGGATACTGCCAAAACCCGATAGAAAGTTTCACCCTGTAGAGAAATTTCTGTTCCGGTATCTGCCGGGCTATCGCCGCATCAACCGCTTTATTATCTACTGGATGAACGAGTGGATTCTCAGCGGCCTACTTCACCCGGAATCCAGAAAAGGCAAACTGTTCACAGCAATTGCCAAACACTTTATCCGCAGCCGTATCAAAGACCCGGAAACCCAGAAGAAAGTCACTCCCGACTACAGCATTGGCTGTAAACGTATTCTTTTAACCAACAATTATTATCCAGCTCTTAATCGGGATAATGTTGATGTTGTGACCGATGGCATTGAGCGAATCGGCAAAGATCACATTGTTACCAATAGTGGAGAAACAGTTCCTGTTGATGCAATTATCTGGGGCACCGGTTTCAACGTAACCGAACCACTGGAAGGAACATCTATTGTCGGTCTGGGAGGTGTAGACCTCAATGGTTATTGGCAAACAACCCAGTTTGAAAACTACTACGGTACGGCTGTTTCCGGCTTTCCAAACTGTTACATGATTGCCGGGCCGAACACTGGCATTGGACACACGTCGTTAATCTTTATGATTGAATCCCAGATCAACCTGATTCTGCAATGTATTGAGAAGATGGAAGGCAAATCCGGTAAGGCTTTGAATGTGAAACCGGCAGCACAGAAAATTCATTCCGATGCGTTGCAGGCAAAGTCTCAAGGTACCGCATGGACTTCAGGCTGTAACAGCTGGTATTTGGGGGAGAATGGTCGAAACCTTGCCATCTGGCCGGATTACACATTTAAGTACTGGTGGCAGATGCGAAAGATGAAAGAAGAAGACTTCCAGCTGGTGTCTTCTATTAGATCAAAAACAGTACAGCCGAAAAAACAAGAAGAAGCAGTATCGGTCTAATTCGTCGTAGGTTGGGTTAGCCACAAAGTGGCGTAACCCAACATCACCTCTCGACATAAACAGCTACTTAACAATCATCTCCTGACCACTCTTCACAACAGCCGCCGCATCTGGCCGTACAGGAATCTTGATACCTTTTGCACAGGCAGGCCGTTCATAAATCTGGTCTATCCACCGTTTCAGGTTATCCAAACCATCAATATTTAAACCAGACCAGTTCCAGGTTCGTGCCCAGCACCAGTTAGCGATATCGGCAATGCTGAAATCCCCAGCCAGAAACTCATTGTCTTTAAGATGACCATCCAGCACTTCCATTAACCGTCGGCCTTCATTCTGGTAACGGTCAATCGCGGGCTGAATTTTCTCTGGGAAATAGCGATAGAAGACATTGGCCTGCCCCATCATCGGCCCGACTCCGCCCATCTGGAACATCAGCCATTGCATAACCTGACTGCGGCCTTTGGCATCTTCTGGCATTAACAACCCGGTTTTTTCTGCCAGATAAACCATAATCGCGCCGGACTCAAACACCACAAAGTCTTCAGCATCATGGTCAACAATAACCGGAATCCGACCATTAGGGTTCATGGCCAGAAACTCAGGCTTTTTCTGCTCGCCAGACATCAGGTTAACGGGCTTCACCTCATAGGAGATACCCATCTCTTCCAGCGTTACAGAAACCTTATGACCATTTGGCGTGGGAGATGTATATAAGCTAATCATGCCTGAGCACTCGCCCGGGCAGAGACAAGCTCATGCCAGCGACGAAGATTTGGGTGCTCATCAGTAATTCTTAAATGTACAACACGGGCAAAATCAACCGCGCAAAGAAGGGTGATATCCGCGATAGAGAAGCTTTCTCCAGCTACATAGGTGCTATCTGCCAGATGAGCGTCAATCTTGGACATAAACTTCGCAGCATTCTTGCCCGCTTCAATACCGTACTCTTTTACCGGAGTCATACGATCTTTGAAGTAGCCGGTTGTGTGCTGGAAACACATGCCCACCTGATTCATAAAGTAGAATTCGCACTGGCGCTGCCACATTTCAACCTGGGCTTTTTGCAGTGCAGTCTCTCCCATAAGAGCAGGCTCCGGGAACATTTCTTCAAAATAACGACAGATGGCTACCGTTTCAGAAATACAGGTGCCGTCGTCCAACTCCAACCAGGGCACTTTACTGAAAGGGTTTCGCTCCAGATACTCAGGCTTCAGGTTTTCACCACCCGCCAGATCCAGCTGAACATATTCAATATCAGCGATGCCTTTTTCAGCCAGAAACATGCGTACACGACGGGGGTTGGGGGCTGTACGGGACTCATAAATCTTCATGTTTCTGGCTCCTTATTTGAATTATTAGATCATCAATACTATGTCTGCCTTAGCAGACATACAACCGGAGAAATGTGTTGCTTACTTGGTGGTGCAGAACACATCAATACCAGCTTCACTCAACGCCTCATGAGATGGAGAGCTTAGGCGGTCGTCGGTAATAATCAGGTCAAACTTCTTCAGATCACAGATTTTGTGGAAGGAGTAACGGCCATACTTCTCACTGTCTGCCACCAAAATGGAAGTGTCGGAACGCTCGATCATCTTGCTCTTCATGGCACAACGACGTTCAGTTGGCGTTGTCACACCACGGCGCAGATCCCAGGACGTGCAGCCAACAAACGCAATATCCACATGAACGTTATCCAGAAACGCATCGGCTTTACTTCCAAGGCAGGACTGCGTGCAGTCATCAACACGGCCACCTGGGATAAACACTTCGATATTCTGGTAGCGGCACAGGAACTGAGCCTGGGCCAGATCAGAAGTAATCACCCGAATATTTTTGTCGGTAATTTCCCGCGCTATATCCATACAGGTGGTGCCGGCATCCAGCAGGATGGAGTGACCATCGTGCACCATAGAGGCTGCGTAACGGGCGATAGAAGCTTTTTCTGCCGGACTCTGGGTACGGCGCTCTTCGGTATGAGGCTGGGTATTAATGTACTGACCGATCGTGGCTCCACCGTGGGTACGGCGAACTAGCCCCTGTTCTTCCAGCTTATTAAGATCCCGGCGAATGGTCATGCTGGAAACGGTCAGGTTTTCAGCCAGAGTCTCAACATTAGCGTATTCATGCTGGCGCAGAAAACTGAGGATATGCTCACGACGCTCGATTGCTAACAAAGGGATTCCCTCCTGAATGCTGTATATAGCCCACTGTCTTTCGGCCCCTGAAGGAACTCTGGAGTGGCAAATGAACAAAACAGCACAATTTTATAGGGAAATGAGGCTTTTCACCCCTTGGGATATTCCCATATAGAGCAAATTCAGCCTTTCCACTTCGATTCTGCGAACTTTTCCCCAACCTCACAGTCAATATTGGTAACCGCCCGCCCTTATGGATAAAGGGGTGGTACGACTTAGGTCGAATTGTAAACCCAATTTAAGACATGGAGGTCTTGATATGTCTACACCACTGAATAATGAAACTTGTCTCACAGGCTTAGGCTACTACACCCAGCCACTTGCCGCTGCCAAGGATTTGGCAGTTGCCTCGTGGGGGGGAATCAAATCCGTCTATCACACAGCTGTTGAGCCATACCTGGCGCCTGTTGTTACGCCTGTTTTTAACGGAATCAAGAGCCTGAACACCATGGCAGGTGCTGCACTTCAGCAATCTTATCCTGAGTTTACTCATCTGATTACAAGGCACTTAACGACCGTAAATGGTGTTGGCATTGCTGGCCATCACATTCTGGGCGGTGTAGGTCTTGCTTCTCTTGCAGCATTTCCTGTTATCGGAGCTCTATATCGCAGGTCTCAGCGTAACAGTGAACGCGAAAGTACCAACCTCCAATCCCTAGAAACCTTTAGACAAGTGAGAAACCTTCCTTCAGACCAGCTGGACGAAAGGCTCACTCTTCTTGAAGACAGAGCGACGGAGCTGAGAGAAAAAGCTACAGCTCACAGAACTCTTGCCGAAAGGAAAACCGGCTTATGGGGTGCAGTGAAATATCTGGGCACGGCAGTGGCACCATTTGTTGCTGCCCCTCAACTTGCTGTACTCGCATCAGCCGTTTGCCCAGTATCAATCCCAGTTGTAATGCTTATTGCTACCGGTACCAGTGCAGCTTTATGCACCATCAAGGCAATCTCTAATTATGCGACAAGAAGAGGAGAGCGTAACCTGGCAAATGAGCTAGACGCTCAGGCAACAAAGTTCGATACCGAAGCTACTTTGGTGAAAGACGCCAAGGAAAAGTCTGAGGAGCTTGAAGAGGTTAAGGCTGGACTGGCTTCCCACCAGGAACTAGTTAGTCAGCTTAACCGACACATTGAAGAACAGTGCAACCAATACAAGGAGCTGGGTACGCAGGCCCTAGAGGAAGCACAAGCGCACGAAACGGCAAAGGAAGCTAACAAGAAGCTGACTGCGGAAAATAAAGACCTTAAAGCAGAGAATAAGCTCCTTCAGGCGCGAATCGCTGAGTTGATGAAGCAGACTACAACACCTAAAGAAGCGCGACCTGTTTTACAGCGTTGCAACAGTACTGATCACTTGAGAGACATGTCTGCAGACGAGACTATCTTCATGTCTTTGGACAAGCAGACAGGTACTGGTCTGGAGCGTCAGGGTTCTAGGGACTCTGGTCAGGGTGAAGACGAGGTTACCGAAATGAAGACCGTACAGCGCGGTTGGTACAACCCTAAGAGATGGGTTGGTTACGGTACTTACCAAGTTCCTGTAACTGTTGCTGACTAATAAACTCCATGTTACTGGAGCCGGTTCGCCGGCTCTTTTTTATTCCCCTTCAAAAATCATGGAAAAGGTTACACCTTTTCCATCCTTCCTGTTCCTAGCCCTAACGGCTCCACTGTGAGCTTCCATAACCAGCCGAACAATATAAAGCCCTAAGCCAAGGTGTGGCTTCTCACCTCTGGTTTTACGGATAGATACCATAGAGTCAAACAACCGTCCTTCCATAGACTCTGGTAACAATGGCCCATCGTTTTCAACAGATACAATGCACTGGTGATCACTCTTTGTCAGCCGCAAAGTCACGGCACCATCAACCGGGCAGAAATCCACCGCATTGGAAACCAGTTTATCCATCGCCTGCACAATAAGCTCAGGCTGAATACTGATTTCACAAGCCTCAGAGCTATTTATAAGGTTGAAGCGCGTATCTGGATAAACTCCAGAATAAGCCTGAAACAAATCTTCAAGCATCAGCCGCAAATCAACCCGTTCCCATTCACTGGTAATGGCCGAATCAGCAATAATATTTTCCAGCCGGGTTGCTTCACTGATGCTGTTTAACAACCCGCCAAGCCTGTCTGCTCCCGCTAATGCGCGGGAAACATAAACACTTCCCTGTTCACCCACCTGCTCATGGGCAAGGTTATCCAGAGAAGAACGCACCACAGCCAGAGGTGTGCGTAGCTCATGGGAAAGTTTGCTGCCCAGCGAACGAAGGTACTCGGTATGATTTTCCTGTCGTGTCACCATTGCCGCAATACTGCGAGACAATTCTCCCAGCTCATCGGCTGACTTACTGGCAGGAAAGCTTGTACGCAGTCGTCCATCACGACCAATACATTGTTCAGTTGCCCGATGAAGTTTTCGTATTCGGAATGAAAGCCAGGATGCATAACCCAGCAACCCTGCGGCCACTAAAATAATTGCCAGAAAGCTGAGAGAAAACAAACGGTTGAATGAGCGACTGGCCAGAGACATAACCGCCTGACTGCCCTGCTCCGCAATAAGAGCGCCAACAACATTACCATCTTTCACTAACGGCCAGGATGCCAGCAAACGATAACGGTCGTTTTCCCGCTGCCACAAAGTGACTGGTTGCCCATCCAATGCAGAAGACAATGAACTGCTTTGCCAGCCGCCACTTCGCCAGAAGTTCTGGTAATCCGGCAATTGATTCCAACTTAAAATAGTCCGGTAAAGCCAGCTGATTAACCAGAAAGGTTCTTCCTGTTTATCTGCATGGGAAAGACCGGAACGGTTGGTACTGGCAATCTGCCAGCCTGCCGAATCGATAATCCCTAGTCGCATATCGTCTTCAAGAAATACATCGAGTACTCGACTGAGATGTCGGTCCGGAAGAATCAGCGCACCGGGTTCTTCATCTGGGGCAACCGAACCCGCCCAGTATTCTGTTGCGCCTGAAATGACGGTAAAGCCAAACTGTTCCCCCGCCATTGCAAGCGGCATCATCAGTTCTAACTGATAACCTCCGGGAATATCCCGCCAGACTCCACGAATGCGATTTTCCCGCACAATACGATTAATACCATTCCAGGGCCTTATTGTTCTGGCTACAACCTGACCTGGAGCTTCAGTAACAATGGTATAACGCTCTGTACGGTTATCTTCTTTAACAAATAGCTGGACTCTGTCGCCATTTTTGAGAGGAGCACCCACAGGGTTGTAATAAACACTTTTATCTTCAGTAACCTTAAATGCCAGATACAGGTTGGCCGTGTCTGCCGCCGCTGAAAACTGAACTGCGGGGTTGATATTATTCTCTCCCACAAACGCTCGACTCGTTAGATTCTGAGCCTGCCAGTCTTCAAAATAACCATCCATCACCAGATCAACACCCACTGGCTGAACATATACAGCACCCTTGGCTTCAACCGGTTCTGGCAACAGTTGTCTTTGGGAAAGACTTGCGACAGCCGCTCGCAGAGAGGCACTTAAAACATGAGCCTGCTGTTCACGGAAAGTCAGTTCCATCTCCTGCACCCAGCGCACACCTGCAGCCGGAAGCAACAGCACCAGAAGACTGACAAGCAGTAGCTGCCGGCTTAACCGCATCTATCGGCTACTCCAGCGATAACCCATGCCATAAGCGGTTTCGATGCCATTAAAATCGGGAGCAATAGCCTGAAACTTTTTGCGAATACGTTTGATATGGGAGGTAACGGTATTATTGTCTAACACCGTTTGTGCAGCATCCATCAACTGCTGACGATTACGCACCTGACCGGGGTGACGGGCAAGACAATGCACAATCCAGAATTCCGTAACCGTAAGATCAACAAGCTGCCCACCCCAACTGACAGACATACGATCAAGATTAATAACCAGCTCGCCACGCTCCAGAACGTCTTCTTTTTCTTTTGGCTGGCTGATCAAGTCCACCCGGCGTAGCAGGGCGTGCACCCGGGCCATCATGTGGGCAATGCTGATATCTTTGGTAAGATAATCATCGGCACCAAGGCGCAGACCAGAGATAACATCCAGTTCATCATCCCGGGCGGTAAGAAAGACAATTGGCAAAGCTGGAGCCTGGCTGCGCAGCTCGCGACACAGGTCAAAGCCACCTTCTATTTCATCACCCAGGCCAACATCAATCACCGCTAAATCTGGCAACTCATCGCGAAATCCTGCCAAAGCTGACGATCTGTCTGAATAATGACTAACGGTATAACCATAACGCTGAAAAGCATCACGATAGTTGGCTGCAATATCTGGTTCATCTTCCACAATAGCGATATGGCGAGGCATCTTTATTAGACCGGCGTTCCCTGAAAGCCCGCACAGATTAACACATGCCGGTAGCTTGCATCAGGAGCAGGACACACCACTCTTGCCGCTAACAATAAAAAGTTGATAACCTTGCCGCGCCCTGGGGGAGTAGTCTCCACAAACACGGGCGGTTATCAACATAATCAGGCCTCATGCCTGTGGTAGCCGCGACCAGATTCCAGTCTGGTTTGACAAGACCTGCGGCATAGCTGATCTCAACCCGGGCGGGATGATCGGCTGTGCTGCTGTGTATTTGTCATAATATCCCGCCCCCGGACATTTCATGGAAACCCTTTCTGTCTCTACTCTGATGGTTCTTATTGCCGAGATTGGCGATAAAACCCAGCTTCTTGCTCTTCTGCTTGCCTGCCGCTATCGCAAACCCTGGGTGATCTCACTGGGTATTTTTATTGCCACTGTTTTCAACCACGGCGTGTCTGCATGGGTTGGCAACTGGGTGGCCGGCATGTTCGCGACAGAAACTCTGCAGTGGATTGTGGGGCTCTCCTTTATTGCAGTAGCCGCCTGGACACTTATCCCAGATAAAATGGATGATGAAGAGACCGGGTTTCACCGCTACGGGGCTTTTGTTGCCACACTGATTTTGTTCTTTCTGGCAGAGATCGGCGATAAAACACAGGTAGCCACCGTTATTCTTGCTGCCCAGTACCAGCCTCTGTCCGTAGTGATTTTAGGAACCACCCTGGGAATGCTACTTGCCAATGTTCCGGTAGTATTTATTGGTAATGGTTTGGCTGACCGTCTGCCTCTGCAATGGATTCGCCGGCTTGCCGCTGCCCTGTTTGCCGGTTTGGGCATTGCTGCTCTGTTGAGTTAGCAACTCAAATCCAGTTCTGGTTACCCTGACTAACAAAAACACAGCTCGGGGTAGCCAAAATGAACATTCACCAATTTACTCACTCTTACCCTCATACGCTTTTGTTCAGGAAGATACGCTATGTATGTGGGCTATACCGACCCTTTTGCTCCTCCCGTTGTCTGTGATTATCTCTTAGACAGTGACTCTGAGGACGAGTGTCAGGAGCCTCGAGCCAAGCGAGCCAAAATCTCTCACCCTAAACCCGTGAATGTTGTGATTGTTAGCCCGGAAAACCTTTCACAGCGCATAGCCCCTGACCTCTTTTATCTGGCAACAGGTAATGGTTCATCCATCTTCGAAAAAACAAACATCCCATGTGTTAAGCGACAGATTGAAGTTGAACCCAAACCTTGTGAAAAACTGATGGTGGGAGAATCTCACATCAAGGTAAAACTGGGACACCCAAAAGCTCTAACAGATGCTCATATAACATCTATGAGTTATGCACCCGAAGATTTCAACTCGGACAGTAAAAGCCAATCAGAGCTTCCAGAAACATTTCTTACCGTATGCCGACAGGCCGATATTTTCTGTTATGTCAGCCAGCAGGATACAGAGCTTTCAAAGACTGATCTGGTACCAACTCTTATAAGCCAAAACCTTCCAGGCAATGCAGCACGTTTTCTGCTCACAGTACAATGTACCGGCCTCACTGAAGATCAACCAACTCTTCAAATAGAGAGGTTGGTAATGGTCACTCCTGACGATGAAGATGAGCTGCAACAAACGCTGAAATACAGTTTACCGGCTGCATCCGACAAGGAAGCTTCCACTGTTTCGCAAGAAACACCTGACCATAGTTGGTTCACATTGCAAGTTGCCGGCTTTCTTAATCGGCTTGGTGTTTTGGATTAAAACAACAATCAGGCTCCTCAAAGGAGCCTGATATTGCTTATTATCATTCACGCGCTACCAGCCCTTCATTGTTTTCCTGAAGCTTCACAGTCACTACACGCTCCATGGCATAGGCATCCAGATTATTGGCTTGCGCCTCAGACTGACGTGCGCCATAAGCGAACTTCTGAATGCGGTGGGCTTCAATGCCTTTGCTTACCAGAAAGTTGCGAACACTTGCCGCTCTGCGTTCAGAGAGCTTCAGGTTGTATTCATCAGCACCACGGGGATCAGCAAAACCTGCCAGTTGGATATTCAACTGTGGCTGCTCTTTCAGCAAACGAACAAGAACATTTAAACGACTTTCATCCCGCATATTCAGAGTGTCACCAGCGGTGCTGAACATTACATTCAACTGAAGGGAGTCCAGCGCAAGATCCTGGTAACGGCCAGCTTCCTGCTGGGCAATCAATAACTGTTCCTGAACACGGGCAAGTTCAGCCAGCGCCTGATCTCTTTCTGTACTGAGCCCCACTGCCAGTTGTTCTGACTCATTGGCTTTGTTCACGCTATTACCGAGCCAATCACCAGCAGCCACTCCAAGCACAAAACCAATAGGACCACCAAGCACTGCACCAGCCACGCTGCTACCAGCCACAACACCGCTTTTTTCCTTTGTCCATTCACCCTGTTGCGCCTGCGCTGGCATTGCTGCCGAAAACATCAACCCTGTCGCCAAAGCTATTGCGGTTAAACGAGAAGTGCCTTTTTTGTTGAGAGTTTTTTCAGTTGTCATCCGGTTATCCCTTTTCATCATCAGCCTGTGTAACTCACGATCTATTACACAAAACAAAAAGGGCATTGCGGTGGCGGAGTTGTGATGATTTACGGAGCAAAAATGGCGAATTATGGCAACTGTTCCATACTCGCATGCAGAACAATCAGGGGATCCCCATGAATTCTCTCAATCATATTGGTGTGCTCACATCTGGTGGTGACGCACCGGGCATGAATGCAGCAGTCAGAGCTGTTGTTCGCAGTGCCATTTATCACGATATGAAAGTAACAGGTATTTCGGAAGGGTATACAGGTTTGCTGGAAGGCAAGCTCAAGCTACTTAACTCCCGTTCTGTTTCCAACATCATTAATCAGGGCGGCACCTTTCTTAAATCTGCCCGGTGCATGGAATTCTACAAGCCAGAAGGCCGTGCCAAAGCTGCTGAGCAACTGAAAAAGTCCGGTATTGATGCCTTGGTGGTGATTGGTGGTGATGGTTCATTTACCGGTGCAGTTACCCTGGCACGGGAACACAAAATTCCAGTGGTTGGTATTCCCGGAACCATTGATAACGATATCTACGGCACAGACTTCACTATCGGCTTTGATACCGCCATAAATACGGTTCTGGATGCCGTGGATAAAATCCGCGACACCGCAACATCCCATAACCGCCTGTTCTTTATCGAAGTAATGGGGCGCGATGCAGGTTATATCGCTCTCTACGCTGGTATTGGCTCGGGAAGCGAAGAGATATTGATTCCCGAAAAATCCCGAGGGATTGATTATCTTCTGCATTCTCTTAATCGCAGCAATCGAGCAGGAAAAACATCCAGTATTGTCGTTGTCGCTGAGGGTGATAAAAAAAGCGGTGGGGTTTATGACCTTGCCAAAACTGTTGAAGAAAAACTGCCCGGTTACAGCGCCAGGGTTACTATTCTTGGTCATCTTCAACGGGGCGGGAAACCAACCTGTGCAGACCGGGTTTTAGCAAGTCGCTTAGGTGTGGCAGCTGTAGATACCCTGAGAGATGGAACGTCTGGTGTGATGGTTGGGCTCAGGGATAACCGGATTACTCTTACCGGGCTTGAAAAAGCCTGTAAAGAAACACCGGATATGGATGCAGAACTTATTCGAGTGGCAGATATTGTATCTATTTAGAACTATGAAAAAGCATAACAGGCCGGGTTCACTGCCTTTAAGGCGTAACCCAACCTGTTATCTTTTGAGTTAAGCGACTGCTGACTCCTTTTGCTGTTCCAGCTCAGACTCCCAGACAACTGCACCGGAGAACTGGCGGGTCAGATACTCGCCGTAACGTTCTTCCAGCTTGTTACGCTTGATCTTGAGTGTTGGCGTTAACATATCATTTTCTATGCCCCAGACTTCTTCAGAAACAACGATATGGTCAAGCCGTTCATGGCCTTCCAATTCACTGTTCACTTCCTTCAAAGTCTTTTCCAGCTTGGCGCGAACCTCATCAGACTTATGCCTGACCTGCTCATTCATAACCACAATCGCTAATGGCTGTTTACGACCGATGCCCATAACACAAACCTGCTCAATATCAGCATTACGAGCCAGCAAACTTTCAATGGGAACAGGCGCCACATATTTGCCTTTAGCGGTTTTAAACTGTTCTTTTACCCGGCCAATAATTTTCCAGACGCCATTTTCATAAATGCCCCGGTCACCAGTGCGGAACCAGCCATCAACAAATGCCTCAGCTGTTGCCTGCGGGTTTTTATAGTATTCCTTGAAAACAGCTGCGCCCCGGATAAGCACCTCACCTTCATCGGAGAGTTTCATCTCAACGCATTCCTGAGCCGTGCCAATTGTTCCCAGTGACTTCCTGGCAAATGGAAAGTTAGCGCAGGACAAACCGGCAGTTTCTGTCATACCCCAGCCTTCACAAATGGAAATGCCAAGACGGTCATACCATTCCAGAATTCCTGGTGAAATCGGTGCAGAGCCGGAAGCACACAGCCTTGAATGGCTGAGTCCAAGTCCCTTACGTATCTTTCTGGAAACCAACCGTCCTACCAGTGGAATCTTTAAAAGTTTCTGAAGTTTTTCATCTGGTAACTGAGCCAGAATCTGCGCTTGAAACTTCGTCCAAAGTCTTGGTACTGATACAAATGTTGTTGGCTGGGCATGACGAACATCATCAATAAATGTGTCCAGCGACTCCACAAAGAAAATTTCCTGCGGGGAGTAGATGCTGAGAATTTCTACCACACTGCGCTCAGTGATATGAGCCAGAGGCAGGTAAGACATACTGCGATTTGGAATGCTTCTGTCATGCAAAATAGAAGCACTGCTACTTGCTGCAGCAATATTTTCGTAAGTAAGAACAACCCCCTTAGGCAAGCCGGTACTGCCTGAGGTATAAACCAGAGTAAAAGTATCCTCGGCAGCTGGCGTATTCACTTCCTGAAGTGGCTCATACTTCTCCAACCAGTCCGCAAATTTATCCGTGCCAGATAAGGTAGGATAAGGAAAAGTAATAATCTGTGTATTTTTCTCAAACGCCTGCTCTGCTGCTTCAGTGCTATCCAGCTTGCCGACAAAAACTGCTTTGGCTTCACTGTGACTCATCACATGCTGGATCATGGAAGTGCCAGCTGTCGCATAGATCGGCACACTGATCATTCCAGCCATCATTATGGCCAGATCGGAGATGAACCACTCTGCACTGTTTTTTGCAAAGATCGCGATTCGATCACCTTTCTCAAACCCCTGTGCAAGTAAACCGGCAGCAATACGACGAGCCTGATCATCAGCCTGCGCCCAGGTTAAGGTTCTCCATTCTCGATTATCTGGTTGATGCAACCACTGTTGATTAGGATGACGGGAAACATTGTTGGCAAATTCTGCCAACGGAAGGCGATATTCCATAGAACACCTTTTTATTATTTTTATTTTTTGTGGGAATTATCCTGCCTGCACGTGAAGGCTTTAGCAACACGCAATACAAAAAAATACATTGGTAGAAATAAAAGGTGTGATCAGGCAATCAGGTCAACAGAAAATTGACCTGATTTGGCAAAGAAAATGAGAGTCTAGCTGGCAATCTCTTCCATCAAAACTGCATGGCGGCAAGTTGGGAAGGTTTCACATACCCAGGCTTTATGCCCGGCATGTTTGCCTTTGGATATTGTGCGCGCAACCATGCGGGCTCCGCACTTTTTGCAGTCTCGCTCTGCTGCTTGTTCCGCCTGCTCAGGCTGACTCTCCAACGAGTGATCTTCCTGTGTTTCATCCTGCAAATCATCGTATCCACGGGAATCTCCAACCACCGCACAGGTTCCAAGAACATCATTCAGCCCGGTCGCTTGATAAACATCACGGCGCAGACTGGTCACATCAAAGAAACCGCCTGTTTCATAAACCAGAAGTGGAAGATCAACCTTGTCACAGAACTCACGCAGCCGGGATGTTTCCTTTTCCAGATTCGCGCCTTTATCCACCAGCACAATGCCACATTTGGGTAGCATCTTGCGGCGATCACATAGCAAAAGATCAAACTGGCTGTTACGAATTTTTCCGGGAAGCGGGCTCACCATACCGGACGAACGAATAACATCTGCGACAGCAACATTACGGAATAAAGTGAAGTGCTCCCGAACAGCCACATCAAGCAACCCATAGATAGAACGTGAAGGCCCATCAAACAGAGGATCCTGCAGATACATATTGTTCTGGGAACGCTTACGCAACAGGTAATGAATAAGAAGCCCAAAGGCACAGAGCCCGCCAATCATCAGCAGGGGATAAATATAAAAAGGCAGTGCGCCTTCACCGACAATACCTGTCACTTTTTCTACCACTCAGAGAATACTCGCTAGATTTTGTTCGGTTTGAGTGCTCCGAACATCCGTTGTTAACGGCTCTTTTAGGGTGTGTTCACAATTAAACCCTAGTGAGCCTGTCCTTACGCTTAAAAGTGAACAATGTAGCGAACAGACAATGAAATAACCATATCCCACATGCCGAAATTCACCAGACACCAAAGACAATTTCAACGGTTTTTCTGATTCAAAGTACAAGCTCATTCACCTGCTACTTTTTCATCATGCTTATCTCAACTACAACACTGCTCGCCACTGCAGGATTCACCTTTATTGCTTCTGTTACCCCGGGGCCTGCAAATCTTCTTCTGGCGTGTTCAGGAATTTCCTACGGATTCAGAAGAACCCTGCCTCCGGTATTCGGCGTAAACCTTGGAATATTCAGTCTTTTGGTTTTTTGCGCCCTGGGTATCGGCCAGTTGTTCCAGCTTCACCCCATACTGCCAAAACTGTTGAAAGGCTTTTGTACTGTTTATCTCATATATCTGGCGTGGAGCGTGGCACGCAACTTCAGCGGCAGTTTTGGCGAACAGCAGCTGGCAAAACCTGTCAGTCTGCTTCAGGCGGCATGGTTGCAATGGATAAACCCGAAGGTCTGGATGATGGCTTTAACCGCCATGAGCCTGTTTCCAACTCACGGGCCGGAGTATCTGGAATCGGCAGCAGTTATCACAGTTCTTATGACAATTATAAGTCTGCCTACAGTTATGCTCTGGGCAGGATTTGGTACTGCGTTGAGTAAGCTACTGTCGACTCCGGAGCAGAGCCGAAACTTTGGTTATCTTATGGGGTTTCTACTGCTGGTGATGGCCTTGCTGGTTTTTCTTGAGTGAACCGCTCTCTTTCAGGGAAGAAAGATATTCAAATTGTCCGGAATCTTTTCAGGCTCCGAAATAGAAACCCTTTTCTCCCGGCTTAACTCGCCACTGATAATAGAAATATCACGCTTGCTGACACCAAACTGCTTTGCCAGAAACTTGATCAGGTAACCATTGGCTTTGCCATCAACCGGAGGTGCCTTAATACGAATCTTCAGGCTGTCTCCGTGCAAACCAGAAAACTCATCTTTACTGGCCCTTGGTTGTAAGTGGCAGGAAAGAATCAGGTTTTTATCCTGCCAGCGATAGAACGACATTATCTTCCTCAAACTGCTGAAATTGGAGTGTATCCAGACTGGCTGCTAGGCTCACAGCCGCATTCAAAAAGCCGGAGCATCCCATACATGCTGCAGATATTAGCCAGATTAGTCATCGGGAAACAGAAGACGAACAGAGTTTCAGTATTTTTCCTGGCGGCATTCTGGCTTATAGCGCAAACATGTTTTGCCAATGAAAAACCAAGTTCTGAACCTGTGCCCATTAAAGGACTGGTGATTTTTGGAGACAGCCTTTCCGACAATGTAAATACCTGGCGACTCAGCCATTACTATATGGGGCAACCAGACCCTCTGGGTGAAGATTACAAAACCAATTATTTTCAGGATGTATTTGCAGGGCTTGTTCCCTGGCTGGTAACGACTGTTGGTCCATCAATTGTCCCCTTTCCAACCTTTCCAGCACCACCTTATAACCGTGGATATTTCTCCAATGGCCCGGTTGCAGTTGAATATCTTGCTCAATACGCAGGTCTTGATCTGAACGATCCGAACCAATACCGAAATATGGCCTTTGGTGCCAGCTGGACAACAAACCTGTTCGACAATCTGGTGCAGGCCTGGGATCAAAAACGATTACCCGGATTGCGGCTGATATTTCAGGGGAAGGTTTTACCGCCCAGCTTTTCTGCTGTCACCGATGCATACTTAAAACACAACCCACAGCTTGATCCCGACGTCGTCTATGCCGTTTATTTTAATGGCAATGATTATCTCAATGGTTTCAGTGATCCAGCGGTTGTTGTATCCCGCCAGTTCACCAACGTTCGCAAACTTATCAATGCCGGAGCCCGTCATATTTTCTGGGGGCTGGTTCCTGACTATGCAATGGCACCCTGCTTCCATAAAGGCCCCCGACGGGATGTTGTTGCTCAGTGGGGACAAGAACATAACAGTTATGTCCGTAAGCTTGCCGAGGGCACTGCTCATGCCTGGCCTCAGGTAAAACTAATTCTCGGGGATATTGGCGAAATTTTCCGGAACATCGCCCATGATCTGAATCTTGAAGGAGGCGTTTTGGATCGACCATGCGTCAATGTTTATATACCGGGTTGTGACCGTTACCCGGGTATGGTTTCACTCTTCCAGACCCGGCAGGCAACGGTCTGTGAAAACCCTGACAAATACCTTTTCTGGGATCAGGTTCATGCTACAGCAAGGGTTCACCGCATTGCTTCTGGTTACGTTTGCCAACAACTACAGGGAGAAGGTTATAAGCTCGACTGCCCGGATCTGCAGGAGTTGAAAAAACTCAACTAGCGTCCCCGGCCACCGGTAGCTTCTGTAATTTCATAAACATTTGCCAGCCACCCTGGAGCATAGCGGTTTAATATTTCCAGTACGGCTTCCATTGAATGTCTGGAGTTTGAGGGAACATTATCAGCAGAAGGAGTGAATGCGTTTATTAAAGGAACAAAGACTCTTCCCCCAATAATATGGGGCACATAACGCAGCAGATAGTTAAGCTCGCTATTCAGAGCGAAACTGGCTTCCTGATCAAAATGATATTGCCAGAGCAAAGATTTTTGTGGAGAGCCATCCCTTAACTCCAAGCCAGGCCCGGCATAAGTGTCTGACCATACCAGGCGGGGAATATTGGCTCCGGGCAGGCCAAAGTAGAAGAACGTATTCTCATAACTGTCCTGCGCCCAGCTTAATGGTTTGGGCTCATGTTCATACAACCAGGCCAATGTTGAGCACTCAATCGTATCGCCCAAAAAGCCCGTCTCATATTTTTGCCGCACATGCAGAGTTCCTTGAGTGCACTCGCGATAAGACTCTTTATCCCCAAGTTCGCTGTAGCAGCTCAAAGCATCGTTCACATGTTTAAGAAGCCGTGGATGCAGCACGCTGCGGAAAGAAGGGTCTGGCACTTCTCTCTTAACCCCGGCCACCAGTCTTTGTTCAAGCCATGGCAATGGGTTTTCTGAATGTTCTTCCCCAACTCCCAACACAATTCGCTTCTGATAACGATTACGATAATCAGTGATGCCAACCTGAAGTTCTGTTGTTTCCTCATTCTTGTTTAGTGAGAAAGTAAGGATATCGATTCGACCTCGATCCATTATCTTTACAAGCTGATTCCACACCTTGCAGCCTTCAGTTGTCTTCTCATTACGTTTGTTGCGCAGAACCAGAGGTATACGGTACAGCTTCAATGCAAACTCTTTATTCCCTTTGTCATCGAGGGTTATAAAAAGCTTTTCGCGCAGGCAGGGTGGAAGTTGAATATCCAGGCTACCCACCATCTGATTGGCACGTCTCTTCCAGAGACCTGTTAAAGCCCACCGGGAAAATAACGCCAGACTCGCAAGTGGAGTGTGATAGCTATAGAAACGCTCATAGTTGAAACGACTTTCAACACCACCAAGCAACTTAGCGCCCATGTACAGATAACCCGCAGACCATCCGTTGTAATAAGCATTCTTGGTCTGCTGGTAAATTGTAAAAATAATGGCCAGAACAGTCATGTTGTGTGAAGCCGATCGAATTCCAGGAGCTATATACCCATTAGACTCTGCCATAATTCGTAAAAAGGAATACAAAGCCACCATACCAGAAGCAGGTAAAAGCCCACCGTATATAAAATTCGACTCGGTATTACGCTTGAAATCGTCGTACTTCACCCCTTCAAAGAAAACTATGCGATCCCTGTATCGCATAAAAGTCCCACTTTGATTAGAAGCCCAATCCGGCAAAGTCCCCAGTCCTGCCGAGCCATCAATTTCTATATTATGCTTTATCTGAATTGGTGGTTCAGGTTCCGGAGGAAATAGTTCTGGTTCGAGAGGATCTTCCGTAGCAAAGCAACCCTGAGCCAACATAAAAAGGCTCAAGGCAATGAATAGGTATTGTTTGAAAGGCACAGTGTTGGCTTCTGCCATAGCTTGGCCTGCATTCCGAACATTCCATGCAATATAGCCAGCAGGCAAAGCACTATGGTTTTGTTTTGTTAAGCCTCTGTAGCAGCTGGTTGCTGATGGTTATTATTTGGCTTTTGAAGGGCATTTTTGTTTTGGTCTATAAACTGGCTGCAGGCCCTTCCATCCTTTTCAACATTCGGAGGCAGTGGCTGACCAATCTGCCGAGCAATAGCCTTGGCAAAGTTCAGCATTTTCGGCGTAGGTTTGCGAGGGCCTCCACCTTGAGGGCCACGATTCCCCCCTCGTGGAGCACTGCCAGACACTGCGCCATGGCGCTGTTGAAGTTCATGTAAATATTCTTCCAGTCTGTCCAGCTGGCGCCCAACAAATTTATCCCGTTGCTCACAAGCAGTTGTATCTTCGCTACGCAATTCACAGATACGGTTCAGCCAGTCTTCCCATACCGCTGTTGTTTCCACCTGCACCAGCCATGGTGGCAAGTCATCCACCAGCGCCTCACCTTTTGGTGTGCTTTCCAGGCGACCACCTTTTCTTTCTACAAACTCTCTAGCCAGTAGAGTTTCCAGAATGCTGGAACGGGTTGCCGGAGTGCCTATACCGGCACTGTCCCGAAGCAGTTTTCTTAACTGTGGGTCACGAACAAAACGACCAACAGATTTCATTGCCTTGATAAGCGTGCGATCCGTAAACCATGCTGGCGGTCGGGTTGTACGGGTTAATAAACGCACCTCCTGAAGCGGCGCGGGCATATGTTTCTGCACCGGTATTGGCTGAACCAGTGACATTTCATCATGGGACTTCTTTTCCTTCGGGAAAGCCTGCTGCCAGCCGGGATCGAGTACAACATTTAATGTTGTGGTGAAGCGGCTGTGGCTATTCCCCAGCAAATCTTCCGCCGGCACAGCAATAACCAGTTTCTGTTCACGTATCTGGGCGGCAGGCCACATTGCCTGAACATAACGGCGGGCAACAATCTCATAAGCCTGCTGCTCATGACGAGACATCCGATCCAGATGAGCAGCTTTGCGGGTGGGAATTATCCCATAGTGTTCCATCGGCTTGGTGGTGAAACACGAAGGTCTGAACGGTGCGTAACCAGTATCCTGCCCGTTGTGTATATCTCTGGCTCGCCCCGCGGCCATACCCAGAGAAGGAACTCGTGAAAGATGTTCAAGTACAGGATTGCGTTCGTTGGGTTCATACAACGAAACCGGCAACTCCGCATGTTCCGTTCGCGGATAAGTCACCAAACCATCGTTGTATAGTTTTTCGAGAATCTGTTGAGCCTTGGAAGCGGTTAAACCTGCGGCCTTATGCATCTCTGCCTGAAACTCTGCAAGATCACAGGGCATAGGCGGCTGACGTTTTAAATCACGGGTTTTGCTGCCTACAACAATCGCCTGACTGCCTGCAGATACAAGCCTGTCCCGGAAGTTATTCACTTCCTGTTCGCCCACAAACAACGGTGTATCCATAGGTTCTGGCGAGCCTTCTTTAACGATTTTCTTGGAAGGTTCCCACTCCACTCCGGGGGGCATGGATTCAATAATCTCTGCGGTAACCGGAGGATTGTAACGGGCAGAGATAACCTGCTCTGCAAGATTAAACAGACCATCAATTAAAAAATGGTCTTTAGGAACAAAGTTCCGAATCTCCCGGCAGCGCTGCACCACAAGAGAAAGCGTTGGTGTTTGTACACGGCCAACTGAGACAACAGATTCCCGGCCAGAACCCTGCCCCAGATAATTTCCCATTTTTCCATGGCGGGCGTAACAGGTAAGCGCGCGTACAACGAATTGATAAGCCCAGTCTGATCGGGCTCTTGCTTCTGAAGCCCGAAACCAGGATTTCATTTCCTCTCCGCCTTTCAAGCGGTTAAAGGTTTTGCGAACTGCGGCTTTATCCAAACCATCCACCAGCCAGGCATGGCGAACCGACCCGCGAAAACGACAATGTTCTAACAGGTGCCAGGCGATGGCGGTTCCTTCACGATCAGGGTCTGTGCTGACAATCACTTCTCCGGCGCCTTTCAGGTGCTGGCGAATAACTTTCAGGTATTGAGTTGGAGACTTTCCTTTACGGCCTTTCTGGGGCTGAGAGACCCGCAGGTCAAAACTTCTTGGAATAGGCAAAAGTGTGGAAGGGTTACTCCAACTGGCGTCAGGCTTTAACTCCTGTGGTTCCATCAACTCAAGCAAATGGCCGGATGCCCAGACAATGGTCACAGGCTGACCATTCAACTCCCCAACACCGGAGTCTCCCTGAATACGCCAGCCCATAGCTTCTGCGATTTGACGGGCCTGATCCCGCTTTTCAGCCAACACGACAACAGATTTTCCATTTCCCTGCGACTGTTTTCCTGTATTGGTGCTCGCCATAGATTCACTGCGGACACGCCGCCAAAAACCTGTATAAATTAACAGTTCTCTAAATTAATCTATTTTTGCGGATAAGGCCAAATTCTTAGCTTAAAGAGGCCTTTCAGTCTCAACGCATTAACAACTTTTATAAAAATATTGGTTTCAGGTTACGGAGTGTATTTCTACCCTGACCTCTCGCCAAATTTGTCTATGATTATCGCGCCCATTCAACCCGATAAGCATCACCAATGAATAAAACCAGAATATTTATTGCTTCTCTCATGCTTATTTTTGCGAGCAGCCGTTTGTTTGCTCAGGATAAACCTTTTATCCATGTTGCCCCCGCTGGCACTTATATCACTCTTTCCGATTCAACTGTTTTTCTCCCGGAAGTGCATTTTCCAGATTCCGTTGTAAGAACTCTTCTGACTCTGGGAACTGACGCTATTTATAGCCAATTGATTCATCATGTTCTTCATATGACTCTGCATTCGGCAGCCAAAAATCTGGGTATCGGGGCATACAGGTTCTACTCGAAATCTGTCATACCAATGGCATTTATGAGTATCCATATAGTCAGGCAGGCGTCCAGAGCTTATCCGCTCTTTATGCTTCTTCGGGAAAGGTACAGAACCTATACCGAAACTGATACCAGAGGGCGTGTACCTGTTTATATGGATCCAATACTGGATCAATCCGCTTTCGTGGACCTTCTGCTCTACACCTACGATTCCTCCAGAAGAGATGACTACTCTCTTGAAATTACCCCTTTAGCGCAGGTGAACATAGAAGAACTGGAGGGCGAGTGGCAAAAATCGATGGGCAGGTTGATCAACCAGCTTATTGAACAAAAGGCTGACTCAGCACGTATTGTCGTTAAATCTTCAACGGTCGAGGCTGAATGGCATACTCGGAGAAAAGGCTGGTTCACAGAGACTCTTTATCAGGATGTTAATGGTCAATCCCTGATGGAATGCTTGAAAGACAGGCATCAGAAAAAAGATCAGGAAGAGTCTTTTCACTATTCCGCGCTGGAATCAAACAGCCTGAACTGTTTATCGGAAAAAATGATTTCTCCAGACTCGGAGTGCAGCCTCTTATCTGGTATCCAAATTCATAAAGAAGATAATGGCTCGCTTTCTGTTTCTGATAATGCCAGCCTCAATACATTCATGCATTTTACCCAACCGCCAGCATGGCTACCGGGCAATCCGGGTGTACTGGTAGTTAATCAGTTCCAAAACCTTGAATCAGGTAATTACCAAAAAGCATCGACCCAATACCGGGTTCCACGGGATCTGGCTCTGTACGTCAGCATGGCTCTTTATGAAATAGCTCGCCCATATCTAATGGCAAAAACAGAAAAATTCGTAAGGTCTGGTGTTCACAAGATGGCGGGATTCCCCACATTCACAGAAGCTAATATTCCGGTAAATAGTCAGCCTTCGGGAAGCTATTACTTAGAGGCTATTAAGAATCAGGTACGCAAGATCGGACACACAATGAACGACTTCGACCCAAGCTATGACAAAGTGAACACCGATGGTTCATTGCGCTACACCGGAAGATTCGTAGATGAAACAGGTGATGGCTGGGCCAAAAGAGCAGGAAGTTATGGTTTCTCGGACCTTCTCTTCTGGTACAAGGCTCGGATAGATCATAACTATGGGGACCAGACTCAAACCTGGCTCATGGGAGCTGGGAGCCCGGACGCTCAAATGATCTTGCTGGAAAAAGAGATTCACTGGGCAGGGGAATAACATTAAAGTTGTTTTCCAACGTCAGGGGCACAATTACCACCTCACATGTGCCCCTAGCTTCCCAAGACTGATCGACAAGATTAGAGGTACGCCCAGTCTTCAAAAACAATGGCTGCACCTTTAAAGAAACCCTTCTCGTCGAAAACCTCCCAGACTGTACTTTTGATTAACTGAAACCTTCGCCCTGAAGAAGAAAGGCGAATCCCCGGTGGGTTATCAATAAAGCCATGCTTGTTTATGGCAGAAAAGAAAACCTTCCGTTCTTCTTCCGTTATAACATCGTGATGCTGCTGGTTAGGCGTAACAAGCAATGTGTTCCAGTCCAACTCAAATGCATCCATCGCTCTTTGGGTGCCGAAGTTAAAACAACGGTCACCATCCATACCACTTGAGGCAATAGCCAGAGATCCATTGAACATTTTGCGGGCTAATTCTGCAGATGCTCTGCACTTCTCGATTAAATCTCTTCCCGTACTGCGTTTATAACTGCTGGCTAACAGCTCTGCTTGCTGAATATACGATTCTTCCTCGTAGACAGGCTTGTTCATGGCAATTCCCTTCCCTTTTGCACTAACAGTTCCTGTTAGACAAAAAGCCAGAGAGTTATGCAGTGAGTGATTCTGACAATGCTGTTACCTGTCTCCATTCCCGTTTGATGGGGTAACTGCCCTGATAAGAATTTTATTCCACTCAAGTAATCAAAACAGGACGCCTTTTTCAAGAAACTGGATAAACAGAAGGACAGGTGCATGCTTTTCGACCCTAACTCCAAGGCTCCGGCTTCAGGACCCGGGCAAATATCAGATACACAACAACGCCCAGTCAAACGTCCTGCACCTGACGATGCGATAGACGATGCGATAGACGATGCACCTGCACCAAAGAAACAGTGTCCCATTGGAAGCTCCACCATCTCTTATACCATAAAAGGCTCTGAAACTCTCTTTTGCCTGAATGATGAAGGGGAAATAGATACTTCTGCTAGTGAAGGCATACAGTGCACAGCTGCACCAGAGCCTTGCCTGCTGGCACCAGCTCTCGCAGACGACATTGCGCATCTTGCTGAAGATTTGTTTTTCCTTAGAGGACTTCAGGTTCGCTATGAGGATTTAGACCACTCGTTAGAGCTTGATCTGTCACAAAGCCTTGACTGTTCGGGAGGAGAAAGATGTCAGCTCGCCATGGTTCTGGGAGCTATACCCCTGAAAAACAAAGCACCTTTGGCAGAACATAGAAGTGGAGAATATCCAAGCTATCTTCCTGAACGAATCAGAATCGACCTTTCTACCGGTAAGGCCAACTATAACTGCTACAACGAAAAACCAAAGTTCTTCCAACTTCCCGATGAGCCGGTGACAGCTGCAGACAGCTGCCAACCAGTTCATTTAAGAAACCTGAAACGTATCCACACACTTTTACTGCAACGCTCTCTCGGAGAGCTTGTTTATAACTTTAAAATACTGGATCAACTGCAAATGACAGAAGATCCAGAAGAAAAAAAGAAGATTCTCGAAGGCCTGGACACGTTTGACCGATTAACCATAGACGACCCCGACCGCCTTGGTTTTCGATTAAAACTCACTGAAACGGCAGAGGGACTACAGGTATCCCTCACCGAATTAAATGCCGACAAAGCCCTCGACTTCTGGGGAACAAGCGACATTGACACGCTTCTCTGCAGAGTAAAGCCCATACTTGAGCAAATCCTTTCTGCAAACTGCCAGAGCCAACCTCACCATAATGGCCTGCTTCTGCCTGTTTCAACATCCGGTCTGGCACAGAAACTAAGAAGTTCTGCCTCCCAACACACCGGAGTCATATTTCTAAATCGCTATGGAGAAATCCTCAGAGCCCCCTGCACAAATAAATCTTTTTCACCGTGGGGATCACCAGGTGGACATTCAAAGGCTGGACTTTGTCCACTCCTGGGGGCGGTTGTAGAAGCACAGGCGCAATCTTCAATCCTGCCTGCCAACCTTGATTGCTGGACCCCTCTGGAAAACAACCAGCCATCCCCAGAACCTCAGGAATCTCTACTAGCACCTCCTCCACAATTGGAGTGGGAGGAGTTGGAAGTGGTAGAGCATGAGAGATCGCTCTTTGGGGCGCACGTTTATCGAGACAAAAAGACCAATAAACTCTGGTATATCAAATGGCATGGTAACCCTGACATTGCCCGTAACGAGGTTCTCGGCAGCAAACTCTATCGGGCTGCAGGCGTTAACGTGCTCGACTACCATTTGCTCATACTTAACAACACCTGCTGCACGGTAGCACCTTACATTCCCCTCAAAGGAGATCAGCCCGAAACAGCTGCTCACTGGAGTAATCTCTATGATGGTTATGCAGCAGACGCATGGCTGGCAAACTGGAATGTCGCAGCCGGTTCAAACCTTTGTTATTCCGAAGATGGGCAGTGCCTGAGAACAAACTGCAATGGCACACTTAATTACAGAGCCCTTGGGGAGCCAAAAGGGAGTGGGTTTGGCCATAAAGTCACAGAACTGGATATTTTCAGTGATTCAACTGCCAACCCAAACGCCTACACACTGTTTAAAGAAATACCTACCCAAAAAACCCTTGCTGGCGTTCAGAGAATCGCAGCAATCCCTGCGCCCACCATCGCTCAGCTGGTAAAAACCTATGGTCCGAATGAGCCTCACGAGCAAATTCACCTCATCAACAAATTGCTGGCACGCCAAAAATATATAGCTAACCGCTTCCCTGAGGTGAGTTCAGAATCTCGCACTGTTTACATGGTAGAACCAGCTGGGTTTGAAACATGCACAGATATTAAAGATAAAACCCTGCCGGTTCCGAGATTTGATAACCACAAGTGGCAATGGTTCAGTTTTCAGGATATGCGGAAAGGTAAACTGGGAGATCGACCTTTACGCTCGGAATGTACAGACATTTTCTCTTATCTGTCATTTGAACAGGAGCGCATTCAAAAAGCTCTTCAAGCACGCTTCCCTGGCGCATCAGTCGAAATTTCTGGTGCCAGAGCAGACGTATATCCGGATAGCCCTGAGAATGGTATGAGTTCAGTTACAGAAGCGGGTTTTTTTCCGGATGAAACATTTGGTTTGATTCAAATAAAGTCAGCAAACCCGGCACAGGCAAAGGAGTTACAGAGGTGGCTCACCTCTGATCATATAGGCTGTATCCCTTTTAGAAGGGATGACACTGTTTTCAGTATTACGGAAAACCCTTCGCGCGTATATCGCCGCATAGCCAACGGAGGTACACCTTCATCCAGCCTGAAGGTGAAAACACCGCATTGTCGACCACACGGCAAAACTCAACGTTTACCTTATGCTCGTCCAAAAAAAGAACACGCAACAAAGCAACTTTCTCTGCCTGAGGCTTTATCAGAACTCACACATTTGAGCGAGAGATTAGTAGTTGCATCTGTTCACAAGGAACACCGACAGAGTAATTCTCTCCAGGAGCCAAGCCTCTCAACCCTTGTACCTGTTCACACCGACACCAGGAAAAAAGGCTTATATTGCGATAGTCAAAGTGGCCAATGGTTTTACGCCAAGCCCGTTGCCAGCAGAGCAGCAGCCCGTCATGAAATACTTATGGCGGGTTTGGCCAGAAGCTGTGGCATTGCGACACCAGAGCCAAAAATTTTAAGCAATGAAAGGCAAGTCTGGCTGGTAACACCGTGGGTTCCAGAGCTTGAAACAGCTTCTACAAATTCACCGATGTCCAAAGAGCTGAGCAAAAAACAACTTGCCCGAGTATTCCTGACTGCTGCCTGGCTTGGTTGTGATGCACTCTGCCACAAACCAGACCGCATAAAGGCTGATGCTAAAGGTGACATTCACGTTCTCAACTGGGCAGGCAGTGGATATTACCAAAGTGATTACACCCGAAAAAAACAGGATGACAACGGCCATGGCGGCTTCTTTGGTAGCGTTTTTGAACTTGATCCAAAACGAATGCCGATGAACCTGAACAACCCGCACTCACTCAGCATATTCGGTCAACTGCAGCCAGAGGACATAGCTGCAGCAGTGCCTGCGTTTTTGCAGCAGGCTCCAACTCTTGTTAATGAAATGGTTAGAACCCATGGCCCCGATGGAGATAGGGCTAAACGTTATCTTGCATCCACACTGTTTGAGCGCCTTGGCCATATTGCGATGCTCTATCCACAAGAGTTACCTCCTGTGATAGAAGCGGAGCGTTTAGCTGTTGAAGCTTTAGGGCACCACGGCTACCAGCAGGCGGTCAGCTGCCCAAGTATTCAAGACAATCGCATACTCATTTCACATCAGTTTGATATTAATGGCCAGGGTGAAACCCGTGTATCTCTCAAGCTCAGTCCAGAGAAAACAGCCTGGCTTGCAGATACTCTTGGTCTTGATCGTTGCTACGGGGAACTTGATCAACGACTTGAATATTTTGTACCCGACAAATTACAAGCGCCATTAACGCCAGAGCTCAGAAAAGATTTTCAGGAAACTGCACATCAAGTCCGTCAACTCCGCGATGGCATGATACTGGAAATGGCAAATGTTCCTCAGGCTAATGGTGGTCGTTTAGCTCGTAGTAAACACTACGGCGAAGACACTGCATTTGTTCAGCAGTGGGGCCTGGATATTAAAAAGCATAATGACTGCGTCATAGCTCTGGAGCAGCGCGCACAGCAAGAGGATGGCAGCTCAGGCGGAAACCTAGCAACACCTTTGACAGGAGCAGTTCCATCCTGCCTTCCCCCTACTGTCAGCACTACATGGACAGACCTTGTTCCCGAATATGAAATAAAACAAGGACAATGGCATCAAGTCCCGCATAAATGTGATAAAGAATGTCAGGAAGCTCATCAACAACGAGGCAGTGCTATACCAGAAAAGAACTATGTACAACTGAAGGGAAATACATTCTTTCACCAGATTACCCTTCCGGAAAAAGGAAGCCCAAGAGAATCTTTACCTGCCGCACTGCCATTGCCAGATCAACCTATAGTGCTTGGCTTCCATGGTCCGGATTCAAATGCCTGGTCTTTTGAAGGCAATCTGCACCTGACCATAAAAGGCCAGGATATGCAGGCCATTAATAATGCCCTGAACTGGCTTGAAAATATCGGGCTTTCTTGTGCACGGCCAACAACTGAACAGATGCAACAGGATTACGTCCAGAAAGTAGAACAATCACCAGACAGAAGCCTCTACTCTGACTTTAGTGCAGCCCCAGCCTGGACAGATTATACCCGCCGGATAAATGGCCGGATTGTTTATATGCGCCCTCGCGAGATGCTCGTATCAAGAGAGGAACGCAAGAAATTCAGACCGGTACATAATCCGAACTATGGAGACCCGTTCAAACAGATTTGGCCTCATCTTATTGAAGGCAACCTGGCATTGTGTAGTCATGTTGAAAGGACTGACACGGGCACAAAGCCAGGAATCACCAGCTTTTCCAACATCATCAGTGGGGGGGGGAAAGTCGTATATACACATGTAAGGAAGCTGCAAGAAACTTGCATAGAAGACAACCTGGTTTTCAAGGACTGGACAATTGATCGCCTCGATCAGGCTCCTCTCCAAGAGAGTGCCGGGCAGTGCCACCCCTGGTTCACTCGTCATGCAGTACGCACCCAAAATGACATGCTGGCAACAGCCTCTTCCAGTAATCACGTTCAATGTAACTTTGCTGGCTCGTTGAGCTTTCCGGAATGTTTGGAAAGCGTTACCACACCACATCCGGCCACATACGATCTGCTTATGAGACAACTCAGGGAAGCAGGGCTTGACCCCTGGCTGGACGGAAGGCCGCTGGAAACTATGGTCAGTTATCGCATCCCTCTCAGAGACCTGTACAGACAGTTTGAAAACACCTTGGCGAATGGTCTAGAAAACACAAATGCCTTACTTGTAACAAGGTTAGGTGAAAGCCAATTTTACACCCTGCTCACCCATAATCTTAATCTGCACTTAGGTAAACTGGAGAGCCTTCGCGACGTTCATCTCAGCGGATGCCAGCTTAGTCGGCTCCAAATCCAGAACATAGACTTCGCTGGGGCAACCTTAAGCAATGTCATGTTCTTCGATAGCCAGGTCGCAGTTCGTGTTAACGACAGCGAGGACACCGGCGAAGAGCATCGCCCCTCCTATCATTTGAAGGGATGTAATTTGCAAGGATGCAAACTGGAAAATGTAGAGTGGCTTTTTAACAAACCTGAAGATCATGAAGATGATATTGACCACCTTACTACAGAGCTGGAGGAAGCATTCTTAAAGTGTGAGGATTCGGACCAGTGTAATCAGATTATGTACTCACTGATTAAACTCCAGATAAGTGCAAAACGTACTCCCCAAGCACTTCAATTGCTTGCAGAGCATCAGGTTTTATTTACCGAAGAGCAATACAGCGAAATTGTCAGCAGACTTCGTTGGTTAGGCATCAATGAAGAAACCTGCCATACCTTGATATCAAACAGGGAAGCACTTGCACTGGAACTTCTGCTGATGACGCTAAGGACAGCAGATCGTTCTCCCCACACTTTGCAGGCCTGTATGGCACAACTGGAAAACACCGATACGAAATTGCTGCAACAGGCCCTCCCCAAAACACCATCTGGGACACGAGCTTATCAGGTATTGCGTGAGATATTATTAGTTCGCCTGACAGCAAGTGGTGATCCATCTGCGTTCGAAGAGTTTACACTGCTTGATTCAGACCTTGACCCTCTCTGCCATCATTTACAGGATAACTACGCGCCAACATCTCCATCAGCTTTGGCGGGAGCAACAGTCGTAGCCAGAAAGTTGATTGCAGCGAAGCGTTTTTCCCAAGCTCAGGTATTAATCCTCAAATACGCCAAAGACTTCGATGAGCCGCAACTAGTAGAACTCTTAAATCTGCTTTCTCATTACAAAGTGCTCAATGAGGATATTCTGGCTCTGGCTATTCAGAGAGCAGAATTAAGTACGTTAGCGTTATCCGTACTCATCAGATATGCCAACGATAATCCACAGGCACTTGAGATCTGTGAATCTCGCATTTCCACGTTAGATAAAACATCATTGATGAAGGCTATGCCTGCATTCTCTTCTGATTCGTCAGGCTACCAAATGATGTACAAACATCTGCTACGTAAAGTTATAGAAGATGGAGAGGTTGGTGAGTTTGAAGGGTTCAGTCTGAGCCTGAAGGATCTTCATTCGTTAGCTAAAAATTCGCAGGTTAAGTTCAATGCATCCGGAGTAGCCTGTTTGAAAAGTGCGATCCAAAAAAATTGTGGCAATTCTCCTGAGCTGGCAATACGGAACTTTGTTCAATTCACCCCCTATTTACATTCCAACGACTGGGTGAAACTGACTTTGTCCGATATCTGCGAATATGACCTTAATATTCCTTTATCATTACTGCTCTCCAGAGCACCAAGAGCAAGGGTTGTCGAAAAGATTCTGTCCGCAGAAGAATTGAGCGAAGACGATACTCGAGAGTTTTGTGAACTGTTAATGGATTCATTCCCTGCTTCGCCAGAGTTAGTTTCTTCCTGTGCCGCAATCCTGTTAGAAAAAGATTCAGCACACTGCAGAGAAACAGCTCATCGTTTACTTGTAAAATCTCTAGATGATTTCAAAGGCAACCCTGAAGCCTACTGCAAGATTCTGGATTACATCTGCGCATACAAAACAACAGATAACCCTGAACCACTGCTTCGTCATGTTTATGGTGTATTGGGCGCTACAACCTCCTGGGAACATATAGAGAAACTACAAGCTCTGTTGCCTCCTTTAAGGAACTACAGTGAATCCAGCTGCACTTATAAGTTTGCGGAAAAAGTTATTGAGCTTTGGGCGGATAAAACTGAAGCCTATACCCAAATGGCCAAACTGATGTGCAGTCACGTTTCAACTGATCCAAGAATGTTCAGATACAAAGCCAACGATATTTGCATAAAGGGTATTAGCCACTTTGCTGAAGATCGTGCTGCCTTAAGCGCGCTAATGGAAAAAATAATTAGTGAAAAATGCACCCAGGATCCTGGCGGCCTTATAGAAGAACTCCAATGTCACCTGAACGAATCTGAACTGGATGTTTACACACAAACTCTAAGACAGATGTTGCCAATATATGGTTCTAGTCAGCCAGCAGCTGAACAGTTTCAAAACTTCTTCCGGCAGGCGCTGGTTCTCTGCCCAGAGAATAAACAGCTTCAGGAAAGTTACCAATCAGCAGCTCAGAGGTATGGCTTCCCTATTGATCCAAGCCTTCTTCCCAGCAGTGCAGGCGCTATGGCTATGAACTACCTGAAAAAAAGTTTGGGCTGGATGTTTAGCACGTAATCAATCTGAAAAGGTCTCAATGCTTTGATTTTTCCAGATGCTTTAATGGCAGCTCAGTTCTGCTGACTGGAGCACGCAGTACAAAACTGGAGTGAGCCCCGGTTACACCTTCTAAAGGCGTAATCTTGTTGAGCAGGAATTCCTGATAGTACTCCATATCCGGCACCATCACTTTCAGCATGTAATCTGCCGCCTGCCCGGTGATGAGGTGGCATTCCACAACCTCAGGATAATCACGCACATGATTTTCAAAATTGGCAAACCGCTCGGGCGTATGGCGATCCATGCTGATATGTATAAAAGCGGTGAGTTTCAGACCTAAAGCGCCTGGAGTCAGACGGGTGACATGATCCTGAATAATACCGCTCTCTTCCAGTGCTTTAACCCGGCGCAGGCAGGGGGATGGTGACAGCCCGATGCGGTCAGCGAGCTCCTGATTGGTGATACGGGCATTCTTCTGGAGTTCTTCCAAAATTCGCAGATCATATCGATCAAAATTCACACTCATTGCAGCACCAATCACATAATTAGAATTATATTCTGACATTTAAATAATATAGGACAGATTATTGCTAAAAAAGACGTAATTAGCACCACATTAGCAATCATTCACCCCTTTACTTTATCTACTATATACCCGTCGCCAAAAGTGACTCCCCGTAAGACCCGGGAAGAACCTGACCACCACAAGTGCAATGGTTAGATAGCAGCCTTACCAAGGCCGCAAAGGAACAGCCCAAAAAGCTGGAGAGAACACAGAATACTGAGAAGGCTGGTCAAGAATGGCCAGCCTTTCTGCTTTCAGGGGGCAAGACAAAGAGGGGCAACTATGGACAACGCAGAAATACAGGGATCATCCCAAAACACATTTAACCACAACAAATACCGGGCTTTTCCTCCAGTAAAGAAGGCGAATCGCCGCTGGCCCGATAACACCATAGAAACAGCCCCTCTATGGTGCAGTGTTGACCTCCGCGATGGTAACCAGGCTCTGATTGAGCCTATGTCCGTAGAGCAAAAATGTCGTTTATTTCAGCTGCTCGTTGAAATTGGTTTTAAAGAGATCGAAGTTGGCTTCCCTGCTGCATCAGGCCCGGACTTTGATTTTGTTCGCAAGCTGATAGACGAAAAAATGATTCCTGATGATGTCACCATTCAGGTACTGACTCAGGCTCGCGAACACTTAATCACCCGTACCTATGAAGCCTTAAGCGGCTGTCGCCGTGCGGTTGTTCATGTTTATAACTCCACTTCAACCGTTCAGCGTGAGCAGGTTTTCCAGCGCGACCGTGCCGGCATTATCAAAATTGCCGCAGATGGTGCACGTATGGTGGCAGAAGAAGCGAAAAAGCATCCTGACACGGAATGGGTGTTCCAGTACTCACCAGAAAGTTTCACCGGCACAGAACTGGATTTTGCTGTAGATGTTTGCAATGCCGTTTTGAACGTGTGGCAACCCACTCCAGAAAAGCCGGTTATTTTAAACCTGCCTGCCACCGTGGAGATGTCTACTCCCAATATCTTTGCCGACCAGATTGAATGGTTCCTCGACAACATTAATAACCGTGAGTCAGTGATCTGCAGTGTTCACACTCATAACGACCGTGGCTGTGCTGTGGCTGCTGCCGAGTTGGCAGTGATGGCAGGTGCTGACAGAGTAGAAGGCACTCTGTTTGGTAATGGTGAGCGAACCGGCAATATGGACATCATCACCATGGCGATGAATCTTTATAGCCAGGGTGTAGACCCAACTCTGGATTTGTCCCGTTCCGATGATGTGATTCGAGTCTATACCGAAACCACCAGTCTTCCTGTTCATCCCCGGCACCCCTGGTTTGGTGAACTGGTTTATACGGCATTCTCCGGCAGCCACCAGGATGCCATTCGCAAATGCCTGCATCGCCGCAAAGAGAATGAGCCTTGGGAAGTTGCTTATTTGCCTATAGATCCGGCAGATATTGGCCGCGATTATCAGGAAGTTATTCGTATTAACAGCCAGTCCGGCAAGGGCGGTGTTGCCTTTGTTCTGGAGCAGGAGCAGGGATTGCAGACGCCCCGCTGGTTGCAGATTGCTCTTTCCGCAGCTGTACAGGCTGAAGCTGAGAATAATGCAGCGGAAATTTCCGGTGACCAGATCTGGCAGATTTTCCAGAAACGGTTTATGGCTAAGGAAGATGGCTGGAGTATTGGCAACTATCGACTGGAACATTCCAACCAGGAAGATACCGTTGAAGTTGAGCTGCATTGCCAGACTGACACCATCACTATAAATAAGAGTGGCAAAGGTCCTTTGGACGCGTTCTCAAGTGGTTTGGAGAAGCTGGGAATACGCCTCGACATTCTCGATTACAGCGAGCATGCTCTCGACAATGGCTCTGATGCTCGCGCTGTCAGCTATGTGCACGCCAGCATTAATGGCCAACGTTACTGCGGTGTAGGCATAGATCGGGATATTGTTCTTGCCTCCCTGAAAGCCATGCTGGCAGCCGCCAACCAGGCTTTGAAAGCTGACCAGGCTGTCGCCTGATAGCTTTATCCAACCAAATGCAGCCCTGTTACGCAGGGCAGCTTGCCACACTCTCTTCTCTGCACTATTTCTTCTCTTCCCATAGAGAGGCAGTACTTCTGTGCAAAGAATCAGTCATTCATTCTGCTTGTTGCTGGTACTGTTTTGTGCCAGCGGCACTTGTCTGCCAGATCAGTCTGGCAGACGCCTGCATCTGTCTCCGCAAAAGCCACCAGAACATTCTTACCAAAGACCACCACCTCAAAGGCAGCTTCAAAAAGACTGGGCATCTGTTTACCAAGAGCCAAACACTGACTGCAGACACGGCAATCAGTCCCACTTTGCCGACAGAATGCTAAAAAGCCATTTGGCCAACTTCTGGGTATTTCATGAGTTAAATGAAATTGGACGAGTTATTCACTCCACACTTGTCAACGCTTATCCATTTTCATCAGTAACACCCTGGACAGACCAGAGAGACATTCTTACCAGCCATCATGGCAACCTCTACTTAACGTGGCGAAACGCTTTTTCATCCCTCGCTGGCCTGACTGAAGAAGTGAAACATGGGAAAGCTCCCGGGCATCTTATATTTGGCACACGGGCTCTGGAGTCTCATGTGCATCATGAATCTCTGCAGAATGCCCTTTCGGGAATACAAGACAGTCTTAACCAGGATACTGCCGCTCGTACCTTTCTTCTGCATGATGGAATGTTTTCTCAACTAAAGAGTTTTCTGGAAGCGCCACCAGAAGATATGACTGCAGAAATTAAGAAAAAACTTGATGAGAGCCTTGCTGAAATCGCCACCAAAGGCGGGCTGGGAGCAAATGTAGCGGATATAAAACCCACTCTTTATGATGCACTGGAAACTCCAAATCCTGAGAAAATCGCTATACAGAGGTCACCATTTTCAACAGAGAATATTCAACAGGCCTCAAATTCCTTCGAAGACACCAAACAAGTTGTTCATCAAAAGATAAGTAACGAACTGTTCCAGACCAGCTGGAAAAAACATCTATTGCAACATGTAGCAGCAGGGGCAGCTGCCGGAGCAACTTTGGGAGTCATTACTGAAACGGGAAAGAAGATTCTCTATGATCAAAGAGCTCCATGGGAATGGGACCAGTACGATGCCGTAGATATTGTTCAGGCCACAGCTTCAGGTGCACTCTTTGGAGTACTATCATCTGGTGGTGCCTTTGCGTTGAAATACCGCTTCCACTTACCTCTCTGGGCAACCAGTGCAATCAGTGCTTTAGCAGTTCACCTGGTAAGAGAGATGGCCAGCCTGGCATTGGATAACAAATCTGATGCAACGTTTAAGGATATGGTTTTCAGCATTCCAACATCAGCAGGCATCGCTTTCGCAGCAGCTCAGGGGGAAATGATAAGCCCTGTTCCATTTGCCGGTGCCGCTGGAGGAATGCTTGCGGCAAGAATGGTGATTCATTATCTGGGGCTATAGGGTCTGCTGAGGTCATGGTAGACTTTAGTGCAAAGAGACAGATGTAAATTAATAATAAAAATGATCCGACGTATTTCTGCTTTCTGTTTTGTAACAGCCCTACTGGTGTTGGCAGGGTGTGCCACACCTCTTGATCATACAAAGCTTGTTAACCAGATATCCCAGCAGATTGACGCTCGCCCGGAGGTTATTTCCACCACCCATTACGCGCTGCAAACTTTTCAGGTTATGCCCGGTAAAAGCAAAACATTGCGGGTATATATTGAAGGCGATGGTAAAGCCTGGGTTCGTCGCTCACGACCTTCTATGGATCCGACACCGGGAAGTCGTTTAGTTGTTAATTTAATGGCTTCAGACCCGGCAACCGACAAAGCTTATATAGCCCGCCCATGCCAGTTTTATATGAACAGCTTGTGCAATATCAATGTTTGGACTGATCTGCGTTTCAGTGCCGAAGCTGTTGATTCTGTGAATGAGGTTTTAACGGCTTTAAAAGCTCGCGGCAATTACCAGAATATTGAATTAGTAGGATTTTCCGGGGGGGCAACCATTGCGCTGGTTACTGCAACCAAGCGCAGGGATATTACATCTATCCGAACAGTGGCTGGCAATCTGGATCCGGCTTATATCAATAAGATGCACAATGTCTCTTTTATGCCCAAAGCACTCAGCCCGGTAAAATATACCCGTGAGCTGGATGATATTCCCCAGTTGCACTTTTCCGGGGCTGATGATCCTATCGTCCCCCCGATTGTTTACACAGCTTATCGCACCTGGTTTGGAAAACAGGATTGCATCACCGGTAAAACAATTCAGGGAGCTACTCATCACAAAGGCTGGGAAAATATCTGGCAATCGCTGCTAAATGAGCCACTTCCTGTTTGTGTTTCACTACCTCCGCCTCTGAAATAACAGGCAAGCCTGATATTCCTGAACTACCTTTTCTGGCGTGATTGAAAGGGGGACAGTTTAAGGATGCGCTACGTGGGAATAAACGGCGGGGGAAATCTCTCTAGGTTAACAGCTTATCTTTGTTTTACCGGCGCATTCATTCTCAGCATATTTTGCCATTCCGCTTATGGAGAAGGGTTTCGGTTATTTGACAGCAACTGGTCTCAGGTAGCAGTAACGAATACCGAACATGGCTGGCAACATTTGTATTTATGTCATGGCTGCAAAATCACACCGTCCTTAACCATTACCACGTCTCAAGAAACGATTTCTAATGAATCCTTAATGTCGGAGTTCCAACGGTTTTATCGGAATGTTTCTGTAGAATCAGACCCTATTCATGACCACCAGCGATTTCACAGCATTCGCGCCTCAACCCCGGTAATAGAAGGGAATCCCCAGAAAGTCACGTATTTGATAACACGCTTTGCTTCTCCTGATACGGGAAAATGGCATTATGTTCAGGCTCTTATTGAGGCGTCCTCGGAAGAAGATGCGTTTTATACCGAACAGAAGTGGCGTGACCTTTTAACCCATGCACATATCCAGTCGAATACTCTTGACCTATTCGAAGATAGCCACTCAGTCCAGATAGATATTTCCCGCCCAAAAAAATCTCTTATCGGTGATGTGGCTGAGAAACTTGGTGCAAATAAACTCACGGCTAGGAGTGCTCTACTTCCCACAACAGCTATTGTCGTTTTTGGCCTCCGCGTTAGTCTGGGGGCAATGGGTTTCAGAGGATTCTGCGGAAACAATATGGCCACCTGTAAATGTGCAGACGCAGCCCAGAAAGCATTAGGAATCCCTAATATCAGGCCCGGAGCAATTTAAGCGCTGATCATATGGTTATCCCAGCTGATGTTCGGGTACCGCAGACGGGAAGTTTCCCTCACATCATTTCCTTCAAAGGAGTATGTAATTAACTCACCACCACCGTTGCTCACTGTAATTTGATTGATTCCGGTTAATGCTGCACCTGCCACATCCGCAACATGGAAACTGGCAATTTGGCTGCGGGCATTAATATCCCAGAATACCACTCGGTTTCCTCTGGGAGTTGTCGTAACTGCAATCTGACTACCCGGCAAACAAACAACACTGGCGATGTATTGAGATAACTCAAGCCACTGGTCATCGTCAGCTACCATAGGTTGAATAGCCTCACCCCGACGATGGATAGCCACCAAAGGCTGAATATCTGTTTTATCTCCTTGATACTGCATCCCGATAACAACAGTTCCATCGTCAGCAACATCAAGATGGCGAATGCTTAACTGATGGTGCCCAAAACTTCTTTCTTCCAGCAATTCACCAGTATGCCTGTTGATATAACTGAGCTTTGGAGACATAGACTCAAGGTTCAATTTCTTACGAGGCTGATCCGGATGGGTAAGAATGCCTCCGTTTGCCATAACCAGAGTTTCACCATCAGGGTGCAGGCCCAACTCATGGCAGCCAATACCGTGAGAAGGGAATTCATTGACCCTCGTCCAGTTACTGGTTTGGTAAACACCAATAACACCTTCGCCCTTCTGGTAATCGTTTTCTGTTGTATACAGCAAGTTACCATCTGGGCTGAAAACGCCATGTCCGAAAAAGTGTCTGTTGGGCTCTGCTTCAAGAGTGCGGCTTAGAGACTGATTTTCCAGATCAACAATATACATTCGCCGCCCGGGTCTGCGGTCATGACATACAGCTATTCGGCCAGACGGATGCAAACTCAGTGCATGGGCACGGTCAGGAATATTCAAAACACTCTGCTGGACAGTTTCCGGAGAAAATATGCGGATGGAATACTGCCCTTTTCGATCACGAGCCACACTCAACAGTGGAGATGCATTCTGGGAAAGTGAGCAACCAGTGAGCGAACCCGCAGCAATAGCGGCTCCGCTCATTAATAAATGGGAAAGAAACTCTCTACGCGACAACATACTGCTTTAACCGAACGTTCTAACCGGACTTTGATTAATCACCATCATTGGAATTAAAACCAAGAGGGATACCCAGTTTATCCGGCACTTTACTACCAAAGAGGTTTTTCAGACTGGTGAGACTATCAATAAGCTGGGCTACCTTTTCCCGTTTATCGCTGTCTTGAACAGCATCAGCAAGAGTGGTGTTTTTCAGGGCTTCGCTATTCACAATGTTTTCAGCATTCTGAAATGCAGCTTTTACTTCATCTGCGATTGCTCGACCTTCGTCATCAACGCCAGTAAGTCGGTCATCCAACCCGTACCCTTCTCCGGCAGAATACAATTGGTAAGAAGATGACAGCGTCGTTCTCAAATGATTCAGTGACGTCTGGCTTCTCCAGGATTCCGCCAGGTAAGAATTACCGCTTTGAGCATCATCCTTGCCATAAGGCATTTTCAGTTTGCGGATAGATGTTTCCATAGAGGCATAAAGGCTATTCACCAGCAAACCGCTGACCTGATACAGCTCTTCAGAACCTTCATAGCCCTGCTGGGCCATGGTTTTTAACTCTTCAGGGTAACGCTGCTCACCTTCCTGCCAGCCACGACTGAGACGTTTAGCATTGCGTTGCATATCACCAATAACTGCCAGCAGATACTGACAACGCACTGGCTCGCCAGCTAGTGAGGACGCTTCGGAATCAAACACCAGATACTCAACACCACCTAACCCACGAGCAACAACACTGGCTTTGGCGATATTGGCATCGGTCCACTCTTTCTCACCTTTGTTCGCCTTATCCACCGCTGATTCGATTTTTTTACGAATCAGGTTTTTACGATCTGGCCAGAACTGAAATTTCCAGGCCATGCTGCCGAGAGTTACAGGTCCAAAGTTAACAATGCTTGCTGCCTGCCAGCTTCCCATAGCCGTTTTCCAGCTTTCCTGGACGTTTACTAAACCGTCAGAAGAAGGGGCTTTACAAAAATTTTCAGCACTTTCATTTAACAGACCAAGGTCTTGCGACAGGCTGTCATAGAGAGGTTTCACGACATTCGCCGTACTTAGTGCCAGTTTAACCTCAGGCTCCTGCTCTGCAGGCTGGCAACCTGCCAGCACAAACACCGTTGCAAAAGTTGCGATAATTTTTCTTGGAAAGGTACAACGAATCATTATTTGTGTCTTATCGATTGTTCTTTACCGTGAAAGTGCCCATGTATTTCATACTTTGGAGTGGACACTTTCGGCTCATGGCTGTCTAAGCACAACTTACAGGGATTCAAGGAACTGAATCAAAGCCTTTCTGTCATTGGGAGCCATAGCTACAACTTTTTCTCTGGAAATCTGTGCCTCACCGCCATGCCAGAGTACAGCTTCAAGCAACGTTCGGGCTCTGCCATCGTGAAGAAAGGTGGCTTCTTTACTCACAGTCTGTGCCAAGCCTATTCCCCAAAGTGGAGGTGTGCGCCATTCCTGTCCATTAGCCAAAAACTCAGGACGATTATCCGCCAGCTCTTCTCCCATATCATGAAGAAGAAGATCGGTATAAGGCCAGATTTTCTGATCAGACAGCTGCTTGGTTGCAGCCTGCTTAACGGTTTTATAAGACGGTGTATGACAGGAAGCACAACCAGTTTCAGCAAACAGCTGTTTACCCTTCAAAACTTCCGGATTATCAACACTACGACGGGCAGGAACAGCCAGATGCTGGGTATAAAACGTCACATCATCAAGAATGTTATCCGGCACTTCAAACTCACCACCATCAAGAGCTCTTAAACATTTCTGCTGAGCTTCGGTGCAATCATCACGGAAAAATGTGGAGGTAATACCCATATCACCGGCGAAGGCGCCTGCATTTTGTTGCTGCAAAGATGGCTGGCCTGCTTTCCAGCCAAAGCGACCAAGAGCCTGTTTATTACTCTTTTGGTCTTTTACCCAGTTAGCCCGACCAGAGATTCCATCCTGGTTGCTATCATCAGCATCAACCTGAGCAAGGATATTTTCCTCAGAGATAGCTTCGAGTAATCCAAGGCCAATCATGGGAGGAGCCACTCGGGGAGACATTTCCATATCTGGTGAAAACTCTCCATAGCCTGGGTTCACAATCCGGAAAACCGGCTTACGTAATTCTGCAGTTTCACCTCCAGCAAGAGCGACTGTTTGCAGTGTATATTCAACAGTCACCTTACCTTCCGGAGTAATTCCAGGATTAGCAAAGTCCTGCAACTGCCCGCCGTAAACAGGGTCTGGCAACCCACCTTCTTTACGAATCTGTTCCCAGTCCGCTTCTGTTTGTGCTGGTCGGCTTAATCGAATTAACAGCGAAACAGCATGGGGAGAATCTGGCATAGGTGCATGACCACGACCATCTTTGATATGGCAGTTCTGGCAACCATTGGTGTTCATCAATGGGCCAAGGCCATCTCTTGCAGTTGTTGTCGCCGGAGCTGTTACCCAGGGAGCTTTGAAAAAACTGTTACCAACTTTGAAATCAAGCTGTTCGGAAAAGCCAAGATTGGCGGCAGGAAGTGAATAAGCATTACGACTCTGGTCATACACAGTTGTGCCGCCGCCAGATAAAGCTTCGCCGGGCTCAGGGCCCGGCGGTACAGATGTATCACTACAGCCAGCCAGCGCTACTGCGCCAGCCAACAAGATCACTTTTTTGTTCATGTATTTTTTAGTTAAAAGTATGATCAGCAGTATCCGGGCTCAGGTTATCAATCCCTACCGCACGCGCCAGCTCTTCAATGCCAGAAGTTTCTGCAACCAAAGCGTTAATAGCGTTTTTAACGATCAGGTTACCCTGCTCATTGTCAGCTGCAATCATCTGGTCGAAGGCTACGCCGTTATTGGCAGAGTCAACCATGGCCTGAAGAGCTTTTTCACTGTTACCAAACAGAGTGTCAATCTTCAGTGCAGCTTCAGCATCCTGAGCAGCCAGCATATCCTTCAGGGAAGGACCGGAAATCACTTCACCACTGGACAGGGCAAAAGAACCTGTGAACACGTTCTGAATGCCTTTAGCGTTGTAGTAATGGGAGTTGTGAGTGTTATCACTGAAGCAGTCATGTTCGTCTTCTGTAGAACCGGCTTCCAGAGCAACCTTCATACGCTCGCCCGCCAGTTCACCCAGTGCAAGGCTGCCCATACCGAAAAGCATACGACGTAGAGCTTCTTTTTCTTCCAGCGCAGTGAACTCGACACGATAGTTGTCAGCAACACCTTCTTTCCACTGATCAACCATGTAAGTCAGGTCGTTAACCAGCAGGTCTGCAGCCGTCAGCAGATATTCACCACGACGCTCACAGTTACCGTTTGTGCATGCCTCACCTTTCGCGTAGTCAGAAGCTGCACGCTGACCTGCACCAGGATTAGTACCATTCAAATCCTGCCCCCACAGCAGAAACTCGATGGCATGGTAACCAGTGGCAACATTAGCTTCGCTGCCTGCCAGTTCATTCAGGCTGGCCAGCAAGTCTGGAGTCAAGGTATTCAGATCAAGTGTTTCGCTACCCAGCTGCAGAGAGGAGTTAGCAATAATATTGGCTTTAGCACCTTCGTTGCCCAGCTCGCTGTCGTAGCTGCTGGCGTCAACATAGTCGATCAGACCTTCGTCCAACGGCCATGCATTCAGCTGACCTTCCCAGTCATCAACAACCGGGTTACCGAAACGGAAAACTTCACTCTGCTGATAAGGAACACGGGCTGCCAGCCAGGATTCTTTAGCCGCTGCCAGATTTTCTTCAGTGGGATTTTCAACCAGAGCTTTCAGAGCAGCACGCAAAGTCTCAGCCGTCTTCAGAGAGTCTGCAAAAGTTGCATGAGCGACATCGGCATAATGGTTAATAACGGAGGATGCGGCGATAGCAGAAGATGCCTGTGCAACAGTAGCTTCTGTTGGCTGGGTCTGTTCAGTTGCAGCCTGAGTATTGTCATCCTGACTACAGCCAGCAATAAAACCTGCAGCAGCAACAGCGATCAGCGTTTTGCGAAAGCCTCCCATAAATCCCCCGAATAAAATGCAATTGTTGTGTGATGTTGTATTTAGATTCGGCGAATTATAATGAGAATGATTTTCATTACAACAAATAACTACCAATATCCCTATTTTTTATAAGGTTAAAAAATTAACAAACGACAGAAGCATTTATTCTGCTTCCGCCGCTTGTTATTCAAGCGTTAATCAACTTCGTAAACGGTTGTTGTTCCTGAAACTTCATGGCCAACAATCAGCAGAGCTTTACCAGTTGGACTCTCTGAGGCATTAACAAACGCCATACCTTCAGGAGACAAATCCCCTGCATTCGCCGTATCTTTTTTCGCATCAATATTAAAGTCACGGTTATTGATATAGCGAACATACTCAGGCTGTGATGGGTTGCTTATGTCGTACATAAAGATGCCGCCCGTACGCTCCAGCCCGATGAAAGCATACGTTGTTCCACGAACCTCACCTACGGCTACAGCTTCAGGCTCTGGGCCTTTATCATCACTGCGGCTGTCACCTTTGGTTTTATCATCATTGTTATTGAAGTTATCGCCCAATAACTCTGCAGTTATGCGCTCAAAGTCTGATCCAGAATCAAAGACCAGGTTGCCGCTCTCATCCCAGATAGAAAACGAGCGGCCACCATAGGAATACAACTCTTCGTAATCACCATTACCATTCAGGTCGCCCATGGTTGTGGTAACTTTCAAACGGCCAAGTTTTTTCTTGTCCGCCGCATCTTCAGCATGAGGGTGAGCTGCACTAATGGCCAGCTTGCCTGCACGCTTTTCTTCGGTAAAACCAAGGCAGCCGTCTTCATCATCAAACTTTAAACCACCAGTAGCCAAACACTCAGATTCACCAGAAGCCTTGTACCAGTAATCTCTCGCATCACCTTCGTTGGCTGAAACGATAAAGGTTTTTCCATCCTTTTCAAAAGAAGTGATGGTGTCTGGCTGGTACATGCCATAAACACCAGACCATGGCTGAATGTTAATGGCTTTGTCTTTATTGCTGGCATCAATAGGGGACCGGCCATAGTCCTTAAACCCAAGGGGCTTAATGGCATCAATCCTGGCCTCTGCAATATCAACTATTGCCAGCGCATTATTTTCCTGAAGAGAAACCCAGGCTTTGCTGGAATCTGAAGAAACGGTGATGTATTCAGGCTCAAGATCCTGAGCAACGGAAGCATTACGACCGAAGATCCGCACATCAGCAGACAGTTCAGAGGCGCGACTGCCACCAGCATTAAAGTCGGTAAATCCAGCAGTTTTTACCACGACTGCTTTTCCTTCAGAGATTGTAATGACACTGACAGAACCTTCCGGATCATTTTTATAATCAGAGGATGGTTCGCCTTCGTTGGCAACCAGAGCAAAACGGCCATCGGGTGTTAAGGTCACCATATCTGGCAGTGAGCCAACAGTGACATAATCACTGAAGCGCGCATTGCCCTGTTCATCCAGCTTATACAATGCAACAACACCCGGCGCCTGCTTGTTGGCATTTTCAACAGCAACAGCCAGCAGATTGTCTTTCACAGACACGCTATTGGCAGCACCAAGCTTTACGTAAGGAATATCTTTCTGAAGATCCAGGGAGTTCTTTCTGGAGATATTGGAATCGTGGAGAGAGTTAGCAAGAGGCAGGCTTTTTAAGCCGGATGCATCAAGTATGTCGACTGTTCCGGAAGCAGAGTTCACAACAAAAACAGATTGGCTGCTGGCGTGCCAGGCAACAATTTCTGCAGCACCTTTATGATATTGCCCGGAAGCATAACGGCCGATTGGTTTTAAATCTGCGGGGGAAGATTTTTCTGTAACCTGTTGATGTTCACTGCAACCTGCTACTAGCAATGTAAGAGCAAGCGCACCACCGGTAACTAACTTTTTACCAAGCTGCTGTTTCATGGGGTTCCTGGTAATTCTGATTATGACAGCAGTCTTTTTATAAAGATTTCGTGAATATTTTATGACAGGCAAAAAAAAGCCATCTGAACTTTACAGTTCAGATGGCTATTTTTGTTTTTATTCTTCAGAACATTTCTTGATTCTTATATAACCCTCCCCTCTCTGGAGTTGGTTAGAATACAGAAACAGAGTATGTCAGGTAGAAACGGTTAACGTTTTCGTCATACAGGGAAGAAGGAACCTTGCTGCGGCTACCTTCTGCAGAACCTTCGGCACGGTACATAACAGACAGCCACTTCAGAGACAGACCTTCCAGCTGACCGTCAAAGTTGTAGGAAATTACACTGCCGTACTCGTAACGATCGAAGTCTTTCACGTCCTTCGCATCTTTACCCTTGGCGTACCATACATCCCAGTTAAGACCTGCCAAACCTTGATCTTCAAAGTTATGACCTGCAGTCAGGATATAACCTTTTTCATCTTCCAGGGCGTACATTTCCCACTGGTCAAGACTGGAGTTAAAGCTACCGTTGTCGTCATCAAACAGAGTGTTGTCGTAGTCGCCATCGGTGGTCTTGTTGAAACCAAAACCTACGTAAGAGTTATTGAAGTTCAGAGTAGCGTTCAGGTTGTAGTACTTGGACTCAAAACCTTTATTCGCAACAAAGACATCATCGGTAGCATCGTTGTTGTCGGTGTCTTCCATGCTGCCGTACAGTTCGCCATCTTCTTCAACTTTGCCGAAGCGGGCGTCCAGGTCGAGGGACATGCCATCCTGCAGCTGTACGGTGTAGTAAGTTTTGTAGAACTCTTTCTTCAGGAAGTCTTTGGACTTCGCCAGCTCAGCAGTAAAGCCTAAGCCGTTTTCGAGCTCATAGTTAGCACCGTAAATTTTAACGTTATCGATCTTCTTACCAGCAGCGTTGCTCAGATCATCGTTAAAGTTAGATTCGTTACGATTGTGGTGAGCATCGATGTAGGAACCGTAAACGTTCAGGTTCTGGAAACGGGCGCTCAGGTCATAGCCGTAGGAGCTGGCATTCAGGAGACGGGAACCAGAGTCACCGTAGGTTTCATAACCACGCTTCTTCTGACCCAGGCTGCCATTGAAATCGATACCAGCCAAGCTGTACTTACCCTTCAGGTAAGCTTGGTTGAAAGCTGCAATGCTGTTTCCGGATACGTTACTTGGACCTTCGGACTCGCTCTTGATATCAGCAGCAACACCAGCAGAAACAACTGCACCAACCATGTCGTTAATGTAGCCAGTGTCAAAATCTACGATCAGAGCATGTGCCCATTCATCGCGCTCGTAGCCGTCTGCCTGCTCTTTACGGGCAACTGCAGACTTGGAAGACTTGTTGTCTTCATCCCAGTAGTAGTTCTTGTAAGTGATATCCAGACTAGGATCGACAGTAACGATTTCTGCGGCCTGAGCGGAGGCTGCAGTTGCGGAAGCAACGGCAATAGCGAGCGCCAGTTTCTTCATTGTTGGCTCCAGATGTGTGTAGTGTGTGCTGCACTTAAATCCGCACTAACAGCAGAAAAATCAGGGGCACTGTTACCGCAGGGCCGGTGTGTAACGGCCACAAATAAGCGCAGACCGATTATCAGGAGACATGAGCAACAGGGTCACGGGAATAATAACGATCGCCCTATCGCTTTTTTTCATATTTTAGAGGGTTCTACCAATGTTGTTTTTAGTAAACAATGTTTCGCCTCGAAATGGCTCATTTACTTGATGATTTGCACTGACAGCATTCCTCAAAGCCGCGCTTAAGTCGTATTTAAGAAAAAGCAATCCTGTTTTCTACCAATTACTTAAGAAAGGCTTCCTCTATAGCATATTTAGGAATTGTCAGCATTGCGTAAAACAAGGTTCTAAATATGTCGGCAGTTCAATTGCGCCAAAACTATATGGCACAACTTTCAAGAATAAATCTTAATCTTCTGCCACATCTTAATGTTTTGCTGGAAACTGTTTCTGTTTCTGAGTCTGCCAGAGTGATGTGTGTGGCCCAGTCCACTATGAGTAAAATCCTTGCTCAACTTCGTGATTTTTTTCACGACCCATTATTGGTAAGAAAAGGCAACCACTCTGTTCTCACCGATAAGGCGCAATCTCTGAAATCTCCCATCAAAACATTGATGGAAAGCATGAGCACACTCTTCGACAACCAGAACGAAGATCCGTGCACCAGCACCCGAACATTCCATATTGCTCTGGGGCCGCAGATGATGGACATCATCATGCCACCATTGGTGGCTGAACTGCACAAGAGAGCGCCTGGCATAAAACTGGACTGTCGCCCTGCAAGCAGTGCTGTTCAGGAGATGCTGACTGGTGGTGAACTGAGCCTTGCCATTTGCAATATGGAAGACCAGATCTTGTCTGGCCTAAAACACCATGACTTTGCCTCAGCCTCTGAACTGTCCCTGCTTATGGATAAGAATCACCCCCTTGCAGAAAAATCTGTTATCTCTACAACAGACATGTTGAGTTACTCCTACATACAAGTGCGCAGTGGTTTTAACACCAGAAAGGGAATAACTGATTACTTTCAGAAGTTAGGCCTGGATACAGAAGTTCGCTATTCCTTCCCCAGCATTAAAGCCATGTTACTGGCTCTGGAAAATACCGAACTGCTGGCATTCTTCCCTAATAATTTAAAGCTGGATATGGCGGGCGATAACCTGGTGATGCGCCCAATACAGGAGCCATCCCCAAGCCTGAATCTTCGTATGGCCTGGCCGGAACACTGGCAGTACAACCGTATCCATCGCTGGTTCCGGGAACTGGTAAGTGATGTCACCTGCCGGTCCGTGCATGACTATGCAGAAATGTCTCCTTTGCCAGCTAACTGCGGCTGCTAACACTGTTATAGCAGTCCGTTCTTAACAACTAAGTAGCCAAACAACCTGGTAGGGCTGCAAAGTAATTTCCTTAAGTGGTTCCTCTGATGCTTTATGAACCACTTCACCGGAAACCAGATCCACCAACTCTTCTTTACCTTCAAACTCTTTTGAAAAACTGGTCAGGTCTACAGTCTGCATGCCAGTTGTTACATTATGCACAGCCAAAACAACACGGTTGTTATCTCCACGTCTTAAAACCGAAAACAAACCATGTTGAATATCTACTATTTCCTGTGGGTTATCTGGATGAAAGCAAATTTCTGTTCGCCGAGTTCTTAACAGTTGCTTCATCTTTTCAAAAACAACTGCGGATGTTGTTGCCGAATTATCCAGCTGTTCTTTTAAGTCAGACAGTTGCCACTTCTTACGATTAATAGATCGGGTGCGTCCGGTTTCTTCTACCAGATCAAGATCATTTTCAGTAGCAAACAAGCTATGAATATAAACGGCAGGAATCCCTTTCATTGCCAGCATAATGGCTTGTGAACAAATAAAACGCTGAATTTGCCAGGTGTCTTCCCCCCGCCGTGTACCTTTCATGGCATCAAATAATGAGATATTGATTTCATAGGGTGCCTGCGAACCATCAGGCAGTGCCCGCATACTTACGAACCCACCAAAGCGGTGCATGGTTTCCACCAGATCATCCACCTCTCGCTTTGGCACAATACCTTCGAGAGCCCGCAAGCCAATACCATCATGGGATGCGGTAAAGTTCAGTGCGGTGCAGCCTTTGGGATACTCAGGTAACTGGTTTGCCCACCTCACCAGATATTCCGACGTTCCCCTGTTCAAAGCATGAAGAATGAGTGGTGGCAGTGGAAACTGGTATACCATCTGGGCTTCGTCACCATCACCGAAATACGACAGGTTTTCTTCGCTGGGAACATTGGTTTCTGTCAGAAGAATAGAGTCAGGGCGCATGCACGACATAATCGCCCGCATAATCTTCACAACTGAGTGAGTTTGCGGAAGATGAATACAGCTGGTGCCCGGCTCCTTCCATAAAAAAGCGATAGCATCCAGGCGGATGAGTGATGCGCCCTGTTCCATATAGAGAAGCAGGGTTCTGATCATCTCCAGCAAAACTTCCGGGTTGCGAAAGTTCAGATCTATCTGATCCTTGCTGAAAGTCGCCCACACATGGCGAATACCGCGGCGCGTCCATATAGGAGCAAGAAGTGATGAGTTCCGTGGGCGGACAACCTGAGAAATATCATCCTCAGGCTCAGGCTCAATAAAGTAGGCATTGCCAGGAGGGTGACCACTGACAAAGTCGGCAAACCAGACACTTTGGCGGGATACATGATTAATCACCAGATCTGACATGAACCGGTACTCCCGGCTCAAACGCCTGATGTCTTCCCAGTCTCCCAGCTCTGGGTCAACAATCCGGTAATCGATAACGGAAAAACCATCATCAGAGCTGTAGGGATAAAACGGCAGGATATGGAGGCTACTGAAACAATCACGCATATGCTCTGTCATAAAGTCAGACAGAACCCGCAGGGGCTGAGGTGATGACTCCTGCATGTCACACCGAACGCTGTCACCATAAGTGATCAGCATAATGTCGGTTTCATCCCAGGTTTGGTCATGGCCATGGGGAACAATGGCAAGGTGATCACTCACCAGAGCCAGCAATTGCTCCAGCACCTCTCCGGCCCGACTTGGGTAAAGGTGGCGCAGAAGCGGCGTCAGTGTGCGGGCCAGTGCACCTTCATCGTGCGCCCGGCAAAACTCCTGATTGCACACATATGTGAAATCATCCATCGCCATAACCCTGTAATCTCGCTCTTTTACTCTGTATCCACCAGTATTCGCCAAGGCAACTGGCACTTATTCTGCTTATAATACCCGGCAATTCTGACAAGGAAGCGAACCTACAATGCTTAGTAAATGTCTCTTTCCTGTGGCCGGATACGGAACCCGATTCCTGCCCGCTACCAAATCCATGCCCAAGGAAATGATGCCTGTCGTAGACAAGCCTCTGATCCAGTATGCCGTTGAAGAGGCCATGAACGCAGGCATTCCAGATATGGGCTTTGTGACAGGTCGAACCAAACGAGCCATAGAAGATCACTTCGATATCAATTACGAGCTGGAAAAGGAAATTGCTGGCAGCGGTAAGGAACAGCGCCTGTCCAGCATCCGCGAACTGATGGCAGCCTGTACCTTCAGTTACACCCGTCAGAAACAGATGCAAGGACTCGGCCACGCCATCCTTACCGGTAAAACACTGGTGGGAGACAACCCCTTTGGCGTTATTCTGGCCGACGACCTTTGCATTAATCCGGAAGGTCAGGGTGTTCTGGCACAGATGTCAACGCTGTTTAACCAGTTCCGTTGTACAATTGTAGCCGTGGAAGAAGTTCCTGAAGATGAAATTCACAAGTACGGTGTGATCGCTGGTGAAGCCATCAGCGACGATATCATTCGTGTTACCGATATGATTGAAAAGCCCGCCAAGGAAGAAGCTCCCAGCAACCTTGCGGTTATCGGTCGTTATATTCTGACTCCAGATATCTTCGATATTATTGAGAACACCCCTCCTGGCAAGAACGGTGAAGTGCAAATTACAGATGCAATCCTCACTCAGGCCAAACAAGGCTGCGTTCTGGCTTACCGTTTTAAAGGCAACCGTTTTGACTGCGGTAGCGTTCCTGGCTTTATTAATGCCACTAATTACGTTTACGAGAACCTTTTCAAAGGCTGATCGAAATTTACCAACGTTCAGACTTTAACAGCATAAAAGCCACTTCCTTTTGGAAGTGGCTTTTTCATAATTGCTTAAATAAACACCTGAAAAATAGTAATAAACAAACCTTTTTCACCAAAAATATCTTCTAGTGTTGGAACTTTATTCAAAGCCTGTCGCCTATTGATTCCTATCAAAATTCTAATAAGCCATCAGCGTAATGTTTGCAGCACAACCTCCTATTAAGTAGCTGCCGGTTTCTCTGTAATGTCGGTAGTTAGTTCCTGCCCGGAGTTTTTATGCATTTGATGAAACAAGCGATGGCCGCAGCAATTGCAGCCACTATTGCCGCTCCTTCTGCTTTTGCCTGCACCAGCGTTATGGTTGGTAAAGATGTTTCCGCCAGTGGCGCCGTGATGATTTCCCGTAATGAAGATTTTTCTTCAAATAACTGGGCCAAACACATGACTGTGTATCCTGCCCGTTCTTACGAGAAAGGCGACACGATTACTTTGTCTACAGGCTTGGAAGTTCCTGCTCCAGCAAAGACTTTCCGTTACACCGCCATGACTGACTGGGATGCCTACTCCTACAAAACTCCGGATAGTGGAAAAGTATTTGAACAGCGTGGCGTAAACGAAAAGAACGTTGCCATGACTGCTACCAACAGTGCAGAAATCAATGAAAAATCACTGAAAGCTGACCCGCAAACCGACGGTATTGTTGAACAGAACATGGTTGGCCTGGTTCTTGGCGAAGCCACATCCGCTAAACATGCTGTAGAAGTTCTCGCCCGTTACATTGAACAGTATGGTGCCGGTGAAGGTTATGGCGTTCAGTTCGCTGACCAGGATGAAGCCTGGTATATGGAAGTAGGCGGCGGCCACCAATGGATCGCAGTTCGCGTTCCAGATGACAAGTATCTGGTAATTGCCAACGGCCTGCGTATCAGCGGTGTTGATCTGGACAGCAAAGAAGTCCTGCATTCCAAAGATTTGTTCGACATGGTGAAGAAGAACAAGCTGCTGGATAACCCAGACCGTAAGAGCTTCAACTTTGCCAAAGCCTTTGGTGTTGTAGGCGATCTTTACAATATTGATCGTGAATGGATCAGCCAGAAAATGCTGTCTCCATCCATTGAGCAGAAAACCCGTCAGGAACAATACCCACTCTTCCTCTCTCCTGATGAGAAGATTGGTGTAGAAGATATTGCTGCTGTGCTGCGTTCTGATTACAGCAAAACTGAATTGGCCAAAAACGGCGTACGCCCTAGTGGCATTGATCGTAATGCTGAAGCTCACATCATTGAGATGTACAGCAATATGCCGGACGAGCTGGCCGCAGTTATCTGGCAAACCCCCAGCAATGTGAAGTACAGCCCATTCATTCCGTTCTACAACGTGATGGAAGACGTTCCTGCAGAATACGCTATGGGTACTGATAGTTATGACGATCAGTCCGCCTGGTGGAATTTCCGTGCTATCGGTTCACTGACAACCAAGAGTGTGCTTGATGGCAAATACAAGAGCGTTGTTGATGAAGTCTGGATGGAACTGGAAGACCAGTTTATTTCTTCCCAGCCTTACATGAACAAGATGCTGAAGAACATGTATAAGAGTGATTCCAACCTGGCGGTTAATTTTGCCAGTGATTACTCCAATGGTGTTCTGCAAACGTCTCTTGATAAAGCTTCCGAGCTGAAGTCTGCCCTGATGACAGACCTGACCCGCAGCACAGAAAAGAAATACAGCCCTGAAGAGTTCAAGAAGATCTCTAATCTGTAACTTTCTTTGTATTAAGTACCGGAAAAGCGGCTTACGGGCCGCTTTTCCGCATTTTGCGTGACAGTTATCCACAACCCCTGTAATTTATGCAGCGAGTCACTTTTTAGCACTATAAAACCAACAAGACTCAGTTCAGGGAGTGAAATGGCTTTATCAAGACAGCAAATAAGAGATGCCGCCACAGAGCTGGCCATTAATGCCGGAGTACACGATCAGTTTCCTGTACCTCTGGAACGTATTGCTGAATATCTTGATTACCAGTGCCTACAGTTTCTTCCCGATGATACTACCGACAAAATTTCCGGTGCTGTGAACCACCAGCAAAGAAAGATCTATGTAAATGGTGATGACCCAGCCAGACGCCAGATGTTTACCCTTGCACACGAAATCGGCCATGTTGCTCTGCATGGAGAAGTGGAAGGTAACTTTATAGATCACCGCAGCCCTGGACCAAAAACGCCAAAGGAATTAGAGGCAGATATGTTCGCAAGCGAACTTTTAATGCCTGAATTTCACTTCCGCTCCAGTTGGGGAGAGTGGGATGGCGTACCTTCTTTAATCGCAACAGTCTACGGCGTGAGTGAACAGGCAGTGAAAGTTCGCGCCAAGATTCTCAAGTTGAAATAAATAGCCCTGAACTAAAAGAATAAAAATAGGGAGCAGGGAGTGGCGACCACCAGCACTACCCAGAGGGATACAAGCAGCCAGCGTAATACAATCAATAGCCCTGTGGATAACTCAGGTGAGGATATCTTCTCCACCCTTGAGAACCGCGTGCAGCATACCCCTGTGGACTCTTTGAGCCTTAGAGCGCAACAGGAAGCAATAGCTGATCTTCAAAAAGAACGGCTCGCCTGGTCGAAGTCCCGCCGTAGACACCGTAAAGAATTTGATAACAAAACCTTTAACCTGCTGCGCTGGCAGGTCGGTTTTTTATCGTTGTTTGTTCTACTTCAGGGCTTTGGTTTATGGGGTTTCAAACTGGATAACTGGGTGTTTGGAATCTTCGTGAATGGCAGCCTGATCTATACATACGCCATTATAAAATACATCGCATCCGATCTATTTAATGGTAATGGTGATGTTTTGAAATCAGATAAAACAAGAACGGATCAAGAGTAGTCGGAAGGCCACCGTCCCTGCTCAGATGTCTTCCGGGTAATTCTTGTCACTAAAATATCCGCTTTCCTTACCAGATTGATCGCCTTTCTTTAGCATCCGCATATGAGGTGGCACTTTGGCTTTTCTTCTGGGAAGAGGCGTTCTTTCATCATCCCCGCTGTAACCGACAGCTTCCTCCTCATCATCACTGTCGCTGGGTTGAACCGAGAGCCTGCGTTCAATTATTTCCTTTGTTGGCCTGTTGGTTCCAAACACATCAGTATCTGACTCGTATCCCGAAGACTCTCGTTTATGCCCGATAAACAGATCGGGCAGGCTCCCAAGATCATCAACCCCTTGATCATCAGAGCTATCAGTAAATTTCAATTGTTCATCTTCTTTTAAACTCTGCCGCTTCAGGGCTTCTATCTCTGGCAAAATAAGCGCTGGCTCAGGCTCATACCACACCTGCCTTTGAGAAATCATCATATCAGGCGCAGATTCCGCAATATTTTCAAGCTCTTCCGGCTCAAACTCCGACTCCGATTCGCTTTCACTCAAAAGCTCATCAATATGCCGAGGCATTCCTTGCTTATCTATATGAATATCAAAATTCACGTATAACAGCGCCCGAATCAGCTCCAGCTTCTTTTTCAGCTCTTTGGCAATGTCTACATCGCCTCTATTGATCAGGTGTTGCCGTGTGGATTCAAGCATCTTGACGTAGCTGCGAGAGAGGTACACATAATTTTGAAGCACATCAATGGGAACAGCTTCAACTGCGCCAGCATCCACAATATTGTTAATGGCTCTATTAAAAACCTCAAAACCTTCGCTAATGTACCCGGAATTACAAAACTGCCGACTAAGTAGCAAAGCACCTTTCGCATAATCTTTCGTTAGTGCTCGGCTTGGGCCGCCGCTCCCCATCCCTGCATCGTCGTAAAGATCTTCAAGCTGCTCAAAGTATTCCGTGGTGATTCCGTTGCTCTGGTTATAGTCGCTTTTCAAACGTTCCAGTATGCGCGCACGTTTCACGATATATTTGGGGGCTGTTAGCTCTGCCTTACGATATAGCAACTGATTATCGTAATCCCTGCCGTCAGGTTTGGTGCCATACATTTCATCACGAGAAAGGCATCTGACAAGACGTTTAAGAGTCGATACCCCTTTGCCGGAGTTATGAATTCTCGGCTTTACATAAAGGGGGTTATCAATCTCCAGAGTTACTCGCAGATTTCGCCCTCCGGAAATAGCGACAGCAATCTCTGCCGGTTGGTGCCGAGCACTTCTGGGAGGAGGAAAAGGGTAAGCAGGCGGTGTTGTTAAAGGATTGAACATGGCGAGTCCTTGCCATTACCTTTATGGAAATCTATTTCAGTCTAGCTGGAAAATGAAAAACTGTTGAATACCCGCCAACCTGATTTGGTTAGCAGGTATTTAATAGTGGAGAGATCAGTCTTTATTATGCTCGGCAATATGAAGAGTCATACCTTCAGAACCTGTGACAATAACAGTTGTTCCAGATTCTAATGTTCCCTCAGCCTGAACTTTCCATTTGGTATCACCAATCTGCATGCGACCGTGACCACCAGGCAAACTTTGATCCAGCACGACAATGCGTCCGATCATTTGGGCTGCCCGGTTATTTAACAGGGGCTCTTCACTGTTTTGCCCAGGCTTACGGAATAGTACCCACCAGCCAATGGTAAAAATCAGTGTCGCAACGCCAAAGCAGCTGAATTGCCAGGCCCATGACATATCAGGCAATAACCATAGAGCCAAAGCCTGGAACACCGCAGCGATAGCCGCTCCAAGTAAAAAGCCTCCAGCTCCCAGCGCTTCCAGACCAAGAAGCAGAAAACACAGTATCAACCAATGCCATGGCTGAAGCTCTGTGAGAAGTTCCATATCAGTTAGCCTTTCCTTTGGTTGTGGCCTCTCCCACCAACTCTTTAATACCGGCCAGTGATCCTATTACGTTACCAGCTTCCAGCGGCATCATAATCACTTTGTTATTTTCAGCGGATGCAACATCTTTCAGTGCTTCCACATACTTTTGCGCTACAAAGTAATTGATGGCTCTCGGGTCACCTTCAGCAATGGCCTTGGATACAACATCTGTCGCTTTACCTTCCGCTTCAGCTAATCGCTCGCGAGCTTCGGCTTCACGCTTGGCAGCTTCAAGTTCACCTTCGGCTTTCAGAATTTGCGCCTGCTTCTCACCCTCTGCCACTTTGATTGCAGCTTCTCTGGAACCTTCAGCTTCCAGAATTTGGGCACGCTTTTCCCGCTCTGCTTTCATCTGGCGCGCCATGGCGTCAACAAGGTCTTGAGGTGGAGAAATATCCCTGATTTCAATCCTGGTCACTTTAATACCCCAGGGATCAGTGGCTTCATCCACCTTATCCAAAAGGCTCGCATTAATACGATCCCGGTTGGAAAGCATTTCATCCAACTCCATAGAACCGAGAACAGCACGAATATTGGTCATGACCAAATTTTGCATGGCACGCATCAGGTCGTTCACTTCGTAAGATGCTTTTACTGCATCCTGAACCTGAAAAAAGCACACAGCATCTGTGGTGACCTGAGCATTGTCGGACGAAATCACCTCTTGGGGAGGAATATCCAGAACCTGCTCCATCATATTCTGCTTGCGGCCAACCCGATCAACCACGGGTACCAAAATATTAACGCCGGGGTGAAGCAGGCGAGTGAATCGCCCTAAACGTTCAACTGTATAATTAAATCCCTGAGGTACAATTCTTACCCCGGTGAGAACCAGCACAGCTACCAGCACAACAAACACTATCGCTGTTACTTCCATCTTTCTCCTCCCTTCTTCTCTTTCTGCTATTTACCCCAAACACGACTGTAGCGCAGGGAACGTCGGCTGTTAATGGTTTTCCTATACTCACAGAATCACGGAAGAATTTACTGCCATGTCACGAATCGAGCCCCCAAGCCCCGGTAAAGTTAATATCGGGGCCCCACTCCCACAAAAAGATGCGCCAGAAGATGTGCCGAGATATCTGCCAGCTCAAAATATTGCAGACCTCGATATAAGCCGACGGAACCCTCCAGAAAGCATACCTATAGAGATGAGAGCTGTTACTGAGGTTAAAAAAACTAAAGATAAAGAACCTCAGGTTAAAGAGCCTGAGCCTGAGGAGACAACATCTGAGATCGAAGAACCTGAGCTTACTGTTGTTGATCGCTCATCGATTGAAGATTACAGAAGTTTTCGGAAGGTGTTTTCTGGTGTCAGACACGACATGGAGGAATACATTTCCCGCAAAAGGAAGGCATTAGAAAAGTGGAAAGTGATGAAACATAACGACCCTTGGTGGCTTTATGAGAGTCGGTACCCTATTCGCCACTTTCGTGCATACAACCTTCTCGGGCTGGATATGGTCAACACTAAGCACTCCAGGCGACTTGAAACTGTGAAAACTTTGGAAGAATCATTTCAAAAGCATAAAAGTAATCTATATAAGGAAGGTATCCATCCGGCTGCATCTCCGGTTGATATCTTCAACTCTCTTGCAGCATGCCAGGCCTTTCAAAAAAAATACGACGAGGCCGCAAAAACAATTGAGGAAGGCTACAAGTATACCGGTTCCAGTATTGTGTATGACTTTCAAGACGCCGAATACGATCTCAAATTGGCAGACGATCGGGTTCTGTATTCATAAGCAACAATAGGCTAGCCTGAAGGGATGTTTTTATTTTTCAGGGAAGCTCATGCCACTTCAGTCTGCCGTTTCTGCTAACTGTGATACTTTGTTTGCAATTAAAAGTCAGCTTTCAGAACTCCCTGCTTCTCTCTACACAAAAAAACCAACGCTGACTGAAAACTCAATTGGCGTTCATACACGCCATATTCTTGAGCATTACCAAATGCTATTCACTGGGTTGCCAGAAGGCGTTATCTGTTACGACAACAGAGTGCGTAATGAATTGATCGAACGTTCCCTACAGTCGGCTTTATCAACACTGGATGGAATCACCAGTCACCTGCAAACCCTTACCAGTGCAGAAGATTGCCCTCTGGTACTGAAAGCTGCTGTTGCCGGATATACCAATGATCAACTGTCCATAAATACGTCTCTGGTACGAGAGTTAGCATTTATTCACAGCCACACTATTCACCATCAGGCGATTATTTCTATGTTGCTGAAGGCGGAATCTGTTCATGTTGCCGAAGACTTTGGGGTAGCCCCGGCAACATTGCAGTTTCGAAGAAAAGCATCATCCAGTAACAGTTGAAGTTTCCTTGGCATGATATTCATGAAAAGCCTTATAACCATCCTCCCCCAGATAGCGAACAATCGCTTTTTTCTCGCTCTTTAGAAGATCAACAATAATCAAACCATCCAGTGCATCATTGAACTCCCTATCCACATTGAACCCCACAAATGTTCCGTTCAGCTTTAAGTATTGCCTTAGCAGAATAGGAACACCTCGATCTTTCTCAACAAGCTGAACAAGTTTGGAAAGCTGTTCGATATCCCCCATCCCGGCTAGCATTTCCCGGCTCCACGGCAATCCTTTCATATCAGGAAGTGGTTGAATGGGTTGAACCAGATTAGCTAACTCTTTATCGAAATTATTTTCTTCCAGACTCATAGCCATCAGGTATCTGGAAAGATTCTGGTAGTCATTACTGATGCTCACTGGACCAAACAAAACCCGATACTTGGGGTGCCGAACAATCCAGCGACCAATACCTTTCCACAACAATTGAAGAGGCATAAGACTTTTCTGATATTCCGGCCGTATAAAGGAGCGTCCCATTTCCAGACAGGAACCAAGTTTATTGAGAAATCTCTGATCATACTGGAACAGATTTCTGGAATAGAGGCGATCAACCCCTCCTGCACTCACTAACTTATCAACCTGGCCGATCCGGTAAGCACCAATAATTTCCTGACTTTCACGATTCCACAAAAACAGATGCAGATAGTGACGATCAAAACGGTCAATATCTGTTTCAAAACCAGTACCTTCCCCGACTTCACGGAAAGTTATTTCCCGGAGCCGGCCAATCTCCTGCAATACATTGGGAATCCCACTTGCTTCTGCACACCAGACCTCAAGGTTTCCTTTCTCTAACAAAAGCGCTTCTGGGGGGAGTTGTTGAATATCCTGTGCCAGCATTTCCACAGGGACCGGCTTTGAAACAGGAATACTCGTGTCTTCTATTTCTTTTAGATCGCTCTTTTCACTGTGAGTTTTGGGAGCCAACAAGAGTGTTCTTATTCTGAGTGTATTAGTAAGCGCCTCACCTGCTGGAATATTTCTAAAGCTGGAGAAGGACTCAATATTTCCACCATATAACTGTAATGTCTGCCCTCTTTTATTAAGAAGTTCACGAACGAGTCTTGCCGTTCTTAATAAGGGATGAATTCGCCCAAGCAGATAGAATAACCAGCTGTTTCTGCCATCAACATAAACAGGGAGTACGGGAGCCTGCGTTTGCTTGAGAATCTTTCCGGCAGTATTTCGCCAGGGAGCTTCTCTTATCGTCTGTTTTTCCCAGTCCCAATCTGCAACTTCTCCGGAAGGAAAAACAATAAGAAGGCCGCCATTTTCAACCCATTGTGTTGCCTCTTCGACCGCCGCACGGTTGGCTTGCTTTCTCTCTTCCCGGGAAGATTCAGTAAGGATATCCACACCAATAAAAAGTTCTCTTAAACCCGGCAACGCATTAAGGAGTTGATTGGAGAGAACCTTCACATCAGGGCGTACTCTGAGGCAAGCATCCAGTAAGGCAATCCCTTCAGCTCCACCAAAAGGGTGATTGGCAATAACAAGCAGCGAACCTTTTTCAGGAATCTGGGAAAAACTTTGGCCGTGGGTTTGGTACTGGAAGCCTAACACCTTCATAGCGGCTTCCAGAAAGTCTTTGCCCTGATGATCAGTAATATTCTGGTGGTACAACTTGCCTAGCTGGCCAAGGCCTGTAGCTTTTTCCAATCCCTTCATAAAAAAGCCACGCCGACCTTTCCACTGGAGATGAAATGGCGATTTACTGGTCATTCCCAGTCCCCTTCTTTTTATTTTTATAGGGTTTAAAGCCTGCTAAGACTTTTAAACAGGCTTGGATTTTTCAGAGCTTATAAATCAGGATGCTGCGTCACTCTGTTGGTCATAAAGCTCCATCACAATAATGACCGCAGATGCCACCAGAATTGCACAGGCGTTTATAAACAGAAGACCGCCATCATCACCCACAATATTCCCGGCCGCATCGAACTCGGGCATGTGGATACCAAGAGGTGTAAAGAGGTGGAAGAAAACAGCTCCAGCCATTATGCCGAAAGCCATCACGCCTCCGATCAGGCGCATTCCTGCCAATAAGAAGAATGAGGCAATAAGCTCAGAGATTCCTACCCCCCAAGCGCCATAGGCTGCAAACCAGTCAAATCCAGACCACTCACCAAGAGTTCCAAAGATATGAACAGTTTCTGGAGCACCCGAGAACTTAAAAAATAGAGACTGAATAAAAACTATTGAGATATAGATGGCTAAGCCAATTTTAATATATGACGTCTTCATGACTGCCTCCCTGGCCTGTATTCCATATTCTTTTTCTAGATTCCGTTAGGTTTACTATAGGTATAAAACTGCCTTACGATAATCCTTTCGTTCTTTGAAAAGAGAAGTATCTCTATTTATTCAGTATCCGGATATTGGCGACCAAGTTTGGTTTCCTTTACGAATCCAGCCACAACCTGACGAAAAGTTCCAGGCTTGTGCCCACGATCGCGATTTATAGCGCCTATTTCGAACAGAGTGTTGTATTGGGTAAAAAGAGTTTTATAAACCTCTCTCAGCGAGGATTCAGAATCCCAGATATGAGCCGCTTCACTGCTGATGCCATTCACTTCAACAATTCGGAAATCTTCTCCATTAAGTAGGGAACGTTCATTGGAAAAACGAACATCAAAGCGCCCAAAGTAAAAACCATTTATATCCTTGCTGACCCGGTCAAAAGCACTGGTCAGGCGTTCTGTGATCAAATCCCTACCATCACGAAATATTGCTCCGCGACTATGACTACCGGCAAATGCCAACCGGAATGGCTGCCCAGGCTCAAGAATATCGTCTAACTGTTCACTATGACGTTTGAGATAAAGATGAGCTAACTTTCCAGCCCGGCGGTCTCGCTGAATCAGAGTTCGTAAGGTGTCAACGCCATTACCATAAACATAAGGTTGGTATTTCAGGGTAAGGGAAAAGATCTTTCCACGAGTATCTCCCGGTTTTCGAATATAAAAAACTCCGGCTTCCGGCTCCCAGGGGATTAACTCTTGTAAAATCACCACGGCATTATCTGGAAAAATACGGAAGTACTCTTCCAGCTGCTCATCATTACGGACGATACGAACGCCTTCCCCTCGGCACCCCATATCTGGCTTGGCAATAACAGGAAATTCCAAACCATATTGACTCATCTTCTTTTTAGCATCAGCTAACAAATTACCCAGATCACTTTTCCGGTTTGTTAGCCGAAACCATGGTGCAATATAATTTTTGGCGTAATCACCAGCCTGTAAAAAATTATCCGCTTTTGATTCTCCAACCAAGCCGCCAAGATAAAAACCCGGATTTGCACACAAGGGAACAGTTAACCCTCGATATCTAATCGCCTGGAAAAACCAAAGAAAAACGACCGGAAGATAAACCAGAAAAGTTGGCCAGAACTCAAAAAAGGCTAAAGCTTTCCCCTTTCTGGAAAGTGGAGGCATTCCCACATGGGCCTGCTTAGCTTCAAATGTCGGCTTAATAGCCTGCTCAATAAGATTTTCATCCCTGTTTCCAATCATCCCTGATCTCCAGATAATTCCCGATTCGTCCATTCAGGAATCGCTGACATCCGTATAACAATACCGCCAGCAAAGGTACAAAAGCCCACTTCCAGGCTCCCAACCCTCCCCAGAAAGAAGAGTTTGATAACTGCAAGCCAAACCAGTGAAGCCCACTAAAAGCCAATGCCACCCAAACAAAACCGGCAACACTGACTGCCACAATAAACATTTTCAGCGAAACTGAAAACAATCCACAAGCCAGATAACAAGGCAACCTCAACCCTGGGGCAAACCGGACTAAAAAAATTGTTAGGAATAAATTATCAGATACCCACCGTCGAATAGCCTGTACCCGCTTAAGGTTTATTCTCTTTTCTATAAACGAAAAGCGCGCGGGCAATTTGCCTAAAAAGTAGAGTCCAACATCACCGCTTACAATCCCCAGAAGTAACGCTATAAATGCCAGTTCAGGGAGAACCTTTTCAGTAGATGCAAGAATCGCTCCGAAAACAATAGCCACATCTTCAAGTACAAACGTTCCAAAAAATAAAATTAGCGGAATTAACCAGGGGTGGGACACTGCGTCAGCTATCTCAAAAAAAATCATCAATACCTCTGAAGATGTATTGACTGAATATAACGACTGGGAACCGTTACAAAAACCACTGGGAAAACCTGTATTTCTATTATTATTGTTTCCACTCACATGCTTTTACATTAATCCAGCTAAAAAAAAGTCGCAAAGGGAGTTTAAGAAAAACTGATGATTTTTTGTCGTAATCAATTGTTGGTTGATACCTCTACTAACAAATGAACATTATTGTTCACGCCTTCATATTAATAAGACACTAAGTGTATTATTTTGTAATAAAACCCCTGAAAAACATCTCCACTTCGTTGACAACTTCTTTATTTTATCTGAATATTCGCAACTGAAAATCCGGTTTTATTGAAAGAAAAATCAATCTTGGCATTTTCATCACATAGAAAGATCTTCATACAGCCTTAAATTTTGGCTACTTCTTTCTTTGCCAATAAACACTGTAGCGCCTTTGATGGTAAATCATTGAGCTACAAAGTCGGATTTCACCAGAATTCTAGTCAACTAAATAGTCATTGATTCGGGGTTATATCATGAACATGTTCGAAGAAATTATGCATCGCCTGTCCAGCAAAACCCGTATGCGCGGCCTGTTCAAAGATGTTCACTTTGAAGATCTGGAACGCATCATTGATCGTATGAACGGTCTGCTGGAAGAAAAGCGTGCAGCTTTTGAAGCTGATCAGGCTAAAAACAAAGAGAAAGAAGAAAGCATCGAACAGATTCGTCAGATGCTGGAAGCCAAGGGCCTGTCCCTGTCTGATCTGGGTGGTTCCGACGAAGCTGCTCCTAAGAAGCGTCGCAACGTAAGCAAGTACACTTTTGAATACGTAACCAAAGCTGGTGACACTGTTCAGTGGTACGGTTCTACTACTGGCCGTCTGCCAAAAGACTTCCAGGCTTACCTGGACGAAACTGGCAAGAAGCGTCTGGACTGCGTAGTTAAGCAGGAAGGCGAAGAGTAATCTCTTCCATCCTGTAATAAAAAAGGAGGCTAAGGCCTCCTTTTTTATTGTTTAACCACTACCAGATTTATTCAGGCAGGTTTCTAACCAGGAGAGAAAACTCGTCTGGTTTCATTCCCTCAGGAATTGGAAGTCGAACTTTATGACCTGAACCCGGAGCAGCAGAAACACTCGCACCGTTCTTATCTTCCAAATAATCCAGAACAAAAGAACGATTTCCCGCTGGAGTGAGAAGCTCTACATTGTCACCCTTCTCAAATCGGTTTTTAACATCAACAGTAATAAACCGATCATCAGAATCAACAACCTCACCAACAAACTGTTGCTTTGTTCCAACAGAGTTTCCACGCTCATAGTTCTGATATTCATCATGAACATGACGGCGATAGAAACCTTCGGTATAACCGCGGCTGGCCAGATTCTCCAAAGTGTCCATGTGAGCCATATCAAAAGGCTTACCCGCTGCGGCATCATCAATAGCCTGACGATAAACCTGCGCAGTTCGTGCTACGTAATAATGGGACTTAGTACGGCCTTCGATTTTCAGGGAATGAACACCCATCTGCGTTAAACGATTAACATGCTGAATCGCTCGCAGGTCTTTGGAGTTCATAATGTAAGTACCGTGCTCATCTTCAAAAGCCGGCATGTAATCATTCGGGCGATTCGCTTCCTGCAGCAAAACAATATCGCTGGTTGGCTCACCATCTCCCAATGTTGGCTGATTGGAAGATGCAACCGGATCATAGTTAACAGGAACAACATCACCTTCAGCTGTTTCTTTGGCTTCATGAGCCTGATAGTTCCAACGGCAAGCATTGGTGCAAGTGCCCTGATTGGGATCCCGGTGATTCATGTAACCGGAAAGTAGGCAGCGACCAGAATACGCAATACATAGAGAGCCGTGAACAAACACTTCCAACTCTGTATTCGGGCACTCTTCACGGATTTCCTGAATTTCATCCAGAGACAGTTCCCGGGAAAGAATAATTCGGCTTACACCTTGCTGAGCCCAGAATTTCACCGTAGCGAAGTTCACAACATTTGCTTGAACAGAAAGATGGATTTCAGTTTCCGGCCATTTCTCTTTCACCATCATTACCAGCCCCGGATCAGACATAATCAATGCATCCGGATTCATGGCAATAACTGGTTCCATATCCCGCAGGTAAGTTTTTACCTTGGAGTTATGGGGAGCAATATTGCTGGCGAGATAGAATTTTTTGCCCAGATCATGGGCTTCCTGGATACCGTTAGCGAGGTTTTCCAGTTTGAAATCGTTGTTACGCACCCGCAGGCTATAGCGGGGCTGACCGGCATAAACTGCATCCGCTCCATAGGCATAGGCAAAGCGCATGTTGCGCAAGGTGCCGGCAGGCGAGAGAAGTTCTGGCTTCTTCATAAAACTACCTGTGTATTGTCTATACCCATGTCTTTTCTATAAGAGTTACAAAACAGCCACGGAGAGGGGCAGGGGCATAGCGATCTGAAATTTGTTGGCCTTTATACGCCTATCTCAGAAATGAAAAAACCCGCACCAGGCGGGTTTTTTCATTTATCTGACATGTGTCAGAAGAGGCTGCAAGCCCAGAAGCAAGATCTTACTTGATCTTGGCTTCCTTAAAATCAACATGCTTGCGGACCTTAGGGTCGTACTTTTTGAAAACAAGCTTGTCCGGAGTGTTACGCTTGTTTTTGGTAGTGGTGTAGAAGTAACCAGTACCAGCTGTGGAAACCAGCTTGATCTTTTCGCGAATAGCCTTAGCCATTGTCGTTATCCTCCAAAAAAACTCAGGTTAAACGCGTTCGCCGCGAGCGCGCAGCTCGGACAGGATCACGTCGATACCTTTCTTATCAATGATACGCATACCCTTGGAGGAAACACGCAGACGCACAAAGCGCTTTTCGGATTCTACCCAAAATCTATGGTAATGCAGATTTGGCAGAAAACGACGACGAGTTCTGTTCTTCGCGTGGGAAACGTTGTTGCCGACAGCGGGACGCTTGCCGGTAACTTGGCAAACTTTAGACATGTGATTAGCCTCTCTAACACTCGCTGACCGACACGTATGCCCGCCAGCTAGTTTTTTATACCGGATGCCGCCATTACAGGCGACAGCTTAATCTTCTGGGGCACCAAGCAGTGATCCGGACTCAAAGACGGAGCTTTATACCAGAAAGGTATTCCACGGGCAAGAATCTGTGCTATTTGCCATATAAAAATGAACGGTAGTACAAAGAAATGTAGCTAGCCATTTTATGATATTTAACGATGTTACATAAGTCCTCGTTCAGCCAGGGAAACGGTCACCCCATCTCCTACCACCATATGATCCAACACTCTTACATCAACTAACGCCAAAGCATCTACAAGTCGGCGAGTTATACGCACATCTGCATCAGAAGGCTCTGCAATCCCAGAAGGATGATTATGTGCAAAAACAATTGCAGCGGCATTATGGGCCAAAGCCCGCCTGATAACTTCTCTTGGATATACAGCCGCGCCATCAATGGTTCCCTGAAACAATTCTTCAAAGGCTAATGGTTGATGGCGGTTATCCATAAACAGGCAGCAAAAACATTCTGCTTTCTTATCCCTAAGATGAACCTGTAGATAAGCCCTTGTGTGATCTGGCGATGTCAGAGCACTCTCTTTAAACAGTATTTCCTTCTGGTGCCTGCGGGACATTTCCAATACTGCCTGTAGCTGGGCGAATTTGGCCGTGCCCAATCCTCGATGACGGCAAAATGTGCTTTTCTCCGCCTGCAACAAAGCTCTTAAACTTCCAAAACCGGAAAGAAGTTCTCTTGCCAAGTCAACGGCAGAACAACCAGGTAACCCTGTTCGCAAGAATATAGCCAAAAGCTCGGCATCACTCAGGCTGGCCGCTCCTTTTAAAAGGAGTTTCTCCCTTGGTCTTTCATCCGCTGGCCAGTCAGTAATTGCCATACACTCTCACACTGCCTATCTGAGAAATGAAACTGCCAAGGCTAGACCAGCGTACCCTTATTCGCCTCCCACCCATTCCAGTGGATATAATGGGTCGATTCACGCTCACGGATTGAAGTACCAGCGGTTTAACTTATGCACAGACTCAATAACAAGCGAATATTGCTCGGCATTACTGGCGGTATTGCAGCCTACAAATCAGCAGAAATGGTTCGTCACCTGCGCAAAGCTGGCGCAGAAGTCCACGTTATTATGACTCCGGCGGCCTGTGAGTTTATTACTCCCCTCACACTGCAGGCGTTGTCTGGCAATACCGTTCATACCAGCATGCTGGATCCAAAAGCAGAAGCTGGCATGGGTCATATCGAACTTGCCAAGTGGGCCGACGCTGTTGTGATAGCTCCTGCCAGTGCTGACTTTATTGCTCGTATGGCCGCAGGCATGGGTAATGACCTGCTTTCTACCATGTGTCTTGTTACACAGGCTCCTATTTATCTTGCTCCAGCCATGAACCAGGGCATGTGGCTGGATGTTGCCACCCAGAAAAACTGTGAAACCCTGATCAACCGTGGCGTAAAAATGTTTGGCCCGGATGAAGGCTATCAGGCTTGTGGCGATGTTGGCCCAGGTCGCATGCTGGACCCGGAAATTATTCTTCAAATGCTGGCAGAGCAGTTTGATACAGGCCTGCTGGCTGGCAAAAAAGTTGTTATTACTGCCGGACCAACCCGGGAAGCTATTGATCCCGTTCGTTACATTTCCAACCACAGTTCTGGAAAGATGGGCTTTGCCCTTGCCTCAGCGGCTGCGGAAGCCGGTGCATCCGTCACCCTTATTTCTGGCCCTGTGAATCTGGATACTCCCGAGCGTGTAAACCGCGTTGACGTAACTGACGCTCGCAGCATGTACGCTGCAGCCATGGAACATACTGAAAACAGCGATATGTTTATTGGCTGTGCCGCTGTTGCAGACTATCGCCCGGAAACTGTTGCCGACTCCAAGATCAAGAAAGATCCTAATGAGCCGGATCAAACAATGGCGATTAAACTCGTTCGCAACCCAGATATCGTTGCGTCAGTTGCAGCTAAAGAGAATCGCCCCTTTGTTGTTGGCTTTGCCGCTGAAACGAACAATGTGATTGAGTACGCAACTGACAAACGCCAGCGCAAGAACCTTGATCTGATTATTGCTAATGATGTCAGCGACACCAGTATCGGGTTTAATAGTGAAGAGAACGCCGTCACTCTGGTAGGGCCAGATTTCGAAGAGCCTCTCACCAAGAGCTCTAAGCGTTTGCTGGCCAGCCAGCTGATTGAGCTGATTGCCCGCTATTATAATGAGGCTTCTGAGCCAGCCTCTGATCACGCCACGGATGTGTCTTAAGAACCAAGGATAAGAGTTACCGCCATGCACTTGAAAACCCGCATTCTGGATGCCCGTCTGGGTAAAGAATTTCCTCTGCCAGCTTACGCTACCGATGGCTCCGCTGGCCTTGATCTGCGCGCCATGCTGGACGAACCAGTTACGTTAGAGCCAGGTCAGACCCAGCTTTTGCCAACAGGTCTTGCCATTCACCTGGATGATGCAAAGTATGCAGCCATGATCCTGCCCCGCTCTGGCCTTGGTCATAAGCACGGTATTGTTCTGGGTAATCTGGTTGGCTTGATCGACTCGGACTACCAGGGGCAGCTGATGGTTTCCTGCTGGAACCGTGGCAGCACTACATTCACCGTTGAACCTGGTGAGCGTATCGCCCAGCTGGTGATTGTGCCTGTGATTCAGGCAGAACTGGATATTGTTGAAGATTTTGAAGAGACCGATCGCGGCGCTGGCGGCTTTGGTTCTTCAGGTCGCCACTGATATCTTATCTACACGATAGATTTTTCTATGTTTTGCAGGCGGATTCCGGTATTTGGTTTTCGTCTGTGGCAACATAAGCGCTTATATTAAGTGTTATAGCTTCACCAATAAGTATCAATAAGAATTCGGAGCAGGAATGGCATTACCGGGCTTTAAAGCCAAGGATAAGGCTAAGAAAAGCGGGAAGAAGAAACCGCAGGAAAACAATCATGTATTAGCACCCATGCTTCCTACCCTTGGTACATCCGCTGGTTTGGTAAGTCTGCTTTTTGCTGCTCTTTATTACTTCAGCATTTATTCCCCTGGCCAGAGCAATTATGAAACCCAGGTTCAGGCCATCACCGAGCAATCTGCCAGACAGCTGCAGACCGCACTGCAACACGCTCAGCTTCAAGCGGGTCAGCTGGCCGCTCTCCCCTCTATCGTTCTGGTTATTGCAGATGACGACGAAGGTCAAAGCGATAGAATCGCCGATCTCGAATATGTGCTTTCACCAGCATTGGGACACCAGACCAGAGTTTATATTTTCACCACAAAGCTGGATGAGGTAGACCCTCAGGAAACAGGGTTTGCGGTCATAGACTTGGCCCGAAGAAGCCAGCAAGGCGAAGCCACTGTTCCTGAAGCGGCGCTGACTAATGGGAAATGGGGGTTATTAGTCGCCAGTCCAGTTAAAGAGGCTGACAAAACAATTGGTACGGTGATCTTGAGCCTGCCTGCAAGCCAGGTTCTGCAAACTATCCAGCCGATTGTTCCTGACAGTGGACAATTGCAGATTTTCCAGTCTGGTAAAAATTCCGGTCGACCAGTATTCACGACTGGAAGCGGAACATCTTCATCAGATAAAGCTACAGTAACTCTTCCTGAGTTGGACTGGAAGGTTGTTTTCACGCCATCCACATCGCTGGCAGATTTGATAGTTATTCCCTGGTGGCCAGTACCCGCCGTACTGCTTTTGGTTTTCCTTACAGTTGCGCTACTCATCCGGCAGCTCATCTTATTGGGGCAGAATGCCAATAGTGCAGATATTCGCCTGCTTACCATTTTATTAAGGGAGATAGCGTCTGGTCATGAGCCGAAGTTCGCTGGTTTTAAACAGCCAGTTTTTAGGGATGCGGCCCAGTCGGCTATCAAACTGTTCTCTGGCAAGTTTGTGCAACAGCACATTGAAGACGAAACCGACCCTGTAGCTATAGTGGCTAAAGAAGAACCCACTGCGGAGGCACCTTCTCAGCAGCCCATTGTTGTTGAAGAGTCTGAACCCGAGGAGCCATCAGTCCCTGATCTCCCGGATACCAACAATGATGAGTTTGCCTCACCGCTCTTTCAGGACATGAATGACTCTGCCTTTGAGGACATCGACCAACTGAACTCTCTGGACGAGATCGAAAAAGAACTCGAAGACCTTGGCAGCAAGGATGAAAAAGAGCCGGAACCCGCTGCAGCTTCTGTGCCTGCAAGCATTTTCCGAGCCTACGACATTCGTGGGATTGTTGGCGATACCATCACTTCGGAAACCGTTGAGCAGATTGGTCGAGCTATTGGTTCACACCTAAAAACCCGTGACCAAGACACTATTATCGTTGGAGCCGACGGGCGACTATCCAGCCCCGAGCTCAGCGAGCTGCTGATCAAGGGTCTGACTTCTACCGGTACCAATGTTATTTCTATCGGCACAGTTCCTACACCGGTTCTGTACTTCGCCACCAATGAGCTTGAAACCAATTCCGGGGTAATGATTACCGGCAGTCATAACCCTGCCAGTTACAACGGCTTTAAGATTGTTATCGACGGAGAAACTCTCTCAGGCGATGACATTCAAGCACTCTATCAGCGCATAGAGAACAATAACTTTACCAGTGGGCAGGGGCAGGTGACGTCCGTTGATGTTCTGCCGAATTATCAAAAGCGGATTCTGGATGACATCGTCCTCTCCCGCCCTCTCAAGCTTGTAGTTGACTGCGGTAATGGTGTTGCAGGTCGTGTTGCACCACAACTGTTTGAACAGCTGGGCTGCGATGTTATTCCTCTTTATTGCGATGTTGATGGCAACTTCCCAAATCATCATCCGGATCCCGGTCAGCCTGAAAACCTGCAGGACCTGATTCAAAAGGTGCAGGAAACAGAAGCAGACCTTGGTCTGGCTTTTGATGGCGACGGTGACAGGGTTGGCCTGGTAACTAATGCCGGAACAATTATTCATCCGGATCGCTTGCTGATGTTACTGGCGAAGGATGTTGTCTCCCGCAATCCCGGTGCCGATGTTATCTTCGACGTAAAATGCACCCGTCGTTTAAATGGATTAATCAGTGGTTACGGCGGCCGCCCGGTTATGTGGAAGAGCGGCCATTCCCTGATCAAGAAGAAGATGCAGGAATCCGGCGCTCTGTTGGCTGGGGAAATGAGCGGACATATTTTCTTCAAGGAACGCTGGTATGGTTTTGATGATGGCATTTACAGTGCCGCTCGCCTGACCGAACTACTGTCCAGCGAAGTGCGTGATCCGGAAATGGTATTCCAGGCTTTCCCAAGCTCTGCCTCAACCCCTGAAATTTCTATGTACGTAGGTGACGAGAAGAAGTTCAAACTGGTAGAACGCTTTGCCAGTGAGGCTACCTTTGAAGATGGCAGCACCAATACTCTGGATGGTATTCGAGTAGACTATCCGTGGGGTTGGGGGCTTGTGCGAGCGTCAAACACTACACCTAACATTGTGTTCCGGTTTGAAGCCGATGATGAAAATGGTCTCAAAAAAGTGAAGGACATTTTCCGTCACCAGCTGGGCACAGTAGAACCAAGATTAACATTCCCGTTTTAAACGGATTATTTAGAAGCGATTGACCAAATCATCTAACACTAGCAATTCAGTAGAGCCGGCAGCAGAAACCATGACTGACAGCAGTAACAATTCCAATGACAAGAATGCCGATATCGCCAGAGTTCTGACCGAGGCCTTGCCCTACCTGCAACGCTTTGCCGGCAAAACCTTCGTGGTTAAATATGGCGGCAATGCCATGGAGAGCGAAGAGCTTCAGAACAGTTTTGCCCGAGATATCGTTCTGCTGAAAGCGGTGGGAATAAACCCTGTGATAGTACACGGCGGTGGACCACAGATTGGACAGTTACTTGAAAAACTTAATATTGAAACCCGTTTTGTCGATGGTATGCGGGTGACCGACAGTGAAACCATGGATGTTGTCCAAATGGTTCTCGGTGGGCTGGTTAACAAAGAGATCGTTAACTTGATTAACCGCAATGGCGGTCGAGCTATTGGCATTACTGGTAAAGATGGTGATTTCATCTGGGCGAAAAAGCTGCAGCGTCATCAGCAGGCTGCCAGCGCAGGTGGACGAGAAATTGTCGATATCGGCCATGTTGGCGAAGTAAAATCCATCAATACCGATATCCTTACCATGCTTGAGGACTCTGACTTTATTCCCGTCATTGCGCCAATCGGCGTAGATAAGGATGGCAAGTCCTACAATATCAACGCTGACCTTGTTGCAGGCAAACTGGCAGAAGTTTTACAGGCTGAAAAGCTGGTGTTACTGACGAATACCCGTGGCGTTCTCAACAATGAAGGTAAAACCCTGACAGGGTTGGATGTTAACGATGTTAACGGCCTCATTGACGACGGAACTATCCATGGTGGTATGCTTCCAAAAATCCAGTGCGCGTTGGATGCTGTAAAATCTGGCGTCCAGAGTGTTCATATTATTGATGGTCGGGTGACTCACGCTGTTCTTCTGGAATCATTTACAGAGCAGGGAGTGGGCACCCTTATTACCTCTTCACCCAATTCAACAACGTGTAACGCATAGTACCGAATGGATAAGGCACAGCATAAAGACTTACGGAAGGAACCCGTCCGCAAAGAGACTGCTCAGGACCGGAAGATTTCTCGTAAGGATCAGATTCTCCAGACGCTTGCTCACATGCTTGAGAGCAGCCCTGGGGAACGGATTACGACTGCACGTCTGGCTCAGGAAGTCGGTGTATCAGAAGCTGCCCTTTACCGGCACTTCCCCAGCAAAGCTAAAATGTTTGAGGGACTGATCGGGTTTATCGAAGAATCTCTGTTTACCCGCATCAACCGTATTCTCAGCGAAGAACCTCAGGGACTGGTTGCCTGTCAGCGCATCCTGACCCTGCTAATTTTGTTCTGTGAGAAAAATCCAGGGCTGACCCGCATTCTAACCGGTGATGCCTTGAACGGTGAGACGGACCGTTTACGAACTCGTATTGTTCAACTGTTCGAACGTCTGGAAACTCAGCTACGCCAGATTCTCAGGGATGCAGAGATTAATGAAGGTTTGCGTACCAGCCTGACCCATGCTGCTACTGCAAATATGCTTCTGGCCGCTGCAGAAGGCCGTATCAGTCAATTTGTTCGCAGCCGCTTCCGTCGCCGCCCTTCTGAAAACTGGGAAGATCAGTGGCGTTGCCTGAGTCGGGTTGTATTCCGTGCATCAGTCGCCTCAGAACGGGCTACCTCCCCTGTAAGCTAAAACTAATTCAGTTCCTGCCGGAGTACTCGCTCCGGCACTTTCAGTACATCTTCTTAAATTTAATAACCGCATCATCCCAATAGATATGCAGGGCTTTGTCCTGCCTATCGATAATGGAGTAGCGCTCTTCTCTGGCAAAAGCATTACGGGATGTTTTACCTAAGCGGGTCACTTCTTTGCGGAAATAAATCACAACGATGTCATTCCCCCGGCTCAGGGACCACTTGCCATGCCACTTTTCCAAACCATTATTGGTTTTATGGACAAGAACAAAAAGCCCATCACTCTTGGCTTCCCAACTGATAAAACCTTCTGTTGTAGTAACAGGCTGCCACAGACCTACGAGGTCATCCTGGGAGATTGCCAGATACTTGTTACGGGTGAGAACCTGCTCGCCTTTCAGAAGAAACCGCACCCGGTCTTTGCGCAGGGCGTATTCTTTTCTGGCATCATCTTTTTCCCGCTCAAACTCGGCCACTTGAACCGCAAAGCTATCCAGTTCTGCAGAAATATTGGCCATATCCTGAAGCAGGTTTTCAGTCACTTTCCGCCCAGAGCGCTCCATCTCAGCAGCCTGAGCCTGTTTGTATTGGTGCTGAACCCTTAACCGCTGGCTGTTACTCTTGATTACCGCAATACGGTTATCAATTTCTTCCAGAACCCGTTCAAGGGAGCGATCAACGTCTTCTACGCTGCTGAACAGTTTGCGAAGCTCTGCATCTTCGTCAGCCTGCTGCTTGGCGCTGGCCTGCCTTTGTTCTTCAAGCTTTTTCTTAAAGGAGTTGGCCTGGCGGGCTTCGAAGCTTAATTCCGGATTCACAACTTCCAGAACCCGACCTTTATCGGTAATCACTTCGTATCCTCGACGGGAGGCAATATCACGGGGAACCTGTGTGGCAATAACAGTTTCGCCATTATCATTCACATAGCGGTAAAACTGTCGTTCTGCGCCATAAGTTCCAGACGCCAGCCCTGCAACAAGCAGGGCTGCGTAAAAGAATGACGCGCGATGTAAACTTCTTGTTTTTTTAGTTCTCAATGCCATAACGGTGACGGTATTCTTCTATCGCTTGAGAGTATCCGGTGAGACTATCATCTTCCTTTATGAATTCCATTACCTGGGTCAAGCTCACAATGCTAATTACTGGAATTCCGTAGTCCCGCTCCACTTCCTGAATGGCTGACAGCTCCCCTTTGCCCTTTTCCTGACGATCCAGACAGATCACTACACAGGCGGGTTTGGCGCCACATTCGTCAATCAAAGTCATGGATTCACGAATCGCTGTTCCTGCAGTCATTACATCATCAACGATAGCAATTTTTCCGGACAATGGCGCACCAACCAGATTTCCACCTTCGCCGTGATCTTTGGCTTCTTTCCGGTTAAAGCACCAGGGAATATCAACATTATGCTGATCTGCCAGCGCTACCGCTGTGGCTGAGGCTAGAGGAATGCCTTTGTAGGCCGGGCCAAAGAGCACATCATAATCAACGCCAGAATCAATCAGCGCCTGAGCATAGAATTTGCCCAGAGAAGCCAGAGCTTTACCGCTATTAAATAAACCGGCATTGAAGAAATAAGGGGAGATACGACCTGATTTGAGAGTAAATTCACCAAATTTAAGAACCTGATGTTCAATGGCAAACCGAATAAACTCACGTTGAAAATCTTTCATTGGGTGATCCGAGCGAGGACATTACGACACGCACATTCTAACAACTTCGGAGAAAAACACCTTAATCAACCGTGAAATACACAGTACAGCCCGTAGAGTTACTTAATGTGACAATATAGTCATACCGTGATACCGGCGTTATCATAGCCACGATAAAGACATGCATTATTGGAAAGTTGTTTACTCAGCTTGCACTGGATTCAATGTCCTTTGTGTGCCAGCCCGGTAAATAACAAAGCCGTTTTCCGCCTTCCGCCTTTTCTGCCATCACCCATCAGAGCAGATTTGGGTCGGTAATGCTGGGCCGGTTACGTTGATTGTACAGGACCCCAAACATGAGAATTATCAGCTTCAATTGTGAAGGAATAACAAACGCAGCTGAAAGGGGCTTTTTTTCCTGGGCTCAAGATCAGGATGCTGATGTTATCTGCCTACAGGACATCCGTGCCCGCGAGAATGATTTGATTGATGCACCTTTCAATCCGGAAGGTTATTTCAGCTATTTTTTTGAAAGCTATTCTCTGCAATCAGGTCAGGGCGGTGTAGCTCTTTATACCCGCATTCCCCCAAAAGCCATTATGACCGGTTTAGCCATTCCCGACGCAGACAACCACGGGCTCTACCTGCAGGCAGACTTCGACAAAATCAGTATCGGAACCCTGCTGGTTCCAGAAGCTGACAACTCGGCAGAATCCCAGAACTGGAAGTACAAGTTCATGGAAGAGTATCTGCAATATCTGGGTAAGCAACGCCGCAAGCGCCGTGAATTTATTACCTGTGGTTCATGGCATGTTGCCCACAAAAAGATTGATCTGGCCAACTGGCGTGAATATCAGGAGTCTCCAGGTTTCCAGCCTGCCGAACGCGCCTGGATGGACGAAATCATTACCGGTATGGATTATGTTGATACCTACCGGGAAGTTGACCGCGAAGGTGGCAAGTACTCTTTCTGGGCCAGCGAAGATCATCGCGAGGCTAATGAAGGCCGCCGCTACGATTATCAACTCGCCACTCCGAGCATGAAGCATCGAGTATTAAACTCTGGTATCTATGCCGGTGAAACCTTCTCCCGCCATGCGCCGGTGATTGTTGATTACGATTGGGAACTGTCTTTTTAAAATCACGTCCACAGCAATCATGAGATAATCAGCAAGATATAAAAAGGGAGCATTCTTATGCTCCCTTTTCTGTGAAGTTTTGGCCAAAAATCTTGCTATCGACAGTTCGCTGGCAGAATTTTGGTATTAGAAACGAAATTACCTGCCGGTGCACAAGTCCAGGTAATCTCTCCACCTGTGTCTGAAGGCGTTAAAGTCACCTGTCCATAACCAAGCTTGACGTCATCATAGTCGATTGTGATTACGCCACCAGCACCAACGACAACCGTTGAAACCGCATTCCCCGAAATAGTGTTTGCCAATCCAGCCTCTGCGTTCGATGTAGGCCATGCACCCTGAGATGCGTAATACTCAACAACCGCTGCTTTCGCCCCCTGAGCCAGAGTTAACCCTTCCGATATATGGCCACGTCTGGTGTAATCCCGATACGCTGGAATCGCGACGGCTGCAAGAATTCCAATAATTGCCACAACAATCATCAATTCAATTAACGTAAAACCCCTTTGAGCTCTTTGAGGTGGCTTTTTCATAGCTATCATCCATGATGTTCGACCCTTTCAAATATAGTCGCTACGTTTCAACCGACAATTATCGAGAGCCTCTAAGCCGCTGGGTCCTCAAGCTTCACAGACAGATAACAATCGAACTCCTTTACAAAATCCACAGCCACACAGGCATGCACCCTTCCCTGACGATTATTAAAAGCCATACTTTGCCCAACCGGAAAAACCGGCTGATGCCAGATGTCGGGAAATATCTGAATGCCAAAGCTTCCATCACAATAAAAGCCTACGAAATCTTCCGGGCGAATATCGTCCCCCGGCAAAGCCAATAGCGCGACAAATGGCTGGCCACCTTTCGGGAAAAATAGCTGCCCACCATCGGGATGGTAATTGGACTCCCGAACCAGCACTCGGTTTGATTGATTAGCTTCCCCTGTTTCTCTTGCGGTAGCGGGGTCACAAAACCAGCCTGTCACATAATGCCCATCAACGGCGTAATTGTGAGCGATCATCCGATCACCTTCCCGGTACATCACAAACTCATCTTCAACGGTACCACCCTGATTTCCAGTACCTGCCTCGATGGCGCGCCAACCTGGTTGAGGCCAGGTTTTGATTATGATTTCTTCATTTTCAAAGTCGTGCACAATCCGACCAAAACGAGAAAAGCTTTCTTTTGTAGCCGGAATAACCGGCACATCAACAATTGAAACTCCGCTTTCCTCAGTAGAAACCATGCGCTCCATTTCGATACAGGGAGCAGGTGCTGCAACTGCCATATTATTTTCTCCTTTTCCCCTGTTGTTACCAGCTCTCAAGCAATTGCTCAGCTAAGCCAAAAGACAAAGTCATACCAGAGCCTGAGAGCGCCCCGACAACCCAAGTATTGGGGCGAACTTCTTCCTGAATGTACGCAGCCTTCTTGCTGCTCGCATACACGCCTTGCCACCTTTCAATCCCTTTGGCCTGACTTAAATCGATCACCTTCCCCAAAGCGGAAAGATAAAGATTATCGATAGACTCATGATTAAATACAGAAGCGTCCGAGCTGTAATAATGGGAGTCCCCAACAACCAGTTCACCGTTAATACAGGTTGTTGCTAGGGGATTAATGCCATGGTGAATAATTGCCGGATTATCGGCTTCAATTTTTCTGCGAAGCACTGCTGTCTCTTCAAGAGCAGCAAAGCTGTCATATCGAATCAGGCTGGCTTCGGTGGCAAGCCCAACCGGTAATTCCCAATTATTCGGTGTTTTCATTCGCATCATCTGCAATGTGCAGAGATACACTTCATATTTGCCGAACACCTCAGGAAACAGGGTTTGAATATCTCCCCCACTGGCACAAACAACTTTGTCGGCTTGGTAATGTTTCCCACAGCTGGTTTTCACACCTGTTTCATCTACTCCAACAACAGCAGCGCCATTTTTTACATCAACGTTATATCTTCCCTGTAAAAATCTGGTGAGTGCTGGTAGAGCAGTGCGGGCATCAACAACTCTTTCTGTCTCACTGGATAGAACAGCTCTAACAGAGTCTTCCTTCAGCACCGGAATCAGTTCCTTGCCTTGCGCAGGCGTCAGCAGGTTTGTTTGCAGATCAAAGGTTGCAGATTGCTTATGAAACGCCTGAAGCACAGCTTCGCCTTCACTGCTAGACACAGCCACCGCCGAACCTTTTTTGAAAGGTATTCCGGCTTCATCTAACAATTGATTCCAGAAACCGAGGCTTCTTAAAGAGGTTGGGATTTGATCCGGATGTTGGCCCAGAGGAAAGATCAGCCCGAAGTTTCTAACTGATGCCCCCTGTGCCTGAGCACTTCGCTCCAGTACCGTTACCTTCCAGCCTTTTCGGGCCGCCATAAACGCGACAGCCAGGCCGACTATACCGGCTCCAACAACAACCAGATCTTTGCTCATGTTAAGGGTTCTCACCCCGCGCCAGACGAGCATTAATATCATCCAGACAAGAGATCAGTTCTGCTATGGAATCCACAACATAATGGGCACCGGCCTGATACAAACGCTCCCCGGCTTTCGCTCTTAACTTGCTTTGCTCGCCTGTTGAAAGCGCCTGCCACTCATCCAAATCCAGACCCACTTCATTACCGCTGACAGCCAACCCAACTGTCCACATTCCTGCATTCAGCCCTTCTTCTATGCCAACACAGCTGTCATCCACTTTCACACAGGCCTGCACACAACCAACTTTCAGGTCGAGCATGTTTTTCAAACACATTTCCGGTAATGGCCGACCATGACTGACATCATCTACGCACACTGCGCTTTCTGGAACATAACCCTGGCCTTTTACCTGAGACAAAACAGCGTCCATCATGACCCGGTTATAGCCGGTATTGCTGCCGAGCTTTAACCCACGCTGCTCCATCTGTTGAATGGTTTTCTCTGCACCAGGAATCAAAGTGGAACACTGGCCAATAACCTCAACCTGCAAAGGAATGAATTTTTCGTACAGACCATCCAGCGTTTCTTCATCAGGCTTTTGTCCATGAACTTCAGCCCATGCATTAGAAACACGAGACATCAAAAGAATCTGATGAATGTGATCACGCTTGTGAGTACCCATAGGGATACGAGCTTCAGATGGGCTGATTGGCACACCGGCATCTTCGAACAAACGACACAGTGCCTTCACTGGCGCCATAGAACCGAAGTCCAGAACAGTTCCCGCCATATCCATAATGACAGCCTGCAGGGAGCCGGTATAACGTCGTTGATAACGGTAACTCATGCGCTAAGAACCTTTTTATTGGTGTTATAGGAATCGGAGGAGTCCAGCCAGTACATGCTGTTTTTTACTTCACGTAGCAGCTGCCGAAAGTCTTTTGGAAATACATGACCAATTGTCCCTATGCGGAAACAGGGAGCCTTGGAAACTTTACCGGGATAAATCACAAACCCTCTTGCTTTCAGCAAACCGTAAAAGCGTTTGAACTCAAAGTCTGGGTGTACTGGGGTGTAAAAGGAGGTAATGATTGGTGACTGTTCTTCAGGCTTCAGAAGGCATCCAAAACCAAGATTATTCATTCCCTCAACAAGGATTTGATGGTTTTCGCAGTAACGTTTGTACCGGGCAGTTATGCCGCCTTCTTCACTTAATTCCTGTAATGCCTGCTCAAATGCCAGAACAGTGTGAGTTGGAGAGGTAAACCGCCACTTTCCACCATTGTTTTCCATGCACTGCCATTGAGCATAAAGATCAAAGGTCAGCGACCGTGCTCGGCCTTTTGTCTTTTCAAGAGCCTGTTGGCGGGCAATCACAAAACCAAAACCGGGAACACCTTGAATGCACTTGTTTGCCGAACTGATAAGAAAGTCGATACCCAACTCATCAACATCCAGTGGTATACCGCCAAAACTGCTCATGGCATCCACCATAAAGCAGCAATTTTGCTCTTTAACAACGTCTGCAATATCACTGAGAGGGTTTAATCGGCCGGTTGTGGTTTCGCAGTGAACTGCAATTACATGGGTAATAAATGGGTCACTTTGCAGAGTTTCTTTTATCAAAAGCGGATCTGTGTCGCCTGTTTCACCGAAATCCATAACCCGGTGCTTTACACCCAGATACTCAGCAATTTCTGCGATCCTGAGGCCATACACGCCATTAGCAATGATCAGAAGTTTTCCATCATCTGGAACAACGCTGCCAACAGTTGCTTCCACACAGCCTGTTCCACAGCCTTGCATTAACACCGACGTATACCCCGGTGATGTGGTCGCCAACTGAACCAGCTGTCTGCGAATATTTTGCACACGATTGTTGTAATCAGAATCCCAGGTGCTGAGATCTTTGTTCATGGCCTCACGAACACCTGGCGATGTCGTCAAAGGACCAGGAGTCAGCAGAAAATAGCTTTCTGCATCATTGTTCTGATGAGAATCATGCACAGACATTCATTAACCCTCTGCTATTTATTTAGCCTGGTCTAGACCAGATGTTTTTGATGAGAGTAATTTTCCAGTATGCTGTCGTCAACTTTTTCAATATGAATTTTTTAATAAAGGCTGTTCCAGTGACAGAAGCCGTAGAAACAAAAGACATAACAACAGAGACATCAGCCCGCCCGTTTCACGCCTTGTTGCTGGAAATGGAACAAGACATTCATCAGAAAAAACTGGTGCATGGTGATCGCCTGCCATCAGAAAGAATTCTGCAGGAACGTTTTGGCTGCACACGTATTACTGTGCGTGAAGCATTGATGAGGCTTGCAGCAAGAGGGCTTATTTATCGCCAGCCCCGCAAAGGATGGTTTGTAACGCCACCGCGGTTAATCTGCAACCCGACCCGGCGTATTCACTTCCTTCACGATGCCAAAGCGCAGGGGTTTGAGCCGTCCACACAATTGATTTATCACCGTGAGGAGCAGGCAACCACAATGGTTAAGGATGTTCTGCAGAGTTCAGATATTCATAACATTTGTCGTTTGCGAAAACTGGATAATCGCCCGGTTTTGATTGAAAACCTGCACCTTGTCAGTGCACATTTTCCCAACCTTGCCACACATTCACTGGAAGACTCTCTTACCGATCTGCTGCGAAATCACTACAACACTTACATTGCAGGTGAAGAGGCACGCATTCGCTCTACAGCTCTTCAGGACTGGCAGGCTGAGCAACTGCAGGTCACTCCGGGAACGCCTGCTATCCACATTGAACGTACACGTTACAACGGCCAGGGGCAGGCTGTTGAGTTCGATATAGAGTACTGGCTGCACGATGCCATAGAGCTACATGTAAGAGCCTGAGGAAGAAAAATTCGGCCTGTCACGAAAGCGTAATAAAACCGGCCTAGGATTTGCTGTGTTAACGGGTGGTATAGACCAAAACAACAAATCCTTATACGAAACCGGAGACTTACATGGAACGCACAAAGACAGGTCGTACTTTACTGAAAGCTCTTTTGCCTTTAGCTGCCGCAGGTATTGCTTCTGGCGCACTCGCAAAAACAGAACTGACGGTTTACACCGCTTTTGAAGCTGACCAGCTGAAAGAGTACGAGCGGTCTTTTGAAAGCGCACATCCAGATATCGATATCCGCTGGGTTCGTGATTCCACCGGTATCGTTACTGCCAAACTCCTTGCTGAAAAGAACAATCCAAAAGCTGATGTTGTTTGGGGCCTCGCTGCCACTAGCCTGATGCTGCTTAAGCAGGAAGATATGCTGCAGCCATATAAGCCTGCTGGTGTTGGGAAGCTGCGTAAAGGTTTCAAAGATGCCGCAGACACTCCATCCTGGGTTGGTGCTGAAGCCTGGGTGGCCAGTGTTTGCTACAACACTGTAGAAGGTGAAAAGAACGGTGTTCCTGCACCAACGTCCTGGCAGGATCTCACCAAGCCTGTTTATAAGGGCCATGTGATTATGCCTAACCCTAACTCTTCCGGCACCGGCTTCCTGGATGTTTCCAGCTGGCTGCAGGTATTTGGTGAAGATAAAGGCTGGGCGTACATGGATGATCTGCACAAGAACATCTCCCGCTACACTCACTCCGGTTCCAAGCCCTGCAAACTGGCGGCTGCGGGTGAAACCACTATCGGTATTTCCTTCGCTTACCGCGGTGCCAAATCCAAGAAGAAAGGCGCTCCACTGGAAATCATCACTCCAACAGAAGGTTTAGGGTGGGATCTAGAAGCGACTGCCATCATCAAAGGTACCGACAAACTGAAAGCCGCCCAGAAGCTGCTGGACTGGTCTGTAACCGAAGATGCTAACCGCATGTACAACAAGTACTACGCTGTTATTGGTATCCCTGAAGTTCAGAAGTCTGTGCCTTTCTACCCAGCAGACATTGGCAAGAAGATGATCGACAACAACTTCGAGTGGGCAGCCAGCAACCGTCAGGAAATTCTTGCGGAATGGGCCAGCCGTTACGACGCCAAGTCTGATCCAAAGTAAACACAGCTTTTGACAGTGTTTAATAAAAACAATCGCAAATAAGAAGAACTCGGCAGGCTCTCTTTGAGCCTGCCTTTTGCATTTCCTGCAGTACCGCTCCAAAAAGCACAATAACCGGGGGATATATGGCCTATCTACAAATCACCAATCTGGTGAAGCACTTCAGTAATACTCGGGCTCTTGATGATATTTCCCTGGAAATAAACGCTGGTGAATTTATCTGTTTTCTTGGCCCTTCCGGGTGTGGAAAAACAACTCTGCTACGTTCTATCTGCGGGTTGGAACAGCAGGACAGCGGCACAATTATTCAGAACAACCAGAACATTTCTCACCTTCCTGCTGAACAACGGGATTTCGGCATTGTTTTCCAGTCTTACGCTCTTTTTCCAAATCTGACTGTTTTCGACAACATTGCTTTTGGCCTTGTGAATCAGCGCTACCCTAAACAGTCTATTAACGCCAAAGTTGAAGAACTCCTGAACCTCACCGGGATGCAGGATCACAAGCACAAGTTTCCTTCCCAGCTTTCCGGAGGCCAGCAGCAACGTGTGGCGCTTGCCCGCGCTCTGGCTATGGAACCAGGCCTGCTACTTCTGGACGAGCCTCTTTCCGCTTTGGATGCCAAAATTCGTGAACATCTGCGGCGGGAAATTTGTCGTGTTCATAAAAAGCTGGGGCTGACCTCCATTATGGTGACCCACGATCAGACAGAAGCCATGACTATGGCGGATCGGATTGTGGTTATGAATGCCGGAAAGATTGAACAGATTGGTACACCGGAAGAAATCTATCTTCACCCTGCCAGCGCATTTGTCGCAGACTTTGTTGGCACTTCAAACACTCTACTAGGGCAATTTAAAGATAATGCGCTCCAGCTGCCTGGCTGGAACAGTTCGCTCAACGTAAAAACAACGCCTGCTAACACCACACAATCCGTGCTGGTTAGACCAGAGCATCTGCAAATACACAGTGCACCACCAGCAACACCTCATGCTCCGGCACGCATTGGCGCTATTGAATTTCTCGGTGCCCAACTTCTGGTGGAGGTCCATCTGGATAATGAAACTGCCAAACCGTTAAAAGCAGCTCTTCCTCTGGCAGAAGCGCAAACATTGCAACTTGCCAGCAACAAACCTACCTGGGTTTCTGTTGAGGCAGACAACTGCTGTCTTCTTCCTGCGGGAGAAGCTGCATGAGTATTGCTGCAACACCACCGTTACCTAAAACATTCTCTCAGCTTCCTTCCCGGATTTTCTCCATTGGGTTTGCTATTGCTGGGATGGTCATTTTTCTGGTGCTACCAGTCTGGTCACTGCTTTCCCGCAGTGTAGAAAACAAAGACGGTGAGTTCGTAGGGCTAAGTAATTTCGCTCACTATTTTCAAACCCCAGCACTGCTTGAGTCCGCTTGGAATTCTTTCTTTGTCGCCACCATTTGCACTGTTTTGGTTGTAGTCTGCGCATTCACATACGCCTTTGCTTTAACCCGCAGCTGCATGCCTGGCAAACCGGTTTTTCGGTTATTAGCTCAATTACCACAGTTAGCACCTTCGATGATGCCGGCTATTGGTTTGATCTATTTATTTGGTAATCAGGGCACTCTTAAAGAGTGGCTTCCGGCAGATTCTATTTACGGCAGCTGGGGAATCATTATCGGTTTGAGCCTCTGGTGCTTTCCCCATGCGCTGATTATTTTATCCACAGCTCTGAGTCTTTCAGATCAACGTCTTCACGAAGCCGCAAAAGTTATGGGCACACCGGGCTGGCGTCGTTTTCTTATTGTGACCCTGCCACCAACTCGTTATGGATTAGTGAGCGCGGCACTGGTTGTGTTCACTCTGGTTCTTGCAGACTTTGGCGTACCCAAAGTTATTGGCGGGCAGTTTGATGTTCTGGCTACCGATATTTACAAGCAGGTTGTTGGCCAGCAGAATTTTCAAATGGGCGCGGTTGTTGGCGTATTGCTATTACTGCCATCCATCCTGGCTTTTGGTTTGGACAAGTTCTTTCAAAGAAAACAGCAGGCTGCATTCAGCAGCAGTGCCGTTCCTTATAAACCAGAACCCCATTTTATTCGTGATACCAGCCTGTTTCTATTCTGCTCTGTTATTGCCATCTGCCTGCTGACGGTTATAGGGATGGCAGTGTATGCCTCTTTCGTCAGTTTCTGGCCCTACAACCTTGAGCTGACTCTGGCGAACTACGACTTCGACATGATGGACGGCGGAGGCTGGGCAGCCTGGTACAACTCTCTCAAGCTTGCTCTGTTCACAGCACTCTTCGGAACAGGCGTTATCTTTTTAGTGGCCTGGCTGACAGAGAAAGGCAAAGGCTTTCAACAATCCCGCAACCTTTTGCACCTGCTGGCCTTTATGCCGCTGGCGGTTCCAGGGCTGGTTCTTGGTTTGGGTTATATCTTCTTTTTTAACCACCCGGATAATCCACTGAATCTGCTGTATGGAACAATGGCGATATTGGTTCTGTCGACCATCGTGCATTACTACACAGTGCCACACCTGACAGCCGTTACCGCCCTGAAGCAGATTCCAGATGATTTCTCTGCAGTGGCAGACTCCCTGAAAGTTTCTCAGGCGCAGTTACTGCGCAGAGTAACTCTTCCGCTCTGTATTCCAGCGTTGTTGGATATTTCTGTGTATCTGTTCCTGGCAGCTATTACCACGGTATCAGCAGTTGTGTTCTTGTACTCTCCAGATACAACTCTTGCCGCTGTGGCAATTCTGAATATGGATGAAGCTGGTGATATAGCCCCGGCTGCGGCTATGGCGACAATGGTGTTTCTTTCAGCCACTGCTGTTCGCCTGCTGCATAGTGGGCTGACTTTTGGTTTGAGAAAACGCAGCCAGGTTTGGCGTTCCTGATTCCTGAGGACAATAAAAAAGCGCAGAAGATTTGAACCTTCTGCGCTTTTTACATTTAGAGATGAAAGCTTAAGGGGCTTCCAAAGCCTTACGCTGCAAATCAACCAGTGTATTCACACCCTTGCGAGCCAGTTCCAGCATGGCATCCATTTCGTCCTTATCGAATGGTGCACCTTCAGCAGTGCCCTGAACTTCGATAAAGCCGCCTTTTTCAGTCATAACAACGTTCATATCTGTTTCGGCATTCGAATCTTCTGCGTAATCCAGGTCCAGAACAGGGTTACCGTTATAGATACCCACAGAAACAGACGCAATCAGCTGGCTCAGTGGGTCGTTACGGATAATCTTGTTGCGCTGCATGTGACGAATGCAATCAATCAACGCCACCATGGCACCAGTAATAGAAGCTGTTCTAGTACCGCCATCGGCCTGAATCACATCGCAATCAATAGTGATGCTGTTATCACCCAACTGCTTTAAATCAACAGCGGCACGCAGGGAGCGGCCAATCAAGCGCTGGATTTCCAGAGTACGACCACCCTGCTTACCACGAGAGGCCTCACGGTTGTTTCGTTCACCAGTCGCACGAGGCAGCATGCCGTATTCAGCAGTCACCCAGCCCTGACCGGTTCCTTTGAGCCAGCGAGGAACATTTCGCTCCAGACTTGCAGTACAGATAACCTTGGTATCACCAAACTCCACCAGCACAGAACCTTCAGCATGCTTGGTGTAATGACGGGTAATCTTTACTTCCCGCAGCTCATCTGCAGCACGACCACTTGGGCGCATAATTCCACCTCTCAATTCAACTGCCCGGGATTATAACGCCAAACCGGGTATTTTCGTGTATAGCCTGACAGAAGCTTCTAGTTAGCTAGCCTTATTATTACATTTACCTGATAAGGACATCGGAAATGGCGCATATAGGCCCTAATCAGCCCCCAGTAACCCCACATTCCCAAGAATCAAAGCTTACTCCAAAAGCGGGAGATTCCGCCTTTTATAACGGATCAAAGGTCGAAATTGTTGATAATGCCTATCCGCAGTTGGCCGGAAAGAGTCTGGGGCAACATTTTGGCATTACCGGGGTTAAGTCGTTCCTTAAAGCCATGAAAGCGAATCCAATGGATACGTTGCGCATGATGACAGGGCAGTTACCTCAGATGCGCAAAACAAACCCCGGTAAGTATATGGAGACACTCAGCCACTTCTGCACAAAACCAGAACACTGGAAAGCTCTGGCTCAGGAAGGGCTATCTATGCGTGCCAATATAAAGAGCCCATCATCAGATATCGACCCTTTTGTTCGAAAGGCAGTTGGGCACATAGCCAGCGATACGGCCAATACTCAGGATACTGAAAAATTTCTTCATAACTTTAGAGATCTGGGAAGAATGTGTGCCCACCTTAGCGACACAACTCAGAAGTTTTCTTCAGATACGCAGCCTGGCTCAGGCATAACCGAAGCAATGAACAAAGCAGGTGAAATCTGCCATGAGCTCCGACCCCGGGAGCTTAGAGTCCTTACTACAGCCATTATGTCCGTTGATAAGGCCATTACCACCTCTGCATCAAAAGCAGCAGGCAAAACGGTAATGGAGAGAGCAGAAAAGTTAATGGAAATCACCAAAGCCAAAAGAAATGAGCTCCTCGCCGAGCAGGCTATGCAACCTTTAAATGACGTGAAGGCTACCCTTATGTCTGCCCCTGAAAACAGTGAAGCCTGGTGGCAACTGAATATGCTGGCCAGCGTTTACGACTCTGAGACCGTGAAGGCAGTCATCGATGATGTCCACATGCTAAACATGGACACCCCTATGGCAGAGCTTTGGTGGTTAAAATCTGAACTGGATGAAGACCCTGCTGATCCAAAGCTGTGGAAGGCGTACGACAAAATTGAGCCAAAGCTTTCCCGTTACGACAAAGAAACCGTTATGGCTCTCCTTAAAGCCAGGCACGGTGAAACCGAAGAAATCCAACAAAGACTTTCACGTGCCAACAAACCCAACTAATAAACCGATATACTGGGACAATTTTCTCATCGGTTGAAGACTTTAGAATGACCGCAAGTATGACAGCATTCGCAAGGGTAGAGTCCAGTCATGACTGGGGCTCCCTTGTCTGGGAAATTCGCACTGTTAATCACCGCTATCTGGAGCCTCACTTTAGGCTTCCAGACAGCATGCGGGAGATAGAAACTCGCCTGCGGGAACAACTTCGCAAAGGACTGAATCGGGGAAAGGTCGAGTGCAATCTGAAGCTGATGCTTGCTGAGGGAAGCGAGAGAATCGCCCTCAATCACGCCCTGATTCAACAATTGGATCAAGCCCTTGAGAGCATCTGCAATGTTGTGGATAAAACAAAAAAAGCAGATCCTCTGGACATTCTTCGCTGGCCTGGCGTTCTGGAGCAGTCTGAAGCCGATATCACCCAGATTCAGAATGATGCTGTGGCAGCATTTAAAAGTGCAATTGAACAGCTGCGCGAGTCACGCAACCGTGAAGGTGCTGAGCTTAAGCAGTTTATTATTCAGCGCCTGGAAGGCATCAACACAGAGTCAGCAGTAGTTCGCAAACATATGCCTGAACTGCTTCAGGCTCAGCGTGACAAAATCACCCAGCGTCTGGCCGACGCTGCTGTTGAAGTTGACCAGAACCGTCTGGAGCAAGAGCTGGTGATGCTGGCTCAGAAGGCAGATGTGGAAGAAGAACTGGATCGTCTTGATACTCACGTGAATGAAGTGACCCGCGTTCTTAATGGCAAAGGTGCTATTGGCCGCCGCCTTGATTTCTTGATGCAGGAACTGAACCGTGAAGCCAATACTCTGGGCTCAAAGGCTGTTGGTGTGGAAGTAACTCAAAGTGCGGTGAATCTTAAGGTCTTAATCGAACAAATGAGAGAGCAGGTCCAAAACATCGAATGATATTGATATAAGCTTCCTTTCTTATTTTTAAGCCCCAAATCAATGGGGCTTTTTACGATAACAAGTTGTTATCACGAGAAGGCCGGGTGATAAGCCACACTGCCAGTTGTTTTTGGGTCGTTCATAGGCAAAGCCATAAAGTATTCTGCACGCCCGGAAAGACTATCGCGTCCATCTTCTTAAAACCAAACCGGCCGTAATAACCAGGGTCACCCACCACAACCATTCCTCCAGCTTTCTGCTGGTGAATCTGTTCCATAGCTGTGTGAATCAGCTTTGATCCAATCCCTTTATTTTGTTCGGAAGGTGAAACGGCTACCGGATCTACACCAAACCAGTCGCTACTGTTTTCTCCAACAGTTACTGGAGAAATCGCAATATGACCAATTATTTGACCGTAGTCTTCTGCCACCAGAGATAACGTTAGCTCACCTGATTCACGAAGCCTATCCACAATTAAGTGTTCTGTCGGTTCTGCGCCCGGTTCATGGTGAGAATGATCTTTAAAAGCGGCATAGTTCAGGGAGCGGATAGCGTCGATATCTGCTGGATTTTCATTGCGAATGAACATAGTGTTTCTTCTCGAATCAACATCAAATAGTTGCTGGCATCGTAAACTATGAAGTTCTAGACAGGTCAATGCATTTTCGCCCCACCTGACTTTGCCTCAACAATTACTGCAGGAGTAAGAGTTTAAGACCTCCCTGACTCTGTCAGAACAAGTTCGGGGGTAGTGGCGGTAGCGGGCCGACTTCTTTTTCGAGGGCAAGTTCAGCAGCTAATACTTCCCCCTTTCTCATCAGCCCAACCAGCTCATCCTGTGAATATCCAACTATTGCCTGAGGCGTAGGCCATACTACGGGAGGCAATCCTGCTCGCAGACGCAAAGCGGGGGTAAGAATAAAATTGAAAAGCCTGCCCGTACCATCAATAAAAGGGTGCATACGCTGTATACCGATAACAGCATCGATGATGGCACGCTCCTTTTCTTCTTTGCTTGCATCATCAGAATCCAAAACTTTGTAAGTTTCATCGAGCATGGAGTCAATTAACTCCGCAAGCTCTTCATCTGTGCTTGCTGATGGCCCCAGAAGTTTCAGATTGCAGTCACTGGTCTGGGGGCTGTCAAACACATTCTGATAGCGGAAGTAGATATTGGCCTCTACAGGACAATTCCTCGTAGTATTTTCTCTATCACAGGATCTGGCTGCTTCCGAAGACGGTGACGGAAAACGCTTCTTCAATTCCAATAGTTCCCGATAACCAGCCTCAGTTAAATTAGAGCCAAAGGTTTTCTCAACGCCTCTGAACTGATCAGATTGAACCTGAAAACCAGCAGGTATTCTGGTCAGTTTGCTGTTGGTATGAGATATAAGCACTACAGGCTCCATGCATCGCTTGTGCAGATCGACAAGTGTTACTGAATCAATTTTCTTTTGTTGTTGATGGAGTTTCAGAACCTGCAGACAAGCTTTATAACAACCGGCCAGATATCCTGCTTCTTCATAGCCAAATTTTCCGGGGCGATCGTGATGTTTATGATCAATAAACAGTTTCCATAAATCTTTTTCGGCAGGAAAATCAGAGATTCCTAACCTGGAAATCTCCTTACTTAATTCTTTCTCAAGTGCCAGAGCTTCTTTTATGCCTGCTACCCAAGCCTGCTGGTACCGCTCTATGTCATCAATGTAGCCATCCATCCAATCGCAATAACCTAATCGGTTTTCAGTCACAAAGTAGTCAGTCTTATGGTGTGGGATGGCGTGGCAGGCAGCCCGGTGACACCAATGATTGTCCCGAACAAAATCATTGTGAGCCTTCATGCCTTCCAGCTGATCCTCAAAACTTGTTGTTTCTCCGCGGTATTTCTCTCTTATACTGGCAACTCCCTGCCTGGCTTTTTGCCATATCTCGGTAAATCTGGATTCAATGGATCCCAGGGTGCTTTCTACCTCAATATCTGAGGAATAATTCAAAGACCCCATACCAACACGAAAAGGATTACACAGCGGATTCTCGATCCAGCTCAAAAACCCAGAAAAGTACTGCTCTGTAATAAGTTGAGCTCTCTCTTTTGCCGCATGATCTTTTTCCGCCAGTATTTCTATTAAACGCTCGGCAACAGTTATTCCAGCCGCTTTGGCTTCCTCCCTTAGCCCTTCTGTGAATATAGGCTCATCAACTTTTGCACTTGGCGATGGAGTCGTTGAGCCTGAATGGCTCACAGGAGAATGTCGCGAACCGTTTGGAGGCACATTTGCCATGTTAGCGTCCTTGCTGGCTACTCTGTTTTGCTTCCGTAAAGAATAGCTATGAAGTTTTGACCTGTACCATTGTTGACTTGTCTAAAGCTTCATAGTTTACGATGACAGGTGTTGATCCAGAGAGAGCGCAATGTATCGAATTTCTCAGCTGGCAGAGCGATCCGGATTGTCCCGTTCCACCTTGCTGTATTACGAAAAGCTGGGGCTGCTATCTGGGCGGAGACTGGCGAACGGCTACCGTGAATACAATGATTCTGACCTTCAGCGCCTAACTTTGATTCAACAATTACATGCAGGCGGTTTAACGCTGCAAGAGTGCAAACCCTGCCTGAGATCGCAACTTGATCGTGACTTGTTGCAACAGCGGCTGCACCAACTGGACAAAGAAATTGCCACAAAGCAGGTCGCCAGGAATCTGTTAAGCGGCTTGCTGGGGACAAATGATGATTCATTGCGAGACTGGCATAGCAATCTGGAACAAACTGCTCCCGACGCCCATTTTACCTGGCTGAAACAACAAGGGTTCAGTGAAAAAGACGCTTTACGACTACGGTGGCTTTCGAGAAGTATGAATAACCACGACGACTATATGACCGGTTTCAATAAAATCTTTGCCGGACTGGATCATCATGGACCAGGATCAAAAGCAGATACTTTACGTGCTTTTCAATTGATTCCTGAAGGAATCAAAAAAGCTCTGGATATTGGCTGTGGCACAGGTGCATCCAGCCTGATTCTGGCAGGGCAGAGTAATGCAACAGTCGTAGCTCTGGATAATGACGAAAGAAGCTTACAGACCGCAGAGAAAAGAGCCAGAGAACACGGAGTAGAAGATAAGATTCAGACCTGCTGCGCCAGCATGTTATCGGTTCCTTTTGCTGATAAAGAGTTTGATCTGCTCTGGAGTGAAGGCAGTGCTTATATCATGGGCGTGGAAAAGGCTCTGAAGGAATGGCGTCGTTTATTGTCTGATAATGGATACCTGATGGTCAGTGACTTGGTGTGGACTGTTAAATCGCCGAAGGATGAGTTTAAGCAGTTCTGGTCACAGGGGTATCCGGATATGACCACTGCTGAACAGCGCCTGGCTCAGGCAAAACAAAATGGCTACACGATTGTTGATCACTTCTATCTCAGCGATGCAGCATGGAATAACTACATTGAACCACTGACTACTCGCATCGCTGAATTAGAGCCATCAATGCTAAACTCTCAGGCAATTGCCGACTTGAAAGAAGAGTTAGTGATTCTGCGCCAGTTTAATCAACAGTTTGCATACATGGTGATGGTGCTAAAAAGGAACAATTAACCTTTTCTTTTCCAACTATCCGGAAATTCCGGATAGTTGGCCTGCCTGAAAGCTGCCCGTATGGTGCGTTCCCAGCCACTTCCCTTATAATCTGTTTTATTAAGAGCATTGTGAATTATTCAGCCTGTTGTCTTTATCACTTAAACAGGCTGCGCTGACTCATACCCAGAGCCTCAAAGTAAGAGCCTCAAAACAAGTTTAAGACCGATACCATGAGCAAAGGCACTCTCTACATAATCGCAGCTCCTTCCGGAGCCGGTAAAACCAGCCTGGTCACCCAGCTGGTAAAAACCACCCGTCACATTACCGTGTCTGTTTCCCACACCACCCGTGATAAGCGCGAAGGTGAAGTTGATGGGCAGCACTATCACTTTGTGTCTGTGGATACGTTCCAGCACATGATCGGCAAAGGAACCTTCCTCGAACATGCGGAAGTGTTTGGCAACTTCTACGGAACTTCTCAGGTATGGGTAGAAGAGCAGCTTGAGAAGGGTATCGACGTTATTCTGGAGATTGACTGGCAGGGCGGTCAGCAGGTTCGTCGCCTGATGCCTGACGCTATCGGCATCTTCATTCTGCCACCTTCCCAGAAAGAACTGCATCAGCGTCTTACTGGCCGTGGTCAGGATGACGATAATGTTATTGCTCACCGCATGGCGAAAGCCGTGAGTGAAATGTCTCACTACAACGAGTTTGAATATCTCATCATCAATGATGATTTTGATGAGGCGCTGTTTGACCTGAAAGCAGTCATTCGCAGCCAACGCCTGGGACTGGAATTCCAGAAAGAATACCGGAAAGATCTGTTGTGTGATTTGCTGAAGTAATCAACTTCTCAGAATAAAAAAGGCCGAATGCTAAAAGCATTCGGCCTTTTACTTTCTACGGCGGATTAAGCGTAGAAAGCCTTGTACGCACGGTAGATCTCATGCACGTCAAACTTGGAAGCAATTTCCATTGGAGAGTGCATGGACAGCAGCGCAGCGCCAGCATCAATAGTACGGATACCGTACTGAGCCAACAGCATGGCAACAGTACCACCGCCACCTTCGTCTACTTCACCCAGCATACCTGTCTGCCAGGTGATGTTGTGGGAATCAAACAGAGCACGCAGTTCGCCTACAAATTCAGCGTCAGCATCGTTACTGCCGTTCTTACCACGAGCACCGGTGTACTTGGTCAGAACAATACCGTAACCCAGCTTGGAAGCATTCTGGGAATCGTGAACCTGCTTGAACAGTGGGTTCAGGCCAGCGTTTACGTCGGAAGACAGAGCACGGGAATTCCAGAAGCTGCGACGAACAGCGTGACGATCGTCTTTGCTGGCTGGCATACGTGCAGCCAGTTCTTCCATAAAGTGCTCAATGTAACGGGATTCCAGGCCAGTAGAACCGTTGGAACCGATCTCTTCCTTATCAACCAGGAAGCAAACAGCAGTACGCTCAGGAGTGTGATCCAGATCGATAATGGACTGAACAGAAGTCCATGCGCAGATACGGTCATCGTGGCCGTAAGCACCGATCAGACCACGGTCCAGACCAACGTCACGTGCCTTGGCAGCAGGAACCAGTTCCAGTTCTGCGGAGATGAAATCTTCTTCAGTCATGTCGTACTGCTCGTTCAGCTTCTGCAGAACGTTGTACTTCACCAGATCCTTGATTTCTTCGTCGGTGATTTCGCAAGGAATGGAACCCACCAGAACGTGCATCTCACTGCCTTTCAGCACTTCGCTGGCTTTGCGGTCACGCTGAACTTTGTGATCCAGGTGAGGTAGCAGATCAGGAATAACGAAAACAGGATCATTCTCGTCTTCACCGATGGTGATATTCACTTTGGTGCCGCTCTTCAGAGCCACAACGCCGTGCAGGGCCAGAGGACGGGAAGCCCACTGGTACTTCTTCACACCACCGTAGTAATGAGTCTTCAGCAGACCAAACTCAGAGTCTTCGTACAAAGGCTTCTGCTTAAGGTCCAAACGTGGGGAATCCACGTGGGAAACAACAAAGTTCACGCCTTTGGAGATGTTTTCGCTACCGATAACTGCCAGAACCAGGTTTTTATCACGCAGGTTGAAGAAAACCTTGTCACCTGGGTTCAGAATGTCTTTAGACATCGCATCTACGAAGCCGTGCTCTTCAGCCACCTTCTGGGATTCGATAACAAATTCACGCTCTGTTTTCGCCTTGTTCAGAAACGCTTTGTAAGGCTCACAGAAGTTAATAATCTCCTGACGCTCTTCGCCTTTCAGCTGTTTCCAGCCACTTTCCTGTTTGTACAGCATTTCAATTCCTTGGATTTGTAACCGGTTGGACAGAATCAGTTACCGATTCAAATCATCTCCAGGTATTTACAATACCCAACAGCGATTCGAGTGCCTGTCGAACCATGTCGGGCACTATTTCAAATTGGGATTAACAATTGCGGAGCAGAATATTACTGAGAGTGAGGTTAGTTATTGATTTAAAGCAATTTTTTTCCCAGAGTCAGGAACACCTGTAACTCTGTTTATTCGCTCATTTTTAGTTTTTTCCACTATGGGGCTATCTGTTATTCCTGTTCAAAAACCTTTCAGCTCTTCTCGAATCCCCATAACGACAGGTTTCCGGGCAGTAGAAAGGTGAGTTTCCCGCCTTGTCAAAATCGCCATTTATTAAGTAAACTGGCAGTTTGCGGGTTGTTGTCTGTGTTTGACCAGCACAGCGCAGGATTTACCTACAGATTCACCCTGTAGCTACACTGTAATCCTGACATCCGAAATCCTGTACAAACCTTGGCTTGCAGCTCTTAATGCGGCCCTGGAACAGCCTATATAGACAAGCTGAATCAGCTTGCTTAAACAGAGAGTGGAGCACACCGTGGCGCGAGTAACCGTTGAAGACTGCCTGGATCATGTAGACAACCGTTTTGAACTGGTTATGGCCGCTAGCAAGCGTGCACGCCAGCTGACTATTGGTGGCAAGGACCCCAAGGTTGACTGGGAAAACGATAAAGCAACTGTTGTTGCCCTGCGTGAAATCGCTGAAGGCAAGATTGATCCCAAACTGATCGATCTGGAAGATCGTGAAGATGACGATGCAGGTATGCTGCTGGCCGGGCTCGAAGGTTAATTCCTTCTCCGATCAAAAATACCTGTACGAGCAAGGTCGCGACATGCAATATCCGTTTGTTCACAGTCAGGAAGAAGTTCACGCCTGAAAGGAGGAGCGGGTATTGGCGACCATAGATGATCTGGCATGGCGGCTGAAAAGCTACCTGAATTCTGATCAGATTAATCAGGTTCGGCGTGCATATTATTACGCCGAACAAGCTCACGACGGCCAGAAGCGCCGTTCCGGCGAACCCTACGTTACCCATCCTTTAGCTGTCGCCGGCATTCTTGCTGATATGCATATGGATCATCAAAGCCTGATGGCAGCGATGCTTCATGATGTTATTGAAGACACCAGCATTCCTAAAAGTGCTATTCAAAAACAGTTTGGCGAAACTGTTGCCGAAATTGTTGATGGTGTCAGCAAGCTGACCCATGTTGAGTACGAAGACAAAACCCTCGCCCAGGCAGATAACTTCCAGAAAATGGCTCTGGCCATGGCCCGTGATATTCGTGTTATTCTGGTAAAACTTGCCGACCGTCTTCACAACATGCGCACCCTTGGTGTACTTCGTCCTGCAAAACGACGACGTATTGCCAAAGAAACTCTCGATATCTATACACCGCTGGCGCAACGCTTGGGTATGCACCAGATTCGTATAGAACTGGAAGATCTTTGCTTTACCGCCATGTACCCCATGCGAGCCAACCTGCTTTTAAAGGCAGTTCGCAAAGCACGCGGCAATCGCAAAGAAATCGTGAGCAGTGTTGTTGAAAGCATTAATAACCGACTAGAAAGTGAATCCCTGAAAGGTCGGGTTATGGGGCGGGAAAAGCATCTGTTCAGCATCTATTCCAAGATGAAAGAGCAGAGCAAATCGTTTACAGACATTATGGATGTGTTTGGTGTCCGAATTATCGTGGACAGTGTCGATAGCTGTTACCGAACCATCGGACTTGTCCACAACCTCTTCAAACCCATCCCTGGTCGTTTCAAAGATTACATCGCCATTCCCAAAGCCAACGGTTACCAGTCTCTCCATACCACTCTCTTCGGCCTTCACGGCATTCCTGTAGAAATTCAGATTCGTACGCAGGAAATGGAGGATATGGCTAACAACGGCATTGCTGCCCATTGGCTCTATAAGTCTGGCGATGAGGCTTTGGTGGGCAGCCAGAGCCGTACTCACTCTTGGCTGCAAAACCTGCTGGAACTTCAGCAGACAGCCGGTAACTCTCTCGAATTTATTGAGAACGTTAAAGTCGACCTGTTCCCTGATGAGGTTTACGTGTTCACTCCTCAGGGTGACATTATGGAAATGCCTCGGGGTGCGACACCTGTAGACTTTGCCTATGCCGTTCACACCGACATTGGTAACACCTGCGTTGCCTGCCGGATCGATCGGAAACTGGCATCCCTGAGCCAGACATTAAACAGTGGCGAAACTGTTGAGGTTATCACCGCTCCCGGTGCACGCCCCAACGCGGCATGGCTGAACTACGTGATTACCAGTAAAGCCCGCTCCAATATTCGTCACTATTTGAAGAATCAGCGCCAGGTGGAATCTATTGCCCTTGGTCGCCGCCTATTGAACAAGGTTCTGGTCAGCCTTGGCAGCAGCCTCGAAAAGATTTCCCAGAACAGCCTGGACGCCGTTCTTGCTCATACCGGCTGTGTGCAGCTGGATGAACTGCTGGAAGATATCGGCCTTGGCAATCGCATGGCTTATGTTATTGCCCGCCGACTGCTCGATATCCAGCTTATGGAGCCGGATCAGCTGGATACCTCCAGCCCCGAGAAACCTCTGACGATCAAAGGCACAGAGGGCATGATTATCAGCTTCGCCCGCTGCTGCCATCCAATTCCTGGCGATCCTGTTGTTGGCCACGTGAGCTCCGGTCGTGGACTGGTTATCCACAACGAGGGCTGCAGTAATATCTCAGAGATTCGCCACAGCCCGGAAAAAATTCTGGAAGTGGACTGGGATAAGGACGTTCAGGGTGAATTCACCGTTGAGCTCAATGTTCAGGTTGATCAGCAACGGGGCATGATTGCCTCGATCGCCACGGCGATTACTGCTGCTGAAGCCAGCATTGAAAAGATCAGCGTGGAAGAGCAGGGAACCCGCTGCAGCAAGGCTCTGGTTCTAATCAGCGTAAGAGACCGGGTGCATTTGGCTCAAATCATCAAGCGTATGCGTACCATCAGAGGTGTGCATTCCATCTCCCGGGAGAAAGAGGTCTAAGCCTCATCTCCCCTTCCCTGCTTCCGATAAACCTTCCATAAGGTTTTCATCGGAAACAGGGACATCATGAAACCACTCCTTCTCTTTGCATCTCTTCTTTTCAGTGCCCCTTTATTCGCCAATCAGGAATTTGATGAATTCCCATGGCAGGGTTTTGCAAATACATCTGTAAGGCTTTGCCCGGAAGCCAGCCATAGCGCTGCCACTCTTGAAGACAAAATTAATATTTCTTGCTCCCTTGAAGGTGAAAACCGAACCAGATTTCCGGCACAGCCAAAGGATGAACTGAAGATTGTTGAGTGGAACATTGAGCGCGGTTACAAGCGACACAAAATTGCCGCATGGCTCCAAGCCCAGAAGCCAGACATTATTTTACTCAGTGAAGTCGATAGAGGCTGTGCCAGAACCGGCTACAGGCAAATCGCTCAATACCTCGCCAGCGAGCTGGGAATGTATTACGTCTATGGAGTTGAGTTTGTAGAGGTGGATGATTTCTGCGAGCACGGCAACGCCATCCTTTCCCGTTACCCAATGGGAAATGTTGAACTGATCCGCTTCAAATCTGCCAGCAAACGTTATGTATTTAACCGCGATGAAGAACTCAGAGTTGGCGGCCGAATGGCTCTGTCAGCTGATGTGCTTATTGGTGAGCAAACTCTGCGCGTGTACTCAACACACCTGGCATCTCACTTTAAAGATGCCAACCACCGCCATGACCAGACTGCAGAAATCGCCAAGCACTTAGAGTCGGTAACAACGCCAGTTGTTGTTGGCGGAGATATGAACACCCACACATTCTTTGTAGAGGCTCGTCTGGGCCTTAAAAGCACTTATGTGTTGAAGCCGTTGCATAACGCTGAACTTCAAGATGCTCATAAAGACTTGCCTGCATCCAAACGAACGACCCACCCGGGAAAACCAAACACCATAATCGACTTTATCTTTTATAACCGGGCAAACCTTATCTCTGCCAGCGTTTGTTCAGAGGACAGTTGCCGGGGGCTTTCTGATCACTTCCCCATCCAGGCAACAATAGAGTTGAAAAAATAACGTAACGTTTATGCTATGGACTGAAGTGCAACAAGCTGCCATGCTCGTTTCTCCCTCAAACCCAACGATTAAGTGCTTCACAATGAGCAATAAGCAGATTATTCATACTGAAAATGCACCTGCCGCCATCGGCACCTACTCTCAGGCTGTTAAGGTAGGCACCACCGTTTACGTTTCTGGCCAAATTCCTCTGGTTCCTGCCACTATGGAAATCGTTGAAGGCGATTTCAAAGCTAAAGCGCGCCAGTGCTTTGAAAACCTTAAAGCTATTGCTGAAGCTGCCGGTGGTTCCCTGCAAGATGCCGTTAAAATCAACATTTCCATGACTGACCTGAGCAACTTCCCTCAGGTGAACGAAGTTATGGCTGAGTTCATTCAGGAGCCTTACCCTGCACGTGCAGCTGTCGGTGTAAAAGAGCTGCCTAAAGGTGTACCTGTAGAAGTTGAAGCAATTCTGTCCCTGAGCGCTTAATTTCAACACCCAGAATTTATTAACAACAAAGTCATGAACCCCACTTAGGGGAGATTGTCCAAATGTAGGCCAATAGCTATGGCTTTGTTGTTATGTGCACACCGTTACATTTCTCTCAATTTTTATCCATGAGATTCTTAAATTCTAAAATGCATGGATTTATTCAACTTATTCAGAGGCTTCTTAACTAGCCCATGTAAATGACAATTTCGCTCTTTAATAATTGATGAAAGGGTTCGCTCTCAGTCTTTCAGCAGTTAGGTCAATGAATGAACGAACCTTTGCATTGGCTTTACGTCCATTGAGATAAACAATGTTAACGGGTAGAGGCTCCGGCTCATAATCTTCCAATACTCTAACCAGCATCCCTTTAGAGATATCTTCTCCAACCTGATAAGACATTAGACGGGTGAGCCCCAAACCATTTCTAGCCGCGCTAATGGCTGCACAGTTCTGGTTACAGTACAGTCGAGGGACAAGTTTTACCGATGCCCTACCACTGGATGACTCAAACCGCCAGGTCGTCGATGGCTCGACCGTGGTCGCTTGTATAATGGCGTGCTCTGAGAGATCATCGGGGCATGCCGGTGTACCATGTGTTTCGAGATAGTCTGGTGAGCCGCATACGACCCTCTGGATATTACCAACATACGTGGCAAAAAGGCTGGAGTCCTTCAAATGGCCGATACGAATGGCAACATCCAGACCTTCATCGAGGATGTTGACCACCCTGTCATAAAATACCGCCTTTACGTTCACCGCCGGATTTTTTCGCAGGTACTCGCTGATTATAGGAATTATGTGAATTTGTCCGAACAGAACAGGGGCGGTTACATGTAACACCCCCTTAGGTTCAGCATAGACACCGGAAGCCGCCGCTTCAGCGTCATGGATAAGCTCAAGAATGAGTCTGGCATCATTATAGTAGCGCTCGCCCGATTCAGTAAGGCGCACCTGGCGCGTCGTCCTGTTAAACAAACGCACACCTAGGGAATGCTCCAGCTGTGCTATTGAACGGGTTACCGCAGGCGCAGACAATTCAAGGTTTCGGCTGGCTGCCACAAAACTCTGGCATTCTGCCGCTTCAACAAAAACCCGCATTGTTTCAAGTTTATCCATTTGAAACCCACAACTGTCTTTGGCTCCAATTATTGCATTTCACGCAATAGAATATTCTATTATTTATCAATTATTTCTATAAATCGTAATTTTATGATGAGTTACTCCAACCCACAATCATCAGGAGTAACCCTATGCCCCGTATTCCAACTCCGGCTTCTATCGATGCCGCTCCAGAGGCGTCCAGAGGCTCACTGGAAGCTGTTAACAGCCTTCTTGGCAGCGTGCCTAATCTGTTTCGAATCGTAGCGAACAGCCCCCAAACCCTCGAGGGTTATCTCGGTCTTAACGGCGCACTTGGCAATGGCAGTCTGGCCCCGCAGACACGCGAACGCATTGCACTTGCGGTTGCTGAGGTTAATGGTTGCAACTACTGCCTCGCGGCACACAACTATCTGGGTAGGAACGTTGCCAATTTGAGCGCGGACGAAATAAATGCGGCTCGGGGCGGCACATCAACCAATGCCAGGGCGGCAGCGGCTGTTGAGTTTTCCGTCAAAGTTACCAACGCACGCGGCAAGGTTTCAGACAGTGATGTAGAAGCTGTTCGTAGCGCCGGTTACAGCGATGCGGAAATTGTTGAAATTGTTGGCCATGTGGCTTTAAACACTCTGACCAACTACATGAACGAAGTGCTCGGCACCGAAATAGATTTTCCGGCTGTCTGAACACCGTGATCTAAACCCGGGGTGGCAGGCGCCACCCTTTATTAGAAGAGAAGAGCGAAGTCATGCCCAGCCCCCCATTACCGCCATTCACGGAAGAAACCGCGCGTGAGAAAGTTCGGCTCGCCGAAGATGGCTGGAATAACCGCGCCCCTGAAAAGGTCGCCCTTGCTTATTCGACAGATACAAAGTGGAGAAACCGTTCAAAGTTCATAACCAACCGTGCGGAAGCTCAAGTCTTTCTTACCGAAAAATGGAAGAAAGAGAACGAGTATCGATTGATTAAAGAGCTCTTCGCGTTCAAAGACAATCGTATTGCTGTGCGCTATGCCTATGAGTGGCACGACGACAGCGGCAATTGGTTTCGATCCTATGGGAATGAGAACTGGATTTTTGACGAAGACGGACTGATGACCAGCCGCTTCGCAAGCATTAACGACTTGCCTATCAGAAAGGAAGATCGAAAGTTTCGTTGGCCACAAGGGCGACGCCCGGATGATCATCCGGGCTTAAGTGACCTTGATCTTTAACGGGAGGAGTCAATGATGTTGACTTATTCAAGTGATATAGCTTTTACAAATACCGTCAAGACCATCCAAGAGCGCAAAGGGTCGAGGAATGCTTACTCCCAGATGGAGAAAAACGGTAGCTGGGAGACACAGATATCACCTCAATTGGCTGAGTTTGTTGCTGAACAGAGAAGTTTCTTTTTAGCGACCGCGAACGCCGTCGGTCAGCCCTATATTCAGCACAGAGGAGGCCCACCAGGTTTTTTAAAAGTGCTGGACAGTAAGACTCTGGCGTTTGCCGATTACAAAGGCAACAAACAATTCATCAGTCAGGGAAATCTGATCGAGAATCCCAGAGCTTTTATTTTTCTTATCGATTATACGAACAGAACCCGAGTGAAAATCTGGGGCACAGCGGAGTTCATCGAAAATGATCCTGAATTGCTACAAGAGTTAATGTCAAATTCGAGCGTTTATCGAGCACGGCCTGAGCAAGTGTTCAGGTTCACAGTTGAAGCCATCGATCGAAACTGTCCTCAACATATTCCACAACGCTTTGACAGTGAACTTGTTGAACAGGCTCTGGAAGAGAGAGATGCACGCATTGCCGAGTTAGAAATGATGGTTCAAAAACTGAAAGCAAGACCTCGTGTTTGAGCATTAAAGGGAAAATTTCTTTAAGCCTACGTCGCAAAGACAACAACGAAACAAAAATCACCGGATACATTATCCGACCTTCCAGAGAAGGCCGGACAAAATCTGTTAAGCCAAACGATGCTTGTTAAACAAGTTATCCAGCACTTTGAAAAACAGCATAAACAGCCAGCTGATCAGTAGATACATCACACCTGCCGCAATATAAATTTCTTCTGGCGTATAGGTGCGGGCAATAATCGTTCGTGCCATACCGGTAAGATCGAGCAAGGTTATCGTGCTCGCCAGCGCACTGCCTTTAAGCATCAGAATCACTTCATTACCGTAAGCTGGCAGCATAATGCCAAAAGCCCGTGGAAGAAGGATTCTGCGATACATTGTGAACTTGCTCATCCCCATTACACGACAGGCTTCCACTTCACCTTTAGGAATTGCCTGTATGGCACCACGCAGGATTTCCGCAATATAGGCCGTGGTATGCAGCCCTAAGGTCACAATGGCGCACCAGTAAGGCTCCCGGAGAAATGGCCACAGGAAACTTTCCCTGACAACTTCGAACTGAGACAGTCCGTAATAAATCAGAAATATCTGAATCAGAAGCGGCGTGCCACGAAAGAAGAAAATATAAGCTTGTGGAAGCAAATTAAATCTTTTCTTCTCGGAGATACGGGCCAGAGCCATAGGCACGGCCAGAATAACCCCAATCACACCGGATAAAACAACCAGCTGTAGGGTTGTCCATGCCCCTTCAAGCAAACGAGGGTAGTATTCAGCAACAACAGACCAATCCATCTTTTAACCCTCCGCCAGCTTTACAGCAGTTCTCTGTACAGGCATTTCATGCCGGCGTGAGCGCTTTTCAAAATAATTCAGAAGCAGTGTCGCAATAACCGTAAGAGCCAGATACATAAAGGCGGCTGTTAAATACCAGGTAAAAGGTTCACGGGTTGCTGTAACCGCCATTGATGTTTTACGGGTGAGTTCTTCCAGGCCAATAACAGAGATCAGTGCGGTGTCTTTCATTAACACCAGGATCAGGTTACCAAGGCCCGGTAACGCCACTCGCCACACCTGCGGCAGTTGAATACGGAAGAAGATGCGCCCTTTACTCATTCCCAAAGCTTCGGCAGCTTCTTTCTGCCCGGGATGTATCGCCAGAAAAGCACCACGGAAAACTTCTGTCGCGTAGCCGCCAAACGTTAAACCCAGGGCAATAACACCGGCTATGAAGGGGCTTAACTCTATATATTCGTTGTAACCGAACTGCGAGGCGATAAACATCAACAGCCGTGTAGAACCAAAATAAATCAGGAAAACAATAAGAAGTTCAGGGATGCCCCGGATAAATCCAACATATCCATCGCCAAGCCAGCGAACAGGTAGAACTTTTGACATTCTGGCAGAGGCTCCCAGCAAACCAAGGCAAATGCCCAGCGCTGTTGCTGCCAGAGTAATTTTCACGGTCATCACCGTGCCCGCTAAAAGCTGTGCGGTAAAACCATCAAACAGACCATCAAATAACAAAACAGGTCATCCTTTAAACGAGGTACTGCAATCGTTTTTATTGTTATGGCCACAGCCTGAACATCAGGCTGTGGCTAGCACCATTAATAAATGGAGAAGGGGAAGTACTTGGCGTTGATCTTTTCGTACGTACCATCTTCACGAATTGCCTGCAGCGCATCATTCAGCTTCTGCTTCAGCTCATCATTCTTACGGATGGCAATACCGATCTTGTCATTCTTGGCGAAGGCTTCGCCTTTGTACTCGAAGTTCTGGCCAGCTTCACTCTTCAGCCAGTCGTAAGTTGGCAGCTCATCAGAGATGGCACCATCCAGACGGCCAGCAATCAGATCAAGGTAAACAGCTTCCTGGTTGTCATAAAGCTTAACGGTTACGACATCCGCCAGATTGTCTTCCAGGTATTGGCCGCCAACAGTAGAGCGCTGAGCACCGATAGCTTTACCTTTCAGGCCTTCTTTGGTGGTTTCCAGAGCTTTGCCTTTAGCTCCCAGGAAACGCAGGCCTCCAGAGTAATAGTGATCAGTGAAGTCCACCTGCTTCAGACGCTCTTCAGTAATAGACATGCTGGCAACAATTGCGTCGAACTTACGCACTTTCAGAGCCGGGATCATGCCGTCCCAGTCCTGAGAAACAACTTCACAGTCTGCTTTCATCTGTGCACACAGAGCATTGGCAATATCAACATCGAAGCCAGCCAGCTGCCCTTGTTCGTTAACAAAATTAAAAGGAGCCCAGGCGCCTTCTGTGGCAATACGGATTTTGTCTCCAGCCATTGCCATCGTGCTTGCCAAAACACCTGCTGCCAGCGCACCGGCTTTCATCCACTTGTTCATCTTCTGCTCCGCTGTTTTCTAGTTGTGTTTGTGTTCTTGTGAAACTTTTAATTTTTATTAACAACCGTCTGCAGCCTTACACGGCAGTTGCCAGGAATTCCCGGCAACGGGCAGACTGGGCCGAACCGAATACTTCATCCGGTGTACCCTCTTCTTCTACGCGCCCCTGATGAAGAAACACAATCCGGTCAGAAACTTCCCGGGCAAATTTCATCTCATGGGTCACAATCAGCATGGTGCGGCCTTCGTCCGCGAGGCTGCGCATCACACCAAGCACTTCACCCACCAGCTCTGGGTCAAGTGCAGAAGTTGGTTCATCAAATAACATCACCTGAGGTTCCATTGCCAAGGCTCTGGCAATGGCAACACGCTGCTGTTGCCCACCAGACAGCTGTGCTGGGTAATAATGGGCACGATCTGCTAACCCAACCTTCTCAAGCAATGACTCAGATAAGTCCTTTACCTGTGCCTTGGAGCGATTCAGCACATGAACCGGTGCTTCCATAATATTTTCAAGGATGGTCATGTGCGGCCAGAGATTAAAGTTCTGGAATACAAAGCCCAGCCGGGAACGAATAGCTGCTAACTGCTTTTCATCCGCCGCTTCCATTGAACCGTCAGGTCTGGTCTGCAGACGAAGCTCTTCACCATTTACAGAGATACTTCCCTGACAAGGATTTTCAAGGAGGTTAATGCAACGAAGGAGGGTACTTTTTCCGGAGCCACTGGAGCCTAAAATGGAGATCACATCACCATCATGGGCTGTTAAAGACACGCCTTTAAGGACTTCAAGATCCCCAAAACGCTTGTGAATATCTGTCAGCTCTAGTGCGACAGGTGCCTGGTACATCTGACCCCCGGTCTTTATTAAAATAATATTGTTGTTATCTGCTCTGACGCCATAACTTACCCTGTCAACGCACTCGCTTCCAGAAAAAAACCCGTTTTAGAGCCAATCCCACCACTTTTGGGCACATATCTGCCAAGCGAAACTGACTATCTGGTTAAGTCATAATCTTTGTAGGCACTGTCTCATAGGAAGATTTCAACATGAGAGAGTGTTATGAAGGCATTTTATTCATTGGCTCTAAGTGCCTTTGCATTTATTGAGCTGGCGGCAGCTCAGGAGCCGTTAGTTGAGCCACAGGTTCTAAACAGTAAGAACAGCAAACTGGATTTCACAGTATCTCTTACCAAAGGCACTTTAGAGACACCCTGCCATACAATCACAACACGTCTTTATCAGGTGGGTGATGCTGCTCCAACGTCTCCCGGTCCAACCCTGCATCTGAATAAGGGCGATGCGTTGAATGTTCACCTGATTAACAACCTGCCTGTGGATGAGTCACAGGGAACCCCCAATACATTCCGGGCTCCAAACACTACCAACTTTCATACCCACGGGCTTCATGTTTCTCCTGCAGTTGGAGCCGATGATGTTCTGTATACAGATATCACTGGCGGTCAGGAGTTAAAGTCTGAATTTGATGTCCCTGACTATCACACCTCTGGAACCTACTGGTACCACCCACACTTTCATGGTTCGACAGCAATTCAGGTTGGTGGCGGAGCTATTGGCGCCATCATTGTTGAAGACAGCAAAGCCGATAAAATTCCCGCAGCAATCAGCAACATGCCAGAGAAGCTACTGGTATTTAGCCAGATAAAACTGGATCAGATGCGGCTGATGACCAGCAAAGCTAATGACGACCTCTGGCAAGCTGAACCAAAAAAATCCTGCTCTCAAGCTCAAATCAGCGAAGATGCCGACAGTTTTCTGGTGAACGGCCAAAGCCACCCTTATCTTGAAATCGAAGCCAACCAGTGGACACGCCTACGCCTTCTTAACGGTGCAATGATGAGCTGGCTGGAAATTAACAAGCCAGAAAACTGTGAGTTCCAGCTACTGGCCAAAGATGGTATTTATCTCAACGATGCCCCACGGGAAGTGACGCACTCAACTTTGCCTGGAGGTGGACGTGCAGATATCGCAATCAAGTGTTCTTCCACGGGTGATGTGGAACTGAAATCCGCCCAGATAAAAAGTACCAATGAGCTTTTATGGGAAGGAAACCTTCTGACTCTCAGGATTCTGCCAAGCGAGAAACCTGCCGCCGATGCGTTACCCAAACTCTGCTACAGCTATCCATGTTATTTGCCTGATTTGCGAAACACCTCTGCGAAAGGGAGCACCACCTTTTCCCTGACAGATGATGCTTCGACAGATACATTCTTGTTCAACGGTCAATCATTCAATATTTCAGAACCGGCCTACACCATGGAGCTGGAAACAACCCAGAACTTCACTCTGGAAAATATTAACTTCCATACGTTCCATATTCACATCTCCCCGTTCCAGCTGTTAATGGATGGCGGACAGGAAGACGATAACTACTTTCTAACTGGAGACTGGCACGACACCATATTTCTCCCCGACCTTCCCGTCGCCTACGACAACAAAATCAAAGTTGGTTATCAGAGTGATGGATTTGAAGGCGACTATGTTATGCACTGCCACATCCTGCCTCACGAAGATCAGGGTATGATGGGTTATATCCATGTAACCGGTAAAAAACACCTGCATTCTCTGTGTGAGAATAATCCCGACAATTCATGGCCAGCATGGAAATGGGGAGTCACAATAGGCGTTCCGTCATTTACAGCTCTAGTAACATTCTGTACCGCGGGCGGTATGTGCCTTATAAGGCACTACATAAACAAGCACAGGAATAGAGCTGGCTACGAGGAACTACATAACCCTGCTAACTAAGCAAAGCCTGGTAACCTTCCTGGTAATTGGCAAAACGAAACTGATAACCCGCATCCAGAATTCTCTGGTTGCGGCACCGTTTACTTCCCCCTCGACCTCCGCCATGAATTTCACAGGTTGGCGCCACTCCCATCTGTTGAGCTAACCATGAAGTCACTTCTGATAGTGGTGCAGGATCAGAGTCCACCCCAAGATAAAGGGGGTGTACACACTTTCCATGCAGTTCCAGATCGATCAGATGAGCCAGCATTCCTGCACAGTCATCGGCATGAATACGATTACCAAAGATCACCGGATCATCACTGTAAACTTCGCCGCTCTGAACTTTCTTCAGCATATAGTTTCGCCCCGGCCCATAAATACCACCGAAACGAACCACTGTTGCTGGCAAATCAGAATCCAGGGCCAGCTTTTCCGACTCCAGCATAATCTGGCCGTTAAACCGCTCAGGATGTGTTGGGGAAAGTTCATCAACCCATTCACCATTAGCCTGATGATAAACAGCAGTGCTAGAAGTAAAGAAAAGGCGCTTAAGCTGATCCTTATTGTTTTTCAGCCTGTTAATAACATGCTCCAGCCCTTCAAAATAAATCTTGCGGTAGCCTTCTTCACCCTGGCGGCCTGCCGCTGCGCAATACACGACGAAATCTATATGTCCAGGCCACTCTCCAAGCTCACCGGCAACCAAATCAGCGGCAACAGGATTTACACCTTCCGGCAACCGGGATACATCCCTGCGCAACCCATAAACCTTGTGACCATGACTCAAAAGCTCTGTAGCCAGACGACTCCCCACATCTCCACAGCCAACTATCAGGGTTACTGGAGCCACTTCAGAGAAAGCCATATTTACCCTCACAAATATTTCGATAGTAATCAGACTCAGCTTTATGCCGGATTTGGTTTATTATTCTCACGCCAGTTAATAGAAAAACTTAATTAACAGCAAGGCACCAACAATAGAGCAAGCTGAAGGTTTTATCTCTGCGTTCGTAGTTTATAGCCAGTTTCACTACTGGTTTATAGCGGTCTTCGGCTGTTCCAACTGTTTAAATTTACAGTATTATTAGCCAATGACTCTGACAGAACTCAAATACATCGTTGCACTCGCCCAAGAGTGTCATTTTGGCAAGGCCGCAGAACGCTGCTTCGTCAGTCAGCCCACTTTAAGCGTGGGAGTAAAAAAGCTGGAAGACGAACTTGGTGTCGCCATCTTTGAGCGCAGCAAGTCTGCAGTCAGGGTCACGCCCCTTGGCAGCAAAGTTGTTGAGCAGGCTCAGAAAGTTCTGGAAGAGTCATCGGCCATCAAATCCATCGCTAACGAAGGCAAGGATCAGCTTTCCAGCCCACTGCGTATTGGCACCATTTTCACCATCGGCCCTTATCTTCTGCCACACATGGTGCCGCAACTTCGTCGTATAGCTCCGGACATGCCGCTGTATGTTGAAGAGAACTTCACCCATGTACTGCGCCACCGTCTGCGCCTTGGTGAGCTGGATGCCATCATCATTGCCTTACCATTCACCGAAGCCGATGTTGTTACCAAGGCTCTGTACGATGAATCCTTCTCTGTACTGATGCCCGGCAATCACCCCTGGACTAAACGGAATGAGATTCCGGTTGGTGACCTGGCAGAAACCGATCTTCTTTTGTTGGGACAAGGCCACTGCTTCAGGGATCAAATCCTCGAAGCTTGCCCGGCACTCACCAACAAAGACGACAACAGCCATAAGAAAACAACCATCGAGGCCACCTCGCTGGAAACCATGCGCCATATGGTTGCTTCCGGGATGGGTGTCACTGTTCTTCCACAGTCAGCTATGGGCAGCAGTAATCATTATGCAGAGAATATGCTCACTACCCGCCCCTTCAGCAACCCGGCACCGGGTAGGACCGTAGCTCTTGCCTGGCGGGCAAGCTTCCCACGTTTGAAAGCAATAGACGCACTGGAAGAAGCCGTACGACAGTGTCCGGTAATTAAAGGCTGATAAGGAGTTCAGGTGGGTCAGTCAGCAGCAAAAGCTTTGCACGAAGTTCCTGTCACAACACTGAAAGGTGTGGGAGCAGCGCTGGCTGAAAAACTGGCAAAGATTGGTATAAAAACCCTGCAAGATTTGCTGTTTCACCTGCCCCTTCGTTATCAGGACAGAACTCACATTACACCTATAGGTGCACTGCAATTCGGGCTGGATGCTGTTGTTGAAGGGCAAATTGCTGGCGTTGATGTTGCTATGGGCCGCAGGCGCAGTCTGATCTGCAAAGTGAAAGACGGCACCGGCATCATAACTCTGCGCTTTTTCCACTTCAGTGCAGCCCAGAAAAACAGTCTGAAAAAAGGTTCCACAGTTCGCTGTTTTGGCGAACCCCGCCGCGGTGCTCACGGGCTGGAGCTTTACCATCCAGAGTATCGAGTTCTTGACGATGATAACCCTGATGCTGTTGAGGAAACTCTGACTCCGGTTTATCCGGCAACGGAAGGGCTCACACAGCTAAGAATTCGCGGACTGTGTCAGCAAGCTCTAAAGTTTTTACAACATCCAGAAGCTTTACAGGAGTGGCTGCCTGAACCAATCCGCCGCCCACATAATCTCTGGCAGTTAACAGATGCTGTGCGATTTCTGCATCATCCACCGCCCGATGCCGATGTTTTCCAGATTATGGAAAGCCAGCACCCAGCTCAGAAACGCCTGGCCTTTGAAGAGTTGCTTGCTCACCACCTGAGCCTCCAGCAAATTCGCCAGCGGGTTCGCAGACAACAAGGCCTGGCACTTCACGGTACTGGCGAGCTTGTGGATAAATTCCTCAATAACCTGCCGTTCACACCAACAGGGGCGCAACAGCGGGTGGCGCAAGAAATTCAGAAAGACCTGTCCTCTGAATCTCCCATGCTACGCCTTGTTCAGGGAGATGTTGGTTCAGGCAAAACAGTTGTCGCCGCACTCGCTGCACTGCAGGCTGTAGAAAGCAAATCTCAGGCTGCGCTGATGGCTCCAACGGAAATTCTGGCCGAGCAGCACTACAACAACTTTCATAACTGGCTGAAACCTTTAGGCATCACCGTTGCCTGGCTTACCGGTAAAACTAAAGGCAAAAAGCGCGAACAGCAGATGGAGTTGATTCGCACTGGCGAAGCTGAAGTTGTAGTGGGAACCCACGCCCTGTTTCAGGATGACGTAGAGTTTCGCCATTTGGCTTTGGCAATTATTGATGAGCAACATCGGTTTGGTGTGCATCAACGTTTGGCATTGCGGGAAAAAGGCCGAAATATCGGAGCCATGCCCCACCAGCTGATTATGACGGCAACTCCCATCCCCAGAACGCTGGCGATGAGTGCTTATGCCGATCTTGATCTCTCAGTGATTGATGAACTGCCCCCCGGCCGCACACCTGTAAACACCATAGTCATTGGCGACGATCGTCGCCCACAGGTTATTGAACGTGTTCGTGCAGCCTGCCTTGAAGGGCGGCAGGCTTATTGGGTTTGTACGCTTATTGAAGAGTCAGAAGCGCTGCAATGTCAGGCTGCGGAAGTCACAGCGGAAGAATTGCAGAAAACCCTGCCGGAACTTTCTATCGGCTTAATTCATGGCCGCATGAAACCAGCGGAGAAAGCAGAAGTCATGGCCGCATTTAAAGAAGGCCATCTGCACCTTCTGGTGGCGACAACAGTAATAGAAGTAGGCGTAGATGTTCCCAATTCCAGCCTGATGATTATTGAAAACCCTGAGCGGTTAGGTCTGGCCCAGCTTCATCAGCTCCGAGGTCGTGTTGGCCGGGGCAGCGTGGCCAGCCATTGTGTGCTGATGTATCACCCACCTCTTTCTCAACAGAGTAAAGAACGTTTGCAGGTGATGCGGGATTCGAGCGATGGCTTTGTGATTGCAGAGAAAGATCTTGAGCTTCGTGGTCCTGGAGAAGTTCTGGGAACACGCCAAACCGGCCTGGTGCAGTTCCGGGTTGCCGACCTTGAACGAGATAAAGTTCTGCTGGAAAGCATTAAGGGTTCCGCAGAACAATTACTGCGGGAAGCGCCCACCCACGCTCAACCATTGATTGATCGCTGGCTGCCCATGGGTGACCGCTTTGCTGATGCCTGATTAGCAGTACGCCATCCGAACCTGGCGGTACTCTGGGCTCCAGAAACGGGAATGGATAAGTTCCTTAAGCTCTTCTTCCGAGTGTTCCGGTGCCAGACCTTCTTTCTGCGCCTGCAGAGCTACGGCCAGAGCAATGGCGCAAGTTACATCCTGCACCTTTTCCAGCTCTGGAAGCAGTACAGCTTTACGATCTGTTGCCGCCGGGGAACAGTTCGCCAGAGTCTCTACGGAAATATCCAGCATGGCATCGGAAACTTTGGTCGCGCCGCAAGCCATTACCCCAAGACCAAGCCCTGGGAAGATATAAATGTTGTTGCACTGAGCAATCGGGTAAGCGTGATTCTTATGTTCAACCGGTTCAAATGGGCTGCCAGTCGCAACCACAGCACGACCGTCTGTCCACTTAATAATATTCTCAGGCGTTGCCTCAATACGGCTGCTTGGGTTGGAGAGCGCTAAAATTATTGGGCGCTCATGGTTTTCAGCCATGTTCTCAATAATATTCTGAGTGAACAGACCCGGCTGACCAGAGACACCAATAATGGCATCTGGCTTGGCTTCACGCACAACGTCAGCCATGAATACGCCGTCTTCAGAAGCCCAGCCTTCCATGTTCGCTTTCTGCTGAACCAGTTTTTGCTGGAACAGGCGCAGGCCTTCCATGGTTTCATCGAGCACACCAAAGCGATCTACCATATAAATACGACGCCGAGCTTCTTCGTCAGTCAGGCCACGGCTAACCATCAGACGAATAATCTGCTCGGCAATACCGCAACCGGAAGAACCAGCACCAAGGAAAGCGATCTTCAGGTCTTCAATATTCTTGCCTGCAACCCGAGCGGCAGAAACCAAAGTCGCAGCAGCTACCGCAGCGGTTCCCTGAATATCATCGTTAAAGCAGCAGATTTCATCCTTGTACTTGTCCAGTAAAGGAGTAGCGTGATCAATGGCGAAATCTTCAAACTGCAGCAGAACATTGGGCCAGCGGCGCTTCAATGCCTGAATAAAGGAATCAACAAACTCGTAGTACTCTTCATCACTGATGCGCTTATGGCGCCAGCCCAGGTAAGCAGGATCGTCCAGCAGCTCCTGATTGTTGGTACCGCAATCTAAAGTGATTGGCAGAGTCAGGTTTGGCGTTACTCCACCAACAGAGGTGTACAGTGCCAGCTTACCAATGCAGATGCCCATACCACCGATGCCCTGGTCACCAAGCCCCAGTACACGTTCACCATCGGTCACAACAATCACTTCAATGTTGCGTTTGAAATTCGCCAGCATTGCATCCATCTGATCCCGCTCAGGATAAGAGATGAAAATACCCCGTGGGCGACGATACAAGTCACTGAAGCGCTGACAGGCCTGACCAACAACCGGCGTGTAAATAATTGGCAGCATTTCTTCGAGATGACGCTGAATTAATGCGTAGTAAAGAGTTTCGTTCGTATCCTGCAAAGCGCGGAGAAAAATATGCTTAAGGATAGGAGTCGGCTTCAGAGAAAAAGATTTGTACGCGCGTCGGCATTGCTCTTCAAGAGTTTCAACTCGTGGGGGCAGCAAGCCGTGAAGCTCAAGCTCGCTGCGCTCTTCCATAGAAAAAGCGGTTCCTTTGTTCAGAAGGGAGTTTTCCAACAGCATACGGCCAGTTAAACCGGTATGAATGCCGGAAGTATTGGTTTCGTTCATTGATGCATCTACTAGAAGGGCGATAGCAACAACCCGGCCCCGGGTTGTTTTAGGATTAGCGCCTGAAAAATGCCGCAAGAATAAAAGCACGAAGCAAAATATAAGTAGACCAAGGTCAACTTTTTCTTACAGCTTCACATAATACCTATACTTGCTGCTTACAAAGGTAGAGCTGTCGTGTACTTGATTTGCTCCATCGCGAAAGAAGACGACACTTTGCTGAGATCAGGAATAGCCTTAATCAACTTTTTATAAAACCGGTCATAGGCATGAATGTCGCTCACCACAACCCGCATCATGTAATCCCATTCTCCGCCCATGCGGTAAAGTTCAACAACCTCTTCAAACTGTGAGGCGGTATTGGCGAAGTGTTTCAACCAGTCATCATTATGGTTGCGGGTTTTCAGCTGCACAAAAACTGATAAGGGAAGACCAACTTTATCCTGATCAATCAGCGCCACCCGTTTACGGATATAACCTTCATCTTCCAGTTTATGGACGCGTTTCCAGCACGGGCTTGATGAGAGGCCTGCTTTATCAGCCAAATCGTTAAGAGAGAGAGAAGAATCTTCCTGCAGAGCAGCTAATATTTTCCGATCTTTTTGATCCACGATAAAAACTTTCCACAACAAAAGAAAAAACAACATTTTATTTTTACAATTATGTAATAACACAGCATAAGACGAACAGACTTTTCCACAGGCCCGCCCTTAAACTAACCGTTCTCTCACCTCCTCTCTACCTTACACATTGGGGAACAAAGTAAAATGTGGCGTCCAGAATGGGATGGTTTTGTTGCCATCATCAATGACCGTGTTAAGCCTGCACTGGGATGTACTGAACCGGTGTCGACTGCATTGGCTGCAGCACATGCAACAGAGCTGCTTGGCCGTCAGCCAGAAAAATTGGACATTCTTGTTAGCGGAAACCTGCTGAAAAACGGCATGGGCGTTGGCATTCCCGGTACCAGTGAAGTCGGCCTGCCTATCGCTGCGGCTCTTGGCAGCATTTGCGGCGTTGTTGAAAAAGGTCTGGAAGTTCTGGCTGATGTGAATCCGGAATATGTTCAGTCTGCCCGCCAGATGGTAGACAGCAACCTGGTATCCATTACCATTATTGAAACCAGCTCTGTACTTTACTCAGAAGTACTGGCAACAGCTGGTGAAGATACTGCCCGCGTTATTATCCGTGACGGCCACACAAACGTAACCCTTCAGGAATTGAACGGTAAAGCCATTCAGCCAGCATCTATTCAAGATGCTGGAGCAGGAACTTCTGCTGTTGAGTTCCCGGAATTGTCTATGGAAAGCATCTTTGAGTTTGCAACTCAGGGTGATCTGGACAAACTGCGTTTTATTCTCAAGACCGCAGAAATTAACGGTGCCCTCTCTGTTGAAGGTCTGAAAAACGACTACGGTCTGAAGATTGGTAAAACCTTCAGCAACAACATTGAGAAAGGCTACCTGAGCGAAGATCTGGCCGTTTCCGCCATGATGCGCTCCTCCGCTGCATCTGATGCCCGTATGGACGGTGCGATGCTGCCAGCCATGAGCAACTCCGGCAGTGGTAATCAGGGCATTTCTGCCACCATGCCTGTTGTTGCTGTCGCTGAACGTATTGGCGCTTCTGAGGAGCAGCTGATTCGTGCACTGATTATGAGTCACCTCTCTGCAATTCATATCAAGTCACACCTGAAAACGCTGTCTGCTCTGTGTGGCGCAACCACAGCAGCAACTGGTTCCAGCATGGCTATTGCCTGGCTGCTGGGTGCAGATTTTGAAACTGCCAGCAAAACTGTTTTCAACATGTTCGGTGATGTGACCGGCATGTTCTGTGACGGTGCTAAAACCGGTTGTTCACTGAAAGTTTCCACGTCCGCTGCTGCTGCAGTGAAAGCTGCGCTGATGGCTCTGGATGGTACCCGCATCTCCGGCCATGAAGGCATCATCGAAGATGATCTGGAAAAGACCATCGATAATATTGGCCTGCTGGGCAATCAGGGAATGGAAGAAACCGACACCATGATTCTGAAAATCATGACTGCCAAGTAAGAGTTCCCCAAAATAAAAAGGTGCTCTGACCAAAGAGCACCTTTTTGTATTTTAAATGCCGATTAAAATAATCAGGCGGCCTGTTTTTTCTTTTTCTTCTTTGGCACAACCATCGCAGCAATTCCCTGGAACCACATCAGGCTCATGGGATTACCTTCCACGCGAATAGTTTTATCCTGAATACCCTTCATAAAGGCAAGTTGAGCATTCTTGGCAGTAAGAGCTGCAAAGCCTTCCTGAGATGACTTAAAACGCAGGCAGAATTCAGGGTCTACCGCTGCACCACTTTTGCTGGTCACCTTATTATTCTTCACAGTAAAGCTACGGCACACACCATCATCACTGGAAATTTCAAAGGACATGTCCTTTCCTTCCAGCTTCTTTTGAAACGCAGAATTGTTGGCACTGGCTCGCTTCATAAGAAAGCCCAGGCCTAAAAGCAGCAACCGAAACTTCACAGATACTTCCCCCACTCTGGATAACCAGCAAGCATTCTATAGACAAACCTGCGTCAGGCCAGTGCATTTTTGCCCTGATTGGCAGTTAATAGGGTCAACAGTGGGAAAATAGAAGAATAACAGGGAGGAGTATTAATGTGCTGGCAAGAGGCTATTTGTGAGAGACACGTGCCAGCACAGGGAACAAATTACTTGTTCACAGCTTCTTTCAGGGCCTTACCAGGCTTGAAAGCAACAGTGTTACTGGCAGGAATTTCCATAGCCTCACCGGTCTGTGGGTTTTTACCGGTACGAGCACCACGGGCACGCTGAGTGAAAGAACCGAAACCGATAAGGTTAACTGATTCCTGACGCTCCAGCGCCTGAGTAATTTGTTCGATGATAACTGACAGTGCCTGACCAGCTTTGTCTTTGCTCAGGTCTGTCTGGTCTGCAATAGCAGCAACAAGTTCGGGCTTGCGCATAGCTCCCTCTCGAATCCGTTTTATTTATGATTGTTTTTATTGTTTTCCCTGGAGAGCTCATCCAGAGCTCACAACCGAGAACAGGCAGCACTAACTTAATTAGCATTTTAGGCTGTGTAAGTGCCAGCACTGGAATCAACCTTAAAGCAGCGTTTATTGAAGGGCAATACCATTTATCACCTTATATAGGGCTAAAAACGCCACCCTGAACAAAAAACATACAAAAACCATAAAGATAGCCACAATCGTTGATGTGCAATGTTTTCTAAAAAAGCACGAAAGCGCCACGTACAAATACTTGCGCCAGCGTGCTTTATCCCTCATGCTGCGGCAAAATACGGCTCGGATGCGCTGGAGAAAGTAAGTAACACTATGCCGTCTCGCCCTCTTAATCTGGACAAACAGCATTGGTATGACACGGATACTTTGCCGTGGAGTATTCCTGAACATTGGAAACACTGGCTTCTGGATACAGGATCGCTGACCGCCCGACTCAAAAAAACCTTTCCAGGCACTTTCGAAGTGCAGGTTATGTTCCATGATTGGGACAGACCGACTCTGGATGAGCGAAACTTCCTCTCCATGAACCAGAGGGAGCAAGCCAGCATCCGAGAAGTCACTCTGCTCTGCAACGGAATACCCAAGGTGTTCGCCAGAAGTATTCTGCCCGCTTCAAGCCTGGAGGGGAAAAACCGGCAACTTCTGTTTTTGAAGGATCGCCCCCTTGGTGCATTTCTTTTTTCTCAACCAAACCTTGAGCGCGGCCCTATAGAGCTGACCCGTACAATAAACTCTGCACACGAAGATATTTGGGGGCGCAGGTCTCTTTTCACCCTGAATCACAAACCTCTTGCTGTTTGCGAATACTTTTTACCTGAAGAAGACTTCATGGAAAACGATCAGACTATGGCGGGAGCTCTGCCCGTATGAGCAGCATGCCAACATCTGTATCTACCCGGTTAGAAAATTATATTCAGATCACCCGCTTTGACCGTCCTATCGGTACATTTCTGCTGTTGTGGCCAACACTCTGGGCACTCTGGCTGGCAGCTGATGGCTGGCCGGACTTCGGCCTTTTGATTATCTTTTCCCTGGGCACACTGTTGATGCGTTCCGCAGGGTGTGTGATTAATGATTTTGCTGACCGCAACCTTGATGGTCACGTAAAACGCACCCAAAATCGCCCCATGGCAACAGGCAAGATTTCAGAGAAAGAAGCGCTGCTGCTCTTTTCTGTATTGCTGGGGGCTTCTTTTCTTCTGGTTTTAATGACAAATACCTTAACCATTCAGCTCTCATTTGCCGGTGCTGCTCTGGCGGTTATTTATCCGTTTATGAAGCGGTTTACTAACCTTCCACAATTTGTGCTCGGAGCGGCTTTTGCTTGGGGAATCCCAATGGCCTGGGCTGCACAAACTGAAACGGTTGCTCCTACTGCCTGGCTAATGTTTGCCGGATGTTTGTTGTGGATAGTCGCTTACGATACTCAATACGCAATGGTAGATAGAGACGATGACCTGAAGATTGGTATTAAATCTACCGCCATTCTTTTCGGTAAATATGACAATCTGATCATTCAGGTTTTACAGGGACTCACTCTGGGAATACTGGTTATTACCGGATTGATTACCAGCTCCGGGGTTGCTTACTATCTTGGCCTTGCCGGAATGACTGGAGTGTTTTTCCACCAGCGTCGTATGACCCAGAACCGAGACCGTGACGAGTGCTTCAAGGCCTTTCTTTCAAACCACTGGGCTGGGCTGGCTGTTCTTACCGGCATTATTGTTGATCGCTGCCTAACCGTATAAATGAATCCAGAACTTTCCCGACAGCTGGCACCTTACCTCCCCGATGGTACAGAATCCCTTTGTGTCAGCTGGCTGGTAAATGACAATATTCAGATGCGCATTTCACGCCCTAGAAAAACCAAACTGGGGGACTTCAGACCAGCCACTCGTGGATTACCCCACAGAATCAGTGTGAACTGTAACCTTGAACCGGTGCAGTTTCTTATTACTTTCGCCCATGAGGTTGCCCATGTGCATACCTGGAACCAATACGGAAGAAAGGTGGCTCCTCATGGTGAAGAATGGAAAGCCAACTATCGCCAAAAGCTTCATGAACTTCTTGCGTTGGAGGTTTTGGATGAGCAAACAACACACGTCCTTCAGAAGCACAGCATCAACCCTAGAGCCAGCAGCGGTCACGACAACCATCTACAGTCTCTAAAAAAACCGGTGAATGGTAAAACCCTGAATGATTTATCTCCGGGGGATACCTTTCAGATAGAAAACAAAAAAACCTTCAAAGTTATAAAAAAACTGCGAAAGTACTGGGTTTGCGAGGAGCCTTCCACGAAGCGCCATTACAAAGTTCTTGGTACTCTCCCGGTCGTCCTTAAATGACCATAAAAAATAACTAATTTCGTGCTTATAAGTTTCTGTCATTTAACTGTAACATTGAGGCGTTGTAATTCTCAGGGCAGATCCTAAGGGGGAATCTTCTGAGCCATGACAACAACCAGCAAAATTCTCATAGTCGACGATGAAGCGCCAATCAGAGAGATGATCGTCGTTGCTCTAGAAATGGCTGGTTATCACTGCCTTGAGGCAGAGGATGCCAGAACGGCTCACGCCTTAATCGTGGACCAAAAGCCAGACCTTATTCTTCTGGACTGGATGCTTCCAGGAGTTACCGGCATTGAGCTGGCCCGACGCCTTAAGCGTGATGAGCTGACGTCTGCTACCCCCATCATTATGCTCACCGCAAAAAGCGAAGAAGATAACAAGATTCAGGGGCTGGAAAGTGGTGCAGATGATTACATCACCAAACCTTTCTCCCCACGAGAGCTTGTTGCACGTTTAAAAGCTGTTTTACGCAGAACCGCGACTGCTGGCCAGAGCGAACCTATTGAGGTTCTGGGCGTAATGCTCGACCCAATCAGTCATAGGGTATCCATTGATGGCGCCCCTGCTGAAATGGGACCAACTGAGTACCGCTTACTCCAGTTTTTTATGACTCACCAGGAACGGGCTTACACCAGAAGTCAGTTGCTTGACCATGTGTGGGGGGGTAATGTTTACGTTGAAGAGCGAACAGTTGATGTACACATTCGTCGCCTGCGCAAAGCTCTCGGCAATGATCATGAGAAACTGATCCAAACGGTAAGGGGCACGGGATACCGTTTTTCCATGAAGGTATAACCGGAGTTTTCGGCCAGAGGCCGAGCCGGATACACAATGGATTTGTTGACATAATAAGACCGGATAAAATGTGAACCATAACTGGCAAATTGAAGTTATTAAGCGCCTGGTTCTGATGCTGGGTGCCTGTCTTGGGATTGGACTGTTAACCGGACAAACCCTTCCTATTATCTTGATCGGCTGCGGAGCCTATCTTGTCTGGACTCTGAAAAATGTTTTTCAGCTGATTAGCTGGCTGGAGATTTCCTCCTCGTCCTCTGAACTTATAGAGCCTCCCAACGGCCATGGCCTTTGGGGAGAAATGTTCGACGGCATGTACCGCCTGATGCGTAAACAGGAACGTGCACGCAACCGACTTAAAGCAGTTATTAATCGTTTCCAGCAATCCACAACTGCTCTTAAAGATGCGGTTGTTCTTACGAATGACCAGGGCCAGATCGAATGGTGGAACCCAGCAGCCGAGCATATTCTCGGTCTACGTAATCCTGATGATGTAGGTCAGCAGATTACCAACCTGATTCGACACCCGCGCTTTGCACGTTATTTTGAAAGTGAGTCCTATCAGGAACCATTAATGCTCCCTTCTCCGGTTTCTGCCGAGAAGAGGCTGCTCTACTCCATCACAATTTATGGTCCAAACAATCGCCTTCTGGTTGTGCGGGATAACACCCGGGTATTCCAGCTTGAGCAAATGACAAAAGACTTTGTTGCCAATGTTTCTCATGAACTGAGAACACCGTTAACTGTGATTTCAGGTTATGTGGAAACACTTTCCGACAGTCTTGTTTTAATGCCTGAACCACCTCCTCCAATGCTGCCTAAAGCTCTTGGCCAAATGCAGAGTCAATCAGACCGAATGGCAAATATCATTGAGGACTTGTTGATTCTTTCAAAACTGGAAACAGCCGATAGTCTGCAGGATCTCACTCCTATACCTGTTGCTGAACTATTGGATGATATTGCAAAAGATGCACGATCCTTTAGCGGAGAAAGAGGTCATACGATTGAGGTGTCCTGTAAATCAGGAACTGAAATACTGGGCAACGAGAAAGAACTTCGCAGCGCTATTTCAAATCTTGTATTTAACGCCGTTAAATACACGCCGAATGGTGGTTCTATTAAGTTGAAGTGGGTTGTTGAGCTTAATACTGGCTACCTGTCAATCAAGGACAACGGCATCGGTATTGAGCCTCAACATATTCCCCGCCTGACAGAACGCTTTTACAGAATAGACAAGAGCAGACACGCATCAACCGGAGGCTCAGGACTCGGCCTCGCAATAGTTAAACATGTGCTGCTCAGACACGATGCAACGCTAATGGTAAAAAGCAGACCAGGAAGAGGAAGCAGTTTTACCTGTCACTTTCCTCAAAGTCGCTTAGTAAGAAAGGCTGCTTAATAAGACTCAGCGCGATTCGATGATGCAATCCGACCTTTCTTTGCCGGTGCGCTGCAGATAATCCTGAAAGATTTTAGGAGCTCGGCCAGTCAGTGAACCTTCCCACTGATGGACACTGCCATCACCATCCTGATATTCAAACAGGAAACGTTTGATATTGCGTTTTTTCTTTTCGCCAGGCATCGTCTGACCGAAATCTTCAAGGGAAACACCACGCTCTTCCATAAGTTTACGAATAGCATCAATGCTGTTCTTCTTTTCTTGAAGCTTCTCTTTTTCTGCACTGACAGCTTCGCGTTTTTCTTCCAAAACATCCTGTAATCTGGAAACGATTCTTTCCAGATCTTCAACGTGCACATCCCGGAACAACCCGCGCATACGGGTTTTGCTGCTCAAGCGGTGCATCACTTCCTCGAATATATTCACGAATCAGACCCTCGCTTTGACACAATAAAGGCGATTGAAAAATAGGTAATAGATTCCAGACTGACAACTGCAAATCATTTTATTTTCAGATTTTAAAAACAGGAATGGATAAGGCCATATTCCCATTTTTAATAACCATAATATATTCTGCAGTGCGACTGCGCCTTTCATTGTTGCAGCAGTGTTTATTGAAAGGATGGCTAGATTGCTTTTTCCGGGCAAACCATTGCAGCCAGTGAACGCACACCAGGTAACACCAGAATGTTCATGGTAAATGCAATCGGCCAGGAGATAATAAAACTGCGCATCCACCCCATAAATGTCATGTGATCCAGTCCATTATTGATTGTTGAAATCAGACCAGACATAACCAGAGACATAACACAGGACCCTAAAATAGCGGTCACCCAAAACAACTTACTTTTCACTAAAAAAAACCTTCAAAAAAATGCTCTTGCTATAAACCATGGCCAGATTAATACTTTCGGCCTATGGAAAAAATACGCAGTTTTTAAAACATGAATTCCATATTTGGAAACTTCGACGACCTTTATCTGTTCTGCCACGTTGTTGAGAGTGGCTCTCTTCAAAAAGCCTCCCATAACCTGCGTTTACCGGTATCAACAATGTCCCGTCGCCTGACAGCACTGGAGGATCGCCTTGGCGTTCGACTGCTTGAGCGCAAAGGTCGAAATCTCTCAGCAACTCAAACGGGTCAGATATTTTTTAATCGCCTATATGGGGAGTTCGAACAAAGTGAGATGGAGCTGGCAGAACTTCTGTACGAAGAACAGCAGGTAAAAGGCAATATTCGCCTGATTGTTCCGTACACCATGTATCAGTCAGGCATTGGCGACCTTGTTGAAGAGTTTATTCTTGATTACCCGAAAGTCTCCATCGATATCCGCTTGAATCTAGACGACAGTGTGCCAGAGTCGGACAGAGACCTTGTTCTGGGATTCGACTCTGGCAGACAATCGGATCTGATTGCCAGACCATTTATGAAATCCTGCGATTGCCTGTACGCAGCACAGTCTTATCTCGACAAACATGGGGAACCACACACAATAGAAGAACTTGATAAGCACGACTGGGTAAGTGTGCAACAGAAAAGAGAACTTCATTTCACCATGCCAGGGCGAGATGCTTTCTCCTACAGAATCAAAGCAAGAATGGTTGTTAATGATGTGAAAATGCTGATTCAGGCGGTGGAAGCAGGCATTGGCATCGGTTCAATTCCTATTCATCATCTTCCAGAGAATACCAATCTGGTTCGGGTTCTCCCTCAGCACCAGCTGGAAGTTCGGCAAGCCTACCTTTATTACCGCAGACGAAAGCACCAGCCAAAAGCTCTGACGTTTCTTATCGACAAATTACTCTCACACCAGTACAAAATCACCGGGCTCACTATGTAAATCGTAATTTTTATGACGGTTTCCAGACTCTATCCAAAATATTTCCGACAGGAAAACGTCTATGCCAATCCACAAACTGAATTCTCCATCATTCTGGTAAAGTCTGAATCCAGCCCGGCGCTATACTCAAATTGACTTTACAGACCGGGCCGGATGTTTTCTCTAAACCTTCTGCTCCAGTGTGGAAAGGACTCAAAAATCACTTCATGGATGGAGTAGTACCATGAGTAGAAAACTTCCCGGAGTATCGGCGCTGATACTCATTTTTGTATTTCTTACCGGCTGTGTCTCTTCGGGCTATCAGGCTGGTTCCGCTTACAAACCTTCTGATGACTGGTCCCTTTGCTCAGCAAAAGGCGGCCTGGCTCTGGGTTTACCAGCGGCGGCATTTGATCTGGCAACTGGTGGCGTAGCCTTTGTTGCGGGTGCACTGATTTCCGGTGTGGCCTGTGCAACGGCTGATGACGGTATGGCTGTTATGCAGTTTGAACTCGATTCTTCAGCTTTAAGCAAAGAGCAGAAGAACTTTCTTGATAAGCTGGCTAAAGACGTTAAATCAGACATGGTGGTTGATGTAACCGGTCATGCCTGTGACCTTGGTGAAGAAGCTTATAACCAGGCTCTGTCGTTTAAGCGAGCGAAAGCTGTGAAAACCTACCTGAAAGCGAAAGGTGTTCCGGCTAATCAAATCAAGATTTCCGGCAAGGGTGAGTTATCACCCCAGGTGGCAAACTCTTCGGAGAACAACCGCAGCCAGAATCGCCGGGCAGAAATCAGAGTTATGAAACGCTGATTTTCAGGCAAAAAAAGGGAGCCGGGTCAGGCTCCCTTTTCAATTGCACAAATGACTATGCCATTTCAATAATGGCTCCAGACCGACTCTTTTCTGATTCCTTCGGGCAGGAAATAGTTTTCTTCACATCGTTTCCTTCCGCGCTTTCAAGCTTCACATCAAACTTCCAGAGCCTGTGGATATGCTTCACTATCTCTGCTGCACTATCACCCAGCGGACGACCTTGATGCATAAAGTGACGTAAAGTCAGAGAGCGATCTCCTTTCACATTCACGTTATAAACCTGAATATTTGGTTCACGGTTACCCAGATTATATTGCGCTGCCAGTGCTTCTCTTACCTGACGATAACCGGGGTCATCATGGATAGCATCCACTTCCAGATAAGCATTCTTTTCGTTATCCACAATACTGAACAGGCGCATATCCCGCATAACCTTAGGAGAAAGATATTGCAGAATAAAACTCTCATCTTTGAAGTTCTTCATGGCATGGTGAACAGCGTCTAACCAGTCTGTACCCGCAATGTCTGGGAACCAGCGCTTATCTTCTTCCGTGGGTTCTTCACAGATACGTTTAATATCCATAAACATCTTGAAGCCCAGCGTATAAGGATTAATACCCGAGAACCGGCGATCATCAAAATCAGGCTGGAAAATTACGCTGGTATGGGAATGCAGAAACTCAAGCATATAGCCTTCGTTAATTAACCCTTCGTCGTAAAGTTTGTGCATTAAGGTGTAATGCCAGAAGGTTGCCCAGCCTTCATTCATAACCTGAGTCTGGCGCTGTGGATAAAAGTATTGCGCAACCTTTCTAACAATTCGCACCAGTTCCCGCTGCCATGTCTCCAGCAGAGGCGCATGCTTCTCAATAAAGTAGAGAATATTTTCTTCAGGGTCTTTCGGGAATCGCTCCGTACTCTTCTCGGCTGCTTTTTCCTGCTGCGGAATTGTGCTCCAAATATCATTCAGCGTTCTTTGAATATATTCTGCACGCTCTTCCTGCCGCTTTTCTTCTTCACCAGCAGACAAAGGGCGCGGACGCTTATAACGGTTCACACCCTGATTCATCAGGGCATGGCTGGCATCCAGAATTTCTTCTACAGTTTCAACGCCATACTTCTCTTCGCATTGGGCAATGTAGCCTTTGGCAAACATCAGGTAATCAATAATGGATTCTGCATCTGTCCAGGTGCGGAACAGATAGTTACCTTTGAAGAATGAATTGTGCCCATAGCTGGCATGAGCAAGCACCAGAACCTGCATGGCCATGGTGTTTTCTTCCATCAGGTAGGCAATACAAGGATTGGAGTTAATAACAATCTCGTAAGCCAGCCCCATGTGCCCGCTCTGGTAACGCTCCTGATTACTCAGAAAGTGCTTACCAAAAGACCAGTGGTTGTACATCAGCGGCATACCAACAGAAGCGTAAGCATCCAGCATTTGTTCAGAGCTGATCACTTCGATTTGGTTGGGATAAGTATCTAGACGAAAGTCTTTGGCAATCCTTGCCAGCTCACTGTCGTATTGCTGAATAAGATCGAAAGTCCAGTCTGCCCCTGTCGTCAGAGGCTCTTTCTTTTTACCTTCGCTGTTGTTGTTCACAGCTTCCTGCTGGTCTTCCATCATGCTTCCTTTTTCTCGAACAGTTTGCGGAATACGGGGTAAATATCCGCAGCTGTTTTTATTTGTTGCATGGCAAAGGTGTCAGAATATCCATCCTGAATAGTTTCGTATTCACGCCATAGGTTTTGATGCTGGCGATCAGTAATTTCTACATAGGAGAAGTACTGAACCAGCGGCATCAAACCATTGACCAGAATCTTGCTGCATACCGAGGAATCACCTTCCCAGTTATCACCATCAGAGGCCTGCGCCACATAAATGTTCCAGTCACTGGGCGAGTAACGCTTGGTGATAATATCTCTGGTCATTTCCAAAGCACTGGAAACGATGGTGCCGCCCGTTTCCCGTGAGTAGAAGAAATCATCCTCATCCACTTCCTTCGCTGCCGTGTGGTGACGGATAAAAACAACTTCTATCTGCTTGTAACTCCGCTGTAAAAATAGGTACAGAAGAATAAAGAAGCGCTTGGCCATATCCTTGATTTCCTGTGTCATGGAACCAGATACATCCATCACACAGAACATCACTGCCTTGTTGGAAGGCTGAGGCACTTTCACAAAGTTGTTGTAGCGAAGATCAATATCATCAATGAAGGGCAGCTTTTTCATTTTGCCATTCAATTCTTTTAATTCGGCTCGAATAACGTCAGCCCGCTTTGTATCCATTGCCCCAGGCTGAACTTCCATCTCCCGTAGTTCACGCTTGAGCTTGCGAATCTCACGACGAGTTCCTCCAGAGAGGGCAATTCTCCGGGCATGGGCACTGCGAAGTGAACGGACGATATTTAAACGATCAGGTGGGCCATCAGTGGTAAATCCCGCCTGATGGGTACGAAACTCTACGGTTTCATGAAGTTGTTTTTCACGCATGTTTGGCAGCTCAAGGCCATCAAACATAAATTCCAGAAACTCATCATGATTGATCTGGAAGGTAAATTCATCCATACCTTCCCCTTGATCACTGGCCTGACCGCTGCCAGAACCACCCTGACCGCCACCACCAGGTGGACGCTTGATTCGGTCGCCAGAAATAAATTCTTTGTTGCCGGGCATCACCTGCTGATGCAGGCCGCCGGTTCCATGATGGAAAATGGGCTCAGACAAATCTCTGCGGGGAATGGTAATACTGCTGCCACTCTCGACGTCGGTAATACTGCGTTTATTAACCGCTTCAGAAACAGCTTTCTTAATGTGCTTCCGATAACGGTTCATAAAGCGCTGGCGATTTACAGTGCTTTTGTTTTTGCCATTGAGCCGTCTGTCGATGATGATGCTCATGCGCACTCCCTGTGCCGCGATGCTGCTTAGAGACGTCTGGGGCAAGACCGGCGCCATCCTTGGCACCGCACTCACAATCCCTGGTGATCGCCTCGCCCCGTCTGTCTTACATCTACATCATTAATAAGTATGGTCGTTTTTAAGGCTTCAACCTTAAATATCGGCTTTTACTGCGATTTACGTACCCGGATGTACCATTCGGACAGCAGGCGCACCTGTTTCTCGGTGTAGCCACGCTCCATCATCCGCTTAACAAACTCGGTATGTTTGCGTTGTTCTTCCTGACTGCCCTTGGCGTTAAAGCTGATAACCGGCAGCAGGTCTTCAGTGTTTGAGAACATCTTCTTCTCAATCACAGTGCGCATTTTCTCGTAGCTGAGCCAGCTTGGGTTCTTGCCATCGTTACCCGCCCGGGCACGGAGTACGAAATTCACCACCTCATTCCGGAAGTCTTTCGGATTGGCGATGCTGGCGGCTTTCTCAATCTTCTCCAGCTCATCATTGATGGCACCACGATCAAGAATGTCGCCGGTTTCAGGGTCACGATATTCCTGATCCTGAATCCAGAAATCAGCGTAGGTGATGTAACGATCAAAGATGTTCTGGCCGTATTCTGAGTAAGACTCCAGATACGCCGTCTGAATTTCCTTACCAAGGAACTCAATGTACTTAGGCGCCAGGAACTCTTTTACATAACGCAGATAGCGCTCGTGAGTGTCCTGAGGGAACTGTTGCTGTTCAATCTCTCTTTCCAGCACATACAGAAGATGTACAGGGTTTGCTGCTACTTCTGATGGATCAAAGTTGAACACCTTAGAAAGAATCTTGAATGCAAAACGGGTGGAGAGGCCTTCCATACCTTCATCCACACCAGCTGCATCCTTGTACTCCTGCAAAGGTTTGGCCTGCGGATCGGTATCTTTCAGGCTCTCACCATCGTAAACCCGCATCTTCGAGAACACATTGGAGTTCTCAGGTTCCTTGATACGGGAAAGAGTGGTGAACTGAGCCAGCATTTTCAGAGTATCTGGCGCACATGGCGCTTCTCTCAAAGAGCTGTGCTCAAGCAGTTTGCTGTAAATCTTGATCTCTTCACTCACGCGAGTGCAGTAAGGCACCTTGACGATATTCACCCGGTCAATAAAGGCTTCATTGGTTTTATTGTTCCGGAAGGTCTGCCATTCCGACTCATTCGAGTGAGCTAGAATTACACCGTCGTAAGGAATCGCGCTCATTCCCTCGGTGCTGTTGTAGTTACCTTCCTGAGTCGCGGTCAGAAGTGGGTGCAGAACTTTGATAGGAGCTTTAAACATCTCCACAAATTCCATCACACCCTGGTTTGCGCGACACAGAGCACCGGAGAAGCTGTAAGCATCCGGATCGTTCTGGGAATATTCTTCCAGCTGACGAATATCCACCTTACCCACAAGGCTGGAGATATCCTGGTTGTTTTCATCACCTGGCTCAGTTTTAGCGATACCAATCTGATCAAGAATACTTGGGCAGAGTTTCACTACCCGGAACTGGCTGATATCACCGCCGTATTCATGGAGACGCTTGACCGCCCATGGAGACATAATGCCCCGCAGGTAACGGGAAGGGATTCCATATTCTTCCTGCAGAATTCCAGCATCTTCGGCAGGATTGAAAAGACCAAGTGGAGATTCAAAAACCGGGGAGCCTTTAATTGCGTAGAAAGGCACTTTCTCCATCAGACTTTTCAGTTTTTCAGCGAGGGAGGATTTACCGCCACCAACCGGGCCAAGCAGGTAAAGAATCTGCTTCTTCTCTTCCAAGCCCTGTGCTGCATGTTTGAAATAAGAAACAATCTGTTGAATGGCATCTTCCATGCCATAAAACTCTTCAAAGCCTTTGTAACGCTTGATGAGTTTGTTAGAAAAGATACGGGATAAACGTGAATCTCTGGAGGTATCTATAACCTCTGGATCACCAATAGCCGCCAGCATACGTTCAGCCGCATTGGCATAGGCAGTAGGATCTTCTTTGCATCGCTGGAGGTACTCCTGAAGAGACATTTCCTCCTGCTCTTTCTGTTTGTAACGCTGTTGGTAATTATTGAAAATTTCCATATTCTCTACCTGACCCTTAAGCATTAAACATGTTTATTTTTACTGCTTTGGGAGCGACAGCGTGACCTGCCCCGCGTTAACGGTTTTGTTTTCTTGTCATTCTTCCTGACACATCACCCTGATATGACAGGTACTGCAGATACCTCCTTTTTAGTACGGCTATCGGTGACCGATAACGCAGCTAAATCTGATATAAAAAATTTCCCACTTACTATGTTTGTAAAACGAAATTCTTATCCCTGCAACTGAATTGTCATTTCTTTTTGTTCAAGATGTTGCACGACAATTTTAAGAAATCTTGCCGCTTCACCTCCGGTTGCCGCCCGGTGATCAAACGACAAAGACAAACTAATAACTCTGTGAACCGCGGGCTGCCCACGATAAGGGACAACCTGATCATCAACAGAACCGACTCCAAGAATGGCAACGGCCGGTGGAACAACAACGGGAGTGGCATATTTTCCGCAACCTAATGCACCAAAATTGCTCACAGAAATTGTTGCACCCTGAAAAGCTTCTGGTGGCAATTCCCGATGTTTCACACCATTTTTCAGTCTGTTAATTTCAGAGCGAATTTGCTGTGCAGTAAAATTCTGGGCGTCGCGGATAATTGGTACAAAAAGCCCCTGAGGTGAATCCACCGCCAAGCCAATATTAACTTCGTTCATCAACTGGCGCTGCTCTGTCACTTCATCAAACCAGGCATTCAGTGAGGGCTCTTCCTGACAAGCGACAGTTAACGCCTGTAACACCCTAGCGGTAAGGTCTTCATTGTCGCTCCAGCAATGAATATCTGCATCTGCAAACAGGGTTACGGAAACAACTTCACGGCCTGAACGAGCCATGCTGCGAGCCATTTCCCGGCGAACACCTCGCAAAGGCTCGCCATGTTCCAGTTCATAACCTGAAGCTGGCTTACCTAAGCTGCGGGTAAGTTGTGAGATAACAGGCTTTGCCATCTCCTGAACTTTTGCTGTTGAAGGCGACGCTCCCACAAAAAACTGTTCGTCATCATCAGCATCAACGGTGCCTGCTTCTTTAATTGTGCCGACAACAGTACCTGTGTCTTCATCCGCACCTTCAAATTCCACCAGCGATTCGCCGGTATGAATCAAATCACCTGGCTGACCAAACTGGCGAACAATAACCCCTGCGCAGGGTGAAGGAACTTCCACCACGGCTTTGGCGGTTTCCATAGACACAATAACCTGATCTTCACGAACGGTTTCCCCTTCGCGAACATGCCACTCGACAATCTCTGCCTCGGGAATTCCTTCCCCTAGATCAGGCAACTTGAAAAACTTCACGGCATCCCTCCGTGATGACTCCAAACACAGACTCTTATATTTTTAGAAGCTCTTTTTATTCAGATTAGTAATAAATATTTGATATGCAAAAGCGAATTGAAGTAATGCCTTCCTATCTATACAACTCACAAGGAGCGAATATCATCACTCCACAACTCAGCCAGATGATCAATAAAAGCCCTTACTACCGGCCTTTGATAACTGCGTGACATATACACAGCCCACAATAAAGCTGGAGGTATTTCGATATGGGGAAGAATTCGAACAAGCTGGTCTGTTGCCAGATAAGGGTTGGCAATATCGCATGGAAGATTAGCTATTCCCCTATGCTTCAGCGCCGCTTTAAGCAATATGCAGGCATCGTTCGCTTTCAGTGAACCTCGCACCGGAACTGTCTCTGCTCCTTTCGATCCCCTGAAAGTCCATTCTGCCTGTTCAATATGAACCAGACAGTTATGGTTCAACAGATCCTGTGGCTCCTTTATAGGTTGATGCTGATTCAGATAATCTGGAGTGCAGCAGACCACCCGCTCAACTTCCATAATTCTACGAGCAATCAGATTTTCATCAGGCTGAGTGGTAGACCTCATTGCCACATCTACTCGTTCATCTACCAGTTCTGCGTTCTGATCCGACACAAGCAGGTTGATGATCACTTTGGGATGCTGTGCGCTAAACAGCTCTACTGCATCGAAAAGCATGTTTTGCCCTAACCCAATAGGTGACGCTACTCGCACCTCACCAATGAGTTCTTCTTTATGACTGCGGGCCAAGCTCTCCAGCCCAGCGGCCTCACTCAGCATGCGTTCACAGAAAGGCATTACATCACGACCGGGGGCCGTAAGGCTGACCTTCCTTGTTGTACGGTTCAAAAGCCTTAATCCAAGCCAGGCTTCCAGCTCCTGCACCTCCCTGCTGACTTTTATACGGCTTCGCTCCAAACGTTCCGCAGCCTGAGTGAAGCTTTCGGTATGAGCAACTTCTACAAAGCTGCGAATAGCTTCCAGCTTTTCCATCCAGCAATCTCAATCATTAGTTCAAAAGCAGAAACAATCATGATCCATTTCGATTATTTATCCCAGCTGATGGAGCAAAGATAATTTCCCCCATAGATGCATAGGCAAATCTGGAGGGTGTAATGAAAATCGCAATTATCGGAGCTACTGGTTGGATTGGCTCAGCAGTTATGAACGAATCGCTGAACCGTGGACACAGTGTGATCGCCATCAGCCGCAATGCTGCTGATCTTGAAAAAGACAATGTAGAAGGTCGCACACTGGACCTGCGCACCCAAAGTGGGCTTGAGCAGGCTGTTGAAGGGGCAGATCTGGTTATCGCCTCGATAGGCGGAAGAGCTGCTGGCAATCACGAGATTGTTCCACAAACAGCCAAATGGCTTATTGATGAGCTACCCAAGGCCAAAGTTAATAATTTAATCTGGGTGGGTGGAGCAGGCAGCCTCGAAGCCACCGAGAACACACCTCTCATTTCACATTCGGATTTCCCTGAAGAGTACAGAGGGGAAGCACAGGCTCAGGTAGAGTCTCTCGAAATTTTTCGAAATACCCAAACAGAACTGAATTGGCTGTTCGTAAGCCCTGCTGTAGAAATCTTCCCAGGAGAACGTACAGGACACTATCGCATTGGTGGAGATCAGCTTCTGAAAGATGAACAGGGTAACAGTCGCATTTCTGTTGAAGACTATGCTGTAGCACTTTTGGATCAGGCCGAGAAACACGGCCAGCACCAAAAGCGAATCGGTATCGCTTACTGATAGACTGAAGCAGAGGTGTGTGCCCTCTGATTCACTTTGACAATTAATGGGTTATTGCTGATATACAGTGTAATCAGTCAGACCTTTCTCCTGACCACCAAACAGAGTGTCAGGATTGTGAGCAGTCCATTCCCAGTTGTTCTGGATACGTGCGGGCAGATCAGGGTTTGAGATAAATGGACGGCCAAAACCAATCATGTCGGCCCAACCTTCATCCAGAGCTTTCTGAGCGGTTTCCGGAGTGTACTTACCGGCGTAAATGGTTACGCCTTCAAAAACTTCACGCACAGCTTTCTTGAAAGATACAGGCATCAGCGGCGCATCATCCCAGTCAGCTTCGGCAATGTGCAGGAAAACAATCTTGTGCTTGTTCAGTATACGGGCGGCTTCCACATAAGTTTCTTCCGGGTTGGCATCCACAGTGCCGTTCAGAGTGGTCAGCGGAGCCAGACGCACACCAACCTTCTCTGCACCAATTGCGGAAACCATGGCAGCAACAACTTCATCCAGGAAGCGCAGACGATTTTCCAGGCTGCCGCCGTACTGGTCAGTACGGGCATTAGATTCAGAATCAATAAACTGGTTAACCAGATAACCATTAGCAGCGTGCAGCTCAATACCATCGAAGCCAGCTTCAACAGCATTCAGTGCTGCCTGACGATACTGCTCGATAACTTCAGCAATATCTTCCAAAGTCATTTCACAAGGCTCAACAACATCAACAAAGCCTGGAGCGTCGGAGCCATTGTCGATAAATACTTTTACGCCTTCCGCACGAATAGCGGAGCAGGAAATCGGCTGCTGACCACCAATGTTGTCAGGTTGAGTCACACGGCCAACGTGCCAAAGCTGAGCGAAGATAACACCATCTTCTGCATGAACAGCGTCGGTCACTTTCTTCCAGCCAGCAATCTGTTCCTGTGTATAAATACCAGGAGTCCATGCGTAACCCTGACCATTCTCAGCAATCTGAGTGCCTTCACCAACAATCAGACCAGCAGATGCACGCTGTCCGTAGTATTCCGCCATCATATCGTTTGCGATATTGCCCGGCTGGGTTGCCCGGGAGCGGGTCATAGGTGGCATCACAATCCGGTTATTCAGGGAATAGTTGCCAAGTTTGATAGGTGAGAACAGCGTTGCGGTCATCGCAGACATCTCCACAGATAGGAACTGCGGGCAGTCTATTCTGGTACGCCAGCTCAAAACAGATCGGAAAATACAAATGACTTTTGAGTCGGCAGCAACAACGTCCTTTTATCTGAGGAGCACACCACTGATATTGGCGCTGGCTAGTTATCCCATCATGCTTTCCATCTCCCTCAGCAAAGTAGCCAACGCTAAAGGCATAAATCGCCGTGCCGGATATATTGCGTAAATAGTTCGTACCGGCAACGTCCATTCTGGCAACAAATGAACCAGTGCCCCCTCTCGTAATGCATCTTCCAGAATAATTTCAGGCAGCTGGGCAATACCAGCTCCGGTAATAGCGGACTCTCGCACAGCCGTTATGTTGTTAAAACAGAGATTACTTTTCACCGGTAATTCGTAAGACTCCTCCCCGAGAGTGAAAAGCCATAAATCTTCTATGTGCGTTGAACGAATCTTCACACAGTTCTCGTTTTGCAAGTCTTTTGGGTGCCGGAATGTTTTTCCTTTAAGAAACTCTGGCGCTGCCACCAATAAGATTGGTGATGTTTTTACTTTTCGGCATACAAGGTTTTGATCATTAGGCGGAGCCAGTCGCAACGCAAGATCAATTCCCTCTTCACGAAAATCAATCATGCGATTGGTCAGCTCCACATCCAGCGAGACTTTAGGCCAGCGCTGCACGAATCCTCCCAAAAAGCTGGCCAGAAACAATTGTCCTACTTCGATAGGAACAACCATCTTTAACGTTCCCGATGGTTCCTCTTTATGCCGCTGTAAAACACTCTCTGCTTCCTCAAAAGCTCTGACAATTTCACGGCAACGTTCGTAATGGCCTTCACCAATATCGGTAAGCACATTACGACGAGTCGATCTTTGCAACAGACGCATGCCAATGCGCTCTTCCATCGCGGAGATCTTGCGGCTGACAGTAGACTTTTGCATTCCCAAACGTGCAGCGGCGGCAGTCATACTGCCCGCCTCAATCACACTTACAAAAACCAGCGCTTCGTTTAAATCAAAGGATTGTTGCATTCAGGGAACTTCGTGTTGAGAAAAGGCTATCTAATCCAGACAGGACAACAATGGTAGCATTCAGCCCAAATATTCCATTTGTCCGGTGCCAAAGCCTCTACCGGAAAATCGTCGTTTAAATCCGGATCAATTCATGCCAAACAACAGAAAACTCATAGCTTTCTGCCTAGTTGCTATTGCCTGCATTTCAGGTGGAAGTTACTGGTGGACAACCGGCCGCTTTCAAGAGAGCACCGATAACGCTTACCTGCAGTCCGACATCATTTACATCAGCTCTAAACAGGCAGGTTATGCAGAAGCAGGCTGGATTCAGGACAATCAAAGCGTTAAAGAAGGCGATGTACTGGCTCGCATCGAACCAACTGATTACCAGCTGAAAGTTGATGAAAGCAATGCAGCGGTAAATTCTTCTCAGGCAGCTATCAGTCAACTAGCTTCCCAGCGTTTACTGCAACAATCACTGATTAAAGTCGCCAGTTCAGAACTGGAAGCCGCTCAAGCAGAACGAAAGCTGGCTGCTGCAGAACTCAAGCGTATTTCTTCTTTGTACGACAAAGGCCATGCGTCCCGCGATGAATTAGATAACGCAGAAACAACCAATCAAAAAGCATCGGCGCAACTGAGCGGACAAAAAGCAAACCTGGAATCCAACCAGCGCCAGCTTGCTGTTCTGGATAGCCAGATTGTCGCGGCGCAGGCTTCTCTTGAACAAGCGAAAAGTCGACTTGCTATTGCCAGACAGAGCCTTTCCGAAACAATTATTACCGCGCCCCACGACGGTGTTATCGGCCAACGTCAGGTAAAGGATGGGCAACTGCTGAAAAGTGGCTCGGTGCTGTTCAGCATTGTGGATAGCGATACAGTTTGGGTTACAGCCAACTTTAAAGAAACCCAGATTGGTCGCATGCAGGTTGGTCAGCCCGTTGAGCTAAATATTGATGCTTTCCCTGGCCAGCCCATTACCGGTTATATCGACAGTTTGTGGCCCGCCAGCGGAGCACGTTTCAGCCTTCTGCCTCCAGAGAACGCAACTGGCAACTTCACCAAAATTGTTCAACGCATTCCGGTGAAAATATCCATACCGAAAGACCAGCCACTTGCCGGAAAACTACGCGCGGGTATGTCTGTTGTCGTCAATGTTGATACCCGGGATGAACCTGTTGATATCAGCACCAAGGTTATGACTGAGAACAACACAAATAACCGTCAGCAATCACAGGTTGCGGGTCTCTAACGTGCAGGCCGCATCAACTCATGCCGCTAAAGCTTCTCGCCGTGACTGGATAGCCGTTTACGGGATGGTCCTTGGGGCATTTATTGCCATCCTTGATATCCAGATTATTAACTCATCTCTGGCAGATATTCAGGGCTCTCTGGCGGCAACAGTTTCTGAAGGATCATGGATTTCTACATCCTATATGATCGCCGAGATTGTGGTTATACCTCTGAGTGCCTGGCTGGCGAGTGTCTTTGGATTGCGTCGTTACCTGTTATGGAGCGTGGCTGGTTTCATTGTTATGTCTGCGTTGTGTGGTATGGCGTGGAGCCTGGAATCCATGATTGTATTTCGGGCGCTTCAGGGTGTTGCTGTTGCTCCGCTTATTCCATTGTCGTTCAGCATGATTCGCACCCGACTTTCGGAAGAGGAACAGCCTGTAGGTATGGCGATGTTTTCTTTTGCTGCGGTATTTGCCCCCTCTGTAGGGCCAACTATTGGCGGATGGTTAACCCAAAACTTCAGTTGGCATCTAATCTTTTATATCAATTTTCTGCCCGGCCTGATCATCTTGGCATTGTTAGCCTATGGTTTGGAATCTACACCTATGCAGCTGGATCGCCTCAAAAGTGCGGATTGGCCCGGTATAGTGACTCTCTCTGTTGGACTCGCAACTCTTGAGTTTGTTCTTGAAGAGGGTAATCGTAATAACTGGTTTGAATCCCATGAGATTCTGTTTACAGCCATCGTTTCCGGCTTATCTCTTGTCGCCTTTGTTTACACCCAGCTGACTCGTAAAGACCCTCTTCTGAATTTGCGTATTCTCCGGAACAAACAGTTCTTTCTGGGGACTATGGCTAACAGCTCGATGGGGTTGGCACTCTACGGCTCTGTATTTCTGTTGCCGATGTACCTCTCTCAGATTCAGGGTTATAACTCTCTGCAGATTGGTGAAGTGATGCTCTGGGGCGGCGCTCCCCAACTATTGCTGATCCCACTTCTGCCAGTACTGATGAAGCGAGTACCTCAACAGTGGCTATGTATGTTTGGGCTGTTGATGTTTGCTCTTAGCGCATTGATGAATTCGTTTATGTCAGTGGATTACGCCGGTGACCAGTTCCGCCTGAGTTTGCTGATTCGAGCGATTGGGCAACCTTTCGTAATGGTGCCACTTTCCGTTCTGGCAACATCCAAGCTGGATCTGAAAGATATTCACTCAGCATCCAGTGTATTTAACACCAGCCGGAATTTGAGTGGCGCTATTGGTATTGCGATTCTTTCTACCATGATTGATCGCAGAACAACATTTCATCAGGTTCGCATCAGTGAAGGTCTTTCAGCATTAAACCAGACGACACAGGACTATATGTTCCGGTTGCAGGAAATGCTGCCTTCACTCTCTCCGCAACAGGATCTGGCGCTCATAATGAAACAGGTACTAAGAGATGCGGGAATTATGGCGTTCAGTGACTCGTTTCTGGTGATTGCACTATCACTGTTTCTTGGTTTTCTGGCTGTTGTATTGATGGGGAAAACAACCAGCAATACCGCTACAGCATAAAATAGAAGTGCCTCTGACGATCAGAGGCACCACAACACTCATAATGTTGCTATACAAGCTTTGGTTATACGTTCTGCCTCTGGAAGGTAATGCTCTTCCATCCGGTAGTAAGGCATTGTGATGTCATAACCAGCTACTCGTTGCACCGGTGCTCGCAACTCATGAAACAGTTCCGTTGAAACCCTCACCGCAATTTCTGCCCCAACACCAAAACTCCGAGCTGCTTCATGAACAATGACACAGCGGCCTGTTTTTCGTACGGATGCCAGAATGGTATCCATATCCAGAGGCTTGATTGTTGCGACATCAATCAACTCGACACTTGTTCCCTGTTTCGCAAGATTTCTGGCAGCTTCCTGGCATTCCCGCACACAGGCTCCCCAAGTAACCAGCGTTAAATCACTTCCTTCTCTCAAAGTGAAACAGGTATCCAGAGGCAAACGACTACCTGCTTCCGGGAGTGTTTGCTTCTGCACCCGATAAATACGTTTGGGCTCAAGGAACAACACAGGATCAGGATCATCGATAGCCGAACGAAGTAAACCGTAAGCTCTGACTGGCGATGAAGGAATCACAACTCGCAGCCCCGGAATATGAGCAAACAGTGCTTCCGTACTTTCTGAATGGTGCTCAGGAGCATGAATACCTCCGCCAAAAGGAGCACGAACAACCATTGGGCAGGTTAAACGACCACGAGTTCTGTTCCGCATGCGGGCGGCATGCCCCACCAGCTGCTCCATACAGGCGAAGATAAACCCCATAAACTGAATTTCAGCCACAGGTTTTAAACCCTGTGTCGCCATGCCAACGGTCATACCGGCAATTAATGTTTCTGCCAGCGGAGTATCCATTACCCGTTTCAAACCATACTTCTGTTTTAAATCCTGTGTGGCCCGAAACACTCCACCATTGGTGCCAACATCTTCTCCCAGAAGCACAACATCTTTGTCGTCTGCTAATGCATGGTCGAGAGCAAGGTTCACGGCTTCTACCAGAGTTTTCTTATCATCACTCATGATTCAGCCCTCCCTGCATTTCTTCCATCTGCTGTCGCAGCCCTATTGGAGTTTCAGCATAGTGATAATCAAACAGCTCGGACACTGGCGGTAAGGGTGTAGCTTGATAAGTTTCTACTGCCCTGTGGATATCCTGGCTGATTTGTTTCTGAAGGGTTTGCTCCTGCTCTGGAGTCCATAACCCTCGTTCATGAAGAAATACCTGTAACCGTTTGACCGGTTCCTCTTCCCAGGCTTTATGCACTTCATCATTTTCGCGGTAACGAGTGGCATCATCTGCTGTTGTGTGATCACACAAACGATAAGTGACGGCTTCAATCACAACAGCGCCTTTACCTGCTCGGGCACGCTCAATGGCCGAACCAATAACTTCGTGCAAAGCAATCACATCATTGCCATCAACCTGAACGCAGGGAAGTCCGGCACCAGCCCCTTTTTGTGCAAGAGTGACACCACCACACTGGGCATGGCGGGGAACGGAAATCGCCCACTGATTATTCACAACCAAAAATACAACTGGCAGCTGCCAGACTCCAGCAAGGTTCAAGGCTTCAAGGAAATCTCCTTTGGATGTCGCGCCATCACCGCAGGTCGTTACCACAACCCGATGTTCATCCCGAATACGAAATGCGGAAGCGATACCAACCGCATGGCCAGCTTGGGTCGCGATAGGCACACAGTTGGGCATATCCTGTCCGTAACCAGCTCCGGCACTTCCCCGCTCATCACCGCCCCAATACAAATAAATATCCGAGAGTTCTACGCCTCGTAAGAGTTGCCCGGGAAGATCCCGGTAATAAGGAACCAGAACATCTTCCGATTTCATTAATGATCCATACACAACGCCCGGCGCTTCCTGCCCAAGACAGGAAGGGTAAGTTCCCATCTGTCCGGTCCGTTGCATGGCAATGGCTTTTCGGTCGGCTTCACGGGCTTTCACCATGGCTTTGTAATATGCCACCAGCTGTTGCCCGTCTTCTGCCCAGTGGGGCAAAGTTTGTGTGGGTTGGCCTTCAGGACTCAAATAGCGAACAAAAGGAACATCACCGCTATGAACCCTGAACAGACCACCTCCGTCCAGTGTTGTAGGCATGATGCTCTCCTTTATGCGCTGCGTTGCAGTGGTGTTGGGCCATAGAGTGCAGTTTCCGCCATACGGTCTGCAATCAGGCTGACGGGTTCACCACTGGTTCGGTGCCTCTGGAATATTTTGGCGAGAGTTTCTCCAATTCCATTGATACGCTCATTGATTTCCTGAGCGGGCTTTCCGCGGTGGGAGAGAGAAGCGTGAATCAGGCCACCAGCATTCACCAGAAAATCTGGTGCATAGAGAATGCCCTGACGATGGAGAGCTAAGCCTGCCTCTGGAGTGGCAAGCTGGTTATTAGCAGACCCGACAACAGCGTGGCAGCTAAGTTCTTTCACCGTATCTGTTTGCAGTATTCCGCCCATACCGCAAGGGCTGAAGATATCGCAGTCCACAGATAAGATGGACGAGGGAGGCACCGAGCGAGCAGAGAATAATGCCTCACATTGAGTCACTTTAGCTGGGTCTATATCACTGACAATCAGTTCAACTCCGGCATTACTCAGCATTTCACACAAAGCAAAACCGACCTTACCCAATCCCTGAACAGCAATACGTTTATTGGCGATGTCACCAGAAAGCTCAGGGCTTGCATCCAGCGCCGCTTTGATACTGTTGAAAACACCAAGTGCAGTGTATGGCGCAGGATCACCGGTTTGAGAAGTGCAGGAAACATGGGGTGTAATGCTGGCAATGGTATCCATATCTTGAGTGTGGGTGCCAACATCCATGGCAGTGATATAACGCCCACCGAGACTATGAACAAAACGGCCAAAGGCTTTAAACAATGCTTCACGGTCGTGTATTTCCCGTGGAGCCATAATCACTGCCTTCCCTCCGCCCTGCTCCACACCAGCAAGTGCAGCCTTATAACTCATTCCCTGAGCTAGGCGAATAGCATCTCGAATGGCTTCATCGGAACTTTTGTAGGAAAACAATCGACAGCCCCCAAGTGCGGGACCTCTGCTAGCATCGTGAATGGCAATTACGGCTTGAAGGCCTGTGTCCTCATCGGACCAGAGGTGCAGCTCACTCGTCCGTGTATTTTTCATCTCGGCAAACATAGCGGGATCCCTCCGCTGGCTTTTATTATTGGAGGGTCACTGTGGTAACAGTTTGCCTCCCCACACACTGCATATCCCTAAAGTTTAGTCACAATATCTGCTCGCTCTTTACCGATTTTTATAAATATTTTTTTGTCATCTGCTTTTATGAAAACCATCACAAAACTGTCATGGCCGGTTTTATTGAATAAGAAAGAACGCAGTAAGCTGTAGTGGCTGTTGAGGGTTTAATCTGCCCCAAACCGTAGTTTTGGTGAAAATCTTGTAGTAAATGTGGAAACGCATGGGTTACCAGAGGCCACGAAACAGTCAAATTTGTACTGTCGTCATCCTGTGGTTATTCTCTAACGATAAAGAAAATAACAAAAGCCATGTGCGGCTCTTGCATAAAGAGAAATTATGACCGACACCCCAACCGAACAACGCCGTCATACGCGTAAGCGACTTTCCTGCACGGCGAATGTCTTCCAGACACAAAGCGGTATGCCTCTCGGACGTATTTTTGATATTTCCAAAGAGGGCTTTATGTTGTTGTCTCCATCTAAGGTGCAACCCAAAGAGGTGATTAACCTGACTCTGGAACTGCCAGAAATAGACAGCACCCGTTCTATTGAGCTTGCTGCAGAATGTATGTGGTGCCAACCCTCAAGCTTCACCAAAGATTTTGGTGCAGGTTTTCATATCAAAACCATATCTGATCAGGATCAGGTTGCTCTGAATTACTTTATTCGCGATTTTTGATTATTAGAGAAAGAGCGAGCGATAGATTACATTCTTAATGCGAGGAACGTGCTGTGCCGTTATGCAGGTTTTCAGTACGTTCCCCTAACCCTGCAGGAATACAAACGTATTCCGTTCTTACCGGTTACTCAGCAATAGGAAGGTTCATGGTCTCCTTGACCTCTTCCATTACAATGTAACTCTTGGATTCACGAACACCCGGCATACGTAGCAGAATATCCCCAAGCAGTTTACGATAAGAAGCCATCTCAGAAATACGAGCCTTGATCAGGTAATCGAAGTTACCGGATACCAGATGACACTCCTGAACATTCGGCAGGCTGATAACAGCTTTGCGGAATTCATCAAAAATATCTGGAGACTTGGTTTCCAGACTGATTTCAACAAACACCAGCAGACCAGCTTCCAGGAACTCAGGGTTCAACCTGGCACTGTAGCCCAGAATGACACCTTCACGCTCAAGGCGCTTAACCCTTTCCATACACGGCGTCGTGCTCAGGCCTACCTTGTCGGCCAGATCAACATAAGATATACGACCCTGCTCTTGCAGAATTCGTAGAATATTACGGTCAATCCGATCAAGCTGCCGGGTGACTTCTTTCCGATTTCTCATGATACGACAATCAACGATATGTTGGGCTGCCCTGGGAACGACAGCTATCCATAATAGTGCAGAGTTGCAGAAACCATGACACTCTGTTTACGAAGATGTGAAGCTTCGCATTTCCCACTGAGCATGATCATGGTAAAAGAGGCATATTGTTTCATGCTTCACGGACTGGAGTCACCCATAAGATGAGCCGCCCGACCAAGGCCACCATAAATTTATCCGCTTTGAGACATAATCTGCACTTTGCCCGTACCCTTACAGGCACAAAAGTGATTGGGGTTATCAAAGCGGATGCCTATGGCCATGGTTCTGTCCCGGTTGCTCAGATGCTCGAAGAACAGAAGGTAGACAGCCTTGCTGTTGCCTGCATCGAAGAAGCAGTTGTTTTGCGTGAAGCTGGCATTAAAAGCCCCATTCTTCTACTCGAGGGTTTTTATGGTGCCGATGAGCTGCCTCTTATGGAGCACTACGATCTGTCTGCAGTTATCCAGCAGCAGGAACAAGTTGATATTCTGAAACGTTGGAAGGGAAGACCTTTCAATATTTTTCTGAAGATCGACACAGGAATGCACCGAATAGGGTTTCTTTCAGAAGAGTTTCCCAGTGCTTACAAGCAGCTCAAAGGGTGCAGTGCGGTTAATCGCATTGTTCTTATGACCCACTTTTCCTGTGCCGATGAACCAGAAAAATCTGCCACTCCAGAACAGATTGCCCTTTTTGCCAAAACCATTGCAGGTAAGAGTGAAGAAACCTGTTCCTGTAACTCAGCCGGTATTCTTCACTGGCCAGAAGCTCACGGTGATTGGGTAAGACCAGGGCTACTGCTCTATGGCTCATCACCTTTCACTACTCCACACAAACTGGCCGATCAGCTAAAACCTGTGATGGAGCTAACTTCACAGATTTTTGCCATTCGTAAGCTCGGCGCAGGAGTTCCTATCGGATATGGACAAACTTACGTAACGGATCATCCCTGCACTGTGGGCGTGGTTGCCATGGGCTATGCCGACGGTTATCCGCGCCACGCTCCCAGCGGCAGTCCAGTGCTGGTAAATGGGCAGAGAACAAGAGTTCTCGGTCGGATTTCCATGGATATGATGACCATTGATCTCACTCATCTTCCCAATACCAAGATTGGCGACACTGTTACCCTATGGGGGAATGGTCTACCAGCGACAGAAGTTGCCCACCATGCAGGTACAATTTCTTATGAGTTATTCTGCAACATTAAAAGAGTACCGATTCATTATCTGGGCGAAGCCAAAGCCGTAGAAGAATCAGAGCAGCCTGTTACCATAGCCACAGCATAAATTATTAGAATAAGTGAGCCCTGTATGCCGAAGACTGTTCTCATTACCGGTTGTTCTACAGGTATCGGCCGAGTTCTTGCTCAGGCATTTCAGAATGCCGGTTACAAAGTCTGGGCAACAGCCCGAAATCCAGACGCTATTTCTGATTTAAAAGACGGTGGTATTCAAACCATTGCACTGGATGTCACCAACACAGAGAGTCGTAAGGCTACTGTTGAAAAGATACTTCAGGAAGATGGCCGAATTGATGTTCTGATAAACAATGCCGGTTATGGCGCTATGGGGCCAATTGCAGAAAGCCCGGAGTCATCCCTCAGGCAACAATTCGAAACCAATACTTTTGCTCCCGTTGCGCTTATTCAGGAAGTGACTCCAGCTATGGTGGCGCAGAAAAGTGGTGCCATCGTTAATATCACCAGTGTTTCAGGTATTCTGACCACACCATTCTCAGGAATGTATTGTGCCTCTAAAGCCGCATTCAGCACTCTGACTGAAGCTCTGAGAATGGAACTTCTGCCATTTGGCATTCATGTAATTGATGTACAGCCTGGTGCAATTCGCTCCAGCTTTGGCAGTACTGCTACTAAGAACCTAAGCATTCTTTCAGAAAACTCCCTGTACCGATCGATAGAAAAAGCCATTCTCGCTCGGGCTGGCGCCTCACAGGATAATCCGTCATCCGCTGAAGGAATGGCAGAGGCAATCGTCAAAGCGGTTAACAGTGGCAAGAACCCCAGGCTTGTTCGCTACGGAAACGGCAGTGGCTCTTTACCGTTTCTTGCTCGTTGGTTACCAAGGAAACTTGTGCACAAAATTCTGGCTAAGAAGTTCCAGCTGGATCAGCTATGAGCCCGCTTAGAAACCAGTAAACTCCAGCGCCCGATAATCAGGGCGCTGAATATTAATAAGCATCCAAAGATCTCTAACGTAGCCATGCTTTCATCAAACCAGAGAGCTGCCGCTAATGCTGTCCACACAGGCTCCAGAATCATAATCAGAGCAGCATGACTAACCGGCGCAAGGCTTTGCCCATAAGTCTGCAGAGAGAACCGCAAGCTTGTGGCAAACAGAATACTCGCCAGCAGCCAGCCCCACACTTCTGTAGAGACCGATGATGGCCAGTTCTCAGTCAGTGCAGACACAGCAAACCCGGCAATACCAACAACCATCAGTTGCGCTGCCGTTAACGGAATAGCCGGAACCTTAGCCGCGATACGAGAAATCAAAGTGAACTGAACAGAGAAAAGAGAGGCCGCTACCAGAAAGAAGATATGCCCAGGGTCTGAGCTCAAGCCTCCATTCAGAGACAAAAATCCCAAACCCAAAACAGCCACAGGCACTGCCAGCTGTGTACTTCTCCCAATAGGCTCACGAAACATCACCCATGCCACAAGGGGAACAAACACTACACCAAGGCTCGTTATAAAAGAGCCAACTCCAAGGTTTTCTGTTTTTGCCAGCCCTTGAATCCAGAACAGCAACGCTACAGCCATAATGCCACCCAGCTGCCAAACCTGCTTTTTCAGAGGATGATTACTCAGAGTGTTCCAGCTGCCACGATGAGTAATAAACAGGAACAGGCCGGCAGTAAAAAAGCGGATACCAAGGAACAGCAATGGGGGAAATTCTGTCAGGGTTTCTTTAGAAAAGATCCAGCCAAAGGCAGCCAGTATAGTTACAAGCAAAAGAACCAGATCAGCTTTCAGGTGCGAGAACCGCTCCATAACATCCTTGTACACGTGTTGTTACTACTTTGATGATGAAGAAATAGATTGAATAAATCGCAGTCTCGCACAAACACGAGGAGCAAAGGAAGGCATGAAGGAAAGAGTAAAACCGGTGCAGCGATAACTACACCGGCGGAAGACAAAGATTAATACTCAATGCGGTAGCTTAGAGAGTACGCACGGCCTTCAGCTTTGTGGGCGCTGATACCACTGTAAGTGGTTCTTGCCCATTGGCTGTAAACAGTTTCATAGTCTTTGTTCGTCAGATTGGTAATACCTGCACTGAGAACACCGACAGGCAGCTCAAAGGACGCCAGCAGATCAACAACAGTGTAGCCGTCGATTTCGCGATCCTGAATCTGATTACTGCTGTTCAGCCTTTTGCCTTTGTTATAGTCAGCAAACGTGGTGGATTGCAGACGAACATTCAAACCTTCCTGCTCATAGGTTACGTGAGCCATGATCTTTTCTGGAGAAACATCTGCTGCTTCAAGATCCAGCCACTTACCAATTTCCTTGTAGTAACTGCGCCCTTCGGTGAAGGCATAGCTGCCACCCACACTCCAGTTATCATCAACAAAGTAATCTGCAGAGGCTTCGATACCGTAAACCTTTTTCTTCTGGTCCAGCAGGTCTACGTTATGTTCAGCGTTAAAACTGATGGTTTTATCTGATTCGTTATAGAACGCAGAAACCGTTGCCCGGGCAGCATCAAACTCGCCCCTCCAGCCCAACTCATAACTATCAGTCTTGATAGCTTCCAGATTGGCCTCAGAAACATTAGTGCCATTGAGCAACGGGTTAGCAGCCAGAGGGCTGGTTGGAGATACTGCGTTTCTCAAAATACGAGAAGCGTCGGGTACTTCAAAGCCCTGTGAGTAGTTGGCAAACAGGTCATGAGAATCATTGATATGGTAAACGACACCTACGTTGAACAGGTTGTCATCATACTTTCTGGTATCCCCTTTCAATGGAGAACGCAGAGCTTCAGCCGCACCAGTCAGCAACCAGGTTTCCGCCAGCGGGTTGTAATCGCTGATATCCACTTTCGCACGCTCATGGCGCCAGCCAGCATTCAGCGTCCAGTCTTCATTCAGATCGTAGGCACCCTGAACATACAAACCGAGAGTTTTGGTTTTTACATCCGGACCATATTCATAACTTGGACCTGTTGGCGTAATAACTCTACCACCGCTGGCAAGGTAAGCATTACGATCATGCAACTGACCACGCTGCTCACCTTTATCCACATCATAATCAAGGCCATAGGAAATACGCAGACTGTCTGTCAGCTGCTTATCCAGATTAAATTTTATGCCATAAACATCTGCCGTTGATGTGGACTGGTTTACAAAAACACTTGTTCCAACCACGTTGGGATAAGGGAAGAAACGAGCCTCACGCTTACGGTAGTAACCCTGCACAGTCAGGTCATTGCCGTAAAAATCGCTATCGGTGAAAGCAAGGCTGATGGAGTCCCGCTTGGTGTAAGGCTGGTCGTTCAGCTCAAGACCTTTCAGGGGTTCAGGAGAATCAGCAATCACACCGGTCGGTAAAGAAGAGAAGTTTGGTGCAAAGTCAGAATCCATCTCATCGCGGAAAGTCTGCAACGTTGCTTCCAAACGCTGAGTATCGTTGAAGTCAAAACCCAGTTTGATCAGGGCATCTTTGGTGTCGGTATCATTCCGACTTACCTGAGAAGGATCAGGGTTTACACGGTCACCATCCGCATCAAAAATGCTGTCACGGGATTCAAAGGTTCCGCTAACAAAGAAATCAAAAGCACCCTGACGACCACTCACAGTTTGATTCAGAGTATACGCATTCAGCTCATTGTCTGAGATTTTGATACCGGCTTCAGAAGAGAAGTTAACACCGTCTTCTTTAGCCTTTTTGGTGATGATATTGATAATACCGCCGGTTGCTCCGCCACCATAAATAGCGCTGGCACCAGAAACAACTTCAACCCGTTCAATGTTTTCTGGGCGAATGGTACTCATCTGGCGACTGATCTGACGGTTGTCGGCCTGAGAAATGCCATCAATCAGAACCAGAACCTTACGGCCACGAATGCTTTGGGTTCGGTCGGTAACAGTTTGAGTGCTCGGGCCCATGCCCGGTACAAGCTTCTCTAGAATATCAGACAGTTTCTTGCCAGAAACAACCTGATCCTGAAGCTCTTCACCTTCAATAACCTGGACCGTACCAGAAATAGAAGAAACACTTTCTTCCGCACGGGTTGCAGTAACAACCACGTTTTCCAGTTTTGTTGGTGCTGCATTAACAGCTGTAGAGGCAATGCCGCTGTAGAGAGCTACGCCAATTGCCAGAGCCAGCCGGTTTGGTGGTGTTGTGAGCTGGTGTATTTTCATTGTTCTACTCCAGTGTGTTTTTTGGTTTTATTTTTTGAATCAAAGCTATTGCTTATCATTCTCAACTAATCCTTATTTTTATTGTGTCCCGCTTCCTGCGGGGCTGGCTCATCAAACGTTTTTATTAATTTTTGAAAACTATTTGCGGCGCAGATATTTGCCGCTGACCAGAAGCACGATGAAATAAAATCCACCGATACACGACACCACCAGCCCTGCTGGCAGCTCGAACGGATACATCAGTGTGCGAGAGAAGTAATCACCCAAAACCAGCAGAATCGTGCCGGTTAAAGCGGCAGCTGGTATCAGGAAGCGATGACTGGTTAAACCGAATAAACGACAGATATGTGGAGCCATCAATCCAACAAAAGAGATTCCGCCAACAACTGAAACAGTAAGAGAACAGATGATTGCCACAGTTCCCAGCAAACAGACCATCACAGGCGCAGTTTTTACACCCAGCAAACCCGGCCATAAGGAACCAAGGTTGACGATATCCAGCCGTCTCCAGAACAGGCCGGTAACTATCAAACCAACCACTGCCGCCAGCCCAAGTAATTCAGCTGTAGCAAAGCTACTGTGATAAGTAGAGCCACTCAGCCACACTAGTACTTCTGTAGACTGGTTACTCCCCAGCACCAGAACAATATTGATAAGAGTTCCTGCCAGTGCCGACAGGCACAAACCTGTCAAAGCAAACAGCTGAGGCTGAAATCCGGTAAACCGCCCAATAACAAGCAACAGACAAAGTGCAGAGCAGCTGCCGACAAGAGTCAGTCCCACAAGCCCCGTGGAAGAAATTCCGGGAACAAGGACCACTCCCATAACTGCGAACAACACACCGGTTGTCGTTAAACCTGAAACATCAGGGCTGGCCAATGGATTCTTCAGCAGTGTTTGCAGAACAAGGCCAGAGATTCCAAGAATTATTCCTGCAAAAGCTGCTACAAAGACTCTTGGTGCACGCAGATCCCACCAATCGAGAGAGCCAGATCCACCGAGAGCAAAGAAAACAACTCCGCCAGCAAGGCAAGATAAACCCGTTAAAACCAATACCGGCTTCAGCTTTACTAGCGGGTGAATACCGGTTTCTGAAGTTGCTGGTAGTCGACCATTACCCTGGCGATTTCTGGCCAGCATAAAGATCATAAAAGGTGCGCCAATCAGGGTGGTCATGGCACCTGCTGGCAAACTGTAATCCTGGCCAGACAACAGTCTTGCCATAATGTCGGCCCAAAGAAGTAATAGTGCACCAGTCACTGCGGATGCAGGAATTAAAGAGCGAGCACTGCGGAAACCTAATAAGCGCGTTAACGGAGGAGCCACCAGCCCGATAAAGCTGATCATGCCGACTTCACTCACCACCATAGACGACAAAATCAAGGCAACGACCAGCGAGCCATTCACAATCAAATTCACATTAATGCCCAGGCCAAGAGCTGTGCTTTGCCCTAGTTCAACAACATCCAGAGAGCGCCCTAAAGCCCAACTGACAAAACTGAGAACCAGAAGAACAGGCCAGACACGATTCACTCCGGAAAAATCATGTTGAGAAAGATTTCCAGCGCCCCAGGTATACAAACCTTCAAGGCTGTTTTCCCAGAACATCATCAGCCCGGCACTGATAGAACCAAGAGCCAGAGTCATAGCCATACCCACCAGTACCAGATTGACCGGAGAATCGCTGATCATTCGGGAGAGTTTCAGCACCAGAAGCGTTGTTGCCATGGCTCCCGCAAAAGCCACAACAATTGGAGCAGTTGCCATAACACCGGGCACAACAACCATTCCCACTACTGTGGCTAACAAGGCTCCAGCATTTACACCTAGCGTTGCTGGGCTGGCAAAGTTATTACGCGTAGCCTGCTGAATCAGCACACCCGCGATGCCTAACCCGGCACCACACAAAAGTGCCATAGCTGTGCGAGGAATTAATAATGTTGTCAGCAACAGATGCTGAAGCATATCGCCTGTGTCAGACCAAAGAGTCGAGATATCAACTGCGATGCTGCTGGTCTGTACTGAAACAACCGCACTCACCGCTAGCAGCGCGATTAATAGAAAGCTTGTGACTGGTGGCCAGGCATTTTCCCTAATCATCCGGCTTCTCCAGTGAGCTGATCAACAAACTCTTCTACCATGCGACGGGCAGAAAGCGGTCCACCGTACCCCCAGAGCTGTGGCGTGCGATAAACACGGTTTTCCTGAACGGCAGGCATCTGCCGCCAAACCGCAGAGGTAGTCATAGTTCTCGCTTCGCCTTTAATGTCCCCCACCAGCAGAAAGCTGGCATCGCCCACAAGGGGAAGCTGCATCAAATCGATATGGGAAAAGTCTCTGCCCGGCAGAGTTTTCACCCAGGCGTTTTCCAGACCAAGCTCTGAAATAATCGCTCCAGCCAGAGAACCTTCACCAAAAGTTCTTAGCCCAAGGCCCATGCCCACAAACTTGCCAACCATTACCTTGGAGCCAGATAGGCCAGCCTGTTCTATACGACGGCGGTTTTCAGCAAGCACAACATCCAGTTCCTGAAGTTGTTGTTCAGCCATATCTGTTCGATTCAGGAGCTTGGCAACACGGAGATAATTGCCCCGCATACGCTGAAGGTAATTTCTGGAGTCATCGGCATCCGGGTATTGTTTGTAGAGTGCAGTAGGAGCAATATTTTCCAGACGGTCATACAAACGGCCGTGGCGCCAGTTATAACCAAGAATAAGATCCGGTTTCAGGCTCCACAGTTCTTCCATACTGGGTTCAGCACGATGGCCAAGCTCAATAACACCATCAGGAATTGGCGGGTTATTGGATTGCCAATAGCGATAGCCTTTGATGGTGGTTACACCTGCTGGGGTAATACCCAGACTCAAAAGAAACTCAGCCTGAGTCCAGTTCAAAGCAGCAATACGCTCTGGCTCTGCGGCAAGCTCTATTGATCCATAGTCGTGCAAATACGCCTCTGCACTCACCAATGAAGAGAGTGAGAGGAATAAAGAAACAAATATCAGAGACTTCAAACGGCCTATCATTAAGATGCCGCCTCCAGAATCTCCAACTGCACACCATGATTTTTAACTGGCTTATTTAACTGAGGTACCCAAAGGGATTCATTACCGTCATTCCATTGGGCTTTTTCTGCGTGAACATTAAAGACCGACCGCAATAATTGTTTATCAACAACCTGCTCTGCTGGGCCTTGAGTTACCAACTTACCTTCTTTCAGAACCACCAGCTCATCACTGTATTGCGCAGCCTGATTCAAATCGTGAAGCACCCACAGAATCGTGACACCTTTGTCTCGATTCAGGGTTTGAACTGTTTCAATCAGATTAAGCTGATGAGAAATATCCAGCCAGGACGTAGGCTCATCAAGCAGAAGGATTTTTGTATCCTGCGCCAGAGCAACAGCCAACCACGCTCTTTGACGCTCTCCACCAGAAAGTTGAGTCATCTCCCTGCCAGCAAGCTTTTCAAGACCAGCTCTCTCAATCGCTTCATCAACAGCAGCATGATCTTTTGCTGTCATTCGACCAAAAGAACCAACCCAGGGGTAACGCCCACAGCCAACCAATTCCCTGACGGTAATGCCTGAAGGTACAGGTGATGATTGAGGCAACATTGCCAGCTCACGGGCTAATGCTTTGCGATTCCAGTCAGATGAAGGTTTATCGAGAATGTGCAGCTGCCCTTTGCTGGGCAGCTCTTGTCCTGACAACAGTTTTAACAGTGTGCTTTTACCGGAACCATTCGGCCCGATAATTCCTGTTATCTTTCCAGCTTCAATAGAAATATCCAGACCGTCGAGCACAGCGCGATTTTCTGCGATATAAGACAATTGTCTCGTGACAAATGTTGTCTCTGTCATGTGCTGTTTTTCCGGAGGATTCTTGTGTTGTTATATTAAAATCTCGCGAATGATAATGATTTGCATTTATAAAAACAACATTTTGTAGAACCTGTTGAAACACGCTCCGAGAATTAAGAGACGAGTCGTTCACTCATCCATTGATTCGCTTCGTTTCTATCAAGTGTTGCCATCATGGGAAACGGCATAGCAGCTTTCATACGCTCACTGACAACACGTTCTCCATGCTCAATGCTGTCTACCAAACGTGCGACACCCGCACAGTAAACACCAAGGTTTTCTCTCTGCTCCTTGAACCACAAGCCCATGGCTTTACGAGCCTCTGGAGAAAACTGGCTGTTAGGGCGAGCATGAATCAACATTACGAATGGCTGTTTTTTTTCAAGCAAGGCATCCATGTCGTCTAACCATTGCTGTGCTTCTGCATCACTGGCCTGTTTTACAAATTCCAGTTCAACATGTGGCCAACCTTGCATACGAATAGACTGTTCTTCATTCAAGGATTCCAGAGACATCAACTCACTCCTGGTGCAGCTTTGGTTTTATAATCTGGGTTTTTATAATCGGGATTTATTTTTATAGGGGAATCATCCACAACAATTGTGGCGATTAAAAAGAGAACGGAGGCTAAAACAAGAGCGCCAAACATCACCATATCAATGCCAAAGACCATAACTGCTCCAGCCACCATTCCACCTATGGCATAACCACCGCTGTGCATCATGCTCAACAATCCAGTCATCTTTCCGCGTTCATGGTTAACCTGCTCTGCCGCAAGTGCTGTGTAAGCTGGTGTCATCATCATGACTGAAGCCGCTGCCAGGGAGAGTCCAGTCCATATTGCCCACATGGATTCCGTTTGAACCAGCACGAGACAGCCAGTAAGAAGAACCGCCGCACCAGCACGGAGAAAGGTTAAATGTCGGCGCCCCATGAATCGTGAGCAGATTACGTGCATAACCAGTGTGATCAGTGACATTACCATCATCAGTGATGACAGCTGTTCTGTTGTTGCCACAGAACTCAATTGCAAACGGGTTTGCAGAACTGGCCCGATGCTGAACTGCAGAACACCAAAGACTCCGGTCACAAAAACAGCCATCACAAACACAGGGCCGCACAACAGCCAGAGAGGTTCACGAATATTTGGTGCCCCCTCTTCTTTTGAAGATTCCTCAGCTTTACCAGCTTTCACTCCCATCACCATCAGTAACAAAAGCGGTGCCACACCTAAAGCAACCAACAACGCAGAGACACCCCAATGAACAGCAACAAGACCAGCCAGAGGGCCAAGAAGTCGACCGACGTTTATTGCAGCTGATACACGGCTCAGTGCTCTGGCACGTTGAGCATGTGGGGTTGTATCCAGAATATGAGCCTGAACGGATGGATACAGCCCACCAACAAACGCACCATAAACAATTCGGGAGGCAAAGATTAAGGCAACAACCACAAGAGGGCTTAACAAACTTTCCTCCGCTGCAAGAACAACCAGCGCGAGAAGAATATTACCGGCCGCAATAGCAAGAAGAGCAATACGAATAACGTTCAGCCGCCCTAACTTGTCGCTCCTCGCTCCCCAGAAAGGAGCCGTGAACAGAACCATCACCATCCCTGCAGAAAGAGCAGCAGTTAGCAGCGGATATCCCGCTTTTGTCACTTCATTCAACAGCGGCAGGCAGGCGAGTAGAGCCGTTTGTCCAGCACCTTGAAGTACGACGGCAATGATCATTGCCAGCGTATGTGATTGGCCAGAGAGCTTGGAAGTATCTCTCATTTTTATCAGTCCCTGTTGAAATTCTGCTCACACCGTGAGCATAATATTAAATGATAACGATTCTCATTACCAATAAATAACAATTCTCCATATTCAGGGAGCACCGGTGCAGACGCATTTCAGTCCTGCAGCAGAGATGCTGGCTACTAACTGCTTTTTTAACGCACTCTTACGAGAGTGGGACGGGTGGACACTATCACCCGAAGGCACAGTATTAATTCATTTGAGGGAGACTGAAGGCCAACTGATGCTCTCTTTCAAACATCAGGGCATTGCCGGGCGCCACCAGTTCAATCTTGATATCTGGCAGCAACTTCCGGACTCCTCTTCTGTCAGAACACCTTTTCTGAAAGCGGTTGAACTTGTTTGCAGCATGCTTGCAGAAGAGAAGAATATTCCAGAACAAGACACAGCCGATTTCCTTGAGCGAGTTGATAACAGTCTTAGAAACACTCAGATGGCACTGAGTGAGCGGCGCGATGTTCTTGAATCTCTGTTCCACCAGCCAACATTCTTTGCCGAATCTGAACAGGCTTTATTGGCAGGACATTCCATTCATCCTGTACCCAAAAGCCGCACAGGAATGGTTGATTCAGACACTCGCCAATTTGCTCCTGAGTTTGGCCAAAGCTTTGCTCTTCACTGGTTTGCCATTGAGAACAGTCACCTGTGTGCCGACAGTGTTCATCAAAAGTCGTTTGCTGAGCTAACCCGACAACTTGTTGATGAAGATTCCTGGTTGGGAATTATTTTTCAGAACCAGATTCCAGAAGGCTTCACGCTTTTGCCGGCTCACCCATGGCAGGCTCAGCAATGGCTGAAAAACACCTGGATTGCCAGTCTTTTGGAAAACGGAAAGCTCAAAGATCTGGGCGTTAGCGGAACTCACTGGCGAGCCACGTCTTCCATGCGCGCGATCCACGCTCCCCATGCTTCGTTCATGCTGAAATTTTCCCTGAGCGTGAAACTCACCAACTCTGTTCGTCACCTTCTGCCAAAAGAAGTCGAGCGAGGCAAAGAGATTTACCGTGCCCTTGGTGAAACGGAAACCGGGCAGGAGTTTCACCAGCGTTTTCCAAAGTTTTCCATCATCAACGAACCGGCACATGGCGCAATACGCGACCAGGATGGTAGCCCCATGCCGGAAACCATGATTGTGCTGAGAGAAAATCCATTCAGTGAGCAGGACTCTTCTCACATTGAGCTACTCGCAACTCTTACCCAGGACAATCCACACGGCGAGTGCCGTCTGGTGAATCGCATTCGAAGCCTTGCTCTCAGTGAAGGGAGAACATTCCCGGTTGTTGCCAGAGAGTGGTTCAAAGCTTTCCTGGAAAATACTGTTGAGCCTCTCTTGGTTGGGCAGGCCGACTATGGTCTTCTGTTTGGTGCCCACCAGCAAAACCTTCTCATAGATTTAACCACTGGCTACCCAACTAGAGTCTGGTTCCGGGATTGTCAGGGCACAGGTTTCAGCCCTGTTGCTCAAAAGCTGCTGGCAGATGTTTTACCAAAGCATGAAGAGCACAACGAGCACCGTGTTGAAGGGGATATTGGCAATAAACTTTTCACCTATTACCTGCTTATCAACACCACCTTTGGTGTAACCGGAGCGTTAGCTTCATCGGGTGATATTGAAGAATCATTTCTGCTGGAAGATGTAAAACAACTTCTGCAAAGGCTTATCCAGAACAATCCAAGAGACACCTCCTGCCTAGATTACATGCTGAACAGCGAAGAGTTGCTTTCCAAGGGTAATTTCTTCTGCTGCCTGCAATCTCTGAACGAAAACACGCTGGACAACCCTTTGGGGATTTACCACCCCATGGCGAATCCACTGCTTTTGGCTTCTCAAAAACAATTCACATCTCAAGAACAACCTGGCATCAGGGAAAGGAAAGAACAATGAGAGCAAATGTTGAATTCACCATACCTGTTGCCAATTCAGGCGCTGTCACTCTTGGCTTGCTTTCAACCTATATGCTGGAAGCTCACCGTGAAGAAGATCGACTGTGCATTGAACTTGCTAAAGCAGAGCCCTCTGCCCAGCTGACAATCACTCTTGCCCGTGGAAGCAGCAAGCCTTCGTCAGAGACATCTGTACTTCTGGCTGCGCTCACAGATTACCTGTTTTCCCGTTCACAGATTCTGGACGAACTGATCCTGAACTCTGACCTGGTTAACCACCTCCAACAGCACTGTCTGGCCGACGGCCTTGTTACTCGATTGAATGCTGAAGGGGTCGGAATTATCGATCGGGAAGCGTTTTATCAAAATGGTTTGCTCTGGCACTGGCGAGGTAACCGCAATCCTGTGACAGAAACCTGGGAGACAAACGACAAAGGTGTCAGACACCCTCTACGTCAGGAGCAGCCAAGCGGTCTCCTTTACCAGCGTTACGACATCGCCAGCGACTTGCTTGTCACTTTTGAAACCCTCGATCCGGAAAAGCATCTGGATATTTTTCATGATTGGATGAATCAACCACGAGTCGCTGAGTTCTGGGAGCTGGATAAAAGTAAGGAAGAGTTGAAGGAGTATATTAAAACCCTCCGTGCAGATCGTCACAGCTGGCCGGTACTGGCAAGTCTGAACGGCGAAGCCATGGGCTATCTGGAAATGTACTGGGTTCTGGAAGATCGTCTTGGCCCTTATTACGAATGTGATCCCTGGGATCGTGGCAGCCATGTACTTGTTGGCAACACTAACTTCCTGGGTGCCCGTTACTCAAAAGCATGGACCTGCGCGCTCAGTCACTTCCTGTTCCTTGATGATCCTCGTACTCGTACTTTGGCCGGCGAGCCCAGAGCTGATAACAAGCGCCTGCTGAAATTGCTGGAACCGGGCGGCTGGTTCTTTGTAAAAGAATTCGATTTCCCTCATAAACGTGCTGCTCTGATTCAGTGTCGTCGTGAAGAGTTCTTCCAGAAGGTGCGCCTGTAATGCCAAACCGTACCTCTGTTGAACATATTCAGGCCGTTCCACCGTCATCGAACCCGGACATCTGGGAGCAGGCTAATCGCAGATTGCTTGCAAAGTCGATTGGAGAGCTGTGTTGGGAAGAGTTGTTCACCCCAACCATCCTTTCAGACAACCGATGGCAGCTGAACCTGAAAAGCGGTGCCAGTTACCGCTTTCGGGCGTGGCGTAATATCTGGGATCAGCCAGTTGTCGAACCCTCCAGTATTGAGCGTTCCCCAGCACTAGTTCAGAGTTGTGTGCGACAGTTTTATATCGACGCCTGTGAAGAGCTGGAAACTTCACCAGCCACTCTTTCTAATCTTCTGGAAGAGCTGGCCAATACACTGATGGCAGACGTTCAGGTATTTGCTAAACAGAACCTGACTGTATCAGAGCTGGTTCAATTACCGGACGACAGTTTACAGGCGTTTCTGGATGGCCACCCCAAGATTGCAGCCAACAAAGGTCGGATGGGCTGGGGGCTTGAAGATTATCAGCAGTTCTCAACGGAAAGTTCATCCGGTATTCAGCTGGTTTGGCTGGCGTTAGATCGTAACCATTGCCAACTCGCATTATCTCCGGACTGTGAAGAGAGCGTGCTGCTCAGTGCAGTACTCAACGACTCAGAGCAAACCCGCATTAAAAAGATGCTGGCTGAGGAGAATATCTCTCAAGAGCAGTACATTCTGCTTCCCGTTCATCCATGGCAATGGTTTAACAAACTGACAGCTCATTTTGCTTCTGAACTGGCCAACCGGAATATTGTTTATCTCGGGCCATTCGGTGACTTCATGCAACCGCTGCAGTCTCTACGCACTCTAGCCAATGCAGAAAGACCTGAGCAGCCACATATCAAGCTGCCGTTAACAATCCTGAATACGTCCTGCTACCGTGGTATTCCCGGTCGTTACATTACTGCAGGCCCTATTGTTTCCAAGTGGCTGGCAGGCCTTGCTGCAAATGATGAAATATTGAGCCAGAGACGTGCAATTATCCTGCAGGAACCAGCCGGTGCTTTCTATCCACATCCTCTCTATGAGCAGATAGAAAACAGCCCTTACCGTTTTCAGGAAATGCTGGGATGTATATGGCGTGAAAGCGTTGTCAGTCATCTGCAAGATGATGAACGTTCGTTGCTAATGTCTGCACTTTTCCAGAAAGATGGCAACGGAAACCCTCTTATCTGTGAATATATTCACCTCTCAGGTTTATCCACAGAGGAGTGGCTGGAAAAGCTGTTTGATGCTGTTGTTGTACCTCTCTATCACTTGCAATGCCGCTATGGTGTTGGCCTGGTTGCCCATGGTCAGAACATCACTCTGGTACTGAAAAACTGGGTGCCAGCACGAGTTGCTCTGAAAGATTTTCAGGGGGACCTGCGCCTCACTGAAACCGATTACCCCGAACAGGAAGGTTTACCCACCGACGTGAAAAATACTCTGGGCAAACTGCCAGAAAAGTATCTAATTCACGATCTGTTAACCGGCCATTTCGTCACGGTATTACGCTTTATCTCTACAGTTCTGGCTGAACAGAATTTCTCCGAGTCTCGCTTTTACGGAATTCTCAGCTCTGTTCTTCAGCAATACATGGCGAGCACTCCGGAGTTGAAAGAGCGCCATACTCTTTTCAACTTGTTCACACCAAAAATCGAACGCATCTGCCTGCATAGAGTGCGCTTCAAACAAGGTTACGACGATTCTGCTGAGCGCCCTTTGCCGGCACTTGGCACACCGCTAAACAACCCTCTCTATCTCTCACTGGAAAAGAACAATGACACGCTTTGAAGGACCACTCGATCTCGCCGGTATTGGTGCAGGGCCATTCAACCTGAGCCTGGCAGCCCTGCTGGACGGCATTCCCACATGCAATGCCGCTTTCTTTGATAACAAGGAACAGTTCAGCTGGCACCCTGGGCTAATGCTACCCGGTGCACGTATGCAGACTTCCTGCCTGAAGGATCTGGTCACTCCGGTTTCACCTACCAGCCCATGGTCGTTTTTAAACTTTCTGGTTTCCAAGGGGCGCTTCTATGACTTTATGTCACTGGAGTCCTTTGTTATCAGTCGTCAGGAGTTTACTGAATATATGTCATGGGTTGCTGCCGGCTTGCAAAACCTGCAGTTCAACTCCGGTATTCGGGAAGTGTCATTTGAGAACGGCTGTTTTGTACTGAGAACTGATGACCAGAGTTATACCGCCAATAACCTTTGTCTCGGTACAGGCAAAGTTCCCCACCAGCCCGAATGTACTTTGCCATTTATTGGCGAAGACTGCTTCCATGCCACCAGCCTGAACAACCAGAAGCCTTCTCTGGCAGGCAAACGTGTTGCTGTTATCGGTGGAGGGCAAACCGGTGCCGAAGTGTTTATGAACAGTCTGAATGGATTGTGGGGCGCGCCTTCAGAAGCTGTCTGGGTATCTCGACGTTCAAACTTTGAACCATTGGATGAAAGTCCGTTCACCAATCAGTTTTTCACTCCAGCTTACGTTGAAGCGTTCCATGGCATTGAAAGCTCGAGAAAGAAAACGATTACTGATCGTCAGAAGCTTGCCAGCGACGGTATAACACCCGCCTACCTGAACCAAATGTATGAAGAGCTTTACTATCGTTCCTATGTAGAGGAAGGCTCTATGCCACCATGGAATCTTCTTCCTGACAGAACACTTTGCGGTATGAGCAAATCAGGCAATGGTTACCAGCTGGAACTGTCTAATAACTTCCAGCAGGGCAGTGAACATATTGAGGCGGATTGCGTCATCCTGTGTACAGGTTTTGAGTACAAACTGCCGGAGTATTTGGAGCCCCTGCTTCCACATATTGATCTATCTGAAGGAAACCTGCAGCTTGGTAGTAATTTCCAAGTGCAGTGGGATGGCCCGGCAAACAGAAATATTTACGCTGTAAATGCAGGGCTGCACAGTCATGGCATTGCCGAACCACAACTCAGCTTGAATGCATGGCGTGCCGCGAAAATCATTAACAACTTACTGGATTATGAGCACTTCGCTCTTGGCCACGGTCGTCGACTGATTGAGTGGGAAAAACAAAACAAACCATCTCTTTCACAAAACGCAGCCTGACCTCAAATAAGACGGGAGCCTGATAAAAATAGGCTCCCGTTTCCTTTCCCTGTTTTCCTTTCGCCTTAACAATCCTCAAACCGGTAACGATTTTTAACTTTCCAGATCCCCATAGCTTTGCCATATAATGCCCAGGCACAAACTACAAAAATAACAACAGCATGAAGAAGTACGTTGCGCTGGTTTCCCTTATTGGCACCATTCTTCCGTTATCTGCACCAGCTTTAGAGTGCAACGGCAATACCTGCGCAGAAATCAGCAGCCTCGATACCATCACCATTATTCCCACTGAAGATATGCTCACCGGCTCTGGCACTCAAACATTGCAGGTGACAGAAGATTATTGCGCTTTCGCATACAACCAGTTTAACAACACACCTACGTCTTACGACGTACAATTCCAGACAGAGTCCAATGCCACAAACCTGGGTAATGGCAATTATCGTATTGGCGGGAACAGCGGCCCAGAGCTAAATCTGCAGTGGCGCGGTAATCCAACCAGTTCTTACGCCAATGTAAATACTGGCCAGCTTACAGCTGATACTCCCGGAGCGCTGAACTGTTCACAGGACAATGCCAAAGCATCTCTCAGGGTCACTATTTCAGCGGCAGAGATTCAGGCTGCCCAGCCTGGTAATTACAGCGGTTCTCTCAGTATGGATATGGGGCAAGGCAGTAGTGTTTTCCATTCCCGCATCCCCTTTGAGATAAAGTTGCCAAAACTTGCCAAGATCAGCGGACTTCAGGATATTCTGGTCGATTCCAGAAATAACGCAGATACATTTTATGTAGAGACCCGGCACTTTTGTGTATTTGTTTGGGGTGGCGGTGATTATACGTTGCGTGCCGACAGTACGAATGCCCAGGGCAACCAGTTCCGGTTACTGAATGGCTCCAATGCCATCAATTATATCCTTCGCCTGAGAGCAACAGGGAAAGGTTTCCAAACAGTCACTCCAGGGCAAACAGTTACGTCCACAGGCTCCCATACCAACATCAATTGTAATGGCGGTACAAATGCCAGAGTAAGGGTCAGAATTAATGATGCAGAAATAGATAACAAACCATCTGGTTCTTATACCGATACAGTTACCCTGACAGTGGAACCCACCTGATCCCACCATCAGAGAAAACAAGGTTTACTGATCCCGCCCCATCATTTGATAAGCCGCACGCTGATTTCTATCAGCCCTGCGTGCCATCCACCAGGAAACGAATGCTGCCAGCGACACGCAGAGAATTATCAGCGTTGCCAGTGCATTAACCTTTGGTGAAACACCCAATCGTACTGATGAGAAAACGACCATTGGCAATGTTGTTGAACCTGGCCCCGCAACAAAGCTGGAAATCACCAGATCATCGAGTGAAAGAGTGAACGATAGCAGCCACGCCGAAGCCAAAGCCGGTGCGATGGTCGGTAGCGTAATGACAAAGAAGGTTTTCAAAGGAGACGCTCCCAGATCCATTGCGGCTTCTTCAATAGAGACATCCATCTCCCGCAGGCGGGAACTGATAACAATCGTCGTATAAGCCGTACAGAAGGTCACGTGGGCAATCCAGATAGTGAGCATGCCTCGATCTTCCGGCCAGCCGATACTGGTCGACAGGGACACAAACATCAGCAGCAATGACAAACCAATGATAACGTCCGGCATAACCAATGGTGCTGTGATCATACTGCTGAACAGCGTACGCCCACGAAAACGCCCGTACCGATTGAGCAGATAAGCTGCCATTGTTCCTAAAACCACTGCTGCGGTTGCTGCAGATACAGCAATTTCTAAACTGGTGATCACAGCTTCTATAAGCTGGCGGTCACGAAACAGTTCTCCATACCACTTAGTTGAAAACCCAGCCCACACCGTTACCAACTTGGAAGCGTTGAAGGAATAGATCACTAGAATAAACATGGGCAGGTAGAGAAACGCCAGCCCAAAGCCAAGAATGATGTTGGAGAAACTGTACTTCTTCCCTGTCATGACCGTTCCTCCATTTCCTTAAGCCGTGCGTGATTAAAGATCATGATCGGAATCAGCAGAACCAACAGCATCACAATGGCCAGAGCCGATGCTACCGGCCAGTCCCGGTTATTAAAGAACTCCTGCCAGAGAATCTTGCCAATCATCAGTGTTTCCGGCCCGCCCAATAGCTGAGGAATAACAACCTCACCAACGGCAGGAATAAACACCAGCATGGAACCGGCAATGATTCCGCTCTTGGACAACGGCAGAGTTATCTTGAAGAAACACTCCAGGGGCCGGGCACCAAGATCCTGTGCAGCTTCCAGCAAGCTGTTATCCAGCTTTACCAAATTGGAATAAATCGGCAGAACCATAAACGGCAAATAGGCATACACAATGCCGATATACACAGCCACATTGGTATTCAGAATCTGCAGCGGTTGATCAATTACGCCCATCCACAGCAACAGGTTATTCAGCAAGCCATTGTTTCTGAGAATGCCCATCCACGCATAAATGCGGATCAGAAAGGAAGTCCACGACGGCAGCAGAACAGCCACAAGCAAAGCTGACTGCCACTGTTTAGGTGCGCGCGCCATGGCATAAGCCATTGGGTACCCAACAGCCAGACAGAACAAAGTACCGAAGAACGCAATCTCTACCGAACCAAGGTAAGCAGACAAATATAGCGGATCATCTACTAACCAAATGTAGTTCCCCAGATTCAGAATTATCGTTAACGCCTCATCGGCATATTCAAACAGTGATGAATAAGGAGGAATAGCAATTTCGGTGTAAGCGAAACTGATCTTCAGTACGATGACAAAGGGGATCAAAAAGAACAGCAGCATCCAGATAAAAGGAATGCCAATTACTGTTCTCCGGCCAAACTCCGAGCGCAATTCGCGCCAGTCTGGCGACAAAAGCTTACGCAAGGTCATGAGTTCAGTACCACACTGCTATCCGCTTCCCAGGCGATATAAACCTTGTCATCCCAGGTTGGGTGGTCTGCCGTACGCACGGTGTTTGCCATATTGGATTGCACAATAGTGCCGTCCGGCAGCTGAATGTAATAAACCGAGTGGGCTCCAAGGTAAGCAATATCGTATACGATACCTTCCGCCCAGTTGCAGTTTTCACCCGGCCGTTCTTTGTTGATTTCAATCTTCTCGGGGCGAATAGCCACCCAGCATTTACGGTCTTCCAACGGTGCGGCAATACCGTGATCGATATAAACAGGGCCCGGCAGTTGTGAGCACTGAATAATCACGTGATCTGCTTCATCTTCAGAAATCTCGCCAGCAAAGATATTCACTGAACCAATAAACTCAGCGGTCATCCTGCTGTTGGGGTTTTCATAGATATCCACAGGAGACCCGGTCTGCACAATCCAGCCCGCATCCATAATGCCGATGCGATCAGCCATGGTCATGGCTTCTTCCTGGTCGTGAGTCACCATCAGACAGGTAACACCCACCTTTTCCAGAATCTCTACAACTTCCAGCTGCATCTGGGTACGCAGCTGTTTATCAAGAGCGCCCATTGGCTCATCAAGCAGAAGAAGCTTTGGACGCTTTGCCAGGCTGCGGGCCAGAGCAACACGCTGACGTTGGCCACCAGAAAGCTGATGAGGTTTTCTGCGAGCGTATGGCTGCATGCGTACCAGACGAAGTAATTCCCCCACACGCTCTTTAATTTCTTCTGCAGGAAGCTTGTCCTGCTTCAGACCAAAGGCAACATTCTGTTCAACGGTCATATGCGGGAACAGTGCATACGACTGGAACATCATATTAATGGGGCGTTCGTAAGGTGGCAGGTTGGTAATATCCTGGCCGTCCAGAAGGATTTTTCCTTCACTGGGTTTTTCAAATCCTGCCAGCATGCGTAGCAGAGTAGATTTACCTGAACCAGACCCACCCAATAGAGCAAAGATTTCGCCTTTATTGATCGTCAGGGATACATCATCAACCGCAACGGTTTCCTCAAAGTTTTTGGAAACACGTTCAATTTTCAGCAGTGCCTGTTTCTTTTCCCGGGCACTGAATGTTTTCTTATAGAATCCAGATGGTACGGCCATCGACGTCTGATCTCCCACGCAGCCAAAACTACGTGACTAAAACAGTCATCCCATTCACGTTTCTGGCTGGGCACGAACAAAAGTCCGGCGGAGCCAGGCTGGGAGTGCTGTAGTTAGGGAAGCAAAAATGCCTAAAAAATAGTACAAATCGCCCTGCTATCTGAAGCAAAGCACTTAGACTTACCGGTTTGGTCTGGCTCACCTGCCAGTGAGGATTCTGTTCCAGCCTCTGGTGATTACCCGATTCAGTTTGGGTGAAATTTCCTGAAAGGCATAAAGGCGTTTAGCCGTTTGCTCGTCAGGATAAATGCCAGTGTTACCGGCAATCTCTTCATCCATAAACAGGCGGGAAGCCGGATTGGGATTCGCATAGGAAACGTAGTTGCTGATATCAGCTATAACTTTTGGCTCAAGCAGATAGTTCAGGAACTGATGAGCTTCATCGATATTTTCTGCACCGGAAGGAATAGCCAGCATATCGAACCAGACTCCAGCGCCTTCTTTAGGAATGGAGTAGGCAATTTCAAAAGTTCTGCCAGCATCTTCAGCTCGATCGGATGCCATCAAAACATCGCCCGACCAGCCGACAGCGACAGCAATATCACCGTTTGCGAGGTCGGTAATATATCGAGACGAATGAAAGTAGGTAATGTATTCACGTACGCCAGAAATGACTTCTTCAGCTTTGGCGTAGTCTTTTGGATTGGTACTATTTGGATCCAATCCCAGATAGCTTAACGCTGCAGGATAAATCTCTGTAGGAGCGTCAAGGAAAGCAACGCCATAGGGCGCCAGCTTTTTCATATTCTCGGGGTCAAATATAAGAGCCCAGCTGTTGACTGGTGCATCTTTCCCCAGGGCCTTTTCAACAAGTTCTTTGTTGTAGCCAATACCGGTTGTTCCCCACATATAAGGAACGGCATATTGGTTGCCTTTATCGTGACTCTGCAGTTTATCTAGCAGCCCAGGATCGAGGTTTTTCCAGTTTGGAAGATTGGTTTTATCCAGTTTAATAAACGCGCCGGCTTTTACCTGTCGAGATAAAAACTCACTGGTTGGCGCAACAATATCGTAGCCTGAGTTACCAGACAGTAGCTTGGCTTCAAGCATTTCATTACTGTCAAACGCATCGTACGTAACACTGACCCCTGTCTTCTTTTCAAAGTTAGTCAATGTATTCTCGGCGATGTAGTCATTCCAGTTCAGAACATTTACGTTCTCAGCAACTACACCGCCACTCACACTTAAAGCAGTGAATACGAACAGCAGATACCTTTTAAGGTACTTCATCGGCATGTCTCATTGGAAAGTCGTATAACGAAGCACAGAGTTGAATAACTGTGCAGACAGGGCGCAATGTGGAAGTAAGAAATACATCATCGCCAGGTGCGCACATTGTCTTCAGACACTGGTAAAGGTCAATGATTATTTCTTTGAATACTGTCAATCTATACAAATATTTTTACAGTGGATTGAACCTGAAAACTGGAGTGGGGTTTAAACGGTAGGCAAAGAAAAGGCCTCTTGCGGGTGAGGCCTGAACTGGCGGTCGCTTTTAGAGTTACCCTTCCCTGGGTTACACGGCCCTGTGCGCTAACCATCCATGTAATAGTAATAGTAGGAGTAAGCCTGTCTGGGCAACAGACGCAGATGTCGGTTTATCGTGTAGGAAATATCTCACACGCCGATTATCTATTCAGGCGCGTTCAACATGCTCCAATAAATGAGGTGAAATCTGGCAATCGTTGCACTTCTTTACTTGTCAGATATCCACCTGTTTCATAGACCAATGAATTAATAAGATCTTGCTATGTGGGATACCAATAATATGGGAAACAACCTGAAACACATCGGAGTACTCACATCAGGTGGTGATGCACCTGGCATGAACGCAGCCATTCGTGCTGTTGTACGAGCATGTGCCCATTACAACATCAAGGTCAGCGGTATCTCTGAAGGCTATCAGGGATTAATTGATAACGAGCTCAGGGAAATGGATGCACGCTCTGTTGCTCATATCATTAACCGCGGTGGCACAATGCTGAAGTCTGCGCGCTGTCAGGGTTTTCGAACCAAAGAAGGACGACAGCAAGCGTATGAAAATCTGAAGAAAAACAATATCGATGCATTAGTCGTTATCGGCGGTGACGGCTCTTTTACCGGGGCCAGCATTTTCTCTTCTGAATTCGATATTCCTGTTATCGGTGTACCCGGAACAATAGACAACGATATCTACGGTACTGACTTTACGATCGGTTATGACACAGCTCTGAATTGCGTTGTCGAAGCATTGGACCGAATTCGTGATACCGCCACTTCCCATAACCGCTTGTTCTTTATTGAATGTATGGGACGTGACTCAGGCTTTATTGCACTGAATGCAGGTATTGCCGGTGGCGCTACCGAGATTCTGATTCCTGAAGACAACAAAAGTATTGATGACCTTGTTGATAAGCTGAAATCCAGCCGTGCCTCAAACAAGACATCCAATATTGTTCTGGTTGCAGAAGGTGATCAGTTAGGCGACACATTCAAGCTGGCAGAGAAAACTGAAAAGCTTTTACCTGAATACAGCATTCGGGTTTCGGTTCTCGGCCATATCCAACGTGGTGGCAATCCCAGCTGTGCTGACAGGGTTTTAGCCAGTCGTTTGGGTGTAGCAGCTGTAGAACAGCTTCTGGCTGGCCATAGTGGCATTATGGTGGGTGTTCAGAACAGCTCCGTGACAACGGTTTCTTTGCATGATGCAATCAGCCGTAAGCCGGGTATCGATACTGATCTGGTTCACGTAGCAGATATTGTTTCTCTTTAATAAAGTTTAATAAAAAGAAAGGGGCACCAATGGTGCCCCTTTCTTTTTTAGTTCTCGGTTTGCTACTGCAGAATATAAATCGCAAATCCGATCCAGCTTGCAACACATAGCCCCCATGGAAGCCAATGTTGTTTATAGATAACGGATTCAGTGTTCAGGGTTTCTTCAGGCTGAATAGTTTCCTGCTGACGGGCTTTCTTCTTCTGCTGTTTATCCAGCTCCCGCATTTTCGCTTTGTGCTGCTTTTTATATTGCTCAATTCCTTTCTGAATTCCCTGAGCAATTAAGCGGGTCTGTTCTTTTGTCTGCCCAGGTTTCTGCGTAGCTTTGGCTATCTTGGTGGCTTCATCCTGAGATTTAGATGATGAAGATTTTCTGTTTTGACTTCCTGACACAGCACATCCCGTTACAACATTATTTGCTGAGGAGAGAGGGTAACAGATTCTGGAAATTTGAGGATGAGGAATAATGACGAGGTAGAAATAGAAAACCCCAGCCGACTAATTCATTGAATATGCCGACTGGGGTTTATATTTAGCGCCTGGCGATGACCTACTCTCACATGGGGAAGCCCCACACTACCATCGGCGATACCTCGTTTCACTGCTGAGTTCGGGATGGGATCAGGTGGTTCCAAAGCTCTTTCGTCGCCAGGCAAAACTGGTGCTGAAGATGATGACTGTGTGTCTTATCTTCAGCTAGGAATCTGTCGTTTGTTGCTGACACTTCGTTGTATGTGTCGATCGTTTCGCGTTATCGGATCATAAGATCGCTTTGGCGTTATATGGTCAAGCCGCACGAGTCATTAGTACTGGTTAGCTCAACGCCTCACAACGCTTAC
>NZ_JBYVJV010000008.1:0-262903 GCF_058148445.1 Parendozoicomonas sp. 2304DJ65-17
GTCTGGAAAAGGAGCGTCTTGAGCAAGAGCGTTTAGAGAAAGAACGTCTGGAGAAGGAGCGTCTGGAGCAAGAGCGTCTGGAGCAAGAGCGTTTAGAGAAAGAACGTCTGGAGAAGGAGCGCCTTGAGCAAGAGCGTTTAGAGAACGAACGTCTGGAGAAGGAGCGCCTTGCGCAAGAGCGTTTAGAGAAAGAACGTCTGGAGAAGGAGCGCCTTGAGCAAGAGCGTTTAGAGAAAGAGCGTCTGGAGAAGGAGCGTCTTGAGCAAGAGCGTTTAGAGAAAGAGCGTCTGGAGAAGGAGCGCCTTGAGCAAGAGCGTTTAGAGAAAGAACGTCTGGAGAAGGAGCGCCTTGAGCAAGAGCGTTTAGAGAAAGAGCGTCTGGAGAAGGAGCGTCTTGAGCAAGAGCGTTTAGAGAAAGAACGTCTGGAGCAAGAGCGTTTAGAGAACGAACGTCTGGAGAAGGAGCGTCTTGCGCAAGAGCGTTTGGAGAAAGAACGTCTGGAGAAGGAGCGTCTTGAGCAAGAGCGTTTGGAAGAGCAGCATCAAATCGACCTGAAAGCTGACCAGGAGTTTTGGGCTGCGATGAAGGAAGAGGCTCGTATCGAGTTGCAAAAGCTGAAAGAGCAAGAAGCTAAAGAGCAGGAGGCTAAAGAGCAGGAAGCTAAAAAGCAGCCCAACGCCTCTCATGACGACGATGACGATGATGGCGTCGGCAATATAAACAGGCGTCGTGAAGACTCTACTGGCGATGCTCCGGAAGAAGATCCTGAATCAAAGGAGGATGATTCTTCTTCATCCCCAGAGATTCCTCCTCAGGGTGACGGCAACAATAACTTTGCCAGTCATGATGATGACGAAGAGGACCCTTCACAGGATCAGGGAGCAGACAGTGATGACGAACAGCCAGAAGAAGAGCCTGAAGCTGATTCTGAAGATGAAGAAGAGTCTGAGGATGACGGTGACGCTCAAGAAACCGAAAATGAAGATGAGCCTCAGGCGCAACCTCAGCCAGCGGCACCGGTTGTGAATGAGCCAGTCTTTGATAGTGCCCTGGTGGCGGCATTGCCTGCTACTGCTGCTGAAGTGTCAAACAATGCGGCAATGCAGATGTTCTCGGGGCATCACAGAGTTATCTCTGATTTCCGTAAAGGGCGTGCAACAAGTGCTGATTCTGCCATTGAGCGTATTGATGCCGGTGCGGTTGAAGCCTCTGTAAAGGGTGGTTTGAAAGATTCCCTGCAGCCTGGCGGTGTATACAGCTACGTGCGTGCCTACGGTAATCGCGGCACAGCCAAGATGAGTTCTGGTCTGCCTGGATACAAAAACCGTGGTTATGGTTTTGAAATGGGAGCGTTTAAAGCTCTGGATACCGAACTGCTGGTTGGTGTGATGTTCTCGGCGGAGAATAACAATACTTCTCTGAAGGGAATGAGTGGCAGCACCGATATGACCAGTCTGCGGGTTGGCCCATTCTTCTCCTGGAAGCGTGATAACTTCCATATCGACGGTGCCCTGACAGTTGGTCATCACGATGTGAAAGCGAAAGGCAAAGATAAGATCAGTGGCGATAGCTACAAGGGTAACTTCACCATGAATGACTGGGCTGCCTGGATTGGCACCGGCTATGACATCCATCTGGATGCGTTTGTACCGGGCCTGACTCTGACGCCTATTGCTGAGTTTATGTATATCGATAGCCGTCAGTCTGGTTTTGATCTGAAGAGTCAGCACAAAGATAAAGTGAAGGTAAAAGGTAGCAGCCGTCATGATCGTATAGACCGTTATGGCTTGATGATGGATTACCAGGTGCCAGGTTTCAGGTATCTGACCAGTATCCACGGTGGTGCCGGTGTTCAGATGAACCACTTCGCTGATCACAAGACGACGATGACTCATCTTGAGAGTGGTAACAGTGTAACGGAGAAGCGTAAGCAGCGTGATCGCAAGCTTCAGTGGTACAATCTGGGTGTGAACTCCCAGTTTGATGACAACAGAAGTTTGTCTTTTGACATGGAAGGAACCCGTGGTCGCAAGAGCCGCAGCTACGGTGCTTCACTGACCTTTGAGCAGAAGTTCTAATAGCTCGATAAGGTAAAAACACAAACGGGGCCGCATTATGCGGCCCCGTTTGTTTATAGGAAAAATAGCGGTTATCAGATAACCCGTGAAAACTTCTGCTGTTCCTGGGCAGCAGCCAGATACAGATCGAAGGTCATGCAGATGTTGCGAATAAGCAGACGGCCGCGGGGAAGAACCTTGATGGATTCTCCGTCCATTAGCAGCAGTTCGTCTTTCGCCATAACGGATAATGCTTCCAGTTCTGGTTTGAAATGCTTGGTGAAGTGGATACCAAACTCAGATTCCACATCATGGAAGTTCAGTTGGAAGTCACAGAGCAAACGACGAATAACATGGGAGCGCAGCTGATCTTCGGCAGAGCTTTGCAGGCCTTTATTAATAGCAAGGCGGCCCGCATTAATAGCTTCGCTATAACTCGCCATATCGGTAAAGTTCTGAGCGTAAGTGTTGCCAACCTGGCTGATGGATGAAACACCCATACCTATCAGGTCGCAGTGACCGTGAGTGGTATAGCCCTGGAAGTTACGGTGCAGAACGCCATCTTCCTGTGCTGCAGCCAGGTCATCATCTGGTAGGGCAAAGTGATCCATGCCGATGTAAACATAGCCAGCTTCAGTCAGACGCTCAGTAGTTGCTTCCATAATGCGCAGCTTTTCTTCCGGAGAGGGAAGGTCTTCGTTGCGTATTCGGCGCTGAGGCATAAATCTGTGAGGCAAGTGGGCGTAGTTAAAGACAGATAATCTCTCTGGCGCAAGCTCGATCACCCGGTCAACAGTTTTCAGAAAGCTTTCACAGTTTTGCAGTGGTAAACCATAAATCAGGTCGACATTGATAGAGTCAAAATGCATGGCGCGCGCGGCGTCTATTACGCTTTCGGTGACGGCTCTTGGCTGAATGCGGTTAACAGCTTTTTGCACAGCAGGGTCAAAGTCCTGAACGCCAAGGCTGATGCGGTTAAAACCAAGATTCCGCAATAATCCCATCATGCCCCAGTCTGCTTCACGGGGATCAATTTCAATGGAGTAATCGGAGAATTCACTGAAATCCAGATGGAAATACTTGTGAGCGGTTTCCATTAACTGGGTCAGCTGCTCCTTGCTAAGAAATGTGGGTGTTCCTCCACCCAGATGCAATTGTTCAACCGTAGCTTTGTAACCAAGATTTTTGGCGTGCATGGCCATTTCCTGGCACATCAGATCCAGATAGGGCTGAGCTTGTTCGCGGCGCTTGGTAACTATTTTGTTGCAGCCGCAGTAGTAACAGACGGTATCGCAGAAGGGGATATGAAAATACAGAGAGAGAGGCTTTCTTTGATGCCCGCTGTCCTGTTCTGCCTGAATAAAAGTGTCTGTTTCAAACTCACTGGTGAACTGAACCGCAGTTGGATATGAGGTGTAACGAGGTCCCGGACGATCGTATCGCTTTAGTAGACTGGAATCCCAGATCAGTGAGTTGTTCATCTCTGTTTCCTGCAATCGAAGAATGCATATTATTTTTTTCGCAAAATGGCAAATTAATACGATTGCCTGCACTAAATACTGATTGACAGTTTATAGTCTGATGGTTCTAGCGCCTTGATGTGTATCAATAGAGACTCAACTTCTGTTGTCAGACTACTTGGCAGGTTTACGAAAAATTGATGAGGCTGTAGAGATTGAAGCTAAAGAGCTACATTCTTCTGCAAATTTTACAGAAGAATGTAGTAAAAAGAATCGGGGTCAATGGCCCATCTTTGAGTGATCTACGGATGGAGAGTCCATATCTGAATGGTTCATTTGGGAATGATCCATATTTCCATGGTTCATGCTTTCGTGGTTCATGTTTTCATGACTCATACTGCCATGGTTCATCTGGTGAGGCTGGCCACTGAAGTCCAGTTTCATCATCACCCACATCTGGTGAGGGCCAGGAACTGTCCATAAACCAAACAGAATGACTAAGATGCCGGCCGCAGAGCGGAACAGTTTATTTTGCAACAGGTTACGCATCTGTTCTGCCAGAAGCCCGGTCAGGAGTAATACGGGAAGAGTGCCTAGCCCAAAAGCCAGCATGAGTGAGGCGGACTCAATAGCGCTATTGCTGGCAGCTGCCCAGATTAATGTGCTGTAAATCAGGCCGCAGGGCAGCCATCCCCAGAGTGCACCAACGCCAATCGCTTTTATGGGGCTGTTCACCGGTAACATGGCGGACGCTGTAGGCTGAATGCGACGCCAGAGTGTGTGACCAGCTTTTTCCAGTACGGTAATGCCTGTCCACCATCCGGCCAGATAGAGCCCCATACCAACCAGCATAATGCCGGCAAAGATACGCAAGGCGACACTGGTTTCTTTACTGAATCCACCAATAAACCAGCCCAGCCAGCCCATCAGGAAACCAATAACGGTATAGCTGAAAATGCGTCCCAGATTGTATCCCAGAAGGATATTGAAACTCTTTAGTGAGCGGGGTGGCGCGCCACTGCCAACGCTCAATGCCGACATAATGCCCCCGCACATGCCAACACAGTGTCCGCCCCCCAGCAGGCCCAGCAGAAATGCTGCTGTCAGGCTTAATTGGTCAGTCATTACTACTCCTGGATCTTGCTTTTATCTTTATTCGGTTTTGCATCAGGCTCATCGAACAAAATGCTGTGTGCAGGACCTTCCAGATCATCAAACTGGTTGTTGTCCACAGCCCAGAAGAAAATAGCGACCGCTACTGCAACAAAAACCACAGCAATGGGAATAAGTATGAAAAGACTGTCCATTAGTTATCCTCCATGTACTGCATGACTTTGTCTTTTTGTGGTTTTGAAAGTCTCAGTGCATTACCAACAACAACCAGAGAGCTTGCAGACATGCCAATGGCAGCCATCCAGGGAGCCAGCCAGCCAGATGCCGCCAAAGGCAGTACCAGCAGGTTATACCCCAAGGCCCAAACCATGTTCTGTCGGATAATCCGGCGGGTATCGCAGGCTTTGTCTATGCTGGCCGGGAGTTGGTTCAAGTCCCCTGAAAGTAGCAGAGCATCAGCGTGTGTACGAGCCAGGTCTGAAGCAGTGTTCATAGCGACAGATAAATCTGCTGCAGCCAGCACCGGAATGTCATTTACCCCATCTCCAACCATCAGAACACGATGGCCCTGTTGCTGAAGCTGTTGCACGTGATTGAGTTTGTCATCCGGGGTGGCCTGTCCATAACACTCTTCAATGCCAAGCTCCTGGCCTACACGGTTAACAACACCCTGATTGTCACCGCTCAACAATCCGACATTAAGGCCTCTGGTTTTCAGTTCATTGATGACCTGTTTTGCCTCAGGGCGCAGGGTATCATCGAGGCCAAACCAGGCCAGTGGCATTTTGTCGCAGCTCAGCAACAACCAGGTGAGGTGGTTGTCTGGAGGACTTGCTTCCATGGCCGGGCTGGCAAAGGAGGGTTTTCCTATACGCCAGGTGTGGCCAGCAATTCTGCCCAGCAGTCCCTGAGCGGTTATGTTTTCTACATCTTTTACCTCTGTGGTTGATGCGGGAAAAGCATGGGCAATAGGGTGTTCAGAATGGCTTTCCAGAGCAGCAGCTATATCCAGTAATTCACTTCTGTTATAGGTCTTGTCGCGTATTTTTACATCAGCAAGGCTGAGATCACCGCGAGTCAATGTACCGGTTTTATCGAATATCACATGAGTGATTTGCGGTAAGCCTTCTAGCACACGACTGCGGCTAACTAATAAGCCTTTTGATTGAAGATACCCAGTCACAGCGGTTAATGCTGTTGGTGTTGCCAGAGAAAGTGCACAGGGGCAGGTGGCAACAAGTACAGAAAGAACAATCCAGAAGGCATCATCCGGTTCATGCTGGAGCCAGTAGAAGTAAACACCAACAGCTGCTAACAACACTGAACAGACAAACCATCCTGCGACGCGGTCAGCCTGTCGGGCAATAGCAGGTTTGTCCCCTTGGGCTTGTTCAAGCAAACGGGCAATAGCGGACAGGCGGGTATTCTGCCCAACGTGGGTTACTTCTACCTCAATTGCATTCTCTGTATTGATAGTCCCGGCAGCGACCTGGTCACCTTTATGTTTGGCAACCGGAAGGTACTCACCAGTAAGTGCAGATTCATTCACAGAGCTTTGGCCACTGAAAATAACGCCATCAGCTGGAATGTTTTCTCCGGGGAGAATACGAATGTTGTCGCCTACCTGTAGATCGGAGGGGCTGACCCGTTCCGCTTCACCATCTTTATTAACGCGTAAACAGCTTTCCGGTAGAAGTAAGTGCAGGCTGCGGGATGTCTGGCTGGTGCGGTGGCGTGCCCGCATTTCCAGAAAGCGGCCACTCAGCAGAAACAGGGTGAACATGCTGACAGAGTCAAAATACACTTCGCCTGTTCCCTGAAAAGTTCCCCAGAGGCTGGCCAGGTAAGCACCACCAATAGCAATGGATACGGGAACATCCATGCCGGGATTGCGATTCTTGATATCCCTCCAGGCCGCAGAAAAGAATGGGCGGGCAGAATAAAGCACAACCGGTGTTGCAATCAGGGCACTGACCCAACGCATCAAGGTGTGAAACTCAGCTTCCATCCCTTGTGCTGCGCCAGCGTACATGGCAATGGCATACATCATTACCTGCATGGTGCCGATACCGGCAACGGCGAGGCGGCGGATAAACTGTTTGTGTTCTTTTTCCAACAGGGCGTCCTGCTGTTCCTGTCGCCAGGGGTGAGCGCGATAACCAACCGCAAGAACAGCGAGCATCACTTCACTGATTTTTACGGTCTCTGAATTGAAGGTGACCGTTGCCGTATGTTGGCTGAGATTTACAGTGACGGACTCAACGCCCTCTATGGACGACAGGTGATGTTCAAGAAGCCAGACGCAGGCTGAACAGGTAATGCCTTCTATTAACAGGCGGGCTTCAAGTTTTTGTGAAGCACTTTCCGGGGTGAGGCTACGGATAAAACTCTGCTGAAGATCTTCCCGGTCGTAGAGTTCATACTCTGCTTTTAAGGCCTGACTCAGGTCTGCCTGTTGGGCAGGTTCAGTGCGATAGCGGTAGTAGTTATCGAGTCCGCCGGAAACAATGGCTGTAGCAACAGCCTGACATCCGGGGCAACACATAGGGCGGTCTTCGCCATCAATGGTCGCAGTAAACTGAACAGGACCATTGATGGGCAGGTGGCAGTGAAAACAACTTTTTTCACTCATTCACTTTCACTTAATAAGAAACACATAGCAGTGGTATGGAAACAAATGGATCACTCATAAGCGGCCAGTTCAACCGGCGTGTTATCTTCAATCCAGATTTCACGGTTCAAGCGCCAACCGGTCAGGTAACCCTGTTCCGGAGTGATTTCGTCAAGGGTTTCCAACTGTACGTAGTAACGCCCGGCAGGAATACCCTGGGACTGGCCTCTATAAAGAGTGTCTTGAGCCGGCGTTTGCAGTAAGGGAATAATTTGCTTTTCTACCCCCTTGGCTGCAGGCAGAAGGCGAAGGCGCAATTGCTGGGGCCAGTTATCTGTCGAGCCGGACATAGCCACCTTCAAAGAACCTGACGCTTCATCAAAATTGATATTGGCCGCGATATTCTGCTCGTGGGCGCGACGGTCACGGCTCAAATCCTGGTTAATGGCCTTACCGACTTTGTAGTAGTCATCCACTACAACTTCGTCAGCGTTTTTAAATGACACTATGACCTGGAATGTACCCCAGGTAATAGTGACAAGGATTACACCAACAATGTACCAGGCCCATGGTTCCTGGTACCAATGTGTAAATGGCTCTTTTTCTGCGTTAGGCGTCATGGCGTTGTCCTTGGAGACAGGAAGCGGCTCTCAGCTGTCGTGGCTGGGCCATCTGCACTGTCACTGTTCGCATGGAACTCAATAGTGGTATTGGTTCCGGTTAATACTTCAGGCGGAACTGCCAATCGCACAGGAAGGCTTGTTACCGAACCCGGCTCGATAGTTACACGGGTATTGCCGCGGATAATAACATCTTTCAAGCCGGAAACGCTTATGTTCAGCGTCTGGGGTTGCTGGGACTTGTTTACCAGTTTCAGTGTGTAGATATTTTCAATCTGGCCAGCATTGTTGGTGCTGTACAAACTCTGACGATCCCGCAGAGCTTCAAACTCCAGAACTGTGCGCTGGGTAAGAGTGAACAGGAATAAACCGGTGATAATGCAAAGCGCTATGAAGTAACCAATCAGGCGTGGGCGCAGCAGATGGGGCTTGTTGCCTTCCAGCTCACTTTCGCTGCTGTAGCGAATCAGCCCTCTGTCGTAGTTCATTTTGTCCATAATGCCGTTACAGGCATCTACGCAGGCACCGCAGCTTATGCACTCGTATTGCAGACCGTCACGGATATCAATGCCGGTAGGGCAAACATGTACACACAGATTACAGTCAATGCAGTCGCCGATGCCCAGCTCTTTTGGATCAGCATTACGCTTACGTGGGCCACGGCTTTCACCGCGGGTTGCATCGTAATGAACAGTCAGGGTGTCTTTGTCATACATTACACTCTGGAAACGAGCATAGGGGCACATATAAATGCACACCTGCTCACGTAACCAGCCAGCGTTGCCGTAGGTGGCGAGTGTGAAGAAGCCAATCCAGAATACCGCCCATGCGGAGGCTTCTGCGGTAAGCAGGTTACCAATCAGTTCTCGTATTGGAGTGAAATAACCAACGAAAGTGATGCCAACAGCCAGGGATATCAGTAACCAGAGCAGGTGTTTGGCAAATTTACGGGCAAACTTTTCGGCACTCATGGGGGCTTTGTCGAGGCGCATACGCTTGTTGCGGTCACCTTCAGTGACTTTCTCAACCCACATAAATACCCAGGTGAAAACACTTTGCGGGCAGGTGTAACCGCACCATACCCGGCCGGCCAGTACAGTAATAAAGAACAGGCCGAAGGCGCAAATGATCAGCATCCAGGACAGCAGAATAAAGTCCTGAGGCAGAAAGGTTTCGCTAAAGATATGAAACTGGCGAGTGCCGAGATCCCAGAGTACAGCCTGACGGTCGCCCCATGTCAGCCAGACGGTTCCGAAATAGAGAAGAAAAAGAAGTGCGCCACCGTAGTTTCGCAGGTTGCGGTAGAAACCCTCAAAGGCGCGGGTGTAAATCTTTTCCCTTCGCTCATAGAGGTTAATCGTTTCTATTATTTCCGGTTCATTCTGCTGGTTTTCAGGCTTGATCACGGGGGACATTCCTCAACCGTTATTATTCAGGCTCTCGACGCTTTGATTTCGTTATTATTCTGGGGCTGGGGAGAGTTGTTCTTAGACTTAAAAAGATAAGCAGGCAGCTGACTAAGCTGCCTGCTGTTACGCAGTTTACTGTGTTGCTTTGTCTTTATTAGACAGGCTGTAAACATAGGCAGAAACGAGGTGAACCTTCTGAGGGCCAAGAATATCTTTCCAGGCCGGCATCACACCGTTACGACCCTTACGGATGGTGTATTCCACCTGAGTCTGGCTGCTACCAAAGAGCCAAACGTCGTCAGTCAGGTTAGGTGCACCAAACAGCTTGTTACCTTTACCATCGGCTCCGTGACACACCGCACAGGTAGTTGCATACGCAGCTTTACCCGCTGCCAGATCCTGTTCGCTGGCCTTGGTTTTCAGGCCGCTCAGGTCACGTACATACGACGCAACGTTGCGAACACCTTTCTCACCAAGAACTGGGCCCCAGGCAGGCATCTGGCCATTACGGCCATTCAGTACAGTGGCTTCAATTTCAGCAGCCGAACCACCCCATAACCAATCGTGGTCGTTCAGCTGAGGGAAACCAAAGGTACCGCCAGCATCACTGCCATGACACAGGGCGCAGTTGTTCAGGAAGATACGCTTACCCATGGACAACGCCTTAGGGTTGCTCTGCAGCTCTTCAATACTCTTGGCAGCATACTGATCAAACAGTGGCTGGTATTGACGGGCGTGCTTTTCCTGGTCAGCTTTCAGTTCGCCACGAGAGGTCCAACCCAGAATACCATCGAACTTGCCTGGCCAGATACCGGGGTATAGAACCAGATAAACAGCACTGAAAATCATGGTTCCCAGGAATAAGCCAATCCACCACATAGGCATGGGGTTGTCGTATTCGGTAATACCATCAAATTCATGGCCGACAGTTTCTTCCGTGGCCTTTTTGCGCTGCACTTTCCAGGTGGAAAACAGCACAAAACTGATGAATGCCAGGCATCCCAGGGTCAGAACCAGAACCCACGCGCTCCAGAAATCAGACATGTGGAGCCTCCTTCTTATTCTTGTGTATGCTGCCCGTCAGCCCTTCATCCTGAAAGGGCAGGTTGGCAGCTTCTTCAAAATCCTTATGCTTACGGTCGCTGTAAGCCCAGAGTACAACTGCGATAAAGGCCCCCATGCAGAACACTGTTGCCAGGCCTCGCAGGGTATTAATGTCGATATCCATTGCACTATCCCCCGCTTAACGCTTCTGGGTAATCACGGTGCCGAGGTTTTGCAGGTAAGCAACCAGAGCATCCATTTCAGTCTTACCCTGCACAGCCTCGGAAGCACCGGCGATATCTTCGTCGGTATAAGGAACACCCAGAGTTCTCAGGGCTTCCAGCTTCTTCGGTGTAACAGCACTGTCAATCAGGTTTTCATTCAGGTGTGGGTAAGCCGGCATAATGGATGCTGGCACTACGTCACGAGGGTTAACCAGGTGTGCGCGATGCCATTCATCGGAGTAACGCTCACCAACACGGGCCAGGTCAGGACCGGTGCGCTTGGAACCCCACAGGAACGGGTAGTCGTAAACAGACTCACCAGCGACAGAGTAATGACCGTAACGTTCTACCTCAGCCCGCAGTGGGCGAATCATCTGGGAGTGGCAGCCTACGCAACCCTCTTTGATGTATACGTCACGACCTTCCAGTTGGAGTGCGGTGTATGGCTTGAGGCCTTCAACGGGCTCTGTGGTTTCCTTCAGGTTGAACAGAGGAACAATTTCCACGAGGCCGCCGAAGCTGATGGCGAAGATCACGCCAATAACCATCAGGCCAATATTTTTTTCTATAATTTCGTGCTTGAGCATGTCCTTACTCCCCCTTACGCCATAGCCGCAGCGGCTTCAGACTCTTCAGGCTTGGAAGCGCGAATTGTCAGCCAGACGTTGTAAAGCATGACGAACATGCCGATCACAAAGAACCCACCACCGATCAGACGAACAACATAACCGGGCATGCTGGCTTCAACGGATTCAATAAAGCTGTACTGCAGGGTGCCGTCTACGTTAACTGCCTGCCACATCAGGCCCTGGGTAATACCGTTCACCCACAGGGCAACGATATACAGTACGGTGCCAATAGTTGCCAGCCAGAAGTGAGCATTGATCAGGCTTGTACTGTGCATGCCGTCACGACCAAACACTTTTGGAATCAGGTGATACAGGGCACCGATAGATACCATGGCAACCCAGCCAAGAGCACCGGAGTGTACGTGGCCGATAGTCCAGTCAGTGTAGTGAGACAGGGCGTTTACAGTCTTGATCGCCATCATCGGACCTTCAAAGGTCGACATGCCATAGAAAGACAGGGATACCACCAGGAAGCGCAGAATTGGATCAGTACGCAGCTTGTGCCATGCGCCGGAGAGAGTCATCACACCGTTGATCATACCACCCCAGGAAGGAGCCAGCAGGATCAGGGACATCACCATACCCAGGCTCTGTGCCCAGTCAGGCAGAGCGGTGTAGTGCAGGTGGTGAGGGCCCGCCCAGATGTAGATAGCTACCAGTGCCCAGAAGTGCACGATGGACAGGCGGTAGGAATATACCGGACGCTCAGCCTGCTTCGGTACGAAGTAGTACATGATGCCCAGGAAACCGGCGGTCAGGAAGAAGCCTACTGCGTTGTGTCCGTACCACCACTGGATGGTTGCATCCATGGCGCCGGAGTATGCGGAGTAAGACTTGAATAGGGTGACCGGCATCTCCATGTTGTTCACAATGTGCAGAACAGCCACGGTGACGATGAACGCGCCAAAGAACCAGTTAGCTACATAAATGTGCTTGGCCTTGCGCTTCATAATGGTGCCGAAGAAGACAATCGCATACACCACCCATACGATAGTGATCAGGATGTCGATCGGCCATTCCAGTTCAGCGTATTCCTTGGAGGAAGTCATACCCAGAGGCAGGGTAATGGCCGCCAGTACGATAACCAGGTTCCAGCCCCAGAAGGTGAAGGACGCCAGGGCATCGGAAATCAGGCGAGCCTGACAGGTACGCTGTACGACGTAGTAAGAGGTTGCGAACAGAGCTGATCCACCAAACGCAAAAATCACCGCATTGGTATGCAGTGGTCTGAGTCGCCCAAAGGTCAGATAAGGTTCGAAGTTAAGTTCAGGCCAAACCAGCTGCGCAGCGATAAAGAGCCCGACGGTCATGCCGACGATCCCCCATATCACCGTCATTACTGCAAACTGGCGAACCACTTTGTAATTGTAATGTGTGTCCGTTGCGTTGCTCATATCGCGATCCACGATTGCGGTTGTACGTATAAACCGAGATAAGTATGAAAAAGCTCGCTGCACTCAACAATGACATAGATCAATTGCTGGTTATTTAGCAGGCGATTTTAACCTTTTCACACAGTTCTTCAGGCTTATGGTGTAGTGGAGCGTACTACCTTATTGCTTTTTTTAGGGTGGTATGCGGTGGGCGAATGCGGAAAATGCTACGCCACCGGCTCCTTTTGGCGGCGCAATCATAACAGAATCTAGGTGTAAATACGCAAGCTCGGTTGTAATAACCGGATAAAAAATATGGTCTTTGTCTGTCGTTTAACCAATGGGCAGAACTGTGCGTCCATATTGTTCATTTATAACTTCGGCCATTGAGAGGTACATGGCCGATGCACCACAGATTATTCCCTCAAAACCGGCAAAGGTTCCGATGCTGGCGGAACCGGTAAAATCTCTGGCTGCCAGCAGAAAAAACAATAGTGCGAGAGAGGCAAAAACAAATTGCAGAACTCTGGGGCTGCGCAGGGTACCGAAAAACATAAACAGTGTGAAAATACCCCAGAGCCCGAGGTACCAGCCCATAAACGCAGGAGGTGTGGACTGGGCAACAGAAGAATCCAAACCGGGAAACAGCAGTAAAGCCACAAGACTTATCCAGAATAAACCGTAGGATGTGAAGGCCGTGGTGCCAAAGGTATTGCCTTTGCGAAATTCCAGAATGCCAGCAATAACCTGTGCTGCGCCCCCGTAACAAAGACCCATGGCGAGGATCATCCCGGTTATCGGAAAGAACCCGGCATTATGAATATTGAGCAGAACGGTGGTCATACCGAAACCCATTAGTCCGAGTGGCGCTGGGTTAGAAAAGCCGTCTGTTTGCATGGGATTGCTCCAGTTGTGAAATGGTTCATGCGGTGCCAGGCGGAGTAGGTATAGACCAAAGGCCGGGAGTGTAAGATGTGTTGTTGAGTTCTTTTAATAAAAAGGAAAGCCTCCGCAAAAGCAGAGGCTGGATGTTTGTTATCGATAAAGCTTTACGATTTTGTAAGAAGCTCCGGATAATTCTGCAAACTGTTGTAAGGTTCCTTCTGCCAGAAGGCTGATGCCACGATAGAAATCTGTCGTTGCATTCTGTTCCATGTTTTCCAGAAAACGGGGGGGCCAGGTGAGTACGTGCTCTGTTAAGAAACTACTGCAGGCATCTAACCAGGGTTGAACTTGTTCACCTTGTTCATGAGCTTCCAAAGCTTTGTTAGTGAGATGCGCCAGAAAAGCAAACATAAAGCCAATATGATCTTCTGGTTCCCGGGTAGGCGTATCAATAACAATGCCGTACTCGTGGTAAAAAGCTTTAGCCGCCATTGTTGGTGAACCGCAGTTCAGTTGTTCTTCCGTGAGGTAAACCGAAGCCCATGGTGCTGCTTTAAGAATATCCGGCCCCAGAAACAAATCCGCATAATCTTTACTTAATGTCTTGAAGTCTTCCTGGTCTGCTTTTCTTAAGAAGCACAGGCCGTTTTCTACTTTCTTGTTATTGTTGATAAGAGGCCAGCGATCAACAAGTTGTTCACCGATCAAAGTGTTAAGAAAAGCCTGTGTGGGTGGAATGTGGAAACTTTGATAAAAAAACTGGCTGGCGATGTTTAAACCGGCCATCAGTTCTAGCTGTGTGTCATTCATGGCTTTTAAGAAATCAGTGATTTAAATCAAGTGGTTAATTGCTTCGCTAATGTACTCATGTCAATAACGATTATAGAAGCCTTTGTTTCACGTAAATAAAACGTATTTTTCCTTATAAATAAACGGGTTAGCTATTGAAAATAGTGTGTAAAATGCCTGTCAGCAGAAACCCTTCTTAATGTGTGGTTATTGAGAACTGTTCGCGTTTTAAAAAGGGTAGGAATTATTTTTTCTGGTTGATTCCAGCCAGAAATCTCTCTGCAGTTTCGACTCGTTCTGAATGTTTACCTCTGGAACCATTATGAAAAACTGGCTTGATCAGATAGTTCTGCCGCCTATTAAGCGACGGAGCTTTATGAAATGGACGACTGCTATTGGTGGTGCCGCTGCTGTCACCGGTAGTGGATTGCCCCTGAAGTCCATTGCCAAAGAAACTTCTGAAACGCCAGCCAAGACTGAAACCAAATGGTCTGCCTGTATGGTGAACTGTGGTAGCCGTTGTGCGCTGCAGGTTCATACCAAGGATGGCGTGATTACCCACGTTGAATCTGATAACCGTGGTAATGACAGCGAATTTGGCAAGCACCAGATGCGCGCCTGCTTGCGTGGTCGCTCTATCCGTCGCCGTGTTTACAACCCGGATCGTCTGAAGTACCCCATGAAGCGTGTGGGTACCCGTGGTGAAGGCCGCTTTGAACGCATCAGCTGGGATGAAGCCCTGGACTTGATGGCAGACAAGATGAAATACACCATCAACGAATATGGCAACGATGCTATGTTCATGGTGTATTCCACCGGTACCCAGGGTTACAAGACAGACGGCAAGGAATCCTTCAAGCGTCTGTTTAACCAGGTGGGTGGTTTCCTGAATTACTACGGTAACTACAGCTGGGGCCAGATTCAGTTCGCCCTGCCATTCACCTACGGTTCTAACAAACCATCCGCTTACGGCAGCTTCACTTCTGAAATGAAGAATGCCGATCTGGTGGTTGAATTTGGTTACAACCCAGCTGAAACCCGTATGAGTGGTGGTGGTGAAATCTATGAATACACCACAGCTCTGCGTAAGAGTGGTGTACGCACCATCGTTATTGATCCTCGCTACACCGACACCATGCTGGGTAAAGAAGATGAGTGGATTCCCATTCGTCCAGGTACCGATGCCGCGCTGGTTGAAGGTATTGCCCACGTTCTGATTACGGAAGGTCTGGTTGATCAGCCATTCCTGGATAAGTACTGCCAGGGCTACGATGAAAAATCCCTGCCAGAAAGCGCTCCAAAGAACGGCCACTACAAAGCTCACATTCTGGGTAACGGCTCAGATGGTATTGCTAAAACTCCTGAATGGGCTGCCAGTGTTACCGGCATTCCGGCCAAGAAGATTATTCAGCTGGCCCGTGAAATTGGTAACGCCAAGCCTGCGTTTATTTCTCAGGGTACTGGTATCCAGCGTCAGGCGAACGGTGAACAAACGTCCCGTGCTATCTGCATGCTGCCAATCCTGACCGGTAATATTGGTCTGCCAGGCACCACCACTGGTGACATGCCAGGTAACTGGGGTTACAAGGTTGCCAAGCTGCCAAGTGGTACCAACCCGGTTAAAGCCAGCATTCCATTCTTTGGATGGAGTGAAGCGATTATGCGTGGCCCTGAGATGACCGACATTACTGACGGTGTTCAGGGTGTTAAGCAGCTGAAAAATCCGATCAAGTTCATCCTGAACTACGCCGGTAATATTCTGGGTAACCAGCACGCAGATATTAACAAGACTGCTGAAATCCTCCGTGATGACAGCAAGTGTGAGTTTATTGTGGTTGTTGAAAACCACATGACCCCAACCGCGCGTTTTGCTGACCTGCTGCTGCCAGACGTAACTACTCTGGAAAACACTGACATCAGTAGTGATGGCTACTCTTCCGGTTCCATGGGCGGCGTGTTCCCGCTGACTCAGACTATCAAGCCACTGTATGAGTGCCGCAGCGCCTATGAAATGTGCATTGGTCTGGCAGAGCGTTTTGGTATTAAAGATCAGTACACCGAAGGTCGTACCCACGAAGAGTGGATTCAGCACCTTTACGCTGGCCTGATGAAGAAAGATCCAAACCTGCCATCCCTGGAAGAGTTGCGTGAGACAGGCCCTTACATGGTAGAGATGCCAAAAGAAGGCCGTATTGCACTGGAAGACTTCCGTAAGGATCCTGTTAAGCATGCACTGGGAACGCCATCCGGCAAGATTGAAATCTACTCCACCAAGCTGGAAAAGATTGTTGAAGAGTGGACCCTGCCAGAAGGTGATGTGATTACTCCGCTGCCCCAGTATGTGACGACCTGGGAAAGCCATCTTGACCCACTGTCCGAAAAGTATCCTCTGCAGCTGGTCGGCTTCCATACCAAAGGCCGTACTCACTCCACTTATCACAACATTCCTCAGCTGCGTGAAGCGGTTATGGATGGTGTGTGGATGAACCCTATGGATGCTGACAAGCGTGGCATCAGCAATGGTGACACTGTACGCATCTGGAACGACCGTGGTGAAGTTCACGTGCTGGCAAAAGTGACTCCACGCATCATGCCGGGCGTAACCGCTCTGGGTGAAGGCGCATGGCGTCGACTGGACCGTAACGGAGTCGACAAAGGTGGTTGTATCAATACGTTGACCCGCCTGAAGACTACACCGCTGTCCAAGGGTAACCCTCAGCACACCAATCTGGTTGAAATCGCCAAGGTCTAAAGGAGTAAGGATTTATGACTCAATACGGATTTCATGTCGATACCAGTAAGTGTACCGGCTGTAAAACCTGTCAGCTGTCCTGTAAGGACGAGAATGACTTGCCAGTAGGCGTTACCTGGCGTCGTGTGTATGAATACGGCGGTGGCGACTGGGTGCAGCATGAAGATGGCACCTTCTCAAACGATGTGTTCGCTTACTATGTGTCTGTAAGCTGTAACCATTGCACCAAACCTGCCTGTACCAAAGCCTGCCCAACTGGCGCTATGCACAAGCGTGAAGAAGATGGTCTGGTTGTTGTGGATGGTGACGTGTGCGTTGGCTGTCGTTACTGTGAAATGGCCTGCCCTTACGGCGCACCTCAGTACAACCCAGAGAAGAAGCACATGACCAAGTGTGATGGTTGCTTCGACCGTGTTGCCGTTGGCAAAAAGCCTATCTGCATCGAGTCCTGCCCATTGCGAGCACTGGACTTCGGGCCAATTGATGAGCTGCGCGCCAAGTATGGTGACCGCGCTGATATCGCGCCTCTGCCAGATCCCAAGCTGACTGAGCCAAACCTGATTGTCAGCACTGGTCGTAACTCCCGTTTAACCGGTGACACCACCGGCCAGATTCTGAATCCAACGGAGTGGTAATCATGAGTCAGTTGTCTTTGGTGATCTTTACCGTTCTGGCGCAAAGCGCGGTCGGTATGTTCATTGCTCTGGGTATGGTCGAGCTGTTGGGCCGCCCCAGCGGTAAAGCGATGAACAAAGCTTTTATTGCCGTGTGGGGCATCATGGGTGTGGCAGCCATTGCTTCCATCACTCACCTGGGCCAGCCATTCCGCATGTTCAACGTGATTCTGGGCCTCGAGCATTTCTCTGCTCTGAGTCTGGAAATTGTTGGCCTGAGCCTGTTTGGCGGTGCCGGTGTTGCATTTACAGCTTTGAAGTTGTTTGACCTGCTGCCAGGCTTGCGCAATCTGGTGTTGTTGGCGGCGATGGTTCTGGGCGTGGTGTTTATTCTGGCTATTGCCAATGTTTACACTCTGGACACTGTTCCAACCTGGAACACTGGCTGGACTCGCTTCCAGTTCCTGATGACTGCCGCTGTTGCGGGCCCAGTTCTAGCCGCTGCCGCTCTGCGTCTGCTGTCTTCTGAGTTGGGTTTTGTTCAGTCCTTGGCTGACAAAGGTCTGGCAACCTGCAGCTGGATGGCTCTTGTTGTAGTAATGACTGGTTATGCCGGTTACCTTTTCTGGCTGGGGCAGCTGACTATCGTTGGCAATCCATTTGCTATGGCTGATTACCACCTGACTCTGGTAATGGCACGCGTTGCCCTGCTGATGACTGGTGTACTGATGACTGTTGTGTCTGCCCTGCGTGGTAATAACAGTGCTGTGGCCGTGACCTCTGTTGGCGCTCTGATGGTTGTCCTTTCTGAACTGGCCGGTCGTGTTTTCTTCTACGACATCTATATCAGTGCCAGCGCTGGCATGTAATTCGGATTTAAAACCTCTTTAAATCTGATCAAAAGCCCGGGTTTGATTGTTGCAATCAGGCCCGGGCTTTTTCTTTTGCAGAAAGTCAGCTGAAAAAAGAATATGACATGAGCTTGTGATGTGGTTGGATTGCCTCATTAATCTTCAGGGTGCACGAGTATGAGTGAATATTTGTGGAATAAAGCGAAAGGTGAGGAAAAAGCTGTTTTGGTTCTGGCTCACGGGGCTGGAGCGCCTATGGATAGCACCTTTATGGAAGATATCGCCAATCTTCTCTCTGAACAGGGCATAACCGTTGTGCGTTTTGAATTCCCTTATATGGTTGAACGACGAGTAAACGGTAAAAAGCGCCCACCTGATAGAGCTCCTAAATTACTGGACAGCTGGCGTACAACAATTGCCGATATTCACAAGCAAGTTTCAGATGTTCCTTTATATATAGGTGGCAAATCCATGGGCGGCCGGATGGCGACCCTTGTGGTGGATGAAGGTGAGGGTATTGAGGGTGTGGCTGGTGTCGTATGTTTGGGGTATCCCTTTTACGCAACAGGTAAACCAGAAAAGCCTCGCATAGATCACTTAAAGGATATTTCCTTGCCAGTGCTGGTTGCTCAGGGAGAGCGCGATGCTATGGGTAATCAGGAAACTGTGGTGGGTTATGAGTTGTCTGAACAAATAGAGATTTGCTGGCTTGCGGATGGCAATCATGATCTGAAACCGCGCAAGGCTTCTGGTTTAACCCATGAGCAGCATATGGCCACCGCGGTAGAAAAAGTTGAGTCCTGGGTTATGGAGTTGCAGGCCTCTCTTTAAGAGATGCTTCCAGTTGTTTGATTTGTGTTTCGACTTCTTTTGCTGTTTGAATCCTGCTTTCCGGAAAAATGCACATGCAGTCGTCTACCAGATCAAGGGTTTTAGTTAAAACATCTATATCGTCTTCTGATCTCGACCAGCCCAGTGAATGAATAGGCATTTGCTGGGGATAGCTATACAGTGAATGAACTTCTTTAGCCGGCCAGTTCCAATGCTGGCAGTCGTCCTGACAGGTGCCGAACCCGCAATTGGGGTTGTTTGTCCAAGCTATGTCTAAAGGTCGCCCTTCCAATAGATTAAGCAGAATAAAGCCAAGGTTAAATAAGTCGCTGCTGGGTTGGGTGTCGCTTCCGAAATACAGCTCTGGAGCCAGGTGCAGGTCTGCGAACGTGAGATCCCGCTTCATGTTTCGACCATTAAAAATAGCGCAGGGCACAAGTGGGCTATCTTCTCGAACAGGGTTAGGGGAACCTATTGGTAACGCTCTACCGAAGTCGGAAATTTGTGGTTGCTCTGTGCTATTAAGAAGGATGTTGGATGTTGATAAGTCCCTGTGCACATAGCCCTGATCGTGAAGATAAGATAAGCCACAAGCAATTTCTCGAGTAAGTGCAAGGCATTCTTGTAGTGGAATAGTGATGATTTGTTCCTCGGCTACGTTGAGCTTCGTACTAAGGGATGAATGCAGTTGAGGGAGTAGCAGGATAGCCCTTTGGGCTCTGGGTATAGTGGCGTATCCAAGGCAGGGAGTGATGGCTTTGTGCTGTAATCCAATTTGAAGCTCTGCTTCCTCAAGGGTGTTGTTATACCCGCTCTGGGTTTTATTGACCTTGAAAACCAGTTTGGCTTTTGTGTCTGTACCGGATGTGTTGGCCGTACGAACTTCACCAAAGGTACCACTCCCTAGGAGTGGGCTTTTGTCATTATTCCAAGTATATGTGACGGAGCGTTTTAAGATTTCCTGCAGCTGTACCGCTCTCAGTGTTTGGTCAACCCGACACATTATATGGGTGAGAACAAGACGTCGTTTGCAGACTCTGCCTTTAAAAGATCTGTTTGATGTATAGGGCAGAGTGGCGCGCAGATAGGCTTCTGCCTTGGATGGTGACTTCCCGCTGCTGCGCAGACCCGCTTTGTGGCTTGTAGTTGCAAGCATAACCCTTGTTCCAAATGTTCAGATTTTGCTGGCCTCCACAAGAGTTAACAGTAACGAAGAGGTTGGTGATTCTGACAAGCCGGGCATAGAATACCTGCCGTTTTCTTATCAGTAGTGTGAAAAGCCCATGTCCCGTAATCATCTTCTTTTGTATTGTCGCCCCGGGTTTGAATCGGATATGGCGGGAGAGATTCAGGACAAAGCCGCCACTGCTGGCATTTATGGTTATGTGAAAACCAAAAAAGACAGTGGTTATGTGGTGTATATTACCCAGGAGTCGGATGGTGCCTGGCAGCTAATGCGCAAGCTGCGTTTCGACGATTTGATCTTTGCCCGCCAGTGGTGTGCCGCTATTCCCATGCTGGAGGATGTTCCGCAAACTGACCGGGTGTCAGCCATTCTTGAAACTATCAATGAACATGATTTCCCGCGCTGTGGCGATATTGTTTTGGAAACTGCTGATACCAATGAAGCGAAAGAGCTTTCTGGTTTCTGTAAAAAGTTTGTTAATCCTCTGCGTCAGGCTCTAAGAAAGGAAGATAAACTTACGCCCAAACCTAATGACAGCATTCCGCGGCTACATTGCTTCTTCCTTGATTCTACTCATGTGTACGTTGGTATCACTGATACGCGCAATAGCAGCCCGTGGCCGGGTGGTATTCTTCGGCTGAAATTCCCCAAAGCTGCACCCAGTCGTTCAACGCTTAAGTTGGAAGAAGCTTTCCACTATTTTATCCCCGCAGATGATTGGGATATCCGCTTAGCACCGGGCATGAAAGGTGTTGACCTTGGCGCAGCGCCCGGTGGCTGGACCTGGCAGCTGGTGAACCGTTCCATGATGGTGATTGCCGTTGATAACGGCCCGATGCAACAGGAGCTGATGGATACTGCGCAAGTGGATCATCGGGAAGAAGATGCCTTTACTTTCCAGCCTCCTAAACAAGTTGATTGGATGGTCTGCGATATTGTTGATAAACCCGCCCGTTCTGCAGAGTTAATGGCCCGTTGGCTGGCTAACGGCTGGTGCCGTGAAACTATCTTTAATCTCAAGTTGCCAATGAAACAAAGATGGCAGGCTGTGCAGGATGCGTTGCAGATGATTGAAGAGGTTTGTGCTGAGCAAGGCGTGCAGGTGCAATTAAAGTGCAAGCAGCTGTTTCATGATCGGGAAGAGGTGACTGTGCACGGGATGAGCGTCTGATTTGTTGTTGCCAAAGTGACGTTTCTAAATGTCACTTTGGTATTTATTTGGCTGTTAAACTTGAGGTGTGTGTCACAACAGTCATAGGAAAAATAAAAGGGTGATTTTTTGGTACGATGGTTCTTGTACTATCGTTTTAATTCGTTGTTTTTTCAGTGTTTTCTGTTGAGATGCTTGAAAGGAGTGCTTTATAGTTCATTACCAAATGTTAATAAAAAAATAATAAAAAAGAGTTCTTTATGTCTTCTCTTGCAAAAAACGCGTTTAGGCATCTTTCTCTGGCAGGTGTGATTGCAGTTTCTGCTATCTCATTTTCGGTTCAGGCGCTTGAGTCTCTGGACGATAGTGAATTAGGTGAAATGACAGGCCAGGCGTTCATTAATTTAAGTACTGATAGCCGAAATACTGCAGAGGGACAGATTGATTTTACTCGAGTCAATATGGGGCTTTACACAGAAACATTCTTGGGTGTAGATAGCTTAAAGCTGGGTACATATTCCAGGGATGGCAAAACAGGAAACGATGTTGATATTGATAATCTCGCGTTAGGTTACATTGATCAAACAGGTGATAGTGATCCAAATAATGATTATCAATGGAATCAGAGCGCTAATGAGTGGCAATTAACAGATACTGATCCGACTAATGATCGTGTTGTTCCATTTAAAATCAAAGATCCTTACTTTGAATTCGCATACAAAGACGGGAAGCTTATTGGCTGGAGAACAGGATTCGGTGAATTTAAAGGGGTTCTGTCTGGGGATATCAATGCGTTGTCCGGTAGCATTGATGTTCGCATAGCTGGTAAATCTGAAGAGTTAAGGCCTCAGGCTACAGGCCTGCTTTCAGTTTTGTTTGGTCTTGGTTTGCTAAGTGGCAACGAAGATATAGAGGCTTTCGCAAAGCTTGTTGATGGCGACTCGAATTCATCGACTTATGGTGAGCAAATTGGAACAAGGTCTGGTTATGTGGGTATTCCCAATGGTCAAGGGACACAGGAAGTTGGAGGCGGTGGCCTAGTTGCTGCTGTGCCTGCTGATCAGTGTGATTTGGCTGGATTGCATGCATGTTTTCCGCTCTCTTTGTATAAAAGTATGGTTCAAGGTGACTTTTCGCAGACTGATCCGGAAGGTGACATCGCGGGTGGTGCCAGGGGAATGTTCATTTCTATGCAAAATGAGCTGATCCCATGGCCTGATCTTGTGCCGGATGCCTCGGGAAATATTGTTCCAGGCCAGTCTGTTACTCTCCAGCCTGGTGCCTCAATTAATATTCCTAAATATTACGATTCAAATGGTAATGCCAAATATCCTATAACTACATCTTTTGAACAGGCTTTTAATGGAATCGAACGACTTTTAACCTGTTATGGCGGGGGAAGTTGTTAATGTCTTATTCATGGCGGGCTGCAGCCTTTTTCTCACTTTCTGTCGTTTTTCATGCAGAAGCTGATTTAGTGTCTATTGATGACGAATCTTTAGAAGATGTATCGGGCGCAGGAGTGGGTCTTGCTCTGGATGGTTTTATCTATGAGACACGACAATCAGTTGGTAATGGAAATGGGGCATCTGTAACCATTGATGGTATTAAAAATACAGATGGTTCTGACGTTGGAATAGAAGTGACAGACTTTTATGTCATGGGGGCTGGCAGCGAGTACGGTACCAAGGGGGTTGATAGTAATGATCCCAAGACTTACTTTCTAGGCAACTTAAATAATGCTGTTGTTCTCGATGTTTACGACAGCAACGATTTTGCTTCAATACCCAATGGTCGATCTGTGCTGTCTTTGGATTTTCCAGTTTTTGAAAATGGAGATCGTAAGGATTTAATTTATGGCAATGGGTCGCTAACGGGGTTGCAGCAGTATCAACAGCAGCTTACTGGAATAACAAATACGCTATCGGGTTTGGAAGAGGACTTTTATGCCCAGAGACAAGGTTTGGTAGATGTTCAGGCGAATCCAAATATTCTGAGCGAGCTGGATGATGATATCAGGCAGTTAAACCAGGATCTTTGGGGACGTGACACTCCTCCCAGTCGCCCAAGAGATGGTAATAGTGGCAGTCTCTATGATCAGGCTGAGCAGTGGACCAAAAGTGAAAGTCAAACAGGTAATGACTATACATTTGGTTTAAGTAATGGTGAGTGGGATGATGCTGTTAACCGTGCTTGTGGTTTTCAGTTATCTGCCGACTGTGCAGAAGCTGCGGGTTCGTTTTTTAACTCAAGTTTTTATAAACAGATCTCTCAAAAGGAACAGGAACGTGACCGCCTTCAGGCTCGCAGGAATTTCCTGGCTTCGGTGAATCAAGGCTCTGTTGATGCTGCAGAAGCAGCCGTTGACGCCGAGAGGCAGAATATTGCTTCGGCTAGAGCCCCTGTGGATGCGAACATAGCAAATATACGTAACCTTCTCACAGGAGGGAATGGTGGCGCGGATACAGGAATTAGCTTTAAGTACGACGTTGTTGAGCCTGATGGTACACCAAGAACAGATTACCATAACTATCATATTACCGGGCTTTCACTTGAAGATTCCTATTTAAGGCTCTGGGGAGATGGGACTGGTTCCATGGATGGCGAGCTAGGGCTACAGCTTTATGCTAACACCTTGGAATTGACTAGCTGTCAATGGTCTACGCCTGGGTGTGGCGACAATCAGGATCTTGATGGGAATGAAATCGGAGACCGTGATCAACAAACTTTCTTCTTCACCAATGTGTTTCTGAATCTCAATCTGGGCTACGGCCTTTCTCAGCCACTGAAACTAAAAGTCGTTGATGATGGTAATGTGGAACTTGAATTGTCTCCCTTTCTGCCTTTTGTGGGTGAAAGCCTTCAGGATGTGGCAGGCATGCCAGGCAGCAGTAACCAGGCTGCTTACAACAAAATAAAAGCAACGGCCGATGACTTTTATGCCAACGCCCCTAAGTCTGATATCTATATCGGTAATTTAACGTATGGGGGAGTTCGCCCTGATGCTGTTTCTGCTCCCGTTGGAGGAATGAATCTTGGTTCATCCGAGCTGAGTGGCATTCGAATTCAATATTTGAGGGCTAACACCTATGACCTTAATTAAGTCAATTCTTGGTTGTTTTCTTCTCAGTATGGCTGTAGTGGCTAATAGTGAGATGGTGGGTCTTGATGAAGAGCAACTGTCTGATATAGGTGGGCAGGGTGGTGTTGCACTCAGCGGTAGTTTTTCTATTAACCCTGTTGATGGTCCTGAATGGTCTAAAGCTCCTAACGGTACATGTACCAGTAATGGTACAAACAGTGGCACAGTTGGTACTTGTGGTGCCCGGTTTGCAATTCAGTTTGATGACGACAGTGGTTATATCATTCTCGATGATATTCATGGGGCTATCTCTTTCGGAAGCCAGGCTGGTGGTTCTAAAGATATGGAATTGCGAGTAGGCAGTAAGACTCAAAATATTGACGGAACGGATGTTACGAAAGAGGTGATGTCTATTGGTTTCTCGGATGCTTTTAAGTACGACAATTTTGGATTCACACTGGGGGCTTCCGATAATCCTTTGCCAGGTACTGGAAATCAAACAGACATTGTATCCATCAACATTGATGGCACGGTAAAAGGAAGTGGTAGTCTGCTGATCTTTCCTGCAACGAGGGCCGGTTCCTTATGAAGAATCAGTATGAACTTTCCGCCCTCATTTTAGGAGGGATCATTGCTTCCCACTCGGTTGCTGAGCTGACAGCTCTTGAAGATGAATCTTTATCGGGGGTGAGTGCTCAGGCCGGCCTGACACTGGAAGTGGAAAATACTGCATCATTAGCCCCAGTGACTGGTACAAATGATCAATATTTACAGGCTGAGTCAATAAGGTGGTCAGCCGCAGACCAAGCCGGTGGATCAGCACTGACTATAGAGAACCTGGGTATTGGCCAGGCTGATGGTGGGCCTGTTAATCCTAAGACGACTTTAACTGTTGATGTTGATGAAGTAACGGGTATCAATCTTGGGCTTTCCCAGGATCGTAGACGACTGACAGTTAATAATGTCAGGTTAGCTTCCAACTATCAGGAAACAGACCCACAATTAATAAAGGGACTTGGCTCAATACTGCTGGATTATAGAATTGGCGGGCTGGCGTATAATGTTTCAACTTCCTCTTATGACTTCTCTGGAGATGCCAAAATCCAGATTACTCCTGTCCCTGGGAGTGGAGGTATCCGTTTAAAGGGGGGCGTGGCTTTTCACAATGCCAATTTGGTGTATCAGGATGCCCTTAGTTCTGGAAGTCATGACTTCCTTATTGAAGGTTTAAATGCAGGCCTGCTTCTTGATCAACCAGACTCCAGTCTTGATTTAGACATCAAAGAAGGCCCAAGCGGAGACTATATCCGTTTTGGTTTTACCAATGTGTTTGGCGCTTTAAGTATTGATGGGATAAAAAATGAGATTTATAACCCCTCAACTGGAGACTCATTGGGGTGGGGAGAAAGTTTTGGCAGTTTAGAAGCCGGTATAGTCTTTGATGGAACTCTTGATGTATCTGCTGCAGCGAGCAGTAGAGGAATTGTGTTAAAACCCAACCTTTCCAGTAACTGTGCAACTTCGGAATGCCTGAGTGCAGAAGATACAACCAGCGGTAGAAACTTTATTGCCTATAAGGATGATGGAGTTCGCTTGGGATTAGCTAACTATTTCGGGCAGTTGACCTCAAACAGTGGCTTCAATATTGAACTCATCAAGGGCGTAAATGGTGAAAGCGATCATATCCTGGTCGGTTTTGGTGATTTGACGACACGCTTTGGTGTTGAAGATATTTATATTGGTAATGCAGATACCAGCCTTGGCGAAATTTATGGTGAATTGAAATTTGGAAACACGCCATCATTTAAGGGGCAAACGGTTGCCAGTAATAACCTGAAAATATTTCCCGGTGGTGGTCGTGGAAGTAACGGTTTGACTGTAGACCTTTCTTTAAACCTTGAAGATGGCAGTATCCGTTATGCGGATGATGTTGCCAACAATGGTGGCTATGTTTGGTTTACAGGGTTGGGAGCGCATCTGGAGCAGGGTACGGTCTCTGTTGATGTCGTTAAAGAGCAGTCGAATTATGACGGCAATTTAAGTGATGGTATCAGACTTGGTTTTAATGACCTGAAAGGAGCATGGCGAGTCCGTGGTCTTTACGTTACGGACTCTGCAACTGATTTACCCACCAACCCTGATGGTTCCTATAAAGAATTGCAGGGTGGAGCTGAAGTACTTTATCTGCTGCGGTTATATCAGGCATTTGACTTCCAGGATTGGGATGCCAATGTTTATATTTCCGGCGGTGGTGGAGCCGGGAAAGGACAGGGTCTGACTATGAACATTGACTCTGTAATTAACAATGCGACGGGCGGTTTTCTGATCGGTTACGATGATACCTGCCCTAATGGTTGTGGTATCTGGTCTGAAGGCTTTAATCTTCAGTCTAATATTCGTGATCTTACGCTGAACGTAGAGCAAGGAGTCACTGATTTCACCTTCATGGATGGTAATGGCGTTATTACCAATCCAGCGCGTGAAGCTATTTATGTTCGCAGCAATCTTTATGGTTACAAAGACGTAAATAGAATGCACTTTGGTAATTACGATGCGCTAACTCAGAGCACCAGTATTGGTAGTCTTTCCATAAATGAGTATCAGAATATGGATATCGCGATCTCCACTGGGGGGGATACAGCCAGAGGTGCTCAAGGTCTCACTATCTATTTGAAGAATGAGTTCCTAGCCAGAGAGGCGAATGCCTATAAGGATTATTCGGGGACCCTGAATGACACCAGCGACGATGTCGATAGAGATAAGGTTAACTCACTACGCTGGACGCCTGATCGTGATGCCAATGCTGATGCCTATCTGGAAGTATCTGGCATTACTACGGATTCGGAAGGTATTCGTAATACTCTCAATATTGATGTTGCGCCTACACAGGCTAACCAGCAGGGTTTCGCTGTTAATATTCTTACTGAGGCAAACCAGATCCGTGTTGATGATGTGAATATTGGCGGCGCTACAATTATCAATGATGCTGTGCTCTATAACCTAAGAATGCAGTCTAATGTGGTTGCGACACCTATTAATTAATAACCAAACACTTATCGTTCCTGTCAGTAAAGCCCGGTAAAATCCGGGCTTTGTTTTGTCTGCTGTTTATTAATACCCAGCAGGTAAACCGCTCTTTCACTCACACATAACAGGGTGACCCTTTGTCCATACACCTGACTTCTTCCCATCGTCAGGTCTGGCAATTTGCCTGGCCGGTGATTCTCTCCAATATCACTGTATCCCTGTTGGGTTTGGTGGACTCCGCTGTACTTGGGCGACTGGATTCCCCTGTTTATCTCGGCGCTGTTGCTGTTGGTGCCAGTCTATTTAGTTTTATCTTCTGGGCTTTTGGTTTTCTGCGTATGGGGACGACTGGCGAAGTCTCCCGTGCTTATGGTCGAGAGCGTTATCAACGTCTGTATGATGTGCTGATTCAGGCGCTAACTATTGCTGGTGTTCTGGGAATTGTCATTATTGCTTTAGCAAGGCCGATTCTAGATCTGGCGTTACCATTCTTTAGCCCGAGTCAGGCTGTGACTCCGGAAGTGGGTAACTACTTCTTTATCCGGGTACTGTCTGCACCGGCGACACTGGCTAATTATGCTGTTCTGGGCTGGTTGCTGGGTCGGCAGATCGCCAAAGCATCTCTGATTCTTCTGGTATTTCAGAACCTTCTAAATATTGTTCTGAACCTGTTCTTTGTTCTTGGTTTGGGAATGGCAGTAAAAGGTGTGGCACTGGCAACGGTGATTGCAGAATACGCCAGCCTTGGTTTGGGTCTTTACCTGTGTTTGCGTTATCTCAGTGGAGTAAGTGGGCACTTCCGTTTGCGTGAAGCGTTGCACTTGTCTGAATTAAAAGCGTTGATGGTTGTTAACAGGCAGCTGTTCGTTCGCACGCTTTGTCTGCTTTTAACTATGTCATTGTTTACCGCATGGGGCGCACGGCAGGGGGACGATATCCTTGCCGCTAATGCTTTGCTGATTAACCTGCTTATGCTGGTAATTTATGCGCTGGATGGTTTTGCTTTTGCAGCGGAAGCTCTAATTGGAAAAGCGACAGGGGAAGGTTGTGTTCGCCTTATTAAAAAGCTTCTGGCATCTACTTTGCTGTGCTCTGTATTGATGGCGGCGGCATTCAGTATTTTCTTTGTTGTATTTGGTCAGTCGTTACTGTCGTTTTTAACAGATATAGAAGGCTTGGCCGAACAGGCTGGAAGTTATCTGCCGTGGCTGATTGCTATGCCGCTTCTTGGTGTGATTTGTTTCTGGCTGGATGGCGTTTATATAGGTATTGGTCGAACAGGGTTGATGCAGAACATTATGGTGCTTTCAACGTTTCTTGTTTTTATCCCTGTGCTGTATCTTACCCGTTCTGCCGGGAACCACGGTTTATGGTTTGCGTTTGCCTTGTTCACCGCCGCGCGAAGCAGTGGCATGCTGATGTCTTTCCTGCCCATTTACCGCAAAATTCGCAAAGGGCAGAGTCTTAGTTTTTAACAGTCAGCTTTTGTGGCTCAGTGAGTCAGAACTGTTATCTCTTCTTCATGATCCAGCAAAGGGTCAATCTTGTTATGAAGCAGGCGGCGGTTCTCGGAGTGCAGCCACTGGCTCCAGCACTGGATATTATCCCAAAGACTGACGGTGACCCTGTGGCAGGAGTTCTCGATATCCCGCAGGGTTTCACTGCCTAGAAAGCCTTTGGCATTCTGAATCAGGGGAACGGTATCCCGCAGGCAGTGGTCGTAGTGTTGTTCCAGTCCTTCGGCTATGGTGCGGTCTATGATCACCTTGATCATGGGGTATGTCCTTATCAAAGTCTTTTCTGGATCGGATTAGGCTATTAAGATAATTTCGTCCGTTTCGAATAATTTTCAAGTGTAAGCGTATTTTTGTAATGACCTATACCATCTCTCGAACCCTCGATACCTGCGGCCTCAATTGTCCCGAGCCGGTCATGATGCTGCATAAAACTGTCCGGGAAATGGCTGCTGGTGATATTGTAGAAGTGATTGCAACCGACCCTTCCACCAGCCGGGATATCCCTAAATTCTGTAATTTCCTCGAGCATGAGCTGCTGGTACAGGAAGAGCGGGAAAACCGCTTTTATTACCATATTCGCAAGAAAGAAGCGGCTTAATCCTTTAATCCCGGTTATTGATCCAATAACCGGGAAAAGGCCGCCATGGCTTCGGGGTCGCCAGCCTTTATCTTGTTGGCGATCACGTGGTGGAAGAAATATTTGAAGTCACTGCTTTCCTGAACCGGATGCAGGCAACTGTCACCGGGCAGCACCGGCGTGTTATCGATCTTGTCAGTGTCCGCAATCATTGCCTGAATATTGCCATCATCCATCAAGCGCCAACTGGTGATCTGGGTGAGGGTGATTGTGTGGAAGGAGTTGCCGGTTAATACTGCGTGAGTGCCGATATTGTCAGGGATTTCCTGAATAACCTCAGCCTCCTTATTCTCTTCTTCTCCCACCTTCTCCATTCGCTCTTCCAGGCTTTGGAAGTAAGTCACAGCCCCTTCCAGCTCAACAACTTTGTGAACAGGTGGTTCGTAGAACAGTCGCTCAAGCTTGTTGTCGTAATAGCCTTCCCAATGACCGTTCAGAGGGTCTTTCAAATCCTGTGCCGGAACCAGCCTGCTTAGCCAAGGCACCATGGCATCAACCTGTCCATCCTGTCGCAACGCCCAGCACAGTATTTTCATGCTGAACATTTTGTCTTTGTTGGCATCGTTGCTGTAAAGCATTTCCAGGCCATCCAGCTCCGGTGCCATACGAACAATGCGATTGGTGTTGTTATCAATCACCTTTTTCCGGGTGAAGATATCAACCACATTGTCGGGTTCTGAACCTGAGTTGATAGAGACTGGAGTATTTTCTTTACCGTTTTTATTGTTACGGCTTTTATCGCTAAATCGATCAGACATGCCACATCCTTGTGAACAACGCTGTAAAAGCAGGAAATCCTTTTCCTGATCTTTTAAATCTAGTCGTTAACTTAAGCGGCTGCTTTATAACTTGAAGACATTAATGTTGCAGAGTGCTGCTCTGTTCGCTTAATCACAATCAAAAGACGGGCACCAAGGAAAATAGCTGCAGCTGTTAAACCGCTGACAAGACCGATCCAGAACCCTGCTGAACCCATAGGTTCAGTAATGATGCTGGTTAATCCTAAGGTATAGCCAATTGGCAAACCAATCAGCCAGTAGGCAATACTCACCAGGATCATCGGCATCTTGGTGTCTTTAAAACCACGCAGTGCACCATTGGCAGAAGCCTGCAGAGAATCAGAAATCTGGTAAATAGCAGCATAAATAAGCAGAAGGGCCGCGCCTTGGGCAACAACCGGATCGGTCGTGTAAACACGAATAATGGCTTCCGGGAATAGCAAAATACACACGGCGGCAAAGGTTGCGAACAGCATCCCGAGAATGGTTCCACTCAAGGTTCTCAGTTTGGCTTCACTCAAATTGTTTGCTCCGACGGCATGGCCTACACGAATAGTGATTCCAAAAGAAATGCTGAGCGGCACCATAAAGGTCAGGCCTGAAAAATTCAGGGCAATCTGGTGAGCAGCAACTGCCGTTGCGCCAAGCTGGCCAATTAACAGAGCGATAATGGCGAAAATACTACCTTCAATGAAGATTGTGATGCCGATAGGAATACCCAGTTTTAACTGCTCACTAATTTGGTGGCCAACCAATTTCAACTGGTTGCTTTTAGGCAACAATCTGCTGTAGCGGTGATGGCTTTTAATGTAGAAGATCATCAGGAGTGACATCACCCAATACACCAGGCTAGTTGCCCATCCACAACCAACAGCGCCTAATTCAGGTAACCCCAGTTTTCCGTAAATCAGTATGTAGTTCACGGGAACGTTCACTAACAAGCCAGCGATGGCCACTACCATTGGAGCGCGGGTATTGCCCATGCCTTCACATAAACTGTTAAGGGCGAAATAGAGAGCGATACCCGGGACACCGAATGACAGCGCATGCAGGTAGCCGGTGGCAATAGGGATTATCGCCGGATCAACATCCATAAATGTAAGAATGTGGCCTGCGAAATTCAGGTAAATAATAAGAATGATGCTGGAAACAAGGGCTATCCAAAGAGTCTGACTCAGATCTACAGGGATTCTATCCTCTGTGCCGGCACCACGGTGGTGAGCCACAGTGGGAGTGAGAGCCATCAGAGTTCCACGCATTAGCAGGTTAACTGGCATCCAAAGGCTTGCGGCCACAGCAATTGCAGCAAGATCTCTGGCGCTGGCCTGCCCGGCCATAGAGGTATCGACAAAGCCCATTCCCTGAATAGCAAGCTGGGAAATGATGATCGGCATAGAGAGAGCAAGAAGGGCTCTGGCCTCTGTAAAAAAACGAGGCAAATAGGGTTGAGCTGTTTTCATATTGTAAGAGTTGTATCTGCACGGTTTGCCGGGGTTAGGGCGATATGGCGAAGATAGGCAGCCGTGGGATAGACCTTTTCTGGTCGCGGTCATTTTATCCTGACAAGAGCACGAAGTCTTTTGTATTTGTTCTGTATCTTTGAACCCGTAGTTATGGATACCGAGAGGAGGACGATATGTCTCTATAAGAGAATAGCGGGATACCCTTGTGAGCTTAAACCCGGAACAACAGGCTGCTTCAGAGCCGTCAGAAGAGAAAAACCATCAACTCTGGCGGGTTGGCTTTGTCGCTGGCTGGCTCCTGCTGCTAATTCCTCTGTTTGTTGATGCCCCGGAAGGCATGACTGAAATGGCCTGGCGCTGTTCTGGTCTGGCTTTGATGATGGCGGTCTGGTGGTCTCTGGAAATTATGCCCATTGCCATCACTGCACTTCTTCCTCTGGTCATGGGGCCACTATTGGGGCTTGGTAAGCTGGACACGGTAGCCGCGCCCTATGCCCATCCGGTTATATTTCTCTATCTCGGAGGGTTTATGCTGGGGCTGGCGATGGAGCGCTGGGGGCTGCATCGGCGCATAGCCATTCACATCATGCTTAAAGTGGGAACCGGCGAACAACGGCTGGTAATAGGCTTTATGTTGGCTACCGCCCTGCTCAGTATGTGGGTCAGTAATACGGCAACGGCAGTGATGATGTTGCCTATCGGCGTGTCTGTTATTCACATGTTGCGGGAAGAAGGACAGGGTAAAGCTGGATTCTCTAATGCTCTGCTTCTCGCCATTGCTTATGGCGCTTCTATTGGCGGTATGGCCACATTAATAGGAACTCCTCCAAATGCTCTGATGGCGGCATTTTTGGAAGAGCAGTACGGCTTAAAGATTGGTTTCGCTCAATGGCTGATGATTGGTCTGCCTATCTCTGTATTAATGTTGATCTTCACCGGCTGGTGGTTAAGTAAAGGCGGTTATCAGCTGGAATCTGTCAGTAGTGACAAGGTTCATCAGGAACTGACCAAAGAATTGAGCGGTCTTGGTGGCTTAAGCCGAGGCGAGAAAATGGTGGCTTCAGTCTTCTCTATGGCTGCCATTTGTTGGCTGTTTCGGCCATTGCTGGTGGATATGCTGCCCTGGCTACCGATCTCCGACACCCTTATCGCTGTGATGGCCGGGATTACTCTGTTCTTACTGCCAGTCAATCTTCGAAAGTTGGAATTTGTGATGAACTGGGGAGCTATGAAAAAGCTGCCCTGGGATATTCTGCTGCTGTTTGGCGGTGGCTTGAGTATTGCGGCAATGATTCAGAAGAGTGGCCTGGCAGGCTGGACCGCCAGCCAGTTTTCTTCAATTCCCGGTGGCACAGAGTTGCTGGCCGTTATTCTGGTTGTGACGGTGATTATCTTCCTAACCGAGATTACCAGTAATGCCGCAACCACGGCGGCATTCCTTCCACCTTTGGGAGCACTGGCGCTGTCTTTGGGGATTCCTCCAGCCATGCTGGCTATTCCGGCAACATTGGCCGCCAGTTGTGCCTTTATGTTGCCAGTGGCAACTCCACCCAATGCCATAGTGTTTGGTTCAGGGATGATTACCATCCGGCAGATGCTGCGCAGTGGTTTGATTCTGAACCTGATGGGTATATTAATTATTGGTCTGCTGGCCTACTGGCTTGCAGGATTTTCTCTGGCCTAGTTCCGTTAAAGGGAGCTTGCGTTAAGCTCGCTGGTGGCTGGTAACGCTCCATTCTGAAAATGCCGGGACAGTGCCTTAGCGAAATGCTGAGGCCGCTCCGGCAAGCCATTCTCCAGATAATCTATCGCTTTGTTATAAACATTCCTTTTGAATGATTTGCTGGCTCCCATAGCGCTGTTGAGATTATCTGCACTGATACGGAAAGGCGCGTTGCAGCACAGGGAGAAAATCCACTCCAGAGCCTGGGGTTCAACTTCCACAGATTCAAATAAAGCCTGCTGTTCTTCTGTACGGCCATCTGGCTCGTACCAATAGCCGTAATCCTCCAGGGTACGCCGCTGTTTACCGGCAATGCACCAGTGGGCAATCTCATGGAGGGCGCTGGCGAAATAATCCCGGGTAAAGTGAATTCTGGCTGGCTGATCTGGTGTGGCCGGTGTATACAGAGGCTCCTCGGCATAAGCGGACAAAACTGTGTTGTAATCACTGTAAAAACACTGATTAAACAGAGTGATCAGATCTTTATGGTTATAAACACTGTTATCAGGTGTAGTGAGCATGGATAGGGTGTCATGTTTCCGAATTGCTGGTATAACGCTTGGCATTATAACATTCCGTTCTCAACCGTATTGAGTGGAGTAACCACTGACGCTGATGAAAATCGTTGCTGATGAAAATATTCCCCTGCTGACCAGCTTCTTTGGTGGTTTTGGCGATATTGTGTCCTGCCACGGACGCACCATGACTGCTGATGATGTGAGAGACGCTGACCTTCTTCTTGTTCGTTCCGTTACAAAAGTAAATGAACAACTGCTCTCTGGAAGCTCGGTTAAGTTTGTTGCCACAGCCACCAGTGGCACAGATCATGTGGATAAAGACTGGCTTCGGGACAATAACATCGGCTTTTCGTCAGCGGCTGGGTGCAATGCCGAGGCCGTGGTGGATTATGTGATGGCGGCACTGGATACCCTGATCGAAGAGCAGGGTTTTCATCTTCAAGACAAAACCGTTGGCATTGTTGGTTATGGGCAGGTTGGAAGCCGGTTGTATCAGCGCCTGACAGCTCTGGGCGTTAACTGCCTCAACTGCGACCCGTTTAAGGATGCTCCCAATAATACCGAGATTGATGAGCTGATTGAGATGGTTGATATTCTTTCCCTCCACACGCCTTATACCCGAAACTGCCAACACTCTACCTTTCACCTGCTAAATGATCAGCGTCTTCGCCAGTTTGCCGAGAGTGCAGGCAATGGTATTTTGATTAATGCCGGGCGTGGAGAGGTTGTAGACAACGCAGCGCTGAAATCCCTTTTAAAAGAGATTAACTCTTTAACTGCAGTGTTGGATGTTTGGGAGAACGAACCCGCGATTGATTCAGAACTGTTGGACTTGGTTACGATCGGAACCCCTCATATTGCCGGTTACAGTGTGGATGGCAAAGTACGTGGCACGGCAATGATTTATCAGGCAGCCTGCGAGTTCCTGAATCGTCGGGAAGATGTGAAATACGATGAAGTGAATCCGGCACCGTTGCTGCAATCCCTGACTATTGCCAGTGATAATCATCAGGAGGCGTCCGCGGCCACTATTCGCATGGTTTACGATATCCGCCGGGATGATATGCGTTTGCGCAGGGCAGTGGCTCGTCACCCTGAGAATATTGCCAGGGAATTTGATCTGCTACGTCGCCATTACCCTCGTCGGAGAGAGTTCAGCACTTTGTGCCTTGAACTGGAAGACTGCTCGGCAGAGGTTCGTGAATATCTGGCCGGCTACGGTTTCTCTATCAACGACAACTCTTACAATAACAATTCTTCCAAAAGTAGTGCAGGCAACCGATGACGCAGTTAACCATTGGACTGATTATTAATCCTCTCGCCGGTATCGGTGGTTCCGTTGGTTTGAAGGGCAGTGACGGGGAAGACACTGTTACTAAAGCTCTGGCTATGGGAGCTGTTCCTAAAGCGGAAAAGCGCGCCCAAACGGCATTAGAGAAATTGTTGCCTTATAAAAACCAGATTGAGTTTTTAGTCTGGTCAGGCCCAATGGGAGAAAACCTGCTCAAGGAGATGGGATTCTCTTTTCAGGTTGTTGGCAATGTTGAAAGTGAACGCAGTTCTGCAGAGGACACCATCGCTGCTGTTCATTGTTTGTCTGAACAGAAGGTTGATCTGATTCTGTTTGCTGGTGGTGATGGTACTGCCAGAAATATTTGCGACAACGTGCCCGAGGGGCAACCAGTTCTCGGTATTCCTGCTGGAGTGAAGATTCATTCGGCTGTTTATGCTGTGACCCCTTCTGCTGCTGGTGAAGTTCTGAAAGGTTTAATGACCGGTGCAATGACTGATATCCGCAGCCGTGATGTGCGGGATATTGATGAACAGGCGTTCCGGGAAGGTCGTGTTCGTGCTCGTCATTATGGTGAAATGCTGGTACCGGAAGCCGGTCAGTTTCTGCAGAATGTGAAGCAGGGCGGTCGGGAAGTTGAAGAGCTGGTACTGCAGGATGTTGCCGATGATCTGCGTGAGCAATTAGACGATGGTACATTGATTATTGCTGGGCCAGGTTCAACCACTTGTGGAGTGATGGAATGTCTGGGACATGACAGCACGTTGCTGGGTGTTGATCTGTTCCGGGATGATGAGTGCCTGGCGGATGATGTTCGTGAAGAAGGTATTCTGGAAATCTTGCGTCATCACGATGGGCCGGTACGGATTATGGTGACAGCAATTGGTGGACAGGGCCATGTGCTCGGGCGCGGTAATCAGCAGTTAAGCCCGAAAGTTATTCGCGCTGTTCTGGAGCGGGAAGGACGTGATGGTTTGCTGGTCATTGCTACCAAAACCAAGATCAAAGCTCTGGAAGGGCGGCCATTGTTGCTGGATTCTGGTGACCCTGAGCTGGATGCAGAATTATCCGGAACTCTGAAGGTTATGACTGGCTACCGTGATGCGGTGCTTTATCCGGTCAGTGCACTGTAAATATCTGCTCAGAGGGGGCTAACCCCTCTGTTATCCACATTAACCGAACCCCTCCTGAATGCATGCACTCTAAGTGGTTTATTGAGCAATAAACCACTGGAATTATGTGTATACGCTATCAAACAAAATCAGGCCCTCTTCTTGTTTATGATAAGAAAGTATTAGGGCAGGGTGAGGAATCTGATGTTCTTGCCGGAACCTTTGCCGGTAAAAGTGTTGCTGTAAAAAAATATAAGCCTTCCGTTCACAAGAGTACGGTTGTGAATGAACTGGCTGTTATGGAGACGATTCGTAAAGCTCCTAACGAGAGAATTATTCAGACTTTTACCCATGTACAACATGGAGATCAGTATTTTCTGGTTATGGAAATACTGGAAAAATCTCTAACAGACAGTCTGTTTAATCATGATCCTGTTGCTGTAGAAAAACGCCTTAACCAGGCAGCTGAATTTCTCACGGGCGTGAATTATCTTCATTCGTGCAAGGTTCTTGCTATTGACCTAAAGCCTTCAAACGTAATGTTGACAACGGATGGACATGCCAAACTGACCGACTTTACCCGTGCAACTCCGTTAACGGCAGCAACAGGTTTTCGGTATGAGGAGCCTGTTTACTACCAAGCTCCAGAGTATTCTGGCTGTTTTGTAAAAAGCCCAGAGAGTAAAGAATGTGTTGCTAAACAACCGGGGCCGTTTAGAGAAGCCAGTGATGTATTTGGTGCCGGTTATGTCATTGAAACCATTGTTCATGAAGACCCGGCTATTCAACAGGCTTGGCGCGTGCAGGGTGGAGAGTTGTTGAACCGTTACCAGCAGCCTTCAAAGTCCGGTGCGGGAAAGTCACTGCCTGGTTGCAGTGCAAAAACTGTTTTTAATGATCCGGAATTATTTCGCTTGATGCGGGATAGGTTGATTATGCCAGCCATGGAGGTGTGCATTGCAAAGCGGCCAACGATTCCAGAGCTACTGCAATCAGTTAAAAGCATTCAGGGAAAGGTAAGAGTTTGGGAGCAATCGACAACGGTTTAAAAACAAACATGGCTTCGGGAGTCTCCCGAAGCCATGATATTAGAAATTACAGGCTTTGCAGGTGAGCGATACGCTTTTCCAATGGCGGATGGCTCAGGAACATTTCAGAAACGGTACGCTTGCCATTGATACCGAAAGCCATCATCGAACCTTCCAATTGTGGCTCGTAGCTTTGCTGCAAACGACGCAGGGCAGCGACCATCTTTTCACGACCCGCTAACTGTGCTCCGCCTTCATCGGCACGGAATTCCCGCTGGCGGGAGAACCACATAACAATAATGCTGGCACCAATGCCGAGAATGGCTTCGAGAACAAAGACCACGCCCATATAGGCAAACATGCCCAGACCGCCTTCTTCATCGTCTCCCTTCAGGAAGTTATCAATGACCATGGCAATAGCCCGGGCAATGAAAATAACAAAGGTATTCACTACACCCTGAATCAGGGTCAGAGTCACCATATCACCGTTGGCAATATGAGAGATTTCGTGGCCCAGAACAGCTTCCGCTTCGTCCTGGCTCATATTGCGAATCAATCCTGAACTTACCGCAACCAGAGCATTGTTTTTGCTGGCACCGGTGGCAAAGGCGTTGATATCTGGTGAGTCATACATGGCAACCTGTGGCATGCCAATACCGGCCGCCTGAGCCTGACGGGCAACGGTGTCCAACAACCACTGCTGGGTGCTGTTGCGAGGTTGTTCGATAACTTCGGCGCCAGTGGTTTTCAGTGCCATCCACTTGGAAATAGCCAGAGAAATAAAAGAACCACCAAAACCAAAGATCAGAGCAAAGACCAGAAGGCCTCCCATTCCTCGGGTGTTCAGCCCTAACAGAGGCAAAACAATACTGGTGACAATGCCCAGAACCAGCACCACGGCCAGATTCGTTGCTAGAAATAACGCTATTCGCTTCATCAGGAATAATTCTCCACTGCTTCCCATTCCATTACCCCATTTATGTGGGTTTCCGAAGCGGATTCAAGGGGGAAAGTGTACCGAATTGTCACACCTTAGATTTTCTCGTTATATAGATATTCATTGGTGAGACATGGAGTTCATCTTTCCAGGGAATGCCGTCTTCTTGTTTTCCTAAGGGCTGATGGGTTTCCAGAAGCTCGAGGTCGGCAGACTGGAAGGCATTTTTGTAGTCGCTGTCAGTCCAGTAATAGTCATTGAAAACAATATCGGTTCCCACAAGTTGGCATCGCACACGGCTGCCACTGCACAATGGGGGGAGGTCGGGAAAGTCGGTTTTTATATGAAGCCACTGGTTGCTTGGTGTGTAGCGAGCCTTATTCCCAGTAATCGCGATAAGAATACCGCCAGGTTTTAAAACTCGGTGAATGTCTTTTAACACCTCAATTATTTCTGTGATGGTGCTGATTTCAACCAGTACAAAACTTAATACAGCGAGATCATAGCTATTGTCTGCTTTGGGAATAGCGGCAGAGCTGATATGGAAGAAAGCTGTATTCTTCACATTGGTCAGAGCCTGGGTGAGCATATTCGGCTCAATATCCATACCATCCACCTGATACCCTGCACTTTGTAATAACGGAATGAAGGTGCCGGTGCCACAGCCATAATCAAGAGCTTTTCGTCCAGTAGTAACGTGGCGGGTGATTAAAGCCGGTATATCTCTTGTAAGAAGGGTGGTGATTTCTGTGGTTATTAGCTGTCGGTATTGTTGGCTTAGTTCTTGGGAGTATTCCACTATTTAAGGTTCCTTGATTGAAGGAACCTTAAGATAGCAGCGGGAATTTCATAGAGATTAATATTTAGCCAGGCATGGAAACGATTTGGTGTTTTCTTTTTAGCCGGTCAAGAAAGCGGGCAAATTTTTCCATGGCTTCTTCCAGTACATCAACCCGTGGAAGGGTGACAATGCGAACATGGTCATGGCTGGGCCAGTTAAACCCGGAGCCCTGTACCAGCAGTACTTTCTCCTGACGAAGAAACTCCAGAACCATTTGCTCATCATCTTCTATCGGATAGATTTTCGGATCGAGTTTTGGGAACAGGTAGAGTGCGCCCTTTGGCTTTACACAGCTGACACCTGGAATAGAGGTAATCATTTCCCAGGCTTTGTCCCGCTGTTCTTTCAGGCGCCCACCGGGGAGTACCAGGTCATTAATACTTTGGTAACCGCCTAACGCCGTTTGAATGGCATGCTGTGAGGGAACGTTGGAACACAAGCGCATAGAGGCCAGCATCTGCAAACCGTCATGATAATCCTTAGCCAGATGCATGGCTCCACTCAGAATCATCCAACCGGTACGAAAACCTGCAGCTCGCCAGGATTTTGAAAGACCATTGAAAGTTACACAGAGAACATCCTGAGCCAGTGAACCCATGGGAATATGTTCGGCTTCGTCATAGAGAATTTTGTCGTATATCTCGTCAGCAAAAATAATCAGGTTATGTTCGCGAGCCAGCTCAACAATGCCTTCTAGTATTTCTCTAGGATAAACGGCTCCGGTCGGATTGTTGGGGTTGATAACAACAATGCCCCGGGTTTTGCTGGTGATTTTACTTCGAATGTCATCTAAGTCCGGGCACCAGTCCGACTGCTCATCTTTGATGTAATGCACCGGGCTGCCACCAGCAAGGGTAACGGCCGCTGTCCAGAGTGGATAATCAGGAGCCGGAACCAGCATCTCATCTCCATTGTTCAGCAATCCCTGCATGGCCATAACAATCAGCTCACTGACACCGTTGCCAATATAAACATCATCAATGGTGACGTTCTCTATCTGGCGCTGCTGGCAATACTGCATGACGGCTTTACGGGCAGAGAAAAGGCCTTTGGCATCACAGTATCCCTGAGAATGGGGAATATTCAGAATCATGTCCTGAATAATTTCCTCAGGGGCATCAAAGCCAAAAGGAGCGGGGTTACCGATATTAAGCTTGAGAATACGCTGGCCTTCTTCTTCCAGTCGGCGGGCTTCATGGAGAATGGGGCCGCGAATTTCGTAACAGACGTTCTGTAGCTTGCCTGACTTCTGTATATCCTGCATGGTGCTGGTTGTTATTGTCTGATGAATAATAATCAGTGCATAGTATCAGAGATGATGCAGCTTCACGTGTGAAAGTTCAGGAGTGAGTGATGGATAAGAAAAAAATAGCCAGAACCGAAACAGAATGGCGTGAACAGCTGACCCCTGAACAATTCAGAGTATGCAGGGAAAAGGGAACGGAGCGTCCATTCAGTGGCGAGTACCTGAATCATAGCGATATTGGGACTTATATCTGCACAGCATGTTCTTCACCATTGTTTCGTTCTGATGCCAAGTTTGAGAGTGGTTGCGGATGGCCCAGTTACTGGGCGCCGGTGTCAAAAGAGGCGATTCTTTACCACGAAGATAATTCTCTGGGAATGACACGAACGGAGATTCTTTGTGCTCACTGTGAATCCCACCTGGGGCATGTATTCCCTGATGGCCCAAAGCCGACAGGGTTACGATATTGTGTAAATTCTGTTTCTCTTGGCTTTGAAGAATCTGAAAGTTAGAAAGATAAGTTAACCGGCTTTAAGACGCATTTTTGATCCACTGCTTTAGCTTGGCTTTCAGGATTTTTCTGTCCAGCGGTTTACTCATATAGTCCTGCATGCCGTTTTGGAGACAACGGTCTTTATCATGTTCAAGGGCATTGGCAGTCAGGGCAATAATGGGAACGTCTTTCTGGTTATCGTCTTTACGAAGGTTACGACTGGCATCGTAACCATTCATAACGGGCATATTGCAGTCCATCAAAATCAAGTCAAACAGAACATTTTTGCAGATATCCAGACACTGTTGACCATTGCGGGCTGTCTTCACCTGAAAGCCCATCTGTTCGAGCATACCTTCGGTCACCATAAGATTGGTTGGGTTGTCTTCAACCACAAGAATGGTGCTTTTAGAGGGGGGCGTGTTATCTGCGATGACTTCAATCTCATTAGCTGGACTTTGTCCGCTCAATAAAGATTCAAGCTCCTCTCTTAAAGTTGTCAGTGTGCTCTTTCTCACCGGGGCAATGATCTGTATCTGAGTCGGTGTGCCGGGCAGGGCCTGCCCTTGTTGGTAGATAGGAATATAAATTGGGGGAGATTTCAGAAGCTGGCGCACGGGCACGCTTGTGACCAGAACCTTGCTCAGAGCGTTATCAATTTCATCAGGGTACCAGGGGCCATACCAGCTCATTACAGAAGGTTTAAGCCCCGGAGTTTCCAGTGCGTATTTATAGAGAACTTCTGCGAGCAAGGGTTGGGCAAGAATGGTGATGTCGATTGATGAGTTTTGGAACTTTTGGACAGTGTTAGTTTGTTCAGCAGATTGGTAAGGCAGCTGTAGCTCGAATCGGCTTCCCCCTGCCGGATTATTTTTTGCCTGCAGTTTTCCACCCAGGGCTTCTGCCATATTTCTGGACAATGCCAACCCAAGGCCGGAGCCGCCAAATAAACGACTTGTTTCTGCCGATGCCTGGGCGAAAGGCTGGAAAATAGTTTCCAACCGGTCTTCAGGAATTCCAATACCGGTATCAGAAACAGCAATATTAATCCGTGTTGAGGGTGAACTTCCCGGTTGGGCTTTAACAAAAACGGCAACATAACCTGCCGTGGTAAATTTGATGGCGTTACTGACCAGGTTGGTAATGATTTGCTGTAGACGAGTGGGGTCACCTTTTACCATTTGGGGAACGGATGAATCAATAACGCTTTGTAGAACAATATTCTTTTGAGCCGCCTGTTGAGAGAACTGCTCAACTGTTATTTCAATTTTTTCGTGCAGGTTAAAGTCCAGTGACTCGAAGACCAGCTTTCCTGATTCAAAACGAGAAAAGTCGAGAATATCATTCAACAGTTGCAGGAGTTGTTTTCCTGACTCATGGGCCAGAGCTAACCTTTGTTGCTGGCCATAATCGGTAGCGTTTTCTTTCGCCAGATCAACAAGTCCAAGCAGGCTGCCCAGAGGTGTTCGTATTTCATGGCTCATGCTCGCCAACAGGGTTGCCCTTGCCTGTGCCATTTGCAGTGCTCTCTGGCGTGCTTCTTCTAGTTCCTGGTTTGAATCTATTAACTGCCGGTTGCGTGCGTTGAGTTCTGCAGTGCGGCTGACAATACCACTTTCAAGAGTGGCAAGATGATCTCTTAACTGGCGCTCTGCCCGATAGCGGCGTTTGGTATTACTGCTGATGGAATAGAGTAGATTGTTTACTTCTTCTACGAGGAGACCTATCTCATCATTTTTGTGCCCTTCCGGACAGCTGAGATGGGATGAGGAGGGTTCATGGGTTCGCAGTTTACTCAATGATTTTGTCAGCGACATCAAGGGGCTGGTCAGCATACGATAGAACAGCAGCAGAAGTATGAGTGCCATCATTAACCCTTTCACTAACCCTGTGAAAAAGGTTGTCAGTGCGCGCTGTAGAAATGAACTGCCGTAATTAAAGGTATCAACTTCGAGCTGGATAAAACCCAGCGGCTCATCCGGATCGTAATCCACCTTGAGAACCTGACGATAAATACGGCTGCGACCGAATAGGGAATCACTTATCCAGCGAGCCTGATCCTGGCGACTGTCCCGGCGAACATAGCCCAGTCTTTGGTCAGTATCGTCCCGAATTTCTGCACTGATAATAGATGGCGAACGGATCAAGCCATTTAATAGTTCCTGTGCCAGTTCTGAGTCAATGTTGTAGGCAATACGGGAAGCGGGAGCGCTGCTGATTTCAAGAAGGGCTGTTATTTCATCGTCAATGGCTTGGTTCTGGTGGCGATAGTCCAGTGCAATTTGCAAAAAACTGAAAACCAGCCCGGTAATAAATGCGACGACAAGGGTATATTGAGTCTGGCGAAAGGAAAGCCTTTTGCTGAAATGTGTGGTTTTCTCCACGACTGTTGCGCCTTCCTGATTATTGTTGTTTTTCTCCTTTTGGCATTCTATCGCTGTTAGGAGGGGATGACTATCTCTCGCTTTGTTGCTGTCGTCTTTATGAATTCAGCCTTCAATAAGTATAAGAAGTTATGAAATCGTTATTCAAAGCCGGGATCGTCTGATTCCATATCCAGATTTTCCTGATCACCCTGCCAATCGGAATCAATGTCATTGGATGTGTCGTCATACTCACTTTCTTCAAGATCACTTTCTTCGGTATAAGTGCTTTCATCATTGAAATCAGAATCGAAGGCAAAGCTGCTTTTCAGAGAAAAGAGGGTGCTGATCAAACACAGGGAAAAGAGAAGGAAGGTCGTGCGAAGAAGGCTAAGGATGTGGTTAAGGGCATTCTGCATAAACATTGGTTTCAATAGCTGGTGTTGCTGAAAGAACCCAGCCTCCCGTAGCTTAACTACGGGAGGCTGGCATAAGGGTTAAATTGAATCCTGCTTAGAAACAGGCGCCTTATTGTTGATCATCTTCAGACTCTGGTTCTGACACGCGAACGGATGCAGGGTCAAAGCCTTCTTTTATTTCAGCACGCTCCCTGAGCTCTATTGCAAAGCGCTTGGCCTCTTTGACTGCCTCATTGAGCTCTTGCTGTGTTTTCCTTTGTGTAACGAGCTTCTCTTCAAGTGCGCTTAGTTCATCGGATGCAGACTTGTGACTTGTGCGTAGACGTTCCATTTCAGAGTTTTCTTGGTCGAACTTAGACTGTAGATCTGCGGTCTTGGCTTTAGCCGCAACCAGATCCTGCAGTGCTTTCAGTTCGTCTTCTGCCGTTTTCAGCTCGCCGTTTACTTTGTCAAAGTCTGAAGTAGCAGTGTCCCGCTCGCCTTTCAGCTTAGCAACTTGCGCTTCAAGATCAGTTAGGCCTTTCTCCATTGTTCCAGCTGCTGTGGCTGCACTCACTTTGCCTTGCAAGTTAACTTGATTCGCTGTTGCTTCATCAAGCTGGCGGCCCAGATCCTGAACACTGCTCCTGACTGTGATTTCCTCAATACCCAAAGTTGTTACTTGACGTTGTGTAGTGCGAGCCTGTTCACCAAGATCGTTTGCGTTGCGTTCCGCTGCTCTGAGTTCGGTTGTGAGATTATTTACCTTAGCCTCCCACTCAGGTATCGAGTCTTTAGTCAGAGTTGCTCTGGTCGCTTCGAGTTCATCAGTAAGCTCCCGAGAGCTGGTCTCTGAACCTCTTAGAAGATCTTGCAGGTTCGCCAGTTTCTCTTCGGCTTCTGCTCTCTGTTTTAGCAGGCTTTCAGATGCAGCCTCTCTGTCTGCAATCTTCTGTCTTGCCGCTTCAGCCGCTTGTTCGGCGCTCTGGGACTCAACCTTTGTACTATCTACCAAAGAGCTTACTTTTTGATGACGTCCCTCAACTTCAGTGATACGACCCAATGCCTGCTGTCTCTCTTCTTGCATGCCTTCTATTCGTCCTTGAACACGTTTCAGCTCTTCACTGGAAGCAGTCATTTTACCTTCTAGCTCTTCATGCTTGGTAATTGACTCGTTAGCTGCACCATGAGCCTTGTCAGCATCAGTGTTTGCAGCGTCCAGCTTAGCTACAACGTCGCGAGTTACTGCTTGGGCACGATCCAGCTCAGTTTTAAAGCCAGTTTCTTTATCCTGGGCAGTTGTTAATGCACTCTGTAGCGTTTTCGTTCTTTCTGGATGTGCTGCCAACTTGGAATGAATGTCATTCAGCTCCGCATCAACTGCTGTGACAGTTTGAGCATGTCCTTCAGGCTTTTCTCCTTCTGGTATATTGGTGAGTCGAGTAATTTCCTGACTCAACTCATTATCGCGCGCTTTAAGTGATGCAATCTCTTTCTCATAGGCTTCTAGCTCATCGCGAGCAGTCAGCACCTCTTGTTCTGTTTCACGAACGTGAGTCTGAAGTTCATTCTCTTTCTGGGTCGCACTCTCCCGTTCTGCCGTTACCGCTGTCACATGATCGGTAGCGGTTGTCAGAGCTTCCCGTCGCTCAGCTATCAGGGTCGTTTCTTGTTCTATCTGTTTCAGCAGTTCGTTAACTTCATCGGTAATTTCCTGCCGATGTTTTTGGATACCCTCTAGCTGGACATCAAGGTCTTTGACCTGTTCTTCCTCAGCTTGGCGAACCCGAATAAGCTCTTGCTCAAGATCGTGTAGTCGCGCCTGTTCTTCCTCAAACTTCGCCTTCAACTCACCAGCAGAACCTTCCAATTCATCCTTAGTCTCAACCAGCTTGCCTGTTGCTTCCTCATCATCTGCCACTTTTTTGCCGAGGTCATTATTTGCTGCTTCAGCAGTCGATACTTTCTCTTTAAGCTCTTCGATATCTCCTGCCACTTTCTCAATATCAGATGTAAGAGATGTCATTCTCCCTGTGGCTGCGTTATAGGCTGTCTTAGCCTTAGTGAACTTATCTCGTTCTACCTTCTCTTGGGCTTCAAGAGTTTCCAGTTTGTCTTTGGCGGCCGCAAGATCAGCCTTGAATCGCTCAGCATCTGCTTTAGCTTGTGTACTCTTTGTGCCCAGGTCTTTTTCTTTATCTTGAGCTTTTCCTAGTTGGGACTTCAGATCAGTAACGGTTCTGTTTGCTTCTTCAAGCTGAGGTTCAAGCTCAGCTGCAAGGTTTACAACCGATTCTTTATCTTTGGCAGCGTCGCCTAATTGATCTTTAACGCTATCCAGATCTTTCTGGATTTGATCTCTCGCAGATTCGGCGTCTTTATGTTTATCTGTCAGCTCAGTAACTAGACTCTGCGTTTCCAGTTGTTTCTTCCCTATTTCTGCCACCTTATCGTTGGCTGTAGTGTGTTTAGTTTCTAGCTCATCAGTTTCCTGTTTCGTTTGTTCAAATGTTTGTTTTGTTGCTTTGAACTGCTTCTCACGTTCTTCTACTTCTTTGGCCAGTTTTTCTTGGGCTTCTTTAACTTTTGCAAGCTCGGTGCCAGTCCGTTCTGCTTCCGCTTTAGCAGTTTCGTAGTCTTTTCTTAGCTGCTTAGGCTTTTCAATATCGCTCTTAAGCTTGGCTTGTTGCTCTTCGAGGGCTTTCTGGTGTTTAGTTATGGCTCCTTCCAGTTCTACCCGTTTCGTTTCAGCTGTTTCCAGTTCCTTCTCGAGTTTGCTGATGTGTTCGTTGGCAGCTGTTAGAGCTGCTTCCTCAGTGATACCAGTTAGTTCTTTCTTCTTGGCGCTTAGCTCTGTGGAGAGCTTTCCGATATCTTCTTTCTTCTGCTTCAGTTCACTTTCGGCACTGTCAAAGGCTTGTTTCTTGTCTTCCAGAGCTTTTTGTTCAGCTTCAACCCTGGCTTGATGCTGCCTCTCTGTGCGTTGTCTCAGTGCTTCATCAGCGGCGTCTTTAGCTTCCTGAGCCCGCTTCGCCATTGTTTCTTTATGGCGTTTCAGTTCTGCTTCTGGTCCAAAGTGAGAACCAATAACAGGAATGGAGCTGACGAGGTTCTTGAACAGGGATTTAGCTTCATACCAAGGGCCGCCAGGTAGCGTCCATCGGCTCTTGCCCGCTTTGCGCAGGTCATCGAACATGCCTTTAAGGGCATCATCGCTGGAACCGTCCTTAACGCTCTCGCCCAACCTGTTCAATTTGTCCAGAACGGTATGAAGAGCAAGATTTTCATGCTTGGCTATATGATCATCTATCGCAGTTTCTTTTGCGGCAATATCACTCTTAGCTCCAGTAAGTTTGTCGCTGAGAGTGGTTTTATCCTTGGTTGCTTTAGTTAATTTTTGTCGATCTTTGAAATCTCTTTCAAGCAAAGACCTTACAGCCCCTGGTGACTTAAGTTTGAGCTCTGTTAAATAGTCAGAGAGGTTTTTTCTGGCTGTGTCGAGGCCCTCATCGGCTCCTCTTTTCTTTTCTATTTCATCCTGAAATCCCCGGAGTCTCTTCAGACTTTGGTCTGTCAGGCTGTGTTTTGTTGACAGGTCTTTATAGACTTGGTCGACTTTCTTCTGGGCAGCGGTAACTGCTTCTTCGGCAATTTTTAGCTGCTGTTCTGTAGGGACACCATCTTTCAGATCTTTAAGGTCTTTCTCAAGTTTGAGGAGATCTTTGTACTCATCCGAGTCTTCAATTTCAGCCAGAGATGCTGCCAATGCTTCTTTAGGATCCCGTCCTTGCGTTGTTTCATCATCCAGCTTGTTAATGGTCGCATGTTCGGTGGCCGTGAAAAGATCCGACCTGCCTTTTAGATAACGCGAACTGGCCAGCTCCTTAGCAGCTTTAAACTGTTTGGAGCGAGACATCATTAGTCTCTGCACCAGCACACTGTAAGCTTTGCTTTTCGCAAGGGAGAAAGCAATTTTGTAACTACCACGGTACTGGAGCCATGGCATGTGTTTTTCCAGTTGCAGTAAATCGGCAAGTTTGACGTCGTCATAGCCACTGCGGGTTATCATCACCATGATGGGCAGTTCTGCCCCCTGGCTGAAATGTCCATCCATAAACAGGACTGCTTTTTTCTTGCCGGCTTTTATTACAGTGAGATTCATTGACTGCTTGGGCTTGCCGGGTAAGCCAAGATTCAGGTCGTCTTCGATATCAACAACATCAGGCTCTGCGGCAGTATGCTTCTGTTGCTCAAGATTAAAACCATAATCGTTGGCAATGGGCTCGTTAGATGCCCACTCGATTAATGCAGGCAGTTTTTCAAGAATGCCGTCAGACAAAGGTGTAATAACGCTGCTTTTGTAGTCCATCAGGCTATTGAGGTACTTCACGATGGAGTACTGATCGTCGTTATATACGCGTTCAAGGATCCCGCGATCCATCGCGTCAGTCCACCAGATGCGGGTACTGCTCGAGCCAAAACGTGCAGGTACGCGTATCAGTGGCCCTGGTTGGTGATTAAAGTAAGGACGTATAAACAGCGCCAGTTCACCATCTTTTCTTTGGTCACCCATAATTGATGGGTAGAAGCGAACTCGGGTAACGTTGTGTGCACGACTGGTTTTGTCGAGTGCTACAAGAGCCTCTTCGAACCCGCCCCTGGGGTCATCAAAGGGTTTTTGTTGATTAACAAAATCCAGGTCGAGGTAAGCGCTATCTGGCCTGCCGGGATCGTCGGCAGTGCTGGAGCTGATAAATGTCAGTGCAAAGTGTTCATTAAGCTCGGCTGTTTCAAATGGGATGCCGACAAATCCTACAGAATTCACAACATGTTGACGCATTGCGTCCGGAATGTTGCTCCCGATCATATAGCTATAAGCCAAACCACGCTTTAGCAGACGCCATGCCATAACTCCATTCGGGCTATTGGCGAAATCTGGTGATTTGAAAAAATCTGCGTTGGTGGCAAACAGTCGCCACATCAGTTCGGTTACAGTGTCGGTAGATGCAAGGTCACCAATGGCCTCGCCAAAACGCCAGGCGTAGTCAGCTACTTTTTCAGGGTTCGCCCGCCAGAGCTGGTGGAACTGTAAGCCTGCAGTGGTTGAAAGGGTATGAAGTGCAGCAATAGTGAGCAGTGGCATTATTTCGCCAGAAAGAGCTTCATACGCACGATCTGTAAAGGTGTAAGGGTGTTTGGAAAGACCCTCTATTTTATACGCGGGCAGCCATCCCCATTCAGGGTGATTACGGAGAGTATCCTGAAGTTGTGGTGATGAAGCAAACCCGTTGCTTCCAGCAAGAGCTCCCCCCAGAACCCTGAAGTTATCCACATCTGTAGAAGCCATAGCTTGTGTGGAAACAGCAATACTGGCAGTTAGCAATAGACGACTGGAATCGATCTTAGGGCTCTGAATACCTGGCATAGTCCTTCCTCTGCACACTCCGGCAGAATGAGCGTTAAACGCGTGATTGAAATGGATAGGGGGTATATCTAGCAGGGGTTTACGGTCTTGCAAGGAAGGGGGTATAAAAAACCGAAATAATAGTGCCTGATTTATCTAATGTTATATGGGCTAATACAGGTATGTATTTTGGTTATAAAAACAGCGGTGTAATAGAAGATAACTGTCGGGTAATTTGCTTTTTGAGGGGGCGTCAGAAGGGAAACAGGCGGGGAGGTATCCCCGCCCGTGCCTGATCAGGCTTCAGCAGCGTCTTTCTTTTCGTAGAAAGAGATGCCTTCAACTTCGTTGGTGATCCAGGTGCCTGCCTGGCCTTCAACGATTTTTTCAACGTCGTACAGGCTGCCGATAGCGGCGAAGCGGCCACCTTTCTCTACGAAGTTAGCGCAGGAGTCGATTTTTGGACCCATGGAACCGGCTGGGAAGTCCAGCTCGCCAATGCCCTGGGTAGAAGCTTTGTGGATTTCTTTCTGGTCTGGCTGGCCGAAGTTTACGCAAACGGCGGAAACATCAGTCATGATTACCAGAGCGTCAGCACCCATTTGCTCAGCCATCAGGGCTGCGGTCAGATCTTTGTCTACTACCGCTTCAACGCCAGACAACTTGCCTTCTTCATCCTTGCGAACTGGTACGCCACCACCGCCGGAGCAGATAACCAGAGCGCCCATTTCAGACAGTTTCTTAACCATCTCAACTTCTACAATGCTTTGAGGCAGAGGAGAAGGTACTACTCGACGGAAGTATTCGCCGTCAGCTTTGATATCCCAGCCTTTTTCTGCGGCCAGAGCTTCAGCTTCTTCCTTGCTGTATACAGGGCCAACAAATTTGGTTGGGTTCTGGAATGCAGGATCGTTGTTATCAACCAGAGTCTGGGTAACCAGTGTGGCCACCTGTGCACCTGGCATCTGGTTGTACAGTTCCTGCTCCATCATGTAACCGATCATGCCGGCAGTTTCTGCGCCCAGAACGTCCAGTGGGTAAGGGGACACTTTGTCGTAAGCGGCGTTTTGCAGAGCCAGCAGGCCAACCTGTGGGCCGTTGCCGTGAGTCAGAATAACTTCATGCTTCTGGGCTACGCGGGCAATAACTTCTGCAGCTTTACGAATGTTTTCACGTTGAATGCTTGCTTCCAGAGGTTGACCGCGCTGAAGCATGGCGTTGCCGCCAAGTGCGATAACAATACGCATCTTGTTTTCCTTGAATCCAGTATGTGTTCGGACGCATAAGAAAGAGGGGGTAGCTCTAGATTACAAGCGTCCAGTCAGTGGTGGAGATACTCTCCAGTAGGTAATTGACATCATATTCCTCTTGTATTCAGAGGAAATAAGTAGATGTTCTTAATACCCATTAATTCTGCTAATATTCGGTAGCATCCTGAAAATCTTCAGTCAGGCCTAACATCGCAGTTGCCAGTATTGTCATTCCTTCCCTGCTTTCTGCCGTTTTTGAGTGAAAAGAGTCCAAGCTCTGTCACCAATATCCGGGGAGGAAGAAATGCATACATCTCGCTATTTAAAATTCGTTATTGCCGGGCTTGCTCTGGCCGCCCAGGCCAGCTTTTCAGACGGTTTGAATCCCTATGCCGCAGTGAAGAACGGCCAGCCGGGAAATTTCAGCTATTACCTGCTGGCACAAAGCTGGGTTCCACAATTCTGCGCTACACACTCAGATGAGAAGAACTGCTCTTCACCCGCAGTCATCAATATGACAACACTGGGCCTTCATGGGTTCTGGCCTCAATATCTGGATACCTCCAAATACCCCAGTGATTGTTCTTACAGTCCGGGTTGTAACTACAGCAAGGACATCTGTGGGTTGAACTGGACCAATATCACCAGCGAAACCAAGAAGTTTCTCGAAACTGTGATTCCGGTTGGCATGAAGGATCTGTTAAACCACGAATGGGAGAAGCACGGCACCTGCTCCAACCTTACCCAGGAGGTTTACTTTGACGATGTTGAGTCAGTATTTCTTGAAGTCCCTACCGCGAAAGTGATCTCTCAGAACGTAGGCGGTTACGTGACTTATCCTGAGTTGCAGGATGCTTATGACTATCGTGCTCTATTCCAATGCCAGCGAGACAACAAAGATGGTCGTTATTATTTAAGTGGTGTTTACACGTGCTGGGGGCATGACGCCAAAACACAGCTCACCTGTGATACTTACGAAATGCAAAGCGACCTTAACAGTTGCAGAGAAGTCTCAGGGAATATCTATATAAGACAGCTGAAAGGCTTTTGATAACAGGGCATGGAGATGGGAGAAGTTTCCATGTTTTTGTGCTTAAGGCTTTTTGCTCTCTAAAAGACTGTCAGGCATAAAAAAACCGGCGAATAACTCGCCGGTTTTTTTGTTTAACAGCTAAAGGAGTTAGCTGATTATGCCGCTTCTGCAGAAGACTTGAACTCGCCCAGCAGTTCTTCGATCTTAGCAACGTACTCTTTGTACTCGCTGGATTCGAAGTGTGCGTAGTTCAGGTTCTTGAACAGACCAGTCAGCTTCACGAAGAAGTCACGGGCTTCTTTCTTGTCGCTGAATTGCAGTTGGTTGCGGGCAATGTCTACGATCAGGCCGAAGCAGAACTGCTGACGTGCCATTGGGCAGGCCGCGTCGATCTTGTCGAAAGCGTCCTGCTGCAGGAAGACCATGTCCAGGAACAGTGCTTTCTGGTAGGTCACGTAGTCAGCCAGAGTGACACCTTCTTCACCGGTTACCTGCATCATCTGGTTGATGCTTTCACCAGTTACGATCAGGCTCTGCATTTCCTTAACGTCGCTAACCCAGGTTTCGGAGATGTTTTCTTTGTACCAGGGAGCCAGCTGTTCCAGGTAGCGGGACCAGGAGATCAGTGGATCTACAGCCGGGAAGAAACGTTTGTAGGCACGGTCGTAAGACAGACCCAGGAAGCACTTCACGGTCGCCAGAGTGGACTGGGTCACAGGCTCTTCGAAGTTACCACCAGCAGGAGATACGGTACCGATCATGGTCATGGAGCCACTTTCGCCGTCTTCGTTGGTGATAACGCCAGCACGTTCGTACAGACCCTTGATAGCGGAGTCGATGTAAGCCGGGAAGCCTTCTTCACCTGGAATCTCTTCCAAACGGTTGGAGGTTTCACGCATCGCCTGTGCCCAGCGGGAAGTGGAGTCGGCCAGCAGCAGAACGTTGTAACCCATCTGACGGTAGTACTCACCCAGAGTCATGCCGGTGTAGATGGAAGCCTCACGTGCCGCAACCGGCATGGAGGAGGTGTTACAGATGATGGTGGTACGATCCATCAGGGTGCCGGATCCAGTTGGGTCAGACAGCTGAGGGAATTCAGTGATGGTTTCTACAACCTCACCGGCACGTTCACCACAGGCGATAACGATTACGATATCAACGGAAGCGTACTTGGACAGAGTGTGCTGCAGCACAGTCTTACCAGCTCCGAATGGGCCAGGGATACAGCCGGTGCCACCACGGGCGATTGGCAGGAAAGTGTCGATCAGACGCTGCTGAGTAATCAGAGGCTCGGAAGGGAACTGGCGAGCTGTCTTACCGCTGCGGCCCAGAGTTTCAGCAATAGATTGCTTCACCGGCCAGCGCTGAATCATGTTCAGCTCGATCTCTTTGCCCTGTTCGTTAGCAACGCGGGCAACAACGGTATCAACGTTGAAAGTACCTTCCTGAATCCACTGAACAGTCACGGTGCCACGCTGGTTGAAAGGAACCATGACCTTGTGAGTGAAACGGCCTTCCTGAACGGTACCCAGAGTTTCACCAGCACGCAGTTTGTCGCCAACGCGGGCAGTGGCTACGAAAGACCACTCTTTGGAACGATCCAGAGCTTCAACCTGAACACCACGTTTCAGGAAAGTGCCGTGCAGCTGGGCCAGACGTTCCAGTGGGTTTTGCAGACCATCAAAGATCTGGCTCAGACAACCAGGGCCGAGTTCTACAGACAGTAGCTCGCCAGACTGATAAACCGCGTCACCAACACCTACGCCGCTGGTGTCTTCGAAAACCTGGATATCTGCGCTGCGGCCGTTTACACGCAGAACTTCAGACATCAGTTTTTCGTCGAGGTCTTCGTTTTCTTTGCGGCTGGGAGCCACGTAGACCACTTCGTTCTTGACCAGACGAGTTTCATCGCTGGCCGCTTCAATGGTGAGAATGTCACCATTTACCGCAACCACTCGGGCTGTGGCAGTTGTCTCACCTTTGCTTTTAAAATCAGTGCTCATAATCTTCTGTAATCCTCGCCCAATTCGTTTACGAAAAGCACACTTCAGAGTGGCTACGAAAGGCTCGCTTAAGTACGGTCACTTGCAGGCAGCTGATCTTTAAAGTCACCAAGACTGTTCTCGATCAGGGTGCGGAAGCGAACCCGGGCTTTGTCAGTGTCGTAGGCTGTCCACCGAGCCACCAGATTCCAGCGCAGTACGTAGATAACGACGGCTTCAAAATCGTGGCGGTGCTTCATGGCCAAATGGTTCAAGTGTTCCCAAACGGCCTGAAGCAGAATCTTTTCCAGAGTGACGCATTCACCGTTGCGCAGACACTCGTTCACCTTTGGGATCCATGGGAACGCACTTCCCAGACCAAGAGTGGGTGAATTCCAGTGGCTGCGGATGTATTCGTAGCGAGTACCATAGCTCCACTTGGGAACGGTTGGCGCCTGCTGACCTGCGTGTTTTCTGCGCAGGGCCGCAATAATAGTGCGCATGTCCAGGCGCCAGTCGATCAGGTCATTCAGAGCCTGACTTCCAAGAGTTGCCCGGGCGCGCTCGGCCTGACGAATCAAGGCGGTTTCGTCAACATCGTCGCCCAGATGATCCCAGTGCAGCAGGTTTTCGATCGCTACCAGACGTTGCTGGTCCGCGGTGTTCAGCATGGACAAACGTTTGTCGAGCTGAAAGCGGGAGATCGGAGTGATCTTGCTGCTGAACAAGGAGTCAATATGAGGCAGCGAAGTCAGTAAGGTGTAATAGGCATTTTCTGCCATGACTTGCTCCGTTGCGTTTGTTCAAAGACTGCTTTACAGAGACTGTTCGGGAGGCAGGATCGCTGCTCCCGAACAGAATGCAACCTTACCTAGCGGATGGTTACTTGATAGTACCTTCCAGCAGCGCACGGAAGCGGGGCTGCAGATGCTTCAGCAGCATTTCGCTCACTGCTGCATCATCCAGTTCCACCTCAATGTTTTTGTCGTTCAAGCGGAAAGTCACGCCGGACTTCTGCTCTTCGCTGACTTCAAAGGTTACGCCGTCTTTCAGCATTTCCATGCCGTTGCGGGCTACAAAGTAACCCAGAGTGCCTTCTTTCAGCTCTTCTGGGTTAGCGCGCAGGGCGTCAACACCTACTACCTTGCTTGGCAGGATAGCTGCGATGTTGTTTTCAGCTTTCAGAGAGCTGCGACCGGCAACTTCCAGAATCATGTTCTGAAGAATGCCCTGGTCTTGCATTTCACTGGAAACAGCTTCGCCAATACGGTTGGAGAATTTCTCCATCAGGTAGGCTTTCAGTTCCAGTACCGCGTTGCGGCCAGCCAGTTCCAGAGACTCTTCACCGGATTTTACGGTGAACTCAGCTTCTTTCCTGGCCTTGGAAGTGATGGACTCAGCTTCCTTCTTTGCTTCAGCAACGATGCGTGCAGCTTCTTCGCGAGCCTGTTCGATCAGGCGCTCGCCTTCTGTGCGGCCGGAGCTAACGCCTTGGCTGCGCAGTTTTTCGATCAGCTGCTGTACGCCTACTGAGATTTGTTCGTTAGTAACGCTCATCAGTATCCCTCTTAATTCTTAATGGCTGGGATCAGGCGATTGCCTGACCCAGAACCAGTGCGAATACGAAGGCGAATACCGCGAAGCCTTCTACGATAGCAGCAGGAGCGATAGACAGACCGAAGACTTCAGGCTTGTTCTTGGAAGCATTGATACATGCAGCAACTGCCTGACCCTGGTAGATGGCGGAGTACATCAGGGCAATACCAGTGAGCAGGCCAATACCGAACAGGCCAGCTGAAGTGGCCATGGTTACACCCAGGCCAGACAGGGTGAACATGATTACGATACCGTAGATAACCTGGGAAGAAGGCATCGCGGAAACACCCACGAACTTACCGTAACCGGATTCAACGTCCAGCATAGCGCCACAGGCAGCCTGACCAGCGACAGAACAGCCGATAGCAGAACCAACAGCACCCAGTGCAACCGGTGCGAATACGCCGACCCAGCCCAGAGCAATAATCAGTTGTTCCATTTTCAATCCTCTTGTTTACGAAACGCTTTAAATGGGTAGCCTTCGTCAGACATACCCCAGTTAACAAATTCAATAACGTTGAGACGCATACCGTGTACCACGCCACTCATGATGCAGAGTGCGAAGTTCAGTACGTGACCAAGCAGTAAGATCAAACCAGCGAACAGAACACCGGTTACCGGGCTGCTGTTCAGGGCATCTGTTGCCAGATTATTGAAGGTCATGGCCAAAGAAGCACCGGACAGACCCAAAGCAAACAAACGCATGTAGCTCAAAACATCACCAAAAGCACTGGTGACGTTATAGACACCTTTCAGGCCATCGAGTATGCGCAGCAGAAGACTTGCGATACCGGTGATTTTCCGTTCACTGGTGAACAGGAAGATCAGAACCGCACCAAGAATCATCAGTGCAGGACCTGCTGTGTCGGCAAAGAACACTGGCAGGTAGTTGCTCTTGGCAAGATAAAGACCAAGACCACCACCCATCAGCAGTGCCCAACCCAGAGGGGCCAGAGCTGTACTTCGCTGACGATTCACCCAGGCACTCATGCAGTTGGCAATCACCAGGTGAGCAACACCGATGGCGATAGACAGTGACATCATCGCGCCGTAGTCATTCAGATCGATAAATGCGATCTTGCCGAGCAGGGAGGTTTCGTCAGGAGAAACACCAAAGTAACTGCCGATCAGAACACCCCAGACCACACCCAACAGAGACATGAAGTAACCCATGTTCTTCAGGCGGATACCACCAGTGCTAGCGTTGAGCTTGCCGCGGTTCATAAAGATAATGCCGGCGAAAATCGCACAGTAAGCGGCATCACTCATGATCATGGCAAAGAACAAGGCAAAGGAGTAAAACACCATGTTGCCCGGATCCCATGCCCGGTAGCTTGGAACCTGGAAGAAGCTGAAGGCTTCGCTGCCACCACCGGTAGACTCCTGGCTTTCCAGAAGAGTGGGGGGCACGTCGTCTTCAGTTGGCTCTTCAATAGTTACCGCTGCAGGCTGAGCATCAACAAACTTGCGTACATCTTCTTCCCGGTCGGCTGGCATCCAGCCAGACAGCAGGAAGAACTGGTCTTCGTCCAGAACACTGTTGCTGACATCTGCCAGAACTTTTTCATCTTCAAAGCGGGCAACCGCCTGGCCGATGATGTAGATCCAGCGAGTCAGACTTTCGCGTTCACCCTGGACGTCTTCCAGACGCATTTCTGCTGCTTCCAGCATCTCTTCCAGTTCAGAGAGAGAGTGCTCACCTACGTGAGAGCGCTTAACCGGCAGGATTTCTGCGTCAGGTTCTTCTTCAGAAAGAACCACAACGTAGCAATCCTTGTTATCCCGGTGAACAACTTCACAGGGCAGCTCTAAAGCGTTAACAGCTTCCATGTCTTTCTGTGGTACGACATAGAACCACAGGCGGACATTGGCCATGTCACTCAGGTCTGGGAAGGAGAATTCACCCCAGGGGCGAACTTCCTGAATCCGCTTAACCAGTGCGTCACGTTCATCAGAGGCATGGCGATGCTGGAGTTTGTTATCCAGAACGCTGGCCACAATAGAGTCAGCTGTTTGCTCACCAGCAGTTTTGGCTTCGCGGCGCTTGGTTGGGCAGCTGGTCAGCCAGTTCAGTGCGTCTTTGGCAGACTGAGGTTCGGTCAGTTCGCCTTCACCACTCTGAGCTTCTGTCAGTGGTATCAGGTGCATGCAGCCCAGACTTTGCAGCCCGCGCAGCAGAGCATCTTTTTCACTGGCCAGCCCGTAGAGGGTGATTTTTTTGAGCGCTTTAATACTCATACACGTCCTCTCCTTTAGCTGGCCGCGGCGGCTTTGGCAGCTGCGCGCTCTTTCAACATGAGCGCTTCCGCGGCATCCATTTTGCCTTTCGAGATCTTGGCGTTTACAACACCAGCCCGATCCTGGTCGGACAGGAAGATCTTGATCTTGGCAATGTTCTGCTTGGTCTTAGGAATCAAAACCTTGGAGAACAGGTTCACCCGCTGAGAAGTTGTTTTGGTTGCGGCGCTGATTTCCTGGTAACGCAGTTCGCGCACCTGGCTTTCAACGTACAGTTCAACCATCTCTTTCAGCTTTTCAACCAGAAAGTCGACCCAGTGAGGTTTGGTCAGGAAGCTGTATGGCTTCACTTCCACCTCAACACGTTCCAGCAGGGGAACGCTGGTGCCAACAATGTTCTGTTCGGTCAGAACCACGTTGGTCACCTTAACCAGATCATCGATGTTGATATCTTCACAGGCCAGCATAGGCAGCTGTGCGGCGATATCCGCTTCGATACGCTCAATACGGTCGTGCACCTCTTTGAGGGCCTCTTCCGCCTTTTTGCGTTCGGCCATCAGCTGCTGACGCTTCAGTTCCAGCGCAGGCAGGTAACGGTTGAACGTTTTAAGGCTGGCTTTTTCCTTATTGAGCGAGCTCTTGTTCAGAGATATTTTGGTGGCCATGGTTTAGGCCTCCGCAGCAGCTACAGCCTCGGCATTGACCTTGGCCTGAACATTGGCAGGCCAGTACTTCTCAACCAGGCTTTGCTTCATCAGCGTTTCTTCGGGAGTGAAACACTCCGCCAGAGTCTGCCAGCAGGTATCCAGAGCTTCTTCCAGAGGCATTGCTGCGTCGAGAGCCATGAAGCGCTCGCGGAAGAAATCACCGAACTTGATGGTCTTGAGGTCATAGTCGGACAGTTCGAAGGCCATGGCCTGCTTCTGCTTCGCATTCACGGAATCGGAGTAGAAACGGATCATGGTGTTCATGATCTGGGAGTGATCCTCACGGGTCTCCTTACCGATAACCATCTGCTTCAGACGAGACAGAGAACCGAATGGATCCAGTACGCCGTCGTGCAGGTAGAACTGACCTTCAGTGATGTAACCAGTGTTATCTGGTACTGGGTGGGTCACGTCGTTACCTGGCATGGTAGTTACCGCCAGAATGGTTACGGAGCCAGCGCCCTTGTAGTCGGCAGCCTTTTCATAACGCTTGGCCAGCTGGGAGTACAGGTCACCCATGTAACCACGGTTAGCAGGGATCTTGTCCATTGCTACACCGATTTCCTTCATCGCGTCAGCGTAGGAAGTCATGTCGGTCAGCAGTACCAGTACTTTCTTGCCTTCTTCTACTGCAAAGTGTTCAGCAGTGGCAAGAGCCAGATCAGGAATCATCAGACGTTCTACAGTCGGATCAGATGCCTGGTTGGAGTACATGATGGTACGGGAGGATACACCCGCGTTTTCAAACTCAGTTTTGAAGAAGTGGTAATCGTCGAAGATCAGACCCATACCACCGAAAACTACAACGTCAGCTTCGGCTTGGATCGCGATACGAGCCAGGAACTGGTTGTAAGGTTCGCCGGATACGGAAAAGATGGGGATCTTCTGGGATTCAACCAGGGTGTTGAATACGTCGATCATGGGAACGTTAGTACGTACCATGCGGGACGCCAGAACACGCTGGGCTGGGTTTACGGAAGGACCATCGATAACAACCTTGGGCTCCTGATCCAGTGCTGGTCCACCGTCGATGGTTTCACCGGCACCGTTAAAGATACGACCCAGAATGTTAGGGGAGTAGGTAGCCTGCATTGGTTCACCCAGGAAGCAGACTGCAGCTGTGGTAGAAAGTCCCTTGGTGCCGGCAAAAACCTGCAGGGAAACTTCGCTGCCTTTCAGCTTGATGATCTGCGCCATGGAGTATGGCTGGCCATCCTGCTCAATCAGGGCCAGGTCACCATTACGGGCCTGTGACTGAGCGCCATCCAGGTTGGGAACTTCCACCCGGATAATATCACCCACAATACTGAGGATGTTGGTATAGCGTATTAGGCTCTGGGACATATTTGTTTCCTGTCCTGAAAACGGAATCGAGGATAAACAGACGCACCGTGCTCACCGGGCGTATATCCAAAAACACACAGCAGTTTTTTTCGCTCATGGCGGTACGATGGAATAACAGCAATGACACCTGTTGGTGTTGTGCTGGTGCTCCAGTAGACGGCTGTACGCTTGTGGATAAACCCCGATGGGGTTCACCTGTTGATCAGACTCCAGGTCAATCAACATGGAACATCGTTAGTACAGTGCTTTGGCGGCTGTAAATGAATACAGCACGCAATACGGCTGACCCGCAAAGCCAAGTTCTGCGGGTTATGTATGCGATAGAGTAAAGGCATGTCGGTGCGTATTTAGTCGTAGTATGTGATTCCGCCTGGGACATCCACCTTAACAAAGGTTCCTGACTTGCCAGTCAGTATGTCTTCCGCAGAATCCAACGCTCCGATGGCACCAAATTTACCACCTGCCCTGACGAAATGGCATACGGATTCTACCTTAGGACCCATGCTGCCAGCCGCAAACGGAAAAGCCTCAAACTCCTGCGGTGTACACTCTTTTATTTTGCGGGAGTCCGGCTGACCGTAATTCGTTTCTACTGCCGGTACGTCTGTCAATAGGATTAATCCGTCGGCTTCTATGCCTTCAGCGAGGGCTCTGGAGGCGCGGTCTTTGTCGACAACAGCCTCTACACCATGGAGTTTTCCTTCGCTATCTCTACGTACCGGAATGCCACCGCCACCACCACAGATAACAGTTATGTCGCCAGAGGCCACAATATGACGGAGTGATGGCAGTTCGAGAATTTCTTTTGGTTGTGGGGAAGGCACAACCCGGCGAAAGTAATTGCCGTCTTCTTTTAAAACCCAGGATGGGTTGGCATTTTTAATAACCTGGGCTTCTTCATAGGTATATACGGGACCAACGAATTTGTCGGGGGCTTCAAAGGCTGGATCACCTGGGTCAACAATGGTTTGCGTAGATACTGTGCAAACTTTTTTACCGGGCATCTCGTTGCGCAGTTCCTGCTCGAACATAAAGCCAATCATGCCCTGAGTTTGTGCGCCAAGAACATCAAGAGGATAATTATTTACCTCTTCATAGGCTTCGTTCATAAGTGCAAGTAAGCCAACCTGGGGGCCATTGCCGTGGGTGAGAACCACCTGATGATGTTTGGCAACAGCTGCGATAGACCTTGCGGCTGTGCGGATATTTTCTCGCTGGATGTGTGCTTCCAGTGGTTGGCCGCGTTGGAGTATGGCGTTTCCGCCCAAGGCCATTACAACAAGCATGTTCCGATTCCTTCTGAAGCCATTACTCGCTCCATGCTGGGAGCAGAGTATTCTGGCTGAGTACAGTTGGTGAACGATGCAGCTTCCTGCAGCACCCTCATTATTCGTAGAGTCTTTTATTCTGAGCGCTCAACATTGTCATAACCGGTCAACACTTATGTTGACTTTGAACAAGTTTTTGAACTCAAAGACAAAACATTGATGTGTATATAGTCAATAAAGGCGAGGGAGCAAAAAAAAGAAGGAGGCATTCGCCTCCTTCTTTTCGATTTCGGTTTAAACCGAACTATCAGACATTACTGGCCGCCCAGTTCTTAGTCACCGAGGGTGGCAACCATGATGGCCTTGATAGTGTGCATGCGGTTTTCCGCTTCATCGAACACGATGGACATATCGGATTCGAATACGTCTTCGGTTACTTCCAGGCCGTTCATGCCGTACTTCTCAGCAACTTCAGCACCAACAGTGGTGTCTTCGTTGTGGAATGCTGGCAGGCAGTGCATGAACTTAACGTGTGGGTTGCCGGTCTTGCGGATCACGTCCATGTTCACCTGGTAAGGCTTCATCAGAGCAACGCGCTCATCCCAAGCGGAGGCAGGCTCACCCATGGATACCCAAACGTCGGTGTACAGGAAGTCGCAGTCTTTAACGGCTTCGTCAACGTTTTCAGTCAGGGTGATCTTGGCGCCAGTTTCTTCAGCGATCTTCTGGCACTCTTCTACCAGCCATGCTTCAGGCTGGTAAGCCTTAGGAGCGGCGATGCGGAAATCAACACCCATCTTCACCAGGCCAACCATCAGGGAGTTACCCATGTTGTTGCGGCCGTCGCCCAGGTAGCAGAACTTCATTTCGTGCAGCTGCTTGCCACGACCGTGTTCAACCATGGTCAGCATGTCAGCCAGGATCTGGGTTGGGTGCCATTCGTCAGTCAGGCCGTTCCATACTGGTACACCGGAGAACTCAGCCAGTTCTTCAACGTGAACCTGCTTGGAGCCACGGAATTCGATACCGTCGTACATACGACCCAGTACACGAGCAGTGTCTTTTACAGTCTCTTTCTTGCCCATCTGGGAGCCGCCGGAGATGTAAGTTACGTTTGCGCCCTGATCCATAGCGCCAACTTCGAAGGCGCAACGGGTACGGGTGGAAGCTTTTTCAAAAATCAGGGCGATGTTCTTGCCCTTCATGCGCTGCTGTTCGGTGCCAGCGTACTTGGCGCGCTTCAGGTCACGGGACAGGTCCAGCATGTACTGGATTTCCTGGGTGGTGAAGTCCAGCAGACGCAGGAAGCTACGGTTACGCAGATTAAAAGCCATGATAATAATCCTGATTACAAGATGATTAACGTTTGTAAAAACGCGATTTTAAACTTTCCTGCCGAAAAGTCGGCAGGAAGAAAAACAGTCGGCCTGTATGAACTTTATAGTGCATATCCTACAGGCCGGGTCATGCTGTGCGAAGCAGTTATTAAATGCCGTCACGTTCCATTGGGCAGCTCATGCAGCGAGCGCCACCGCGGCCGCGGCCCAGATCTTCACCTGGAATGGTCAGTACTTCGATACCGGCCTTCTGCATGTTTTCAATGGTGTAAACGTTACGCTCGTAAGTCACAACGGTACCAGGCTTAACGGCCAGAACGTTGTTGGCGTCGTTCCACTGCTCACGTTCAGCTTCAAATACGTCACCACCAGTTGGGATCATACGCAGGGAGTCGAGGTCCAGAGCGCGGGCGATGGAGTTGGTGAAGCCGTCTTTAACCTGAGTGAAGACGATGTCTTCGTTGTCGCCAGGAGTCAGTTCCCAGCAGTTGTTACCTTTCATGATGTCTGGGTAGTAGGTGAAGCAGTCAACATCCATGTGAGTGAACACGGTGTCGAGGTGCATGCAGCTACGTGCCTTAGGCAGTTCCAGAGCGATAACCTTGGTAGCCTGACCAGTCTTGAACAGGGAACGAGCCAAGTTTTCAACACCCTGTGCTGTGGTGCGCTCGGACATGCCGATCAGTACAGCGCCTTTACCGATAACCAGTACGTCGCCGCCTTCGATGGTGCCCAGATCGTAGTTCTGGTCGGTGTCGCCGTAGTAAGTGTGGAAGTCTGCACCATTGAACATTGGGTGGAACTTGTAGATGGCACGCATGTGCACAGTTTCACGCTTACGGGCAGGCTTAGCCATTGGGTTTACGGATACGCCGCCGTATACCCAGCAGGACGTGTCGCGGGTGAACAGGTGGTTAGGGATTGGATCCAGGATGAAGTCAGTCTGGTTCATCATGCCCAGAGTCGGGCTGCCACAAGTAGAATCCAGTTCGTTAACAGTCAGGCCGCCGATCAGGTGGGAAGCCAAGTCAACATTGGTCAGGCTTTCGAAGTAGGCGCGAACTTCACGAGCCAGGGTGGCACCGTAACGGTTTTCGTTTACCTGACGATCCAGGACCCATGCTTTTGCTTCTGGGTTGGCCAGAGTTTCAGCCAGAACATCACGCAGCAGGAATACTTCAACGCCCTGGTCACGCAGAACCTGTTGGAATGCATCGTGCTCAGCGCCAGCCTGTTCGATACGCAGAACATCATCAAACAGCAGGTCTTCACAGTTAGTTGGAGTCAGACGGCGCAGGGACAGCTCTGGACGGTGCAGCAGAACTTTTTTCAGTTGACCAACTTCAGAGCCGACGTAAAAACGGGACATTACAGATCTCCTGTTTAGAAAATGAACAGGGTTGTTTGAACGGTTGTTTGTAAACCATGTCGCTCAGATCTCCCTGTCCTGCATGCCACTATTCTAGTAGTGGCTGCCATACCTGACGGTGGGTAACTGATATGACTGTCAGTTCTTGTTCGGCTTTCATTTATGCCGCACTGGCAGTTTCACATTAGCGTTTCTGAACGGCTATAAGCAAACCTGTTTTGTGGTGCATAGATTAGCCATGCCGTTTTTTTTTGGCATTGCGCACAAATACGTAATTCGCTGCGGATTTGGCTAGATCATAGACTACTAAAATTGACGGATTTGTAAAAAATATAAACAAAAGTAGAGGGGTGTTTAAAAATAATGGGCTTACTACGGATGGTGTGTGATTTTGCGAGATTCGTTTGATTTGGGTCATAGCTTTATCTGGCTATTTCCTGTGCGTTTTCTTCCTCCTGTTTTGTGCAAAATTTCATCGCTTCGACTATAACAAGGCTCACTCTGAAACCGGGCAAGCATACGTCTGTCGACGTTTTAATAGTTGGTGGTTATTGGAAGTTTGATCCTCCCGGTTTCCCGGCAATTCAGGGCAGGGTTTCTGTTATGAAGCAGTTCAGCTTTCCTTCGGCCTACACAATACTGGTCGCCATTATCATCTTTGTTGCCATCCTGACCTGGATAGTCCCGGCCGGTCAGTACGACACCCGGCTTGATGAAGCGATTGGTAAAGATGTGCCGATTGCCGGTACTTATCATGAGGTGGATCCAAACCCCCAGGGTTTTGAAGATGTAGTGCTGGCACCTGTCGCAGGCTTTTATAACCCGGATACTTATGAAGCTAACGGTATAGACGTCGCCCTGTTTGTATTATTTATCGGGGGCTTTCTGGCTGTTGTGACTCATACCGGGGCGATTGATGCTGGTATTGCCGCAGCTATGTCAGGGCTGCAGGGGAAAGAGAAATGGATGATTCCCATATTGATGTTTGTGTTCTCTCTTGGTGGGACCATCTACGGGATGGCGGAAGAGACTCTGCCTTTTTACCTTTTATTATTACCGGTGATGATTGCGGCGGGTTATGACGCCCTCACCGCTGTGGCCGTTATTATGATTGGCGCCGGTATAGGCACTCTGGCATCAACCGTTAATCCATTTGCTACTGTTATTGCTTCTGATGCGGCGGGTATTTCATTCACCGAAGGTCTTAACCTGCGACTGGTGATTTACGTGATTGGTTTGCTGGTGTGTATTGTTTATGTGATGCGCTACGCCGAAAGAGTGCGCAAAGATCCTTCCACGTCTCTTGTTGCCAGTATGCAACAGTCCAATAAAGATCACTTTCTCTCTTCCAGTGAAGGAGAGGCTCCTGAATTAAACGGCCAGAGAAAAATTATTCTTCTTCTGTTTCTAGTGGCATTCGGAATCATGATCTGGGGTGTGTCATCCCAGGGCTGGTGGATGGCTCGGATGTCGGCTCTGTTTCTGGTGATGTCCATTATTGTGGGTATTGTTGGGCGACTGAGTGAAAAAGAATTTACTGACACGTTTGTTGCAGGTGCTGCTGATCTTTTGGGGGTTGCACTGGTTATTGGTATTGCCCGTGGCATTGTTATTGTGATGAATGGCGGGATGATTACAGATACAGTTTTGTTCTGGGCAGAACAGGCGGTCAGCGGATTGTCATCCATTGCCTTTATTAATGTGATGTACTGGATTCAGATTGTGTTGTCTTTCTTTGTTCCATCAACTTCAGGGTTGGCGGTACTAACCATGCCGATTATGGCGCCGCTGGCAGACTTCTCGAATGTTGGCCGGGATCTGGTGATTACCGCTTATCAATCAGCCAGTGGTGTGGTGAATCTCATTACGCCTACTTCCGGTGTTGTTATGGGCGGGCTGGCAATTGGTCGGGTGTCTTACAATAAATGGTTTTCTTTTGTCTGGCCGCTGTTGATTATTTTGAGTGTGTTGCTGATGGCTATTCTGAGTATTGGTGCTGTGGCTTAAACATCTGTTCAAATTAATACCCCGAACCTGAGTCGGTTCGGGGTATTATCGTTACTTCTGCTTTGATGCAAGCTCTTGTATAGCTGTTGCTAAAGTCACTGCTTTTTTTGAGTCGTCTTCCCAGAATCCTACAAAGGCACTGATCTTAATCAATCCATTTCTGAGAGTCCTAAGAATCTTGGCTCTCTCAGTATCCTCTTCTGGTAGAGATTCCAGTTCTTTATTCACCTTAACCAGAAGTGCCTCTCGGGCTTCAGCAGATAGACTTTCGGGAAGGGTAACACCGTCCTCTTTCATAGTTCTGGTGCGCTTCTTGATTTCTTCTATAGACTCTTCAGCTTCACTGCGACATTTTACAAGATCAAACTTAAGTGAGTTCAGAGCCGTATGGTGGTATGCAGCCTTGCACGCTTTGACCAGATTAAGAGTTCTTTTGAACTCACTGACCAATAGGTGGATTTTGTCCATCAGAGTTACTTTGTAATGACCAATGGCTTTTGTTACTTCGTCGCGGCTTGGAACAAAGGTCACTCCGTCAGTTGCTGACCAGAGGGCACTCATGTGAGGTGCGTTGTTTGCAGTTACAGATACTTTGTATCCGTTCAGATCAGCAACAAACTCTTCCTGAGCTTTTGGTTGTACGGTTTCTACAGAAGTAGATCTTCCCAGTGCTCTCATTTCGATGCTTTCCATATCGTTCTCCTTATATGTGTGCGATTAACTTTTATTGATTTAAGTATTGGTTTGTTTTCTTTTTCTATGTATGGAACCTTGGTCTTACTTATGAATCCGATGTTTCAGGAAAGTGCATAATGCAAGCAGGGCTTGGAGTCGGCCTATTGGAGAATAAAAATGAAGGAGTAATGGAAAAGGTGAAAAGCGGCTGGACGCTAAGGGAGGGAGGTCGTATCCAGCCGCTTTTCAGGTGAATAACGCAGGTTGTTATACCTTTGTCACTCTTTTTATGCAGCGGTGCAGCGCTGCATACTCTTCGCCAGAGGCGTTGAGACTTTGCTAACCGAAGCTTTCATCTGTTTCTATCCACCTTGTTAGCTTCGGTTGCTAATGTTTTGTTGATTTGAGTTAACTTTTAATGACTCTAAGTATGAGCAAATCTCAGGCATTCGCTATTAGACCAAGGTCGTAGTCTGATGGGCGCCCTGGATAGTGACTTTGGAAGAAAAAATCCCCGCATTGGCGGGGATTTCAGAAGGGTAGGTAATTCGGCTCAGGATAACTTTCGGGCTTTATCGGATATAACTTCCCCGGTTTTGGTATCAACAATCATCAGCCGCTGCTGCTTCAGCTTATCCACGTAAATAATAATGCGAACGTCCCGGCCATCCTGTTGAGCAGTTCTGGTACGGATGATTTTCTGAATACTGTATTTTTCCCGCAGTTGGCTCAACAGTGTTTCCAGAGGAATAGTGGTTCTTTTCTCCGGAACGCTGTAGGGACGATCTTCGAGAACTTTTCCTGATAGAGAGTCAACGGTCATGATCCGGGTGGTTTTGTCTTTCGGGAGAAAGTAGAAAACCTGGTCAACTTCTTTGCCCTGAAAAGTCGATTCAAAAGTATTGATGACCCGCATAGTCGGTTGTTTCTCACGGGCAATACTGATGATTCTTTCGAGCTTGAGTGTGTTGTCGGTGTTGGTTGCTTTGGTCGCGGATTCAGCCAGAGCAACAGGCGACAGGGGCAGAGTAGCGACTGATCCTAAGAGTAAGCCGCTCAGAATAAGGGCGGAGGAAGGCAGGCGTTTCATTAAAGAATCCTCGGCGGACGATTGCTGAAAGTTAGAAGGGGATTCCCGGAAAATCCAGCTGACTTAAGGATTCGACTCTTACCAGTAAAAAGAAAAAGCCGCTGGAAGGCAGCGGCTTTGTGACAAACGATAGAGAGCTTTACAGAACTTCTGCCTGAGAGACTGTAAATGGCTGTGGATTATCTTTTCGCTTCTGATACTCAATCCAGATATAGATTGGCAGACCAGCAATCAGCAGCAGGAAGCCCCAGTAAACCGTTTCCTGCCCGCTGCCGGCAAGAGCCCACAAGGAGTAAAGGAATGCCAGAGATGTGATTACAACATCCTTTGTGCTCAGCATGGGCAGACCATCATTACTCTTTCGACCCAGCATCATCACCAGTTTGGCAACGGTAGACATGGTGTAAGGGAGCAGGGTGGTCATAACAGCCAGGCTGATAATAAAGTTAAATGCACCCACCAGACCTTTGCTGAAGTTTGTTACAACCAGCAGAGTTACCAGCGTTGATGAAATCAGTATCCCGATGACAGGCAATCCTTTCTTGGACAGTTTCCCAAATGCGGCCGGGAACAAGCCGTCCCGGGCCGCGGCCATAGGGATTTGGGCGGTCATCAGAGTCCAGCCATTCAACGCACCCAGGCAGGAGATAACTGCACCAACGCCAACAACCATGGCTCCAATTGGACCAACAAGAATACGGGCGCCATCTGCAAAGGGTGCCGTTGATGCTGCCAGAGAGGCTGGATCAATCATGCCCATTAGGGAAACTGTGGCGATGATATAAAGAATCGCGGAAAACAGTGTGCCCAGAATTGTTGCGCGGGGAATGGTCTTCTCCGGCTCATGAACATCATCGGACGGTACTGTGGCTGATTCCAGCCCAAGGAATGCCCACAAACACAGGGATGCAGCACTGGTCAGGGCCGCAAAATCGCCGGTTCCGCTGGTGTTGAATGATGTGAAGTTATCGGGATTTAACTTAAACAGGCCAAAGAGAGTAACCAGGCCGAGGGGGAGAAGTTTGAGAATGGTGGTGATCAATTGGAAGGTGCCGGCTGATTTAATACCTCGGCAATTGATCCAGGTAACAATCCATACTGTGCTTATGGCAACGCCGGCACCGATAATGGGATTCTCTACCACAACAGGGAAGAATATCCCCAGATAACCCACCATGGCCACAACAATCGCGGCATTACCAGACCAGAGTCCTATCCAGTAACCCCAGGCAATCAGGAATCCACAAAAATCACCAAGACCTGTTCGGCAATAAGTATACGGGCCACCGGTTGAGGGGAGTAACTGACTCAGCCTGGAGAAGACCAAGGCCAGTAATATGGCTCCAGCTCCGGTAAACAGCCAGCCACCAATACTTATGGTGCCATAACTGGCCAGTGTTGCCGGCAGAAGGAAGATGCCTGAGCCGATCATATTTCCGACCACGAGAGCCGAACACATCCAGACACCAAGTTTACCCTTCTTAACTTTTGAAGAGTCCGTTTTTGAAGTGTCCATTGCGTTCCCGAGCGATAAATTTTGCGTCATCTGGAAGGGTATTTTGTAAAAACCGTGTCAATACTATTTATTTGTTGGGGGGGCTCCTATATGGGAAGCGACGAATCCGTATGTGTAAATTACCTATGGCAATGTCTTTAATGTTTGTAAATTTGGCGGGTTTTCGGATGACTTGGTGCTTCGGCGGGCTTATGTACTATTAAAAGCAGAAAACCCGCTGCAAACAGGGTTTCCTGCTTTTATTGTTACTTTTGGTGGCGAAAATTACTGCTGGTAGAGGTTGCGTACTTCCTCGGCAATAATGGATATTCCTTTTCGTACGGTTTCCTGATCACGAGTGTAAGTTACACGTAAGCATTCATTCTTATGGGGCCAGTCTTCCTTCATTCCAGGGAAGAAGTAATGGCCGGAAACCACAAGCACGCCACGCTTTTTCAATCTCTCGTACAGCTCCAGGCTGGTCACCGGCAGATCCTTGAACCACAACCACAGGAACATTGCCCCTTCAGGTTTATGCATAGCCCATGGCAGGCTGCCCAGTTGCTTGTGCAGTTCTTGTTGGGCAAAGGTTAACCGTTCTTTATACCAGGGGCGGATAATGTTCTGGCTGAGGCTGATAATACTGTCATCCCGCACCATATCACTCACCATCAGGCATCCGGCACTGTTGGGAGCAAGGCTGGTGATAGCGCTGATGGCCGATACCGCTGAAATCACTTCTTCACTGGCAATAACGATACCTGTACGCAGAGCCGGAAGCCCCAGCTTGGACAGGCTCAGGCAGAGAATAACGTGTTCATCCCAGTAGGGCGTGGCCTCGGTAAAAATCAGTTCTGGGAACGGCAGGCCGTAGGCACCATCAATGATCAAGGGGATATCGTGGTGTTTTGCCAGGCCATCCAGTGTTTCTATCTCCTGATCGGTGAGAACGTTGCCAGTCGGGTTAGTTGGCCGGGATACACAGAAAGCCGCGGTATCTTCATCAACAGTTATATTGCTGAAGTTAACGTGATACTTAAAGGTATGGGCATCAATCTCTTCAATGTCGGGTTTGCCCGCAACAAACAGGTTTTCTGCAATACCACTGTCGGTATAACCGATATATTCCGGAGCCATAGGCAGCTGGATACGACGATTGCGGCCATTGTTGTCGGCCCCGCCAAACATATTAAACAGCATAAAGAAGGCTGTCTGACTACCATGGGTCAGGCAGATATTGCGTTCCGTTAAGTTCCAACCGAAGCGACGTTTCAACATGGCAGCCAGTTCACGGCAAAAGGCACGATCTCCCGCAGGCGGATCGTATGTGCCGATAAAACGGGTGAATTCAGACTGCGAATCAGTAATGCGCTGGAGCCGCTGGCGGAAGACATCTTCCACTTCAGGGATATGCGCAGGATTCCCCCCGCCCATCATAATCATATGGTCGTTATCTGCCAGGGCGTTACCCAGGTCATCCATTAACGACAGGATTCCTGAATGGCTGGTAAATTTCTCCCCGAACTTGGACAGCTTCATGGTGTTCCCGATTTGCGTTGAGTGCTCACAATGACCTCTTATTTGGAGGCCTTCTATAACCCTATTTTACTGTGTAGAAAGGTTTTTTGGGAATCCGTACGAATTTGGGAAAAAAGTCTATCTTTGGAGCTTTTTGCGGGAGTCATGCATGTCTGTTGTTGGTTGGGTGCTGCTAGTGGTTCTGATCGTGGGAGTAATTCGCCTCCTGCAAAGTAAAAATAGTGGTGCTCCCCATAATCAGTATTTCTCTTCCCTGAATCGTTTGCTGCGTGATGAGGAGCCCGGCTACCCGGTTCTTCTGGTGGATCTGGACAGGGTGGATCACAACATCGCAATGGTAAAAAAACATCTGGGGGATACCTCACTGGTGCGCATTGCCGCGAAATCTTTGCCTAGCCTGAAGCTGATTGAATACTTGATGGGGAAACTTGGCACCCGGCGGATCATGGCGTTTCATAGTCCTTTTGCACTGCAGCTCCTGCGCTATTTTCCCAAGGTCGACATTTTGATTGGCAAACCATTTCCGGTGGCAGTGTTCAAAGACTTTCTTGATCGACTCGAGCCTCAGGAAATAAAAGAGCTCAGGCGGGTTCAATGGTTGGTTGATACCTGCGAACGGCTCTCTGAATATTGTGAGGTAGCCAAGAGCAAAAAACTGACTCTTAATATCAGTATTGAAGTAGATGTGGGACTTCACCGGGGGGGTGTGGGTAACCTGCAGCAGTTTGATGAGATGCTGTTATTGCTTGCCCATAATCGTGATTTCATCAGGCTTTCTGGGTTGATGGGTTATGACGCTCATATTGCCAAGGCTCCGGCCTTTCCCTGCGGAGGAGACAAAGCCCGCAAAAAAGAAAAGGCGAATGTTGCAAAGCGGTTCAAACGTTTTACCAGACATTTGCGTCATAAGTGGCCAAGCCTCTGGCATGAAGGTCTCTGCCTGAATGGGGCAGGAAGTTATACTTACCAGATGAACACTCAGAATGATTGGGGTGGCTATAACGACATTACCATAGGATCAGCCTTTGTGAAGGCGGCTGATTTCGATATCCCTTCCCTTGCCGACCATAAGCCTGCACTTTTTATAGCAACCCGAGTGCTGAAAAAACTGGATGGTTTGACTATTCCTTATCTGGAAGCCCTGAAACCACTGTTTTCGGTCTTTTCCAAACAGGGCAAAACATCTTTCTTTACTTACGGTGGCTGGTGGATGGCTCGAGTGTGTTCACCCAAAGGTCTGAGAATAAACCCAGTATACGGGCGCAGTACCAACCAGGAGCTGCTGACATCTAATACTCCCAATGAGTTGGAAGTGGATGATTATATCTTTCTAAGACCCTCACAGAGCGAGTTTGTGATGCTGCAGTTTGGTGCTCTCAGGGTCTTGCGAAGCGGGGCTGTTACCGGTGAATGGCCGGTGCTGCAGCAGTATCCTGCCAGAGCGCTGGAAGGTGAGGGGCAATAAACGGATTTTTCTGAAAATTCCTCATTCTCCTGACAAGAATCTTTCTGGGAAGCCGATAACTTTCTACCGAAACGGAATTCAAATGCAGGGAGTGCATGGTCATGGAGAGACTGGGGAACACCGCAGGCTTCAATCCCGGATATTATTCGTTTGCTGCAGGTTTCTCCGGGAATATTCTTCCGCTGGAAAGCCTGTCCAACCGGTGGCAGACACGGCGGACTATGGCCAGCTTGGAGCATGGTCTGGTGCACGAACGTTTACGCCTGATGCAAACCGCTGATGAGTGCTCGCTTCGAGAGGCAGAGGTGCGTGCCGATCTGGCTTTAATGGCTGTTGGTCTGCTTCAGTACCACTCGAAGAAAGGGTTTATAAGAACCGGCAGTGTGTTCAACAAGGTTCGGCACTGGCAGATTGAGCAGGCCCAGTCTCTGGTGAATCTATCCACAGATGAACTTTGTCAGGAAGCGCTCTGGCGAGTTGACACCCTGTCCCGGGATTTAGTTGAAGATATTCTGAACCAGACTTTGCGCGGAGTACCCGGTGAACCTGCCATTCTTCCAGTTACGCTGTGCGACTTCTGGAACTCCGGACTTTTCTCCAGCGACCAAATTACTGCAGCCCGTATGTTAGAGTGTCGTTCAAGAACGATTGAGTGGGTGGAAAAGCGTTGTGCCCGTGACCCTCGAGTTATGCTTGCCTATCTCCGTACTCTGGAAACCCGTCTTCGGGACAGGGGTGAAGCTGTTGCTGTACACCAGCTGGTAAGACGAGTGGAAGATGCGATTCCTTTCTGGAAAGAAGGTTACCAGCTTGGCGAAGAGTTCTTCCGCTGTAACAGTGATATTGATGGCGGAATGCGTACTGGCCTGCAGGTGATGATTCAGCACCTCTATGAAGTACAACAAGATCAGGAGTTCCCCTGGCGCGATGTCATTGACGAAAAGGCGCTGGGTATTGTTTGGCAACATGATAGCCAAGGATAACGCTCAAGCTTATTCTTAGATTTCAAATAAATCGTTGAAAGCAGGTTGAAAGTTACAACCTGCTTTCAACGAAGCTGCTCATGCAGTTTGTTGCAGTCTCCAGAGCGCCTTTAATACAGGTTCAGCATTCTTTGGTGTTAATCTATGTTCACTCTTCTCACGCAGCATAGGGGCACTTACAGCAATCAACTGGCTGTTAACAGTGAGACCTTCCAGTACGCTAATGTTCGATGGCCTGATATCCATTTTCATGAAATCCGAATAGTAATTATCTTTACCCCTTAATCTCACCTTTTTGAATCTTTCCCCCAGTTTTCTATGCATCTGCCCAACGGACTCAAAATTTCTAACAATTTCCATGTCAGTGGTTACATTGATATAGCACTGTTTATCATCCGTTATAGCCCCACCAAGTGTATGTATAAGAATGCCAGCCCCCCAGCTATCACTGCCAATGCTGTGTGGTGTTCCTTCAACGACCTCTGGAGCTATATGCTCTGGTGTTCCACATATCTTTGCTTCATTTTGATCAGTAGGGCATACAAATGCAGGATCGCAGAGAACCCACCTGTTGTGAGTATTCAGCAGATAATTACCCATGGAAACATCACGGAAAAGGAATCCAGAATCGTGTACAAAAGCCAAAGCCGAAGTGCATTCTGCTGCGGCCTTCATCTTCTCGATATCAGCCATCCCCCTCTTATGGGCAGCGTCTAAGTCAGTCAAGCAGCATTCCAAAACAAGAAGAGTCCTGTGTGGGTTGCTATGACACCCATACAGATTTACAAAGTTTTGCCCTTTTAGCAGGTCTAAATAAAATATTTCCGGGTTTGTCCATTCAAGGTTGTTGTCCGTTGAGGGAAGAACCTGTTTCATTGCCACTTTGCTTCCTTCACTGTCAAGCGTAAACCTGTACACATCACCAAAAGAGCCTCTGGCTATAGGAGTTATCTTCTCTGTTCTATTGGTTCTTCGTGATTCAGCTTTGACGACTTCTTGCTGATAAGCCTCAACGATTCTGTATATACCACCTTTGGTAGCGACTTTCTCATCAACATTTCTGATTTCCGACAGTCGTACATAAGTCACCAGGCCTTGATATCCGCAATAAAGTCCGCCGGCAACAGAGCAGCCTGTTACTGTTGCCCATGTCTTCCAGTGCTCTGAATCCGCAATGGTCATGACTCCACCTACCAGTGCGGCACCAGTACAGGCGAGTACGCCCCATTTACCAAAGCGATGAAAGGCAAGTGGCGGATCGGGCTGAACAAGGTGCTGCTGCAAAGAATGCTGAGGGTGATGAGTTTCAGTAGCTGCTGTTTGCATGACAAGTTTCCCTGGCTAGAAACCTGCGTACTAAAACAGCTTGCAAGCATTTAATTAATAACAATCCAGTTAGATGAAATAACTTTGGCAAACAGCGGGGCTGGTATAACGATTATTGTGGTGTACTCCTTGTATCTTTGCAGGTCTTGTTGCATTCAGGAGAAATCATTACCCTTTGGTACCCGATGTTTACCCCTTTGTGGTTCTGAGTGACAAATAATAAATATTATGCCGAAGGGGACTGCTCATCTCTGTCTATCCTGCTGCCGGAAGTGGATGAAATTTTTGGGCATTATCGCAAGATCTTCGACCCAAGATCCCAGCAGGGTAGTGAGGCTCATATCAGCCTGTTTTATCCTTTTCTGCCCTTGGAGCAATTAAACCCTCAACGTTTACAGGGGCTGATTGAACTACTGGCAAACTGGCCTTCAATGCAGCTTGAGATTGATGGGCTTTGTGGGTTTCCGGGGGCGCTTTACCTTGGTGTGGAACCTCACAATGAGTTACTTCGCTTATTTCGTGCGATTTGTCAGTTATTTCCAGACCTTCATCATTATCGAAACCCTTGGCAGGGCGATCCTGTCTTTCATGTCACTATTGCCCGTGGTGACAATGTTATGCAGCTTCGGGATATAACCAGTGACCTTGTTCCCCAGTTGGAATCTTTACCTTTGACTCTGAATGTTCGGGAGGTGGCTCTGTGCCTGAAAGAAAATGGTTGCTGGAGAACGGCTGAGCAGTTTCCTCTTCTGCCGGTTGCGGAGATTTAAGAGAACGGGCAATGTTACTGATTCTGAAACAGCTAGCCTTTTGAGCGCCAATTTATGGGAATATGATGGTGACAGACACAATTCTTCAAACTCTGGCAGTTCAGGCTGGGGAAGTCTTTCTCAAATCAGGCCAGAAAGTGATAACTGCAGAGTCCTGCACCGGCGGCGGTATTATGAAAACCCTCACCGATGTTCCGGGCAGCTCCCTATGGTGCGAAGGTGGCTTTATCACCTATACCAACAGAGCCAAGCATCGTTTTCTAGGAGTGCCAAATGCTCTGTTTGAGCAGGCTGGAGCAGTCAGTGAAGAGGTTGTGCTGGCGATGGCCAGTGGGGCATTGAGCCATAGTGACGGAACATTGTCTGTGGCTGTCAGTGGTGTGGCCGGGCCGGATGGTGGCTCTGAAGAAAAGCCTGTAGGCACTGTCTGGATAGCCTGGGGACGAAAGGGTTTAGAGCCGGTTGCAAAGAAATTTCTGTTCTCCGGAGACCGTGAAGCAGTAAGAAACCAGAGCATTGATACTGCGATTAAAGGCCTGATGAAACAGTGTCAGCTCAATAAGTAACCATTCAAATCACTTTCCTTTTCTGGAAATTGGATAAAACTATGCGCTTTTCAAAAGATGTGTTTTAATACTGTTTATGTATACAGTATTTTGTGTTTGTTCATACAGTATTTAAACCGACAACTTCTCAGGTGAGTTTTCAAGTCAGTGACGTTTTCAGAGCGTGGCTGACAAAGATGTTCGATAAGCGGAAAGCAACCGGGATAATTGCGAGTGAGGTGAGAGAATGGATGACAACAAGAAAAAAGCGCTGAGTGCTGCGCTTGGCCAGATCGAGCGCCAGTTTGGTAAAGGCGCTGTTATGCGCATGGGTGACCAAAAGCGGGAAGCGATTCCTGCTATTTCTACCGGTTCCCTGCAGCTGGATATCGCTCTGGGTATTGGCGGATTGCCTAAAGGTCGTGTTGTTGAAATTTACGGACCAGAATCTTCTGGTAAAACAACCATGACCCTCAGTCTTATCGCTGAAGCCCAGAAAACCGGTCACACCTGTGCCTTTGTTGATGCCGAACACGCTCTTGATCCTGATTATGCTGGCAAGCTCGGTGTTGATGTTGATGATCTGTATGTTTCCCAGCCAGATACCGGTGAACAGGCTCTGGAAATCACCGATATGCTGGTGCGTTCTAACGCCGTTGACGTAATTATCGTTGACTCCGTAGCCGCTCTTGTTCCCAAGGCTGAGATTGAAGGCGATATGGGTGATTCCCATGTAGGTCTGCAGGCACGTTTGATGAGTCAGGCTCTGCGTAAACTGACTGGTTCTATCAAGCAGGCCAACTGCCTGGTGATCTTTATCAACCAAATCCGTATGAAGATCGGGGTTATGTTCGGCAACCCTGAAACCACTACCGGTGGTAATGCCCTGAAGTTCTACTCTTCTGTACGTCTGGATATCCGTCGTACCGGTGCAGTGAAGCAGGGTGATGAAGTCATCGGTAACGAAACCCGGGTGAAGGTAGTGAAGAACAAGGTTTCTCCTCCCTTTAAGCAGGCAGAATTTCAGATTCTCTATGGTCAGGGCATTTACCATATGGGTGAAGTCATTGACTTGGGCGTGAAGCTGAAATTGGTTGAAAAGGCTGGTGCCTGGTATTCCTACAAGGGCAGCAAGATTGGTCAGGGTAAGGCAAATGCTGCCCAGTACCTGACGGATAATGCCGCTATCGCTCAGGAAATCGAAGGTGAAATCCGTCGTCAGCTGCTGAACCTTGAGCCTGCTGAAGAGAAAGCCGGCGATAAAGGTAAGAAGAAAGAAGAACTGACTCCAGCCTGATATGTCTGAAGAGCAAATACTGCTGAGGCGCGCAGCCATGGATTTGCTGTCGCGCCGCGAGCACTCTCGTAAGGAACTCTCCGGTAAGCTTCGGGCTCGCGCAGAAAGTACTGAAGATCTTGAGGGGGTGCTGGATCAGCTCGAAGAAAATAATCTGCTCTCTGATGAACGGTTTGTAGAAAGCTATATTCGCTCTCGCATTGGTAAAGGCTATGGTCCTGTTCGCATTCGTCAGGAGTTGCAGCAGAAAGGCGTTGAAAGCGAAGTGATTCATCTGGCTTTGGAAGAGTCAGAGACTGACTGGTATGAGCTGGCTCAGGAGAGTCGCAGACGAAAGTTTGGTGATGGCGCGCCAATCGATAATCGGGATCGTGACAAACAGATGCGTTATTTGCAGTATCGCGGTTTTGATATGGATGCGATTCGCGCAGCTTTCGAAAGCTCTCAGAGTGATTGGTAAAAGCTCACTTTAAAAATTGCTATCTCCCTCCCAAAGCGGAATGTCGTGCCTGACCTTCCGCTTTTTTATGCACTCTTCGTAAGCCACACCTTTGCATTTCTTTTCTTTTTTGGTCAAAGAAGAGTGATAATGTAAAAAGAAAAATAAACAAAAAGGGTAAGCCATGCCTGTAATGTTGGTGATACCTGTCTCCAGGGAGTTGGAAACACGTTGTCAGAAATACCTGTATCGGGTTGAGGAAGAAGCCCGGGCTGACTCCCGCCGCCTGTTGTCGGTTATGACTCTCGCCATTGAAGAATCTCTGAGTATTGTTGTACTGGATATTCTTGAATACGCAGGACTGGGGCGTTCCATTTATACCATTGCCAGTGTTACTGAGAAGGCGGTGTTGAAAATTGCTAATGCCATTCTCAAACGGGTGATTCGACAGATGACACTCGAACATCATTTGCTGGCTGCTGAATATATGAAAGGTTTTATCCGGCTTTTGGACCATCCTCTGGAAGGACGGCAAACCTGTCTGGTTATTCCAATGGAGCACGAGCATGCTGTTGGTATTCTGGAAATGATTGAGCGAACCAAGTTTGATGCGGAGGGGCTGGGTCAGGAAGAGGTTTCTCTCCATCTGGGCAGGCTTTTGGATGCCTGGCTGAATGCTGTTCTGGAGCAGCCCCTGGCGATGCTGAATCTGGACTCCATGGCCAGTCGTATTGCAGAGAAAAGTATTCACACGGCCCGTGCAACGTTACAGAAAGCGTCCTCCGTCGCGTATCGTCATGTCTCGACGGAGCAGAAACAGAAGATTGGCGAGTATCTTGGCAAGTTCTTTGTCAGTGATGACACCCAGATTGAACTGGGTGACCAGAATATATCAATCACTGAAATTGCTGCTCACGCTGTTTGATCTGCTGGTAAATATGGTCGTTGGCCGGAGTGGCGATATTATGTTTTTGGCCCAGATTGATGATCTCGCCATTGAGGTCATCAATTTCGGTGATCCGCTTTTTCTGCAGATCATGCCACATGCTGGAACGGGCTTCCGGATCAATTTTCAGCATGGTGCTGGCGAGTCTTTTAAATAGAAAATCAGGTGCACTCAATAAAACAGGCAGCCAGTTAACGGGAACCTTGCCGATTTTAACTGTAGTGACTCCAGCCGCTTTATAAACTTCCAGACCTTCCCGAATACATTTAGCAAGCTGCAAGCGGTATTTGCGAGTTTCCAATTCCTGTTTCAGAGGTAAATCACTTAACGCATTGATTGGGTTATTAAGATTCAGCAAAAGCTTGCTGTACTGCACAGATGTGAGATCTGTAAACCAGCCAGGTTGAAAGGTCTGTTCAAGAAGGTTTTTGATTGGCGTGAGGGTAGCATGCTCCTCAAGGTAAATGTTCCCTTCCGTGGCTTTGTGAAAGCGTGCGTTTGGTAGCGCAACAACATTATAAGGAACCATTCCCGCCACTATATTTGCCTGAGGTAGTAATGTTCTTAACCGGTTCGCATTGCGTACACCGTTCTGCATACTGATCACAGTCGCATTTGGTTTATAGGTATGAATTTGTTTTGCCGCTTCTTCGGTTTGCCCGCTTTTTACGCAGAGGAAAATGATCTCGCTGTTTTTCAAGATTTCCGGAGAGGTTGAAACCGAAAGTGTTTCCGGTAAGAAATTATGATTGCTGCCTGTGTAATCGCTGACTGTTAGACCGTTTGTTTCGATGTCTTCTTTCAGGCTTGAGCGGCCAATCAGGTTAATGGCAAACTGCTCTGGGTTGGCATAACGCAATAACTCACCAGCCAGATGGCAACCAATACAGCCTGCGCCAAAAACAGTCAGAGTAATCATCACTAAGTCTCAATCTTTATTATCGTTTATCACTGTAGTCTCCAACTGAATGGAGTGAGTGTCGAGAATTAATTGTCTCTGGTAGTCTATGCCGGAATAGACAGGGAAGTTGAATTGGCATGTTCTGCCTGAAAAACCGTATTGCTCTTATCTTGTTATTTGCCTTGATTGCCGGATGTACCCACAAGCCGCCAGTCGTGTACGACCGTAATGCCTCTTCCCCTGAATCTCCTGCCGTTCAATATTCTGAAGATTCTTTTGAAACCGATGAATATTCGGCCCCGGAATCTTTCGATGAGCTGGGGTTTGAAGCCCTGATTCGTATGCTCGCCCAGGAAGCTGAAGTGAACTGGGGGGATAGTAAAAGTGCTGGCCGAACCGAGTATGTAAAATACTCCAATGGTTATCGTACTCGGGTTATGGTGGATTTTGAAAAGGGCAGGGTGCATGTAGAAACACTGGATGAGAGTGATCTACATCATGCCATTGTGATGACTCTGCTAACGCCTGATGATCCTGAGCAGGTTGATCTGTTCAGTGATACAGAAGTGGTTCTAGGTAAGGAACCCATACTTTATGGGCAGGTTCTGGATAACAACGGTCAACCCATTCGCTGGCAATGGCGGGCGAAAAGTTATGCTGACTATTTGATCCAGGATCGTCTGACCCGAAGAAGTACCAGTAAAGGCATGGTGTATGCCGTGGATTTTGACCTGATTAAAAATCATGAATCCAGGCGGCAGTATCAGTACGCCAAAATTGTTCGTGCTCACTCAAAAAAGTATCGGGTTGATGAAAGCCTAATCTATGCGATTATGCGCACGGAAAGCAGTTTCAACCCTTTTGCCGTGAGCTGGGCTAATGCTTATGGATTGATGCAGGTGGTGCCTTCAACCGCCGGGCGCGATGTTTTTCAGAGAATAAAAAAGCGTAGTGGGCAGCCCAGTCGGAAATATCTGTTCCAGCCCTGGAATAATATTGATGCGGGTACGGCTTATCTTCATATTCTTGATACGGCCTATCTGAAAGATATCCGTGATCCGCTATCAAGGCGTTATGCGGTAATTTCCGCCTATAACGGTGGTGCCGGTAATGTTTTGAAAACATTCGACAGAAACCGCAAGAGAGCTATACAGAAGATTAATAATCTTCAGCCATTCCAGGTGTACTGGGCGCTGACCAGGCGTCACCCTCGCCAGGAGTCACGCCGCTACCTTGAGAAAGTGACCAAAGCCGAGAAAGATTTCCATAAGGGAAAAGTTTGAATCTTTAGAATTTGATATGACAGAAAATGCATTCCCCCACAGACGTACCTTTATGGCAAAAGGGGCGAAGGTTAATCGTTGTGAAACCTGCCAGATGCCAGCAGTGGCCTGCATCTGCGATATAACTCCAAAAGTTAATGTCAGTGCCAGCTTCTGGTTGCTGATGCACTACAACGAGCAGTACAAACCCACCAATACCGGACGCTTATTGTTATCCAGCGTCGGTGGCGGGCGAACAATCTGGCAGAGAAAAGAGCCGGATTTCCGGTTGCTGCACTTGCTGGCAAGATCAGATCGTTATCCGATTTTGGTTTATCCACAGTCACTGGCTCCACATAATCCGGTAGCTTCTATTTCAGCGGTAAATGAGCAAAAAAAGAGTGGGCGGGAGCCGGTATTTATCTTGCTGGACTCAACCTGGCAGCAATCAAGAAAGATGTATAACCACAGTTCCTATCTTCATACTTTGCCGGTTCTGGGAATTACTCCTTCTTCTCCATCACGGTATCAGTTGCGACGTGCTCAGAAAGATAATCATCTGTGCACGGCTGAAGTCGGAGCAGAGTGTTTAGCATGGTTGGAAGAAGACAAAGCTGCTGCGCTGGTAAGCGACTACTTCGATGTTTTTAATGAGCGTTATCAGGCAGCACGGGAATCAATCGTTTGTTTAGAGAGCGATGCTCTAGCACGATTGAAAGCTTGTCGGGCACAATACTAAAACAACTCTTCATAATATTTGTATCGATTCTGTTCACCTATAGAGGGCGTTTGTTATGGCAATGCGTGTTGCATTTCTCGGTCTGGGCGTTATGGGGTATCCCATGGCTGGGCACTTGCAGAATGCTGGTTATGAGGTAACTGTTTACAACCGGACTACAGCAAAAGCTCAGGCGTGGGTTGAGCAGTATGGCGGTTCGTATAAAGAAACTCCTGCCGAAGCAGCCAAGGGTGCTGACTTGGTTATGTCCTGTGTAGGAAATGATGATGATCTGCGTCAGGTTTGTCTGGGAGACAATGGTGCGTTTGCAGGTATGGCTGAGGGAACCGTATTTGTTGATCACACGACAGTTTCTGCAGAAGTGTCCCGTGAGCTGCATGCTATAGGTGCAGAGGGTGGCATTGGCTATCTTGATGCACCAATCTCTGGTGGCCAGGCTGGCGCTGAAAATGGTGTTCTGACCATTATGGTTGGCGGGTACCAGGCAGCTTATGATAAGGCTGAACCTGTTATGGATGTTTATGCCAAACAGGTAAAGCTTCTTGGTGAAAGTGGCTCCGGACAGCTGACCAAAATGGTTAATCAAATCTGTATTGCTGGTTTGGTACAAGGGCTCTCTGAGGGTGTTCACTTTGCTAAGCATGCAGGACTGAATGTTGAAGATGTGATCAGTGTTATCTCCAAAGGTGCGGCCCAGTCCTGGCAGATGGAGAACCGTTATAAAACCATGATAGCTGGAGACTATGATCATGGTTTTGCTGTGGACTGGATGCGTAAAGATTTAGGTATCTGCCTTGATGAAGCACGTAAAAATGGCGCAAGCATCCCAGTAACAGCAGTAGTTGACCAGTTTTATGGTGAAATTCAAAAGGCTGGTGGAAAGCGTTGGGATACATCTTCTCTTCTGGCTCGCCTGGAACTGTCTGAAAAAGATTTATAGCCAAACTTCAGCTCTTAAAAAAGGTTCTCACTTACAAGTAAGAACCTTTTCCTGGTTACTTTTTCGTGAAGGCAGCATGCGTAATAAAGTTCGGTCTTTATCGACAATGTGATGCTTAAGTGCGCCCACAATATGCAGAGTAATGGCTATAGGTAATACCACTTTACCCAGTTCATGGATCGACTCTCCTATCTGAGTGAGCATAGGAGACAAAGGGATAACTTCGCCCGGCATCATTGGATCAGGAACTTCAGGAGCCAGTGTTAAGCCAAATAGATGTAAACCGTGTCCACCTGCAATGGCCATAAGAATTCCCGAGAGTGGCATAAGCATGGTGGCTAATAACAAAACCCAATGAACAACCTTTCCGCTAATGTGTTCCAGGGTCGTGTAATGCCCTGCAGGTTCTGGCCAGCCATTAATGTAACGCCAGATAACACGGGGAATAACAAATGCCAGAATGACGATTCCCAATGATATATGGAGGTCGTAGAGATCCTCTCCCATATATAGACCAAGAGCGGTGAGAAGTATCATGAAAATGGCGACAATCCAGTGAAGATGGATGGTTAAGGGGGATAAGTATCGTCTGGTGTCTCTCATTGTGTATCTCGCTATCTGTTGGGTTTTAGTCGCCTCATTTTGTGTATCAATGCAGGCTTATTATTTGGTTACTGTGCATTTTTTGAACTCTTAAAAATGTCAGTGACATTTTTTTCACAATTTCCCCTGTTAGAAGTGTTAGACACTGGTTGTTTATTCTTGTGATGGTGAAAATATGATCTAGCCTCAGATGACTTTCGCTGGAAGTCTGTGGTTAGCGATGAAGTCACTACTCACCTCATGCACATTCTCGTTGTGCGGATTATTTGCGGCGGTTTGTGGTTACGCTGCAGAAAAAACGACACCTGCCGAGAAAACCAATCGCCTTATTGTGAAGTATGCAAGTCCGGTTGATCCTGCTAAAGCTGCGAATGATCCGATGCTCGCACAGGCGGCTGGTGGCCGTATTCTGAGCACTCGAATGTCTGCCAGTGGTGCCAATGTTGTTGATCTTGGTCTTCATAAACATATCGGTGAAATGCAGGCGCTTGCGGACACTGTGTCTAAGCAGCCAGGTGTGCTCTACGCGGAACCAGATTTGATAATGGTTCACCAGTCAACGCCTGATGACACTCGTTATAACGAACAGTGGCATTATTTTGAGCCAGCAGGGGGGATTAACCTTCCTACTGCATGGGATTTGATGGCCAATGCAAATACTGTTGTGGTGGCCGTGATTGATACCGGAGTGCGTCCTCACTCTGATTTGGAGGATAACCTGCTGCCAGGGTATGACTTTGTGTCCGATGTGGACGCAGCACAGGATGGTACCCAGAGAGATAGAAGTGCCAATGATCCGGGAGACTATGCTCCGGTTGGTGCCTGTGGAACAGATTCCCGTGGTCGTCCGGTTCCTTTAAATGAGGAGGTCAGCAGTTGGCATGGAACCCATGTGGCGGGAACCATTGCTGCGGTGAACAACAATAGTCTTGGGGTGTCGGGTATTGGCTTTACCACCAGGATATTGCCGGTGCGGGTGCTTGGCCGATGTGGTGGTTATACCTCAGATATTACTGATGGTATGCGCTGGGCTGCCGGGCTTTCTGTTCCCGGAGTACCTGCCAATAATAATCCTGCCAAGGTTTTAAACCTGAGTCTTGGTGGGCTTGGCAGCTGCTCACGGACCTATCAGGACACTATTAATGAGATTCTCGATGCCGGTTCAACCATTGTTGTGGCGGCAGGTAATGATAACCGCAATGCGAAAAATTTCTCTCCAGCCAGTTGTGACGGGGTGATCACTGTTGCTGCTAATAAGCGTGATGGTGGTCGGGCTTATTATTCAAACTTTGGCCGTGTGGTGGACATTACTGCTCCGGGTGGTGAAACCATGTACGAAGGTGATGGTATTCTCTCGACCATTGATGCCGGTGCCCGTACATCAGAGGGCGATGATTATGGCTGGTATCAGGGAACAAGTATGGCGGCACCTCATGTTGCGGGTGTAGCTGGGCTGTTGTATTCCGCTAACCCTGCACTGAAGCCTGCCGAAGTAAAAAATATTCTGCAGGATACATCTAGAGCTTTCCCTTTAGTTTCCCGTCGACAATGTACTAATGAGCTATGTGGAGCCGGTATCCTTGATGCGACCGCGGCATTGAAAGCTGTTGTCGCTGATACCCCTCCCGTGGATGCGGAAGGAGGCCTGTTGAAAAAAGGGGAGCCGGTCACCGGTTTAGCTATTTCTTCGAATCGGGCGCAGGAAAAACAACTCTTCTATCGGTTTGAGGTTCCACCCGAAGCCAAGGATCTGAGCTTTATCATGAGTGGTGGAACCGGCGATGCTGATCTTTATGTGCGCCGTGGACGCCGGCCAACAATTGAGAAATTTGATTGTGCTCCCTATCAAAGCGGCAACGAAGAAAGCTGCGAGTTCCCAGCACCACAGGCCGGCACCTGGTATGTGATGATTGATGCCTACAAAGGTTTCAGTGGTCTGACTCTTGAAGCGGATTATGATCTCGCTTCAAACAGTATTCCCGAAGAGCAGAAAATGTTTGGCAGCCAGATTCCTGAGGATATTCCGGATAACCGCTCTCGGGGCGTGACGGTGCCTGTCATCAGTTATTATCAGGGTGATGCCGGTACTGTTTCTGTTGATGTTGATATCACTCACCCTTATATCGGTGATCTTCAGCTTGTTCTGATTTTCCCCGATGGTACAAAACAGACTCTGAAGAAACAGGACAGTGAAGAAAATATTGCTGACCTGAAGGAAACCTACGAGGTGGATGCCAGTGGTCATCCGGCTGGTGGTGAATGGAAACTGAAAGTGAGTGACCATAGCCGTAAGGACTCCGGAACCCTGAATGGCTGGAGTATTGGTTTCAGATAATTGATGAAAAAATTGCTGGGTAAAAACCTGTGTTTAGCGACTCTGGCAGCAGTCATGTGCTGCCAGAGCGTTTTTTCGTTTGAAGGAGCAACTGAAAATAGCCGCTATATCGTGGCTTTCTTTCCTCCGCTGATAAAAAGCTGTGAACTGGCTGATATGCTCAAAGTAGTTGATCAGGCTGGTGATAAGTATCGTGTGCTCCGCAGTTTTGGTTCCTGCGGCCTGGTTCTGGAGGGTGATGCAGAATTTGTGGCAAGGCTGGATGATTTACCGGAAATCAATTATGTAGAAGAAGATGGAGTTGCTTACCCGGTTGAAGTTGATGCTGATGAGTTGTAAAAATACCGAAAAGCTTTCCTCCTACAGGTATTTCCTCAACAAAACATTCATATTGCTGAAATATTCACCGTTCAAGCCCTTACAGTCCTGCAGCATAGTTATATAATGCGGCCATTCTGACCCCGTTTCTGGCGCAGTCTGACTTTACTGCAAGGATGGGTGTAAACAAGGCTCCCGAAGAGTTTGATGGTGATATGAAGAGTTCTGAGTTACGTTCCGCTTTTCTGAAGTATTTTGAAGGACAAGGGCACGCTATTGTCGATAGCAGTTCTCTGGTTCCCCACGACGATCCTACCCTACTGTTCACCAATGCGGGTATGAATCAGTTCAAGGATGTTTTTCTTGGCCGCGAAAAGCGTGATTACACCCGAGCGACAACTTCTCAGCGTTGTGTGCGTGCCGGTGGTAAGCACAATGATCTGGAAAACGTTGGTTACACCGCGCGTCACCATACATTCTTTGAAATGCTGGGTAACTTCAGTTTTGGCGATTACTTCAAGCGTGAAGCTATTAATTTTGCCTGGGGTTTTCTGACCGGTACTCTGAATCTGCCTAAAGAAAAACTCTGCGTGACTGTTTATGAGTCTGATGATGAGGCTTATAACATCTGGCTGAACGAAGTGGGCGTACCTGCTGACAGCATTATCCGCATTGGTGATAACAAGGGCGCACCTTACGCGTCCGACAACTTCTGGCAGATGGGTGATACTGGCCCTTGCGGCCCTTGCACAGAAATTTTCTTCGATCACGGTGAACATATCTGGGGCGGTCGCCCTGGTACGCCAGAAGAAGATGGCGACCGCTTTATCGAGATCTGGAATATCGTTTTCATGCAGTACAACCGTCAGGCCGACGGTACCATGGAAAAGCTGCCCAAGCCTTCTGTTGATACCGGTATGGGGCTTGAACGTATCGCTGCAGTTGTTCAGGGCGTTCACAACAATTACGATATCGATCTGTTTCAGCATATTCTTTCTGAAGCGGGCAAATTGTTGGGTGGAGTCGAAAATACCAATAACTCCCTGCGGGTTATTGCCGATCATATTCGTTCCAGTGCCTTCCTGATTGCTGACGGTGTACTGCCTTCCAATGATGGCCGTGGTTATACCCTGCGCCGTATTATTCGCCGTGCCTGCCGCCATGGTCACAAGCTGGGCGCAACGGAAAGCTTCTTCTACAAGCTGGTGCCTGCGCTGGTGGAAGCCATGGGTGATGCCGCCAATGTAATTGCGGTTATGCAGGATCGGCTTATGACCATACTCAAGAAGGAGGAGGAGCAGTTCGCCCGTACTCTGGATAAAGGTATGAAGATTCTGGAAGATGATATTGCCAACCTCAGTGGTAAGGAAATTCCAGGCAAGACTGTATTCACCCTGTACGATACTTACGGTTTCCCTATCGACCTGACCAACGATATTGCCCGTGAGCGTGGTCTGACTATCGATGAAGCAGGCTATGAATCCTGCATGGAAGAGCAGCGCCAGCGTGCTCGAGCCGCCAGCCAGTTTGGCGTGGACTACAACGCTTCTATTCAGGTTGAGGGTGAAACTGAATTCACTGGTTATTTCGGCCACGTTGAAGACAGCGACACGATCAAAGCACTTTTCGTTGATGGTGAAGCTGTTGATGCCATCACTGCCGGAACCAAGGCTGTGGTTGTTCTTAATAAGACACCTTTCTATGCCGAGTCTGGTGGCCAATGTGGTGATACCGGTTCTTTGAATGGTGCTGCCGGTGAGTTCAAGGTTCTGGATACCAAGAAAGACAGTGGTAACCATCTGCATACTGGTGAGCTGGTTTCCGGTTCCCTGAAAGTTGGTGAATCTGTATCTGCCTCTGTTGATTCCGATAAGCGCACTGACACCGCCCGTAACCACTCTGCCACTCACCTGGCTCACGAAGCTTTGCGCCGTGTACTGGGCGATCATGTTCAACAGAAAGGCTCCCTGGTTGATCCGGACAAACTGCGTTTTGACTTCTCCCATGGCGAAGCCATGACTGATGGGCAGATTAAGGCCGTTGAGCAGATTGTTAACCAGCAGGTGCGTGCGAACACAGAGGTAGGCACCAAGGTTACCGATATGGACACTGCAGCTGCTATGGGTGCGACCATGCTGTTCGGTGAAAAGTATGGTGACACTGTACGCGTACTGAGCATGGGTACCGAGAACTTCTCCGTGGAACTGTGTGGCGGTACACACGTAGCCCGCACCGGTGATATTGGCCAGTTCGTTATTGTCAGCGAAGGTGGTATTGCTGCTGGCGTTCGTCGTATTGAGGCTCTGACAGGTCAGGCAGCTCAGAACTGGCTGGTGAAGAATGATGGCAATCTGCAGCAGATTGGCGGGCTGGTTAAAGGCAGTCGCGAGAACGCTGTTGAAAAGGTTAAGGCTTTGGTTGCCCGTAATCGTGATCTGGAAAAAGAAATTCAGCAGCTGAAACAGAAACTGGCCAGCGCTGCTAGTGCAGATATGACTTCCAGTGCTGTTGAAGTGAATGGCGTGAAGCTGCTGGCGACCAAGCTGGAAGGCGTTGAAGCCAAATCTCTTAGGGATCTGGTGGATCAGCTGAAGCAGAAGCTGGGCAGCGGCGTGATCATGCTGGCGGCAGAAACCGATGGCAAGATTGCCCTTGCTGCTGGTGTGACTAAAGACCTCACTGGCAAAGTTAAAGCTGGAGACTTGCTGAAAATGGTGGCGGAACAGGTAGGTGGCCGTGGTGGTGGCCGTCCTGACTTTGCCCAGGGTGGAGGCAGTGATCTCTCTGCTCTGCCAGCAGCTCTGGCATCCGTTGAATCCTGGCTTGGCGATAAGCTCTAAGAAGGATTCCGTGCCCCTGGGTCAGCGGGGTTGACTCAGGGGAGCGTACGGTACTGTCTCTTTCGGTACTGATTTGGTACATTTCGCCCCGTAAATAAATAAAAGCAAGAACACATGGCGCTGATAGTACAGAAGTTTGGTGGAACATCCGTTGGAACTGTAGAGCGTATACAAGCGGTTGCAGAGAAGATTCAGAAGTTTCGTCAAGAAGGTCATGACATTGTCGTTGTCGTATCGGCTATGTCTGGGGAAACCAATAGACTGGTGTCTATGGCCAGTGAAATGCAGGAGCATCCGAAGCCGGAAGAGCTTGATGTGCTGCTGTCCACGGGGGAACAGGTCACAATATCCCTGCTCTCCATGGCCCTGGAAAACCTTAACTGCCCGGCACGGTCTTATACCGGCTGGCAGATTGCTATCAGAACAGACAGTTATCATAACAAAGCCCGCATTCGAGAAATCGACACAGACTCAGTAAGAGCTGATCTCGACGCCGGAAGGGTGGTTGTGGTTGCCGGTTTCCAGGGGATTGATGAATCCGGAAGGATTACCACCCTTGGTCGGGGAGGCTCGGATACAACGGCAGTAGCACTGGCTGCGGCTCTTGAGGCAGAAGAATGCCAGATCTACACCGATGTGGATGGTGTTTATACTACTGACCCTCGTGTTGTTGAAGGTGCACGCCGACTGGATAAAATAACCTTCGAGGAAATGCTGGAAATGGCCAGCCTGGGCTCGAAGGTTTTGCAGATTCGTTCGGTCGAGTTTGCCGGCAAATACAATGTGACCCTGAGGGTGCTCCACAGTTTTCAGGATGGCCCGGGCACACTAATAACACTCGAGGAGCAGAGCGAGATGGAGCAGCCAGTTGTTTCCGGTATTGCATTCAACCGGGATGAAGCAAAACTGACCATCAAGGGAGTGCCGGATATTCCTGGCGTTGCGTCACGTATTCTTGGTCCGGTAGGGCGTGCCAATATTGAAGTGGATATGATTGTGCAGAACGTGTCTGCCGATCAAACCACCGATTTTACTTTTACGGTTCACAGAAACGATTACCAGCGTGCGCTGGAAGTTGTAGCCCAAACCTGTAAAGATCTGGGTGCCCGTGAATATGATGGCGATAACAAGATTGCCAAGGTTTCTATCGTTGGTGTGGGTATGCGATCCCACGCGGGCGTTGCAACACAGATGTTTGAAGCTCTAGCCGCTGAAGGCATCAATATACAGATAATTTCCACTTCCGAGATCAAGGTTTCGGTCGTGATTCAGGAAAAATACCTTGAGCTGGCTGTTCGTGCACTGCACTCTACATTTGAGCTTGATCAAGGTGTTAGTGCAAAGCAGGAGTAAACCCTCCTTTATTAGGTTGGCTTGGTTTGCCTGTTCTCTGGTTCGCATCCATTAGGGTGCAGGCCGGTTATAAGTAGTGGGAAGGCTCCGGAAGTGATTCTAACCTGTTTGTACAGGAGGGCTTACGGATGGTGTCTGTTAACAATGTGCCGTCTGGTTAGTACAGCGTGTTTCTGGTGTGGCTTCGAGTAGCGTTAACACAAACGTGAGCAGAAGTGGCAGTTTCAAGGGAACGGTTTTGGATTTGTGCTGCCAGAACTAAAAGATAATGCAGTAACGGATTGCCAATCTCCAGACCTGTATTATGTTTATGCTTCGTAACAATAAACCGGCAGGCAGTATTCACGGTTTAAACCCTTCCCGGGGGCTTGGATTACTGTCATCGATTACGGTCATTGTTTATGGGTTATAGAACAAGGAGACAGTAATGCTCATTCTGACACGCCGAGTTGGTGAGACCTTGATGGTCGGTGATGATGTCACCGTGACCGTTCTTGGTGTAAAAGGTAACCAGGTTCGTATCGGCGTTAATGCGCCAAAGGAAGTTGCAGTTCATCGGGAAGAAATCTATCAGCGTATCCAGAAGGAGCGTGAAGGAGGTTCCGGTGGCCATTCAGGTTCTGGTCAACAGCACCACCATCAAGAGTGGGAGCCAGAAGCCGAAGAGGAGGGTGGTAATCAGTATTGATACTGAGCCACCTAACTGTTTGTTTTCCCTAATGAATCACTTTTCAAATCACTCTTTCTCGTACTCATGAAAAGCCCTTAAAAAGGGCTTTGCATTCAGCGTTAATCTGTTATTATAGCGGCCGTCTCCGCGGTGAGGTGGCCGAGTGGCTGAAGGCGCTCCCCTGCTAAGGGAGTATACCCTAAACCGGTATCGAGGGTTCGAATCCCTCCCTCACCGCCAGATTGACAATCGATGTCGTTTAATTGTAAATTCCATCGTATTGATTGATCGGCAAATCGCAAATTGTAACGTTGTTGTTTGCTGGAATAGTTTTGCGCGTCCTTAGCTCAGCTGGATAGAGTACCTGGCTACGAACCAGGCGGTCGGAGGTTCGAATCCTCCAGGACGCGCCACTTTTTTGTTAAGAGTTTAAACCCGTCAAGAAAGACGGGTTTTTCATTCCTCAAAGCTTTTATAGGTGTCAGCAATTGACTCTTCAAAGTGTAAAGGTATGATGTTTTTCGTGTGGTGAGGTGGCCGAGTGGCCGAAGGCGCTCCCCTGCTAAGGGAGTATACCCTAAACCGGTATCGAGGGTTCGAATCCCTCCCTCACCGCCATACAATAGAATCCCGTAACAGATATCTGTTACGGGATTTTTGCGTTTTAGATATCTGAAAATATTTATCCGATCTTTTTCACTGCGAGCCAGCGCTTACGAGCTTTGTAATAGCCGGCTGAATCCTGAAAGCCAAGGTTAATGGCAATAGTGTTATCAGCCATACCTGTCGCCTTGTATTTATCTGCAGCTCTTTTTCTAACAGAATCGAGAATATATCTGTAAGACGTATCTTCATCTTTAAGTTTTCGATACAACTTTGATCGGCTCATACAAAACTTCTGAGATACTGCTTCAATGCGGCTGTAATGTACGATATTGCTTTCAATCAGTTTCTGGACTTTATAGCTGGTGCTGCTTTGGCAGTGCGAGAGAAGCTCTGTTGCTTTGTTTTGTAAGATATCTTGTAAGTAGGCATTGGCATTCTGAATAGGCTGGTTGAATACTTCAGCGTTCAATTCAATAAAATTATCGTCTTGTGAAAAAGTAAGATCAGAGCCAAAAATTCTCTGATGCAGGGTTTTATCTATTGGTTGTTGGTGACAAAAGCCAGCGCGAACCACTTTGATTTTTTGCCCACATAAAGATTCTGCCCAGGCAATCAAGGCAGTCATGCTGCGTTCGACAGCGGAAGCGGGGTAACTTCTTTCCTGAAAGCTGAAGTTAAGACGTAATTTTTGTCCCTGCTCTTCAAGGGTCCAACACTCCGATGGGTTTAAAAGTGCTATATGGGCCTGAAATGTTTGAAAAGCTTGACCCAGTGTATCGCATTGGGAAATCCAGTTAGCCAGAATGCCTTTGGCCTGGAGGTTAACTTTCTGACCAATCCTTAACCCCATATCGGCTGCTGCAGGATGTTGTTCTAGTATCTGCCATAGTCGGATAAGTTCCGATTCTGGAAGGCGCATCTCCTCAATCACCAAGTCTGATCGCTGCTGCAGCTGTAGTTTTAAAGAGTGGATATCAGGAAATGTTCTTTTGAATTGAACTTCGGGCAGAATCTTGGCCTCAATCAGCCCATTAGCCAGATCCAGCACAGCTATGGCAGAAACTGTATGGAGGTTATTGGTAATGGGAGAAGATTGATTCATCTAATATCTTTTTTGAAACCAAAGGCCCTGTTTCTGCAACAAGCGGATATACGCCCCAGTAGCGGAGAACTTTAACATTGTCTTCTACATAGGAGTGAACAGACAATGTCAGAAGAGTTTTCCATTAGCAATCTGGAAGAATTGAGAAAAATTATTCCTTCGCCTCCAGCAATATTGCACAAGCGAATACTTTCAGAACTTGATCACTACTGTCTGGAGTTTGTTCAGCAATCAGGTCTGGCAGTATTGAGTTTTGTTGATGACTCGCTGGGGTTTTACTTCCTAAATTGTGATGAATCCTTGAAATCAACAAAGAGCCGGGAGCTGCTCTTCACCTTTCCTCATGGATCCCGTGACATAAAGCCATTGCAGAAGGTTCAGGGAAGCCTTTATTTTCTTGTATCAGGAATTGATCACGGACTGCGAGTTAATGGTGATGTTGTGGTGGATGGTGAAAGTATTGGATTTAAGGTGACTGCTGCTTATTTTCATTGCTCGAGAGCGAAGGTGCGTGCCAATTTCTGGGAGTATGAGAATAGCTCCTTAAAAGTTGAAAAGCCCTGCAGTGGAAAGGTGCTCTCCTATGTCGCTTTGGACTGTATTCAATCATCGCCCTGGCTGTTGTTGCGCACTCAGAACAGAAATGGCGATACAGAGTTATCTCCCCGTGGTGACCCCGCAGGATTTGTGCAGGTTCTGGATGAAAAAACACTGCTTTTACCTGAGCGACCCGGTAATAAAGTTGCAGTCAGTCTCACAAATATTCTTGATAACAAAAACGTTGGGTTAGCTTTTCTGGTGCCGGGGCAGCCGTGGGTTTTGCAGGTGTTTGCTGCTGCACGGCTAACGTTTTCCAGGCAGAAGCTTGTGTTGCTCAGTGTTCATGGAAAGCTGCCGAAGGTGGCCATAGAGTTATCTGTAAAGTACTGGGAAATCAATCACGAAGAAGCTCTACTGGACTCTGGAATATGGGAGCTAGCTAATCACTGTGCGAAAACAGCTTTAACCCCGTTCCCCAAAGTGATTGCTGAACATATGAATGGTTCAGGTGTTGTCGGGAAGCTATCTACACCGATCGTGAATGCAGTGGTGAACAAGGATCTTAAAAACTTGTATTAACTGTTTCGAGAAGGTCTGGCAGCCTGCAAAGCTGCCAGAAATTTTATTTGTTGGGCGGTTGTTTAGGTTGGAATCAACTTGGTTTTTCGTGCAGCAACAGCTCTTGCCAATACAGCCAAAGTTGTACCGTTATGGAGCAGGGCGCTGGATGCCGATGAGAGCGAACGAACCCCTATAAACTCCAGGCGTGCCAGGCATACTGCTGAGAGTGCATCTTGAAATAGATAGTGAAATGCATTTTCCTGTTGCGCCCAGCTGGAGAAAAAGCACACAATGATGCCATTGTCGCTAGAGTGTTAGTTTGGTTTTAATCCGATGCTATCTAAGGTTTCTGCATTATGTTTGCTTTTTATGCTGGTGGTGTCCGGCATATCTGGCAATGGTGCGGTGAATTTTTTGAGCGACAAAAGCTTTCATGGTTCTTTCGGTTTCGATGCGAATGAACATCAGAACTCACATGCGTTCTCCCATGGTCATAGTCATGACGATTTACAAAGTCATGATGCCAGCAGCCATGTTCATGAAAATATTGATCGAACTCTTCAAAAAGAGATATCACTACTTGTAACTACAGGTAGTCAACATGATCTGCTTGCCAGTTCTTCCCCCATAAAGCGAAATTATCCTTTCCTGCGACCTCCGCAATCTTCGTTTGCCTGAATGCTTTGGGTTGTGTTTACGCAACCGTTCTAATTTCAGTTAAACGGAGTCTTTATGTTATCGATAACGTGGGGCAGATTTGCTGCTGCCTCCAATAAACCTATGGGGCTGATACTGTTGTGTCTGGCCGTTTTGCTCGCCTTCAGCCCGGAAAGCTATGCCCATGCGGTTGCTCAGGGGGATAAAGGTTATATTCAGGAGATCACTGGTATTAACCTGATCTCTTTTACTTATCTTGGCGCCAAACATATGGTGACGGGATATGACCATATCCTGTTTCTGTTTGGGGTGATTTTCTTTCTTTACCAGATTCGTCATGTGGCCATTTATGTGAGCCTGTTTGCCATAGGGCACTCCACCACTTTGCTGTTGGGGGTGTTCTTTAATGTGGGCATTAACAGCTACATTATCGACGCCATTATCGGCCTGTCTGTTGTTTATAAAGCACTGGATAATCTGGGTGCTTTTCAGCGGTGGTTTGGCTTTCAGCCCAACACAAAGCTGGCAACGCTAATCTTTGGTTTCTGTCATGGCTTTGGCCTGTCTACCAAGATTATCGAATATGACATTTCTCCTGACGGCCTTTTGCCCAACCTGCTGGCATTTAATGTGGGGGTGGAGATAGGCCAGCTTCTGGCACTTGGTTCAATCTTGATTTTTATGGGCTATTGGCGCCGATCGCCCAGTTTTATGCAGCACGCTTATACGGCCAATGTCGCCATGATGAGTGCCGGATTTATGTTGATTGGCTATCAGTTAACCGGGCTGTTTGTTGCCTGAGACTTTATTGAATAGATAGAGCTAGAAGCTAAAGAACAGAATAAGGATAAAAGTCATGTATAACGCAGAAAAGCCTTCCCAGGCAGATTTACCTTCATCCAAACAGTTATTGGTATCAACCTTTGTTGCCCTGATTGTTGCTGTCGTTATTTTAGTAACAGTCATCCTGCCAGCCGAATACGCTATAGATCCTACTGGGGCAGGGCGTATGCTGGGGCTGACGGAGATGGGAGAAATTAAAGAACAGTTAGCTGCAGAAGCGGCTGCAGATCAGCAGTCGGTTACTCAGGAAGTAAAGGCTGCAGTCGTTGCTCAAGAAGCAAAGAAGATTGCTCAAGAGAGAACTGTTGAAATTGCTCCAGAGCCAGTTGTAGAAGAGCCAACAGTAATTTGGCGTGATGAAGTCACTATTGCCTTAACGCCAGGTCAGGGTGCAGAAGTGAAACTGGTTATGAAGCAAGGTGAAACCGCAGTGTTCTCCTGGGCATCAGAAGGTGGGCCGGTGAATTTTGACACTCATGGTGATGGCAGTGGTCGTTCCATTTCTTATGAAAAAGGGCGAGGAGTGCCTGAAGATGAAGGAGAGCTGGAAGCCGCTTTCACAGGAAATCATGGCTGGTTCTTCCGTAATCGTAATAAGCAGGATGTCACTGTCGTGCTTCGTACAGGCGGGGAATACTCTGAGCTGAAGAGGGTGCTGTGATTTAATCCCTGAATGTTGGGCGCTGCCGATTGGCGTCCAACATTTATTTGCCTGTGTTAGAGGGAAAAATACTCAGTTATTCCTGACAATACATTTGAGACTGCCACTGAAGCGAGTATTAACCCCATAACACGACTGATTATGCTTGCTCCGCTATCACCAATAAGCCTCTGGACTTTACTTGCAGCCAGCATAAGGGCAAGAGTAATGATTAACACTGCCATCATCACAAGTGTTGTTTGAGCCTGTTCCAATAGGCTGTATCGATGATTTTCCGTTAACAGTACTGCGGCAAGCATGGCCCCCGGGCTGGCAATGGAAGGCACAGCCAAAGGGAATATTGCTTTTTCATTCCCGGATGCTGCCATTTTTACTTCTTCTTCGGGTTTGCTTTCCCCAAATATCATTGAAAGAGCAAAAAGGAATAAAACAATTCCACCTGCAATCTGAAAGGCAGAAAGAGGAATATCTATAGCCTTTAAAATCAGCTCACCAGCAATAACGAAAAACAGCAGTGTTATGGTGGAAAAAAAGGCGGCCCTACAGGCAATCTTTCGTTTAACAGATTCATTATAGTGACTGGTCACAGCGATAAAGACTGGAACAGTACCAATTGGATCTATAACCGCAAAAAAGAAAACGAAAGTCGCTATAAGGTCACTCATGCAAACACCTAAGCTCAACAACAACCTGTGCTCCAAGTACTTATGAAGATTGATCTCAATGTGGCGGTATGACACCTGAGCTTTGATCTGATCAATACTTGAGTGTGACGCAAATATGGTTGTGAGATGGCTGTTTTTCAAGGTGAATGCGCTTAACAGCTCTCTCTGTCAGATAGCTCTTTGATATCTGGTTTTGCTTTTTTCAATCAGTTAAAAGATATCCATTGCATTACCAATAGGTTTTTTATTCCGTGAAGGGTAAGATGTATTTGTTGTATGGACACAAGAATAATTCCAAATGCGTATAGCCATTGACGGTAAGAGTGATATCGGGCGTAAGCGCGATGAAAACGAAGATGCCATTTATTTTAGTGGCGACAGTCATGCTCCGTTCTCATTTATTATTGTTGCCGATGGAATGGGCGGTTATCACGGTGGTGCAACTGCGAGCAGGCTGGCGATAGAGAAAATATCCCAACGCCTGCACTTTGTTCAAAACAGAACATTTTCAACCTGTACTCCTCATCAAAAGCCGCTGATTCTCAAATCAGAACTTCTTCAGGCTATTAATGATGCTAACCAGTCAATTCTGGACTGCAAAACAGCGCAGCCTTTGTTTCGTCAGATGGGAACAACGGTTGTTGTTGCCATAGTTTGGGAATCCACATTGATTGTTGGCCATGTTGGTGATTCCCGAGCTTATATGTGGACGATGCAGAACGGGCTTACGCAGTTAACCCGTGATCATTCGGTTGTACAGCAAATGATTGATAACGGCTCTTTAACAGAAGAGAGTGCCAGAACCAGCAAAGTCCGCAATCAGCTAACAAAAGCGGTAGGCGTTCATCATAAAGTTGAACCGGTGATTTCAGAGTTCAATATGCAGGATGACTGTTTATTGCTGCTTTGTTCAGATGGTATGACCGAGTATTTCAGCAACAGTGATATTGAGTTTGTTATGGCGACTCATCGCCCGGCATTGGAATGTTGTTATCGTTTTATTGATGAATCAAATGCTCAAGGCGGGAAAGATAATATTACTGTGGCTATTGCCGAGTATCAGAAGCACGCTGTTTCTACTTATAACACTCAGCCTCAGGAAGATAAGACAGTTCCTTATTCTCTGTAAACCCGGCTATCTCTATTTGTTTGAGCCATAACTAAATAAAACAATACTCCAATAAAAAAAGCCGCTCGTAAAAACAAGCGGCTTTTTCGTTTGTGCTCTAGTGGTTATTCATCAGCGCAATCACCAGATGTCGCGCAATCATTATTGTTATCATCTCCGCCAGCGGTGGCCTCAACAGGCAGCCCCTCGATAGTCGCATTACCATTTTGAACCAGCATGTAATCACCTACAGGTGGTTCACCGGCACTGTTTTCTGCCACACTGAAACTGCTGATCTCAGTGAAGATAGCAGGGTCAACATTACCCAGCTGATTCACCAACTGCTGAGAAGAACTACGGAAGCCTGAAAGGGCGACAGCTTCAGAAACAGACAGCAGACGTTCACCAATAGTGCTTACTTCAGCCTCAGCATCGGTAAACAGAGGTGATACGTACTGATTGGCAACGATATCCACAGTGCCACCAACTTCTGTATCAATCAGGAACTGCAGTTCCTGCGAGCCGACAGTCTGACCTGCAGTCAGGTTGATATTACGTGCCTGAATATGAACGCCATCACCATCAGCTAACAGGTTGCCGGTTGTGCTGGTCAGATCTACCTGGCCACTGCCTCCGGCAGAAACCAGGCCATTGATAACCAGATCGCCATTGGTCACCTCAACAGCAACATCGCCACCACTGATAATGTCATCAACCGTGAGAGTATTGCCTGCAGTGATATCGACGGCACCTCCAGAGTTGGAATCAATCACATCAGTTTTGGCAAAACCGTTGATTCCTCCGGAGGTGTTCAATGTCATCTTGGCAAACTGAGGTACAGCTCCTGTCTCAATAGATTTGTTCAGAGAGTTTTCTGTACGAATCTCATTAGCAGACAGGGAAATGGTTGAGTTGGTGTTCAAAGTGATGGTATCCAGCTCATGGCTCAAACGTTCAAAGCTGGTGAAGTTCTTGCCACCCAGGCTTGAAGTTGTCAGCTGCAGATCCCAGCCAAGCACATTGCCATCAATTGGTGTGCGATTAACCAGCAAATCGCCGGAGCCATTGCCGCCAGTCAGGGTGACCAGAGAGTTAACTTCACCATCAACGTAAACAGTATCGTTACCGTCGCCACCATCAATACTGGTTATACCAGAGAAGTTAACACCACGACTGGCCAGCTTTCCTCCACCCTGCCACTGGATCAGGTCATCTCTGGTGCTGCCAGTAAAGGAGCCGTTACCAGTTTGGTCAGTAGCTTCTTCAATATTGAGGAAGGTCATATTGGCGACCATGACCTCATTATCAGCTTTATCACCCAGTGCCCAGGACTGGCTGTTGCCCAGAACCTGGTCGGCACCATCACCAGCCAGAATCATCCGGATACCGGTAACTTCAATACCGTTGGTAGAGAGTTTTTCAGTATCGGTAACGTTAAAGGTATCGGCTCCTGATGTACCAATAAGCTGGCCTTCACCATTATCTTCAATTTGATTAATGCCATTGAAGTTCATGCCCCCAACTGAGAACGTTTTGTTGCCGGTTAACTGCCAGTCTATTTCGGTGTTAGTACCAGCTTCTGCAATATCGCCTTCCTGAGCAATAATGGTGCTGATGCCACTGAAGCTGATGTCCTTAGCATCAAAGCTATCGGTGCCGGTCAGAGTGAAGGTATCGACTCCGTCGCTGCCTTCAACCGTGCCATCGCCGCCATCCTGAATAGAGTTGATATTGGTAATAGTGATGCCATTGGTCAGAATAGCTTTGGCATCTTTCAACAGCTTCCAGACGGCATTGTCGCTCGAAGCAATATCCTTGCCCTGCGAACCGTTACCATCCAGGTCATCAATACCGGTAAACAGAATGCCATTGGCAATCAGAGAGTTCGGCGACTGGTTAGCGTTGAGATCGAATTCATCATCTCCGGATGTGCCCACTACCTTTCCGCGCTCATTTCCAGTACCCGTATCGGTTACCTGTTCAATGTTGCTGGCAACAATCCCGGCGGCACTCACTTCGTTGGTTTGGCCGGTCAGCATCCAGGTTTCACCAGAACCTTTCAAAGTATCGGCATCGGTATTAGCTGCATTTTCGCCGCCATCCAATGAAGTGACATCATTAAAGGTTATGCCCTGAGCGTTGACACTGTTCGTACCATTGATGGTAAACGTATCATCAGCTTCAGAACCTGCAAGGGCGCCATTGCCGGCAGTGTTGACAGTCCCTACATCAGTAAAGGTCACTGTCTGGCTTGAGCTGTTAGTGGTGGAAGCAGTATTCAAGTTTCCGGTCAGTTGCCAGTTATCCCTGTCGGAATCCACGATATCTGCTTTATTGCTGTGCCCGGTGTAGGCCGTTGCTCCCTGGTATTCAATACCACCCACAGTGAGATTATCGCGAGCCTGAGTGACTGTCTGATTGGTCCCACTGTCGTTCTGGATACCCTTGGTAGTTGCCATGCTGGCAACACTGTTCAGGGAGTACTTGCTGTTGCCTGTGTTGCCGGAACCTTTAGCTTGCCAGAGCTCAGAACCTCCAGTGTTATCTGTGACATGGTCACTATTACCGGTATAAGTAGTAGAACCTGTAAAGACTAAGCTGTCGTCATTGTTGGCAATGGTGATGCTGTTATCCGTCAGTCCAACATCTTGAGAACTGCCGGTGCCGTTTTCCAACGCATTGTCAGTTGTTACCCCGGCAATATTCTTCAGCTCATAATTACCCTTTGCGGCTTTCAGGGTATTAGCAAGGGCATTATCAACCTGAACCTTCCAGGCCGAATCATCGGAGGTGCTGTCAGTTACAGTGTCATCGGCACCGGTGTACTCCTGTGTGCCCTGATAGTTAACACCTGCCAGATTGATACTGTCATCATACAGAGTGACATCCTGTGTGTTGCCAGTATCGTTAGTCACTCCGTTATCCGTCTTCAGGGTTTCGATATTCTGCAGTACATGGTTGCCTTTACGGGCTTCACCGGTTCCCTTGGCTAACCAGTTATCGGCACTGGTTGTCTGGTCATCAACAATATCACCGTCACCGGCCCGGCCGGTGTAATCGGTGCTGCCCTTAAAGAGCATGCCTGCTGCGGTAAGCTGAGAATCTTCGAGTTTAACGTCCAGGCCGGTCTGGCTGGCATTGGTGACTTTGCCCATGGTAGTAATCTGGCTGCTGCCTTTTACTATGAGGCCTTGATCAGCACTGTAGGCTTGCTGGTTGTCCTGAATATCCCAGTCACTGCTGGTTGCTTCAGAAACATTTTTGGCAGTGTTGAGTTGCTTGATACCAGACAAACTTTGGCCAGCTTTGCTGACAGTTTGCTGGCTGTCGATAGACCATTCATCGTTGCCACCAGTGCTGTCATTAAGAGTATCTCCGGCAGAATCACCGGTGTAACTCGTGTTGGTTCCCTGGAAATCAACCCCTGTAACTGTCAGGCTGTCGTCGTCCAGAGTAACTTCCTGGCTGGTGCCTGAGGTGTTAGCGATATCCTTATCTGTCGCAACAGAGTTTATACCGGTGAGGTTGTACCCGGTTTTTCCTGCTCTCTCTTTACCAACGGCATTTGCACCGGTGGCATTCCACGTTGTTGCTTCGGTAGTGTTATCGGTGATGTGGTCACCAGCACCAGCGTAGGAGGTGGAACCCTGATAATCGATTCCGGCAAAGGTCAGGCTGTCATCATCCACTGCGACAGTATCTGATGCAGCGGTTCCGGTTTCGTTGGTAACACCACGAGAGGTCTCTACGCTTTCGATGTTGGTCAGCTGGTGAGTGTCAAAGTGTGTTTCACCATCACCTTTCGCCAACCAGTTACCTGTCCCGGTAGTCTCATCAACAACATGATCGCCATCACCATCCCGACCAATGTAGTCAGTGCTGCCATCGAATGTTATATCGCCAACAACAATCTGGCGGTCTTTTAATGTTGCGGTTTGTCCGCTGGTCGTACCATTTGTGACCGAGCCTGTTGTACCAACCTGAGCGATGTTTTTGAACTGCCTGTTTGCACCCTGTTGCGTTGCAATGCGGCTGCCATCTAATTTCCAACTGCTATTGGTTTCATCAATGACTGTGTCACCACCATTGGCTATCAGATGGCCTGTGTATTCAGTGGCGCCATCAAAAGAAATTCCCATCAGCTCAAGGGCGTTGGTTGCGAGCTTAATAGTCACATCCCGAATAGAGCCAGTATTGTTGGTGAGTGCGCCTGCATTGTTAACCTGGGTAATGCCGGTAAAGGCAATCTTGTTGCTGGTAGCAATGGTATCGCCAGCATTCTTGCTAACAACCCATGCTTCACCTGCTTTGCCATCGACTTCAGCAGTAGTATCAACAGCATCCACTTCTGTAAACGTCAGATTGCCACTGGTGAGTGCATTATCTCCGCTAACTGCCCACGTCTGATTACGCTTGTCAGACACCTTGTCGTCTTTATCTGTGGGCGCAGTTTTGTCGTGACCTTGATAAGCCGTTGCATCGGCAAAGTTAATATCCGCCAGTTGCAGGCTGCTATTGGACTTCAGTTCAACGTCTAGACCATCACCGGTTGCGTTGGAGACTTTACGAACATTCGTGATAACGGTATCAGTATCTGTAAAGGTGAAGGTAATTCCATCACTCTGGGCTTTCTGACTATCTGTTACAGCCCAGTCGCTGTCAGCAGTGCTTCTTCCGGCAGCGTTCGCGGATGTGGAAACACTGTCGATACCGGAGAAGTCAATTCCGGCAGTTCTGGCGCTGTTGGTGCTGGTGATTGCCCAATCCTGTGCAGCAGTACGTTTATCGCTGACATTATCGGAACCGGAACCTGCAAAACTGTTGGCACCATTAAACAGGATACCACCGGCTTTCAGGGCACTGTCGTTACTATCTACACCGATAACAACATCGAGGTCAGCGGCCCGACTTTCGATAGTGTCTACACCGGTGAATTCATCAATATCTGCCAGATTGAATCCAGTGTTATCACTGGCTGTATTCAGGCGATTGTCATCGGTAATAAACCATGATCTGCCTTGATGATCTGTAACACTATCCTTCTCAGTGTCATCACCTTTGTAGCCAGTGGCATCAGCAAATACCATGTTAGCGGTATGCAGGCCGTCTGACTTCAGGTCGACATCTGCAGCACCGTTCGAAGCGTTTGTAATAAGGCCGCTATAGGTGATTTGAGTATCAGCATCTGTAAAGTTGAAAGTAATACCATCACTTTGTGCAGTTTTATCTCCAGTCACAGACCATGCACTGTCTGTCTCTTTACCAGATGCATTGCCAGCCGTTTCAATGCTGTCGATGCCGGTAAAGGTGAGCAGGGTAGGGTCACCAGGCTCGCTGCCACCAGAGTTAGCTCCATTAATAGTAATGATTGACCAGTCAGCACCTCTCTCATCAATAACATTGTCTGTATTGTTGCCGGTGTAGCTGGTGACTGTGCTGAACAATATGCCGCCAGCATTCACTTTGCTGTCTGCCTGAACAGTTACATCCACTTCACCACCAAACACAGAGGAGTGTTCCAGTGAGGTTATTCCACCATTCACGGCATCTACGTTAGTTAACAGGAATCCGTTATCGGCTTCCCGGTCATTTAAACGTTTGAGGCCTGTCAGGTACCAGGTTGTTCCCAGGGAACCGTTGATGGTGTCGGTCTGGGTTATGTCACCGTGATAACCGGTTATACCAGTAAAGAGAATATTGTGAGCCGAGAGTGTTGTACTTGCGCCTCTGTTAATCGTTGCCGTTAATGCAGTACTGGTTTTGTTCGATACTTCACCGTTGGTGAGAACAGACTCGATATTGGTAAATAAACGCTCCTGGCCCTGGGGGAGGGCCTGGGCTGCTGCCTTATCACCTTTGATGCCCCAGTCACGATTGGTCTGATCATCAATCGCATCTTCATATGTGCTGCTGCCAATATAGGCACCGCTTTCAACAAAGGTGATGTCTGCGATTTTCAGGGTGTCTTTCTGGGAGTTATCGCTTTGGGTTTCCTGGCTAAGGACTACTTCCTGTTTTGTAGTTGTCGCATTTGTAGTGCTACCTGTAGTTTCAACGCGGGCAATATTTGTGAAATCCTGATTCAAACCGGTAGCATCACGAGTGGCTTCTGCTGTGTTAGTGACCTCCCAGTTTTTACCCGTTGAATCCTTAACAATATCATTACGGCCAGCAACGCCATCAAATCCAGTGGCGTCCTTGAAGTCGATGCCATTGATCTCAAGGCTGTCATTATCGGCTTTAACAGTTTGCTGACTGCTCAGCTCAGAGCTGATACGGCCTTCCGTTGTCACCAGTGAAACATTGGTAAAGGTAACATTTTGAGCTTTAGCCGAGTTCTGGCCAGTGCTAACCCAGTTATTCGTTCCTGTCTCGGTTACAGCACCATCACTTGTTACAGAGGTAACACCAGAAAGCTGTCTGGTATTTTCCTGGGTAACGGTCTTATCGGCGTCCAGGTTCCAGTTACTGTCGGTACCATCTTGAATAGTGTCAGTGCCTGAACCGGTATAGTCCCCTGCGCCGGCAAAGGTGATGTCGGTGACTTCCAGAGTGCTTGCCGCACTGCCATCATTCAGAGTGCCATTACCCAGAGTAACTTCTTGGCTGCCGGCGTTATTAGTAACATCGCCTTGCGTTTCTACCTTATTAATGCCTGAGAACAGGCGTGTGCCGGAGCGAGCCTGGATAGTGGAGTCGTTAGTATTAACTTCAACCTGCCAGTCTCCGTTAGGACTATCAATCACAGTATCGGAGCCGCCACCAAAGAAGCGGGTAACACCTTCAAAAGCAATTGCCATCAAACTGAGTGTGCTGACGCCAGCATTCTCGGTGGCAGTTACGGTGCGAGCTGAGCCTGTGGAATTTGTGAGTGAACCAGTTGTGTTCACCTTATCCAGGCCGGTAAAGGTGATATGACCATCGGTTGCAGTGGTTGTACCAGTCTGTAATCCAACAGACCAATCACTATCCTGACCATCGTCAACATACTGATTGGCAAGCGCGGGATCGATATCTATATGGGAGATCTTGGAAAAGGTCAGCTGGCTATTGTCAGTTGTGTCACCTGAGCGGGCGACATAGTCACCAATAATGGCCCAGCCCAGGCCGCGTTGATCAGTCAGGGTATCTCTACTGCCGTTAAGATCCACATGGCCCACGTATTTACTGACATCAACAAAGTCAATGCCGGCTGCATTCAATGTGTCATTGGTATCTTTCAGAGTAACGGGGAGATTATCTCCTGATGCATTGGTGACTTCACCCACATTGGTCACCTGTGGATTGGAGCCATTCAAGTTGAAGGTGATGCCATCACTGTTAGCTGATTGGTTCCCTTCAATTGACCAATCACTGTTTGCTTCACGCCCGGCTACATTGGCTGTTGTGGTGACCTGATCAATACCTTCAAATGTCAGTACTTTACTGTCTGCGTCAACGCCTGAGCCTGTCTGTGCTGCTATTGTGACATTCGCTAAATCAGGATCTGAGTCGATGATAGACCAGTCCTGCCCCCGGCCGTCATTGACATTGTCGTTACCAGAACCGATATATTTGTCTGCCCCATCAAACAGTATCCCTCCAGCAGTCAGGTTACCGGTACTGCCAATGGAGACATTCAGGTTGGCATTGACGTTCTCGATGGTGGAGACACCTGAGATTTCGTCAACAAGGTTGAGCTTAAACCCAGTAGAGGCCTGATTACGGTCATCATTCAGAGATTTGGTACCTGTGAGATACCAGTTACGACCGGAGACATTATCGGTCACGATATCTTTGGAGCTGGAACCGGTGTATCTGCGACTGCCGGTAAAGGTAATGTCGGCAATGCCAATGGTATCCACCGTACTGCCCTGGCTGTTCAAGCCCTGATCCAGAGTCACGGTCTGATCAGTATTAATAGCGTTAGTCACGCCACCGGTTGTTTCAACACCGCTGATTCCAGTAAATTGGCGACTGCTGTCTGTCTGTGTAGCCGCTTTGGTGCCGGTCACACTCCAACCACTGTTAGTGGTGTCGATGACGGAATCCGTACCGCTGCCGCTGTAATTCCCTGTACCTGTGATGTTGATGTTCAGCTTTTCCAGAGCAGTTACAAACAGCCCGGCAGCGGTAGAAATAGTTGCTTTTTCACCGGCAGTGCTATGGGACAGATGACTATTGGAAGTCAGCTTATCAATATCTGTCAGGGAGGTTTGCCCATTATTGGCAACGGTCAGGCTGTCAGAGTTTTTACTGAGCGCCCAGGCCCGGGTGTTTTGATCTGTGGTCTGGTCGACAACTGTGTCTGTTCCACCCTGACCTTCAATAGAGCCGATCCCGCCAAAGCTCCAGCTATTACCCTGCACTGCGTTGTTATCACTGAGGGTAAAGGAGTCATTGCCGGAGGTACCTTTCAGGGTGTTGCCGCTGCTGGCGTCTTGAATGGTGCTGTTCAGATTGTCGAACTGAATATTGTTGGCGAACAGCCGTCCTACGGTTGCAGAGAGTGTGTAGGTGTCTGCCAGGCTCGATCCGGTCAGTGTGTTGGCTGCGCCGGTGCCGTCGATGACCTGGGCAATATTGGAGAAGGTAATACTGTGGGATTTGAGCTGGCCGCTGGTGCCGGTCAGTTCATAGGCATCGTCAGCAACGGTACCGGTAATGGTATTGGTGCCATTGCCGGCATTAACCATTTCGATCTGGTTAAACAGAATGCCATTCACCTGAACACTGTTATTGCTGTCAGGACCGTCCTGCAGGGCAAAATCTTCATCCGCATCAGTGCCGAGAATGGTATCCTGCTGATCGCCGCCATCGACCGTCTCAATACCGGCAAAGGTGAATCCGCCCGCGGTGACCTGATGATTGATGTTGCTGCTATCGCCGCTATTGCGGTGGAGGGTGAAGGTGTCTTCGCCATTGGTACCGATAATGGTATCACTGCCACCGGTATTGGTGCCGGCATCAATGCTCTGGTCTTCCAGGCTGGTGAAAGCGATACCGTTGGCGGTAAGACTGTTGGTAGTGCTGTTCAGTTCAAAGGTATCGGCTTTGCTGGAGCCTTGCAGCGAGTCGGCATCACTGACACCGTTCGCATTGACAGCACTGATACCGCTAAAAGTAATGTTGTTGCTTTTTACTTCGCCAGTATTACTGGTTAACACATAGTTTTCTGTATAGATAGTGCCGGTAATGGTGCCGTCACTATCTTTACCTTTAACGGTTTCAATATCGAAAAAAGTATATGCCCCCAGCTTGACCTGATTATTGAATTCTCTCAGTTCAAAGTTGTTGACACTGTCTGTGCCTTCCAGCGTGTCTGTGCCATCACCGGTAATAACGGAAGTGCTGACACTGGAGAACGAAATACCATTACCTGTCAGGCCACTACTATCTACCGCAAAGGTATCAGCAACATTTGAACCTGCCAGAGTGTTATTGCCGCCGCGGCCATCTACATTCTCCACTTCTGCAAAGGTGATCATACGGCTTTCGACTTCGTTAGCGGTGTCCGTTAACTTGAAAGCATCATCTCTTTCACTACCTGAATTAACTCCCCGAACGATATCGGAACCGTCTTTGCCTTCTACACGCTTAATATGGGTGAAATTAAAACTGTCCGCATTTACGCGATAGTCTGTTCCCTCAAGCATAAAGGTATCGTTGTTATTGGTACCCTGTAGAATATCGTCACCACCACCGGTATTTAGGTCGCCATGATCGATGCCGGTGAAAGAAATGCCATTTGCTCCAATCTTGTAGGAGCCGTCGATAAGGAAGAAGGTATCCTGTGCAGTTGACCCTGTAAGTTGGTCTGCACCGTTTCCGGCGTCAACAGTTTTTATGCCGGAAAAGGTAATGCCTCTGCTGAAAACCTGGTTGGCAACGCCTGTAAGCTCAAAATTATCTACGCTCAGAATGCCTCTGTTGCGCCCATAGATAGTATTGGCTTCGTCGGTACTCTGTCCGGCATTTACGGCTTCCAGGTTGGTAAAGAGATAATTGCCTATGCCGACGGAGTTTGCTGCGCTTTGAAGCGTGAAGACCTCGTCGCCTGATGTGCCAATGAGAACATCTGTTTCATTACCGGCATCAATTGTTGTGTCGGTAATGCCATCGAAGACAATGCCATTACCTTCAAGCCTGTTGGCTGTGGTGTGCAGCTGGAAGGTGTCTGCCTGATCGGATCCCGCCAGAGTATTGTCGCCACCACGGCCATCAACGTTATCAATGTTGGAGTAGGTGATGCCCCGATTCTCAAACTGATCAGCCACACCTGTAAGGGCAAAGGTCTCATCTTCGTTTTCATCAACACCGAGTACGGTATTGGTACCACCTGCCGCGTCGATATGGCTGGCGCCTCGAATACTAACGCCATTAACAGAAGCATAGGTTTCGGTATTGTTGCTGATGATCTCGAGCTGGTCATTACTGTCATCAGTGGTAAGAGTGCCATCTGTTCTGGCTGTGACAGTAATGCTGTCTGGAGAACCGGTATTATCCAGGCTGCCAAAGGTAATACCTTCCACACTGCTAATATTGGCAATCTGTCCATTGGCTGTTAGTTGTGAGCCGGCAAGGGTAATAGCACTGGTATCAAACACAAAGGTATCCGTACCACCATTACCCTGCAGATTCAGGGTGGCTGCATTGGTAATGGTGCCGGTGAAACCTGTACCATCAGTATCGCCACGGCCAATGGTGATAGAGGCTGTGCCATTATCGCTACTGGCTTGCCCCTGCAGATCAATATCACCCTGATTATAAAAGTTTCTATTGTTTGCGGTAAAATCACCCCCGTGAGTATCCAGGCTGATTCCGCTTTGAATATGAGCGGAATTGAGCGCCTGCATATCAATATGCAGATCACCCTCGGTGGCCGTTATATCACCGCCAACAGTGATATTGTTTTCGGCTTCCATAGCCAGGCTGGCAATAGAACCACTTTGCAGATCCGCGGTGATGGCATTGTTAACGGAGATATCACCGCTACCGGTGCTGCCAATATTGGCCAGGTCCGCTTTTACCGCCACATTGGTTTTCTGCGCCAGGGCTTCACCAATAACCGCGCTGTGTACCCCGGTGGTGCCATCGTTGGTGATGGCAACATCTTCGGAACGTAAAACCAGCTTGCCATTCTCACCACTGTTGGAACCTGCAGCCTTTATACTTCCTGCATTGTTCGGATCATGGGCAATATGCAGATTGTCTCTGGCAGAAATTTCAATATGACCGCCATTGGAATCGCCACTGCCGGTAGCGCTGGCATTAATGCTGGTGCCTGCGGTTATAGAAACATTGTGAGCGGCGTAGGTATCAGAATCGTCTTTGTTATAAGAGCCGATCAATACGGTGCCGCCACCTTCTTCACCAGTGGCAATAATGGTGGAATCACCTGCAGGAATCAGGGGAGTATTGGTACCGGCTGGCACTTCAGCCGTCGACGTCAGTGAGATGTTATCACCAGTTATTTTCACTGTTCCGCCAGTACCACCGCTGCCGGTAGCAGATACATCTATAGTGCCGGTATTCACGATATCCAGCACATCACCACCGGAGCCACCAAGGGTGACAGTGCCACCGCTTTTATTGATACCTTTGGCTTCTAAAATACCGTGGTTGTTAACGGCCTTGTCGAACAGTCCACTGGCCATTTTGGCCTGTAAGAGGATGTTGCCAGCCTGAACTGTTCCTGTATTGAGAACAGCAGTATCAACACCAAGATTTGTCATGGAATCAGCATTAACAGCGACACCAATATAACCATCTTGGTCAAACGTCAGAACTGTCTGACCGCCTTTTACCAAGGCAACCAAGCCTGCAGAAATCAGAGCTGGATTTGTGGCATCGGGGGTTGTAATCGTTCCACTGTTTTCAACGCGGCCACCCTGCAGCACAACGCCGCTGGCGGCATTGATAGTGCCCCGGTTAATGATTGCTCCTGACTCAGCGCCTTCTATAAAAGTCAGAGCGTTACTTGTCATGTAATCATTTTTATCAATAGAGAGCGTTGAAGCAGTGAGGCTGTTGACGTTTACAGTGGCATTTTCTGAAAACAGAATCCCTCGAGGATTGACCAGCAGTACATGGCCGTTGGCATCTATATTGCCAAAGATTTCACTGGGGTTATTATCCAAAATATCGTTAAGGATTAAATGCGAAGAACTGTGCTGTACAAATTCAACACTCTCACCGTTCGCAATGTTAAAAGAGTCCCATTGTAGATAGGCTTTTGGCGTATTGGTTTGGATAATTGTTAACTTGTCTGGAACCGTTGTATTGATACCTGAGATGCCCTCAGAGGTGCCTATGTTAAAGCCCTCTGGTAACGCCTGTGCTTTCTGGCTGCCTGCCATGGTCATGAAAACCAGAACGGGAGCAAGTGCCATGCGGTGTTTAGTCACCGCCTGAGCCAGAGGAGTTAACCTGTTACTGCGAAGGTTTACGTTACTATCTGGCTGTGTGTTGAATGTGTTCATAGTGCTATCCGTGCAAAATTGGTTTGTTATTCGTTAGCTCAACAAAATCGATTCAAAAGACTCAGTCCAGACGCAGGGTCAGGTCCACATAGGTCTGCCAGCTCTTGGCTTCATTCCCCACAATTCCACTTCCGGATTTATGAGATACCGGTTTGGCAATGCTGATGGTGGAAGAGATCTGATCCTGCCAGTTCAGGCGCATCAGGAAACCCAGACCGGCCAGATGTGCCCAGGGATCTGCAACTTTCAGGTCGCCCTGATTCTGTCGGTAGCTGTTTTCGTTGCCGTAAGCACCATCCATGAATACGGCATATTGCAGAACATCACTCACTCGTTGCCCTTGGTAGAGGTCAAAATCAAGAGCCTGAGGAACATCGAAGTACCACTCAGCGCCAAGATAGGCACCGGTGTCTGCAGAGAAATCATTAACTGTGAAGGCGCGTACGCTGTTGGCACCACCTAGCGACATCTGCTCGAAGGAAGGCAGGCCAGTGTCGCCATAGCGAAGTTTGGATTTCAGAATCAGGCGGGATTCACTGTCGGTAAACGGCAGAGGTACAAAGAACAGGGAATTGGTGTCCAGTGCCAGCTTGTAGTAATCGTCGCCCCTGTCTTTAGGGGTGTCGTTACGGAACTTGCCATACTGCATGGCCAGCCGCCCCATATTCAGGGTGCGGATGCTGGTGCCGAGCATATCTCCTTCAACAATAAATTCTGCTGAACGAGTGTGATCACCTTCGCTAATCAAATTGTTGATTTTGGCCTTACGCTTAACTTTCTTTTCAGCCAGTTTTAAGCCAACAGCAAGATTTTCAGCTCTGGAGCGGCGAATCTTGTGCATTAAGGTTGCGGAGTAAGTTGTGTTAGCGCCTTCAATGCCGAGGATATTGATACTTTCATCTTCTTTAGAAGTAATCTTGAAATCATTATCTTCAAAGAAAAGCTCCAGGCGAGTATCCGGGCCGCCAATAGGGAAGCTGTAACCTAGCTGGTACAGGTGAGTGTTTTCCGGGTCAAAAGACTTAAGTGCGCCAATGGTGAGCTGGTCACCGATACCGGTTGGGTTCAACCAGTTGCCCTGGGCAAATAAGCGATATTCACCGGTGTATTCTGGGCCGTGGTTGTCACCGCGTATGGAAAGGTTCCAGGATTTTTCATCACGAACCTGCAGGTTCAGGTTGGACTCACCGAGTTTGTCGCCCTTTTCAAAGAAGCCAAAAACATTCAGGCCGGGCAGGTCGTTTAGCAGGTAAATGCTCTCTTCAACTTTTGCGTTATCAACCAGCTGGCCAATCTGGTTCTGGAACGGCTGTTGAAGGTTTTCATCTTTGTATTTCTTGTTACCATCAACTGTGACCTTGCCCAGAGTACCGGCAATAATATCCAGCTCAACAATGCCATTCTTTACTTCCTGGGGAGGAATGTAGGCACGGGCCAGTAACAGGCCGCGGGTTCTATAAAACTGGGTAATCTGCTGTACGATCTCTTCAATATCACCGTAGGTCATACCCCGAACAGCATTCTGTTTCTTCACAATGGAGACAAGTTCTGCCAGATCATTGAGGTTTAACTTGGCTGTACTTTTCTGAGTCGCTTTTTCTTGAAGAAATGCGCCGATTTCTTCCAGTTCCAGCTGGGTAAACCCGCTGCCAAGCTTTTCAGACTCACGCATGTATTTCTGGCGTAGACCTTCAACCAGTTCTTCAATAGCTTCTTTGGTTACTCCTGCTTCAGGGTATTCAGGAAGGCTTCGGAAGGTAAAACTGTTGATTTCAATGTGTGGGTCTTCACCGGAAAGATCCTCTTCCAGGCGCAGACCTTTACCTGCTTCTTCCTCTATGTCTTTTTTTCTTTGCTGGAATTCTTTCTCAATATCCGGCTGTTGAAGATCAGGAACATAATCCTCTATCGCATTTGCAGACCCTGAAAGTGCAGCGCTCAGAAAAACAGCTGCCGCTAAAGGCTTGGCAGAGAAAAGCGCAGTTGGGTGATTCGGTACTCTATGCACAGTTGTAAATCCTTCTACTTGTACTTGTTTTTAATTGGTTATGTATTTATTGGATATTTCTTACCAGTCGGAAGCCGGTAACATCATCAGGCTGGCCGCTGTGTGAAGACTTTGTGGTAATCAGGCAACGCTTCAGCGGATCTTTTCTGCTTCCGCCAGCTGCAATTAGAGCGTTGCCGTCGAATGTCCACTCCTGAACATTACCCACGGTATTGACCAGCCCGTTATCATTAGGTTTGCCAGATGATGCATTAACCAGTTCGGTACCTTTCTGCAGACCACCAAACTTCAAATAACAATTGCGGTCAGGATCACTGCCATTACGCGCCGGAGACGCCAGTGCCAGCCATTCGTTATAGGATGGCAATCGATATGCATAACCGGTCTGGCTGCTTAACCATGTGCTGTAAGCCTTGGCTTGCTCAATGCTGATATTGCTTGCGGGAAGGGAATCAGAGCCAGGTAAAGTTGAGCACTGCTTGGTTGCTTCGCAATAACTGTTAAATTCGGCAACGGTGATTTCATAGCGAGTCACTGCCAGTTTCTTTTGACCAGCTTTGGCGACAACCAGTGTTGGGCTGACATTGCCATCAAGGAGTTTGTCTTCACAGAAGTAACGTCGACCCTTGCTGCCTGAGCCGGGGCGGAGGTGGGAGCAGAAGTCGATGGCAATATTGTCTATAGCCTGAGCGCCTGGGAACAGTTGCAGAGCACCTTTCTGCAGGCGGGAGGCGGTATGTGGGCTACGACGGGCAATCTGTTGAATACAGCTTGCCACAGATGATATGGCTGTTTTTTCTAGTTTCGCGTGTTCTGACGAGCTAAGGGTTTTTAGATCGCTCAAACTGTCAGACAAGGTTTGAATATTCAGGTTGGCGCTGCAGTAAAGAGCTTCCGCGACTTTACCTTCAGCCGCTGTAATAGCCTGCTCGCGTTTTTGCCGGGCAACTCGTTCTTTGCGAAGTTTTTCCTGTCGTGCCAACTCCAGCTTTTGCTGGCGCTGAGCTTCAGCCAATCGTTTGGCTTCTGCTTCAGCAGCAAGTCTTTGTTGTTCCTGCTTTTGACGCAACTCTTCCTGGGCGCTGGCAAGAAGAGATTCTGCCTGGGAGATCTGATCAGAGTTTTGTTGCCAGTAACTGGCATTATCCAATAGCTCCCGGGCTTTACTCAGTTCTCCCGCCAGACGCTGTTCTGATGACGCTTCCAGGTAGAGTGACATAGCTTTTTGTTTGGCCTGGATAATACTGTCACTGTCGTCAGGTGTTAGTGCCTGATAATCGCTGATAGCTTGCTCCAGTGCAGTATCCCACTGGTCATCGAGAGGTTTGGCCAGAGTGTCCTGCAAAGTCTGAAGGGCTGCCTTTTGTTTCAGCTCATGTTCTACGTTTGCGCGAATATCGGTTTGCAGTTCCTCTTCCAGTTCTACCCGGAGTTTGGCTTCGTCAACCTGATTATCCTGCAGAAAGAACAGGGATGAGGCTGTAGTTGCAACAAGAACTGCAGCAGCGGCATAAAGAGGGATTCGTGACTTACCGAAAAAGGCGTCTTCAAGCTCTTTAACCGTTTGGGTGCGGTCTTTACTCTTAAAGGCGAGCGCTTTTTCCAAGGCGCGCCATTGGCGGCTGGAAAGTTGCTTGATGCGTTTGGGCTTAAGTTTTTGTTCGGCGGCTTTGTCTGCTGGTGTTTTGTTAAAGGGGTGAGCGCCAGCAAACAACTCGTAAGCTACACAGGCCAGAGCGTAAACATCGTCACTGGTTGACGGCTCTTCACCCTTCAGCATTTCATAGCTGGCGTATGCCGGGGTTAATGCACTGAGACTGCCAGCATCAAAAACAGTTTTGTCTCCGTCGGCTTGCAGGCCTGCTCCAGAAGACGACACGGCTCTGGCAATACCAAAGTCGAATACCTTGGCGTGACCATTGCTCAGAATAAAGATATTGCCGGGTTTAAAGTCAGAATGGATGATGCGTTTTGAGTGGGCGTATGCGAGAGCTTCTGATATATCTCTGAATACCTGACAGGCTTTGTCGAACTCCATACCAACACCGGGCGATTTTCGGATCAGCTCGTCAAGAGCAGAACCTTCCATAAACTCCATGGTCATGAAAACCGTTTCACCGTCACGGTCAAAGTCGTAAACCGTTACGATGTTGGGGTGTGCCAGGTTTTGGGATTTCCTTGATTCGCGCTGAAGGGAAACAAATGCATCCGGGTGTTGTTTGAAATCTTCATTCAACAGCTTGATAGCAACGTAAGGATCACGATCTTTTGCTTCAACTTTGCGAAGGTCTACTGCTTTATAAACAGCCCCCATGCCTCCAGCCCCGAGTATGGCCTTCAGCTCAAAGCGATTATTAATTAACCGTTTTAATTGATTTCCACGGGAGTGTGATGTTGCTTGTTGTTTTGGAGGGTTGGGCTTTGTTTGATTGTCATTGGCTGAGCTGCCGGTTGCGGGTGCAAAAACTGTTCTTTCGGCATCCGGTGATGTATGAGCCGACATGTCAGCAATAACTGTTTTATCTTCTGGTGCATCATTGGTATCAGTGTTAGATACCAATCGTGTCTTGTCATTCTCGCTGGTACTCATTCCGTGTACTTCGCTTGATAACTGTAAAATGAATTAGGGTATTGAAACTGCGCTCGAGAATGATTGTTTTTGTTGTTCGAAGACGCATCTGTGTTATTAGTGTCTGCGATTGTAATTGCGGTTTTATGAATGGACAAGAAATATGATGTTGTTCACGTTTTTATTTTCCCGGCAATTAGGGGCGGTGAATTGAAAAACCATGTCTAGCCAAGCGGTCGTTGCATAGGATAGTATCCACAGAGCTGCCAGAAGTTGTGACTTTTTTGTAGTATGTCGCATGGTAAGTGGTAATAAGGATTTTGCTGCAAGTCAGCCTTACAACATGAAGAGCCGGGGATGGCAGAAGAACTTATTCTTGAAGTGATTGACGGGCCTGTTGAAACAAATATGGTCGGTCATAAGAAAGTTTTTGCAAAATCAGGGGGCAGCATAGGTCGTGCTGATTCCAATAGCTGGGTTTTGCCTGATATGGAGAGGATTGTCTCCTCTGTTCATGCTGATATTGTGTTTTCTGGTGACTCTTATTTTCTTTTCGATAAGAGTACTAATGGAACTTTTGTTAATGGCAGTGATGATCCATTAGGTTCTGGTAACAAAGCTCAGTTAAACGACGGTGACATAATAAGTGTCGGCCACTATCAGATCAAATCAACATTAAAGATTTTTGATAATCAACTTCCTGATGGTCTGGGAAGTGTTGATTTTCTAGATTCCTCTGATAAGACAACAATCGGCTCCCTGGCTATGCAGCCTGAGCCGGAAAAGCCAGATGCCGGAGCGCAGTTTGATGACTGGCTGGAGCCCGGCAAAGAACAGTCGGCATCTCAGGATATATGGGGGGCAATTGATTCTGCTCCGAAACCAGTAGTAGACCCTCTGGCTTCACCCTCCAGCTTTGATAGTCTGGGTGGTGGGCAGGATATTCTTGATCCGTTGGCTGCGCTTTCAGGTTCTACATCTGACCCTCAAACCCCTCAGGCTGATCCCTGGGGAGGTAATCAAAGTGCTGCTGATGACTGGTGGGCAAGTGATAATGATCACGCGCCAGCAGAGCAGCAATCCATGGTGGTTCCTCAGGCACAGCCTGTGCAGCAGTCTTTTCAATCTCCTACGCCTGCACCGCAACCGGTAGTTAGTCCTCAGCCTGTTATTCAACAGCCTGCTCCGGCGCAACCTGTTGCTGCTCAGCCAGAAGCGGCGCGCTCTCTTGATAGTATGTCTTTGGATGAGTTGCTTGCGCCAGGGGCTGAAGTTCAGCATGTTCAGCAGCCTATCACTCCACCGCCTGAAGTTGTACCAGCTCCTCAGGCTCCGCAGCCTGGTGTCGCTCCACCGCCCCAACCACAACCTGTCGCTGCTCAGCAGCCCATACCTCAGCCTGTTGTTGCACCTGTGCAGGCTCAGCAGGGTGCAGTTACTGGTAATTCATCATTAGCCCGAGAGCTGGGAGTGGAGAATGTTGATGCTGCCAGTTTGCAAAACCTTGAATCAGAAGCGGGTGCTTTTATTCGTGAAACATCAACCCGGCTAATTGATTTATTGCGTGCCCGCAGCAATATCAAGAATGAACTCAGGGTTGAGCGCACCATGATTCAAAGTCAGGATAATAATCCTTTGAAGTTTTCTGCATCGGCTCATGATGCTTTGGGGATGATGTTTGGCGGAAACAGTAATGCGTTTCTTTCACCTTCAGAAGCTGTGCGAGATAGTTTCGATAATATTTCAGATCACCAGGTTGCAGTTTTGGCGGCCATGCGTTCGGCATTTGAATTTATGTTGTCGCAATTTGCACCAGAGAATCTGGAAGCACGTTTTCATCGTAACCAGAACAAAGGTTTTATGAGTAACAAGAAAGCCAAAAACTGGGAGTCTTATCAGGATTGGCTTAATGAACTCCGTAAGGATCCTGAGAAAACCTATAACCAGATGTTTGGTGAGGTTTTTGCTGAAGCTTATGAAAAAAAGATTGCTGAGCTTAATGCTGTAAGAAATATTCAATAGTTTCTTAAAGTCGCGAGCTAGAGCTGTTTGTTGGCGTAAACAGTCTGTCATGATGTTCCATTATTTTGGTTTTTCATGGTCGGTTTTGAATATATTAATGCTGGGTCAGGGAGATTTTCAGCTGTGAACAATAAAGTGTTTCGTTATGTTTTCAGTCTTTTTCTTGTGGTGTTTATTACCGGCTGCAGTACGGGTCGGGAAGTATTAAATTTCGATACTTTGGCAGAGTTGCAAATTAATGCGACAGGTGACGTTAATTTGGATGATGATGGCAGGCCATCACCGTTAGTTATTCGAGTTTTTAAATTGGCAGATGCCCGCCAGTTTGAACGGGAAGATTTTCTGGCTCTTTATGAGCAGGCAGAAGATCGTCTGGGGCGTGATTTGTTAGGCACTGTTAAATTGAAAGAAATTGCTCCCGGTGAAAATCGTCTGGAAGAAATTGAATTAACACCTGAAGTTCGTTATCTCGGTGTTATGGCGGAATATTCCCGTTATGGCGATACCAAAACCATGCTGGTTCTGCCAGTTCGCGCCCATTACAGCAATGATTTCTCTGTGGTTGCCGATGAGCGTGGTCTTGCCCAGGGCGCAGATTGATTTCCAATTTTATTTATCTGTTCAGGGTGAACGGCGTGAGAGGAATGTGCCCCCACCGCTCACGATAAATCAGGGGCTTTTCTACGGTAGATAGTGGATGTCGAACAAGAGCAAGGTTATCTGGTCGGAGGGGATGTTTCTCCGGCCTCAGCATTTCCAGCAGCAGGAACGCTATCTTGAACAGTTTATTGAGGGGCGGGCAGGTGCCTGTTTTGCCTATGGCTGGGGATTAAAAAAGCTTCGTTTAGATCTGGAACTTTTGCGTCTGGGAAAAATCTCCGTCATTGAAGCGGAAGGTGTTTTTCCTGATGGGACTCCATTCTCTATTCCAGACAACGAAGAGCCACCTGCAATTATTGATATTGCAGCCAATACCCGTGATGAAATTGTTTATCTTTGTCTGCCTCTGCGTCGCCCTGGTGTGCGTGAAAGCATCCGGCAAGGGGAAGAGCTCACCCAGGCACGATTTGTCAGTGTCAGCGGTGATGTACGTAACAGTGCTTCAGAAAACAGTGAGATGGTTTCCATTGAAACCGGAGCCATGGCTCTCACTCTGAAGCCGGCTTCTGAAGATCGCAATGGTTATGCCTGTCTTGGAGTTACCCGGGTTCAGGAACGGCTGCCGGATAAACCAGCCAAGCTGGATAACAATTACATCCCTCCTTTACTGGATTGCCAGCTGTCATCGGTGACCAGTGGTTATCTGGAAGAGCTCGCCGGATTGCTGCGCCAGCGGGGGAATGCTCTGGGTCACAGACTGTGTGACAGTGGCCGGGCAGGATCAGCAGAAATTGCCGACTACCTGCTGCTACAGGTGATTAACCGCAATGAACCCTTGATTGCAGAGATGCGCCGTCAGAAGCAACTGCATCCCGCTGAACTTTATAAATCATTGATTCAGCTGGCGGGTGAACTGGCAACCTTCACCCGTAAAGAAAAACGGGCCGAAGAGTTTCCTGCATTTAGTCAGGACGACCTGGGCCATGTCTTCGCTTCTTTGTTTGCCAGTCTCCGTCAGTCCCTGAGTATGGTGCTTGAACAAACTGCCATTGCCATGGAACTGACCCAGCGCAAGTTTGGTATTTATGTGTCGCCTATTACCGATCGTTCTCTGGTTGCTGGCGGAACCTTTGTACTGGCGGTGAAAGCCGATATTCCCGGTGATGCTCTGCGCAGTAATTTCCCCTCTCAAGCCAAAGTTGCTCCGGTTGAGGTGATTCGGGAACTGATCAGCGCTTCCATGCCCGGCATTATGTTGCGTCCTCTCCCCGTTGCACCGCGGCAGATTCCCTATCACGCCGGGTTCGCCTATTTCGAGCTGGAACGTACCGGCAAAGCCTGGGAGTCGATGAAAAACTCTGGTGGTTTTGCTGTACATCTGGGGGCTGAGTTTCCGGGGTTGAATATGGAGTTGTGGGCCATTCGTAACTGAGCCCTGAAGGAAGGAATCTATGAACGACAGAACAGTAATTATTCCAACTCCAGGTAGTCATCAGCCAGCACCTGCTGCAGCTCCGGAGATGCAGCCTGCGGCGGCTCCTCAAGCTCAGGTTATGGAATATCGGGTACACAATGCCCTTAACCCGGTTGTTAATGCAGCGTCCACATTGCTGGCACTGATTATCAAGCTACGTACCACTACAGAATACAATCAGGCTCCCCAGCTTCATCAGCTGATGACCCGGGAAATTCAGAAGTTTGATCAGACTCTGACTGTGCAGGGTGTTCGCCCGGAACAGACAGCTGCAGCCCGCTACCTGATGTGCACTGTATTGGATGAAACAGTGATGAACACTCCCTGGGGCGCTCGTTCTGGCTGGAGCCAGCGTTCATTGCTCAGTACCTTTCACCGTGAAACATTTGGTGGTGAAAAGTGTTTCGCTATTCTGCAGCGGCTTCAGGAAACTGCCAGCCTCAATCTGGATATTCTCGAGTTGTTCTATATCTGCCTGAGTCTTGGTTTTGAAGGGAAGTTCAAACTGGCAGCTAACGGCCACGCCCAGTTGGAAACTGTACGGGACAATCTCTACAGAACTATTCAGTCCCATCGTGATTACACCGATAACGAACTTTCCCCTCACTGGCAGGGCTCAGGGCGTAAAGGCAAAGGGCTGATGCAGTTTGTTCCGCTCTGGGTTTATGGCGCTGTGACTCTGGCTGTTCTGGTAGCAGCGTATGCCGGATTTTCTGTCTGGTTGTTTCAGGGTAATGAACCGGTGATTGACGCGATGCAGCAACTGATCGCCAGCAAAGATGTGCAAGGGTAATGACAGCTTTTTCATGGAGTGAAGTATGAAACGGGTAATGACGTTTCTGGGTAACCCCTGGGTAATTGGAATTATAGGTTTGCTGGCCCTGAGCATTGTGGTCTGGTTTGGTGCCGAATATGTACGCTTTGGGGCTGACGGTACAACCCTGAGCTATGCCACTCGCGGTATTATTATTCTGGTGATGACCTTTACTTGGGTTATCTGGCGGTTGGTAGTGATGCTGCGGGAACGCAGCCAGAATAATGAATTACTGGAAGGTATTCAGTCTGCCAGTACTGAAACTGCAGACCCTGAAGATGATCGCACTCAGGAAGAGATGAATGCTCTTTCAGATCGTTTTCGTGAAGCGATGACGGTTCTGAAAAAGTCGCGTTTTAATGTTTCCGGTCGCAATAAATCGCTCTATCAACTGCCTTGGTATGTGATTATTGGCCCGCCAGGCTCTGGGAAAACTACGGCACTGGTGAATTCCGGTCTGGACTTTCCTCTGGCCAGCAGCCATGGCAAAGCTGCTCTTGGCGGAATTGGCGGAACCCGCCACTGTGACTGGTGGTTCACCAATGAAGCCGTGCTGATTGATACCTCCGGCCGTTATACCACCCAGGACAGTCATCGGGTTGTTGATAATGCCGCCTGGACAGGTTTTCTTGATCTTCTGAAAAAATACCGCCGCCGTCGCCCAATAAATGGTGCGATGGTCGCCATTAGCCTGCAGGATTTGATGCTGCAGACGGAAGAGCAAAGGCATCAGCACGCCAAAGTCATTCGAGCCCGACTTGATGAGCTGCGTGAAAGACTGGGTATTGAATTCCCGGTTTATCTGATGTTCACCAAAACCGATTTGATAGCCGGTTTCAGTGAATTCTTTGCCAGCCTTTCTCAAGCCGAGCGCGAGCAGGTATGGGGGATGACTTTTGAACTCCCCGTCAATGCGATGGACAAAGAAGGGCGTGGGCGTGTTGATGTCAGCCGCTTTGATGATGAATACAAGTCACTGATTGAGCGCTTGAATAATCGCGTACTGCGATTGGTTCACCAGGAACGTGATGTTGAGCGTCGCTCTCTGTTGCAGGGTTTTCCATCTCGTATGAGTAGTCTGCAGGATATTGTTTCTGATTTCTTGAAACAGGCTTTCAGTGATAACCAGTATCATGCCAGTCCATTGTTGCGCGGCGTGTATCTGACCAGTGGTACCCAGGAAGGTACGCCGATTGACCGAATGATGGCATCGGTGTCTGCCAGCTTTGGTTTGCCAAGGGAGCTTGGCAAGCAACAGATGAACAGTGGCAAGAGTTTCTTTATCAGCCGCCTTCTGAAAGATGTGATTTTCCCGGAATCTGAACTGGTGGGCGTTAACCGCCGCTTTGAATCCACTATTCTCTGGGCTCGCCGTGCCACGCTTGCCAGCCTGTTTCTGGTGACTGCCGGAACGCTGACTGTGTGGGGTGCCAGTGTCGGTAAAAACAAGCAGTTGATTGGTGAGGTGAACGACAACCTTAACCGCTTTAAAGAAGACTCAACCTATCTCAGTGGCAAAAGCTCTCCGGAAGATGCGCTGCCAGCTTTGAATTCTTTGAAAGCGGCCAGTACTGTTTATGATCTGGAAGAACACCCCTGGCTAACATCTCTTGGCCTCTACGACAGCGCTGTTGATAAGTCAGCAAATACTTTGTACGACGACAAGCTTGTTTCAGTCTTCCTGCCAACACTCCAGCGCACTGTTGAAGAGCAATTGCGTTTTGGTGGTGGCAGTGATGGCAAAGTGATTGAGCTGCTTCGTGTTTATCTGATGATTGTGAACCCTGAACGTCGGGATGCTTCGACTATCAAACAGTGGGCCAAACTCCACTGGCAGGAAGAGCTGACTGGTCAGGCGTCTAAACAGGAGCAGTTGAATAATCATCTGGAACGTTTGTTAGCGCTTGAATTTGGTGAGCAGGTTGCCGATGAGCGCCTGATAGCCCGCGCCCGTCAGCAGATTCGCAGTATTCCAGTACCGTTGCGCCTGTATGGTCAGTTAAAGAACGACCCAGAGTTACGTGGCGATGTTGATACTTATGGTGTGATTGGTGGTGATACTGAAAAGGTGTTTGGTATCAGTTCTGATAATGCCACGTTTGTCACTCCGGCATTGTTTACCCGTACCGCTTATGAGCAGGCTGATTACAGTGCCAATTCCCCATTGCTGACTGATCTTGAGAAGGATCGCTGGTTGTACGGACAAACAGAAGGTGAAGATTTTAGTGAAGCTGATCGGCAGAAGATTGCTGACCAGATTCGTAAAATTTACCTGACAGAATACGGGCAATACTGGAAAGGGTTTATTGATCGCTTCCATATCAAACCTTTCAAGAGCCTGACCGATGCAACCGCCAGCCTGAAAGTAATGGCCGACCCTGTGTATTCACCACTGCAGGGTGTATTGGAAGCGATAGCTGAGAATACAGAACTCACCCCAGAACTGGCTGTTCCAGAAGCTGGCAATGCCATTCCTGGAGCCGAAGCTGCAGGAAAACTTCTCGCTAAAACCCGCAAACCTACCATTGTGGATCTGGAGTTTCAGGATATTCAGGGCCTGCTGAAAACCCGCAATGTTCAGTCTCCGCAGCTGCAGGATACTTTGGCTGTTGTGCGTGAACTGCATGATTTCCTTGGGGAAGTGGCTCATGCCCCTGATCCCGGCGAACAGGCTTTCAAGGTTGCCAGAGCCAGATTCCAGGGGGGCGGTAATGATGTGATCAAACGTGTGCGCATCAAGGCAGCTCAGTCCCCAGAACCAGTGAAAACCTGGCTGAATGAAATGGCCGATTACAGCTGGAGCCTGCTGCTGAGTGAAACACGTCGCTATGTGAATAACAGCTGGAATGAACAGGTGTATTCGGTTTACAAGCGCAGCCTGTCTGGTCGTTATCCCCTGTCAGATAATGCTGACAGTGAAGCGCCTCTGCAGGACTTCAACCGTTTCTTCCAGCCTGGTGGTGTAGAAGCTCAGTTCTTTGCTGATTACCTGAAACCTTTCGTTAGTACCCGTACCTGGCGCACTAAAAAGCTGGATGGGCGTGGGTTGGCAGTTTCCGGAAGCAGTTTGAAACAGCTCAAGCGCGCAACTCAGATTCGTCAGTCATTCTTTAAAGGTGGCAGTGATCTGCAGGTTGGTTTCCAGTTGCAGCCGTCGAAACTGGATTCTGATATCCGCCTGTTCTCACTGGAACTTGGCGACCAGCGTTTGAACTATTCCCATGGCCCCAAAGTGATGAAGAAATTTAACTGGGATTCTTCAGATAATTCACGGGCTCGTATTGTTTTCGAAGATTTGAATGAAACAGTCAACCGTAAACAGTTTGAAGGGGACTGGGCATGGTTCCGTTTGCTGGATGCTTCCAAGCTGAATGCCACTAGTGACCCTCGTGAGTATCAGGTCACTTTCAACGAAAGGGGCAGGGAAGCACGATTCCGGTTGATAGCTAACAGCAGTGTGAACCCATTCAAGCAGTCTTTGATAAGACAGTACAAGCTGTCATCAAAGTTGTAGGAGGCAATAAATGATTGTCTCTCAACCCGCACCTGTTGCAACAGCTGCCAAAAGAACCAGTGGCTTTTACGGAAAACTGCCAGCCCATGGTGACTTTATTGATCGTGGTCTGCCGGTGTCGTTCATCAACAGCTGGGACCAATGGTTGCAGCAATCGGTTTCGGCCAGCCGGGAGCAGTGCGGCGAAGCCTGGCTCAATATGTATCTGACCAGCCCAATCTGGCGTTTTGTTTTGACAGAAGGGGTGATCGATAGCAAAGCCTGGGCTGGCATTCTGGTTCCCAGTGTTGATCGGGTCGGGCGATATTTTCCGGTGACCATCGCTATTCCATTAGCTGGTGGCGAACAGCCAGCCAGCTTTCTGGCAGACAATGATGATTTGTTTGCTCACTGGGAACAGGTTGCTCTGCAGGCCTTGCAGGAAAGCCTGACTGCAGATGATGTGGCTGAGCGTATCGGCAAAGCCAGTGAGGCCATTCAGCCGGTTGTTCGAGCTGGTTTTACCCGCAACTCACTGATTCACGGTGTTGCCCAGCCAGCAGATCAGGGTAATGCCTGGGCTCGAATGGTAGATGCAGGGTTCAGCCTGCAGAGTGAGAGTTTCAGCCTTTGGAGTTGTGCCGGGTCGGCGAGTATGCCGCCAATGCTGCTGTTTAAAAAAGGTTTGCCTGAGCCCCGCAGCTTTGCCGCGATGCTTAACGGCCAGTGGCAGGCCAATGAGTGGGACAGCCCACTCTGAATATTGATGCCAACAGATAACGAATAAGAAACAAAAAAGAACAAGGGACTGACGTCGATATGCCATCACCACAAGTTATAGATGTCGAAAAAATACTGGAGCCTATCTCCGACGATACGCCCCAGGGTAGCGATATTCGGGAAGATCGTTCGCCGACATCGGACTACTACACCATTAAAGATGCCCGTAATACCGCCCGGGCAACAGAGCGCACCGGCTTGTTTGATGCGGATATCCGTGCCGAAGCACTGGCCCAATGGAAGCCGGTACTGGAGAAAGGCGAACAGATTCTAGGTAACACCAGCAAAGATCTGGAAATCGCAGGCTGGATGATAGAAGCCGCGGTCCGCCTGCATGGATTTGCAGGACTCCGCGATGGCCTGTCAGTTCTGCGTGGGCTGGTGGACAACTTTTGGGACGGACTGTACCCCGAACCTGACGAGGATGGTCTGGAAACCAAAGTGGCTCCTATCACTGGCCTGAATGGTGATGGCGCAGAAGGAACCTTGCTGGCACCGATTCGTAACTGCCCGATTACCGCAGAGGGTAACAAGGGCGAGTTTAGCTTCTTTGAATATCAGCAGGTGTATGACGCCAGCAAGATTCCTGAGGAAGAGAAGCGTGCCGAACGCTATGAGACGCTGGGTAACTCTCTGGATGATGTGCAACAGACCATTTCCACTACCGGTGACCAGTTTTATCTCGACCTGATTGAAGACCTGGAAACCTGTAACAGTGAATACAAAGCACTCAATGATGCTTTGTATGAGCACTGTTCTCACGACGCACCACCAAGCAGCCAGATCACGGCGCTACTGGATGAAGTGCTGCGCTCAGTACGCTTCCTGTGTCAGGACATTATTGAACGTGCTGAAGCCCAGAATGCTCCGGAAGAAGTTGCAGAACAGGAGTTCGAAGGAAATACGGAAGAAGCAGGGTTTGGTGGTGAACAAACAGTTACCAGAGCGGTGATTCAGGGCGGGGCAGGGATGATGGCCGGACCGATTGTTGATAGAGAGCAGGCGCTTAAACAGCTGGAAGAGGTCAGTAAATACTTCCGTACCTATGAGCCACATACTCCGATTGCAGACGGCATTGATCGTTTGGTGCGCTGGGGACGTATGACCGTCGCAGAACTGATGATGGAGCTGATGCCGGAAGAAACAGCGCGGGGCATTTTCAGCCAGCTGACCGGTGTAGCTATGGATGGCAGTTCTACAGCGCAGTATGTTCCGCCGCCCACACCTGTTGCCGCAGCAGCTCCTGCAAGTGCTGTGCAGGAAGAAAGTGAAGAGCCCGCAGCCGATGATGGCTGGGGACAACCATCCGAGCCAGCCACCGAAGATGTGGGCTGGTAAGACAAGAAGAAGTGAAGAGTTCGAGTAATAACAAACCTCAGTTTCGAGACTGAAGACAAACGACAGGGAGACGACAATGTCCGACAGCATTCACGACAAACTCAAGCGGGTGCGTAAGCCCCGCGTTCACATTACTTATGATGTGGAAACCAATGGCGCAGAAGTTGTTAAAGAGCTGCCATTTGTTGCCGGTGTGATGGGTGATTATTCCGGTGATAACACTAAAGCCAAAAAGTCTGTGAAAGAACGTAAGTTCGTTCAGATTGACCGGGACAACTTCAACCAGGTGATGGGCAAGATTAATCCCAAACTGGAAATGAAAGTTGAGAACACCCTGGCTGATGACGACAGCGAAATGTCTGTTGAGCTGGACTTCAACAACATGGATGACTTTGAGCCAGAGAGCATTGTTGATCAGGTTAAGCCTCTGAAAGAGCTGCTGGCTGCCCGTAACAAGCTGCGCGACCTGTTGAGTAAGGCTGACCGTTCTGAAGAGCTGGAAGAAGTTCTGGAATCCATTCTGAAAAACACCGACCAGATTGCCAAGGTTTCTGAAGACCTGGGTATCAAGACCGACGAAGGAGAAGACGCCTGATGAGTACTGAAACAGATACTGCGTTAGAAGAAGGCGTTGTTACATCGGAAGTGTCTACCAGCCTGCTGGATCAGGCTATTGGTGCAACCAAGCAGACTGAGCCAGATGAGGCTAAAGACCTGCTGGAGAACCTGACCAAGCAGGCTATGCAGGGCACGGTTTCCTGGGATCGCAACCTGACCAAGACCATTAACTCTGCGGTTGATGCGATTGATCGTGCGATTTCCAAGCAGCTGGCTGCGATCATGCATGCGGATAAGTTCCAGAAGCTGGAAGGTTCTTGGCGTGGTCTGAACCATATGGTGATGAACAGCGAAACCAGCACTAACCTGAAAATCCGTATGCTGAATATCAGCAAGCGTGAACTGTTCAAGGATCTGGATAAGGCGGTTGAATTTGACCAGAGCCAGATCTTCAAGAAGGTTTACGAGGAAGAGTTCGGTATTGCTGGTGGTGAACCCTATGCCTGCATGATTGGTGACTATGAGTTCTCCAACCATCCGGAAGATATTGATCTGCTGAGCATGATGTCTAACGTATCTGCCGCTGGTTTCTGCCCATTTGTGGCTGCGGCTGGCCCAGAGATGTTTGGCTTTGACGATTTTACCGAGCTGTCCAAGCCTCGTGACCTGGCCAAGATCTTTGAGTCTCAGGAATACATCAAATGGCGTAGCTTCCGCGACAGTGAAGATGCCCGTTTTGTAAACCTGGTTATGCCAAAGGCACTGTCCCGTCTGCCTTATGGTGCAGCTTCCAAGCCGGTTGAAGCCTTCAACTACGAAGAGTTCCCTCTGGATGAAAGCGGCATGGCGCTGGACGTTGCCCACGACAAGTACTCCTGGATGAATGCTGCTTATGTTATGGGTACAACCCTGACCAAGTCTTTCGCAGAAACAGGCTGGTGTACGGCCATTCGTGGTGCTGAAGGTGGCGGTAAAGTGGAAGGTCTGCCAAGCCATATCTTCAAGAGTGACGATGGCGACACTGACCAGAAGTGCCCAACCGAAATCGGTATTACCGACCGTCGTGAAGCAGAACTCAGCGGCCAGGGCTTCCTGCCACTGTGTCACTACAAGAATACTGATTACTCCGTCTTCTTCGGCGCGCAGACTGCCCAAAAGCCCAAGGTTTACGACAACCCTGATGCAACTGCGAACGCATCTATCTCTGCCCGTATGCCTTACATCATGGCCACGGCCCGTATCGCTCATTACCTCAAGGTTATGGCGCGGGACAAGATTGGTTCCTTTATGGAAGCCAAGGATGCTGAGATCTGGCTGAACAAGTGGATTGCCCAGTACACCAACGGTAACCCCGATGCATCTGCAGAGATGAAGGCCCGCTATCCGCTGGCTGCTGCTCGTGTAGAAGTGAAGGAAAACCCTGGTGCGCCAGGTTCCTACAGTGCCGTTGCTTACCTGCGCCCTTGGCTACAGATGGAAGAACTGACTACCTCCCTGCGGATGGTAGCCAATATTCCTTCTCCAAGCTGATGGTTTAGCAATTTGGCTTTCTGTTGTCTGTGTGAGCTGTTCACACAGGCAACAGAAGTATTTACTCACTTTATAGTTTTCAGCGTAAGGACACGGTTGTGCAGGATGATCTGATTTTGGGGCAGGAAGACAGCATGCGGGTTGATGTTGTTTTTAAAGCTGCTGCACCTGTTGATCAGGCTACTGCCTTACGTCAATTCCTTTATGAACCAGACGATGGTCGTGCACTGGCTCTCTGGTTTCAGCGTATAAGTCGGGGAGCTGTTGCTCACGACTCTATTTCAGATCTTAAAAATCACCTCAATGCTGAGATTGCTGCTATTGATCAGCAGATTAATGAGCAGGTAAACGAAATCCTTCATCATTCGAAATTTCAGCAGCTGGAAAGCAGCTGGCGCGGATTGTGGGGGCTGGTTGATCTGGCAGGCCACTTCAGTATGACGCAAGTACGTATGCTGGATATCAGCTGGCGTGAAGTGACTAAAGATATCGAGCGCTCTCCTGATGCTATGCAGAGCCGACTGTTTCGACTGATCTACAGCGAAGAGTTTGATATGGCGGGTGGCCAGCCCTATGGCGTGTTATTGGGGGATTATCAGGTTTCCCATAAACCTTACAGTGGCCATCCGTACGATGACGTTTATACCCTGCAAGGGCTTTCCCAGATCGCTGCCGCTTCTTTTGCTCCTTTTATCTGCAGTGCGGCTCCCCAGCTATTTGGTTTGGATGATTTTGAAAGTCTGGGGCATCCTCTTGATTACGACCAACTGTTTCAGCAGAAAGAATATCTGCGCTGGCGTTCTTTAAGAGAGAGTGATGACAGTCGTTTTCTGGCGATCACTTTACCCGGTTTTTTAATTCGCAAACCTTACCCGGAAAAATCTCAGGCTGGGCTGAATTTTATAGAAGACACCAGTAGCCCTGATGGTTCTGACTATTTATGGGGCAATGCCTGCTATGCCTTTGGTAGTGTTTTGATTCGTGAATTTGGTGAAGCTGGATGGTTTGCTCATATCCGCGGAGTGCCCAGAGATTATTATGGTGGTGGCTTGGTAACATCATGGCTGCCGCAGGATTACCCAACTGATAGTATGGATGTAGCAAACAAAATTCTTACACCGGTGCTGATGACAGACAGCGTAGAAAGGGAGTTGTCAGATCAAGGTCTGATGAGCCTTTGTCACTGTCACGATACTCCATTTGCTGCTTTTCATAGCTGCCCATCACTTCATAAAGCGAAAAAATTTAAAGATAAATCTGCCACCGCCAATGCTCGGATCAGTGCCATGTTGCAACAGGTGCTCTCAGCCTCCCGTTTTGCCCATTACATCAAAGTAATGATTCGGGACAAGGTAGGGCAATTTATCACCGCCAAAGACTGCGAACGTTTTCTGCAGGAGTGGCTGAATCAATATGTGTCCGGGCGAGATGACCTGAAATGGGAAATGCTGGCCCGTTATCCGTTACGGGGCGCAAGAGTAGATGTGCGGGAACAGCCCGGTTCAGCCGGTGCTTATTTCAGCACTATTTATTTGAGACCGCATTACAGCGCCGACCATCTGGTGTCGGAGTTGAGATTAACCACTGAGCTGGCAGGGATGAAGTAGCCCGCCATTTCAGATACAACAAGGAGTTAGTTATGAGTGCGCGTAGATTGCCAAACGGTTCAATTGAATACAATGGCGATATTTGGAAAGCTATCACAAGTGAGCGCCAGGGAATGCCTGTATACGCGAGGAATGCAGAGTATGCTGACTTCAAGCGTTTAGAGAAGCAATCAAAGAGTGACTACAACAGCCTGTATTTTCAGACACAGATAAATAGTCTGCATAATCGCCATGGGTGGGTCAGAAGCCAAGTAAGCAAATTTAAAGTGCAAGAACACTCTCTTGAACTAGAGGGTGGCTCTATAGCATACCACATTGATAATGGGCGAACTTTTATTACAGATATAAAAATTGATACAAGGCACCGTTTCAAGGGTAAAAGGTTGGCTGCTGGATTATACGATGTACAAGATCGAAATGGTGAGTGGTCAGTTGACCCTAAGAGAAAAAAAACAGCATCTTGTGATCATGTTGCTATCAACGGTTATTGTGATGATATAAACCATGCTGCAGCTATGATGCCCGCGTTTATTGAAAGAGGACATAAGCCAGAAACAACTCTCAGTTCCCTAAAATCCTCTGGTTATAATTTGTTTTACAATCCTAGTCATGATCATCTTGCCTCAGATATGAGGCAAGTTGCGGACTCAGTTGGTAAAGGAACTCAGGCAGCTGAAAAACTGAGTGCTTTCATGGTTCAGCAGGCTGACAAAGGGAAAGAGCTGAAGTGGACTGTCCACGAGAAAGGTCATGCACTGTTTAAGCGTGCTTTAAAGAATGTCACAGATGGACAACTAACCGCTGATATGAAGTCAAAGTTTGCGAAGCAGAGTGTCTTTTATGCCAATCCAACAATGAACTTGAGCGTTGTAGATAAATACCGTAAAAAATCTGGTATGCAGCTCGGACCCAACCCCCCACTTATAAATAATCTTAGCCTTGAGCAGACATGGCTTACTGGCAATTTTGCAAGCGAAACACATGTCTCCCTACGGCAGCTTAGAGAGCAGGGCGAAAATGGCAATCGAGGGGTTACTATGGGGCATATTGGGAATAATGTTATAAGCCGTATTGGTATGACTCTTCTTAGCTCTTATGCAATTCCAGAAGCGGTAACTGCTGGGACTGTTGGCTGGGGAGCGACTTGGTTGGGCATAGCTGCTTCAAACTCAAGTCGAGGAAATCAGAAGGTTCTAGAGGGTGCTGCAGATGTTTTAAATGATGTTATGTCGCGCCTAAAGAAAGCCAGCTAATTGATTGAGGTATACAGTTGCCATTATTTCACAGTATTGATAACCCTAAAATGCCGAACCTATCGAAAGGTTTGGCACGGGAGATCACTCTTTCAGGTACAAAGTTATGCTTCACGCTTCCTCGGTATTCGGCGTTATGGGGAGAACAGTCGGAATTTAAGGCTGAATACAACCTATATGATAAGAGCGAGTATATAAATAGGAAGGAAAGAACGGGTGAACTTCCATATATAAGTTGCTTTGATACAGCTTGGTCAGTTGGTGGTTTTCCTGTGTTGCAAAAGGAAGTGGGCAGAATTCATTTCTCGATTAATGTCGTAGAGTACCAGCCCGAAACAAGTGCCATGAATTTTCTGGAATTAGGTAGTCTAGTCGTTGAGAGTCAAGAGCGCACAGCGGGTAAAACATCAGGTTATTCACTTGGTCCAATCGAGACTTTCATTGACTGGAAAGAAATAACCATAAAGGGAAATCGGTGGGGGAATTTCGTTCAGAAGAAGCTTGATTGTGACTTTGGGCATAAAAGTTATACGGTGGTCTGGTTTACACCTGTATCTTCAAACCATGTCCTTTTTGTCTACTTTCCTTGTAGTGAAAATGTTCCAAAAGCCAATTTGTATCCCTTCTATAACGATTTTATTGTAAATGTGATGAATGGCTTTGAAGTAAAGCATTCAGAAGATGGGTTACAAGCGATGCAAAGTGCAGAGAGTCATTGGCCTGAACAAAAGCTTGACCAGAGACCTCCAGTTGTTTGGAGGCCTGATTATGAGTTTAACGAAGAGTAGTTTGGACTGCTTCTTCAGAGTCTACTGTTTGATATCGCCCAAACGTTATGTACAACAAAAACGAAAAAAAACTAATGGCTCCAGTGCTGGACCGTTTGCTCCAGCACGAAAGCAATGTAAGAGCCAATCATCTTCAATTACGGCAACTGCGGGAAAGCGTGCGCCGGGATCTTGAACACCTGATGAACACACGCTTTCGTTGTGTGTCTCCTGCGGATGAGTTTCAGGAAGTTAAGAAAGGATTGCCAAATTACGGTTTACCGGATCTTTCTACGATTAATCTGAACTCTTCAGAAGCTCTGAATCAGTTTTGTCGCCAGGTTGAAGAAACGATTCGCCATTATGAGCCCCGTATTAAATCTGTACGGGTGGAGAGTAAGCAGGGTGTTGATCCGGAAGATCCAACCATCCGTTTTCGGATGGAAGCTGTTTTGCACGCCAATCCTGCGCAGGAGCTTTTGATTTTTGATTCGGCTCTGGACCCGGTAACCCAGTCGGTTGATGTTCTGGAAATGCGGTAACGCTGCCAGCGTAGCCCTTATACGTAACAGGGAATAATAACAATGAGTGAAAAGCTGCTACCGCTGTACGAAAAGGAACTGGCATTTATTCAGCAGTCTGCTGGTGAGTTTGCCCGCCGTCATCCTTCCGTGGCCAGCTCACTGCAACTGGATGCGGATACCGTGGGCGACCCTCTGGTGTCTCAACTGCTGTCCGGTTTTGCTTACCTGAATGCTCGTATTCAGCAGAAGCTGGATGATGAGTTTCCGGAAATGACGGAAGCAATGCTGGAAACTTTATATCCGCATTACCTTCGTCCAATTCCTTCCATGACCGTGGTGCAGTTTGAACCGGAAGAGCTGCTTGATGCACCTGCAACCGTACCTGCCGGAACAATGCTTGATACTGAACAAGTGTCTGGTGCCGGGTGTCGTTTTACTACCCGCTATGATGCAACCGTTCCCGCCATATCTGTCAATAATGCCAGCCTGATGCCTCGTCCGTTTGTTGCGCCTGCTTCCAACAAAATCACTGATGCCAATGCCGTTCTTAAACTGGAGTTTGGCACGCTGGCAGAAGAGGCAGCTATTGGCGATGTAGTAAGTGAAACAACGCGCTTTTTCCTGCGTGGTCAGCCACAGCATGTTTACCCGCTTTATGATTTGCTGCTGACAAAAGCTGTGAAGCTTGTTGTTGCCCGAGGTGAAGATGATCCACACCCTCAGTTCCTGGATATTGATGCTATTCGAGCGGTTGGTTTTGAAGAAGATGAGGGCATTATTCCCTACCCCGATAATGCATTTTTGGGGTACCGCTTACTGACGGAGTATTTTGTTTTTCCAGAAAAGTTTTTGTTTATTGATATTGATGGCTTAAACAAACCGCTGGCTGGCAATGAATCCCAGGGTTTTCATCTCTATATCTATCTTGAGGAAGGTAGTGAGGAATTAGAGCACCAGTTGTCTGCCAAAATGTTTGCCCTTGGCTGTGCCCCTGCCGTAAACCTTTTCCCGCAGCGAGCGGAACCGGTAACCCTTGATCATACCCGTTATGAGTATCCGGTTATTGGTGATATACGCCGCCGTGATGAACTGGAAGTCTGGTCTGTTGAAAAAGTCACTTGTAGCGACAGTTCAGGAAAGATTCGGGAGTTCACACCTTTCTACAGTTATCAGCATCACCAGGCTGAAGCCGGTCAAACAGCCTTCTGGATGACTCGTCGTCGTGAAACAGTGGAAGGTGAGCACTTTAACGAGCAGGCCAGTGAAGTGGATATTCGGCTGGTGGATCTGGAATTTAATCCTTATCTCAGTGGCAACAGTGTTCTGCATCTTGATACCCAGTGCACGAACAGGAACTATCCTAAAAAGTTGCCAACGGGGGGCGGTCAGCCTCGGTTCGGAATAGTGGATGGCGATGCTCCTACAGAACGAATTAGTTGTGTGGTTCCACCAACCGCTGTGGTACGTGCTCCTTTGAAAGATGGCGCTTACTGGCGTTTGATCTCACATTTGAATCTGAACTTCCTGTCTTTAAGTCGTGGCACGGATTCCTGTGAAGCCTTTAAAGAGATTATGCGACTTTATAATTTCAAGGATTCAGCAAGTACACGAAACTTGATTGAATCTTTGAGGGATATGGATACCCGAACCATTACCGCACCAATACCCATTGATAATACGGTGGTGCTTTGTCGGGGAACGGAGGTTGAACTGGAGCTGGACTCCATGATGCTGACCGGAACCAGCCCCTTGTTGTTCAGTTCTGTCATTGAACGCTTTTTAGGGGTGTACTGTAGCATTAACTCGTTTGTGCGGCTGATTGTGCGGTTGAGTGGCAAAGACGGTGAGTTTAAACGCTGGCCGCCACGTGCCGGTGAAAAGGCTTTGTTGTGAGTGCGCTTTACAGGATCATGTTATGAAACAGGCAAAGCCTCTCAACAGTAAGAATTCAGTAGTTAACAAACTGCGCACCAAACCGCAGAAGTTTGATTTTTTTCAGGCTGTGCGCCTGCTTGAGGCAGTCAGTCAGACAGAGAGAGCCAAGGAAGAAAAGTTTGCCGATCAGCCTGTTGCTGAATTGGCACCACCTCACAGAGAGCTGGTGAGGTTTGTTGCCTCTCAGAGTTTGTCGTTTTCAGCTTCCGATATTTCCCGGTTAAAAATTCAGGAGCAGGAAGAGGTCGTTGATCCCGACAGTCGCCACCAATGGCTGATGGAAGTGACCTTTATGGGGCTGACCGGCAGTCAGGGTGTTCTTCCCCAGCCTATGACTGAGACTGTGCTGAAAGAGTTGAAGGCTAAAAATCGAGGACTAAGAGATTTTCTCGATATCTTTCATCACCGAACCCTCTCCCTGTTTTATCGTGCCTGGCAGAAGTACCAATTACCGGTTCATTTTGAGCGCCAGAAGCGTCTTGAGGCAGATGCCCTTGAGCCCAGCACAGATAATGATATTTACAGCCTGGCGATGAAATCTCTGGTTGGCCTTGGTACCAACCATGTACAGAATCGCATGAAACTGCCTGATGATGTGGCCGCAGGATTAGGCGGCTTGCTGGGGCGTAATGTTCGCTCTGCCAGTGCCTTGAAAAGTGCCATTCTGCATCATTTTGGCCTGAAGGCTGATATAGAGCAGTTTATTGGTGAGTGGTACCAGATACCTGAGGATCTGCGCACGCAGCTTCCCGGAGATGTGAATCGCAATCGGGGTGTCAATAATATCCTGGGGCAGAATGCAGTACTGGGTGATGAAAGCTGGCAGATTCAAAGCCGGTTTCGTGTTGTATTAGAGCCGATGAGTTATAAGCTCTATATGACATTTTTGCCTGGTACCCGCCGGCTTGAAGCTATCCGCTCTCTTGTTCGCCTGGTGGCTGGTACGGAGCTGGATTTTGAAATCCATGTCAGAGTTAAAGAGCGAGAGTTACCACCACTGCAACTTGACCAAAGGCCGGATTATTATCCTATGCTGGGTTTTAATAGTCGGCTTGAAAATGATGGAAACGAGGAACGATTGATTACTGTTTCTGTGCCCGGCTAAGGAAAGACTCTATGGGATACAGGGATTGTTATGATAAAAGCAGTGTTGATTGCCTCGGCCCTATATTTAGTGGCTGGTTTCAGTTATGGGGCCAGCAAGATCAATAAAGAACTGGCACAATGTCAGAAGTGGAAAGATAAGATTGAAGAGTACACCGAGCTGAGAAAGCGAGGTGGTAAAGCCAAAGAGATGGATAAGTGGTATAGAGCCAGGGAAGATCTTCAGGAAAAGTTTTCTGATAATGACTGTAAGCGCTGGCGACGCAAACTTAAGTAAATGCATACTTGATCTGGCAGCTGTTTTTCAAAAACAATTGTCAGATCAAGTACTCTTCTCGGATATCAGGCGGGAATTGCAGCATTAATTTGCACAGTGTCATGTTGAAGAACTCTGTGGACTACCTGGTCTCTGATCGCTAACGCAAAAACATCAATCTGGTTTCTATTAACAATGGCCAGTACTGCTCCGGTGCAGTATTTCATCAAAAGTTCATCTGGAATAGCTCCCTGGCTGTTCCAGCGATAAATACGAGTGCCGCCACGTTTTGTGAAGTAGTCGGTTGGGTCTGCCAGTTTTTTACTCGCCCGAGATGCGTGAACAGCGTGAATGTAATTTAAAGGGCCGCGGTACAAATGAAACTCGCAGCCACCAAAGCCATCAGAATAAATAAAACTGGGAGCACCAATACTGCCGCAGCAGGCAAAGTTGTCATCGTATTCAATTTTAATGGCGTTTGCAGTTGTATCATTGGATTTAGCACCAGTCATCGTGATGATGTTGTCTCCAATAACGGCTTTAGCCATACGGAAATTATCATATACACCATACGCGGCAGGTTTTTTCGGAACCGACTCACACATGGTGCTCGACATCTGGTTATTAAAGAAGGCAACCTTACCTCCACCTTCGAGAATGCCTCGTACGGTTTCTACGTTTATAGACATGTCGGCTGCTCCCAGCGATTAATCGGCGTGTTATTAGTGTTGTCAGGAAATTGTAATAATTATTATGTTTTCCATTTAAGCTAATAATAAATTTCTTCTCAGAAGTTACAACCATTTGTAGTGTGTGGTTAATATTTGAAAAATTGGAATTGTCACATATATACCCCTACAAGCGTCTTCTGCCTGCTGGTATGCTTGAGCGCAACAAAGAAGTGAAAAACCTGCGAGAAGCAGAAAAGAATAAAACAGGGAAGAGAGAAATATGATCAACCTGAATCTAAAAGCTCTAGTCGACAAAATGTCGCCCACATTGCGGGATGCGCTTGAAGGAGCTGCAGGGCTTTGTCTGGCTCATAATCAATACAATGTTGAACTTGAGCACTGGTTTTTAAAACTCCTCGACCGCAGTGATACCGATTTCTACAGCTTGCTTGAACTCCACGAAATCAATCCTTCAACTCTGGCTAAACAATTAGCTGAATCAATTGCCAAATTTAAAAGTGGCAGCAGTCGCCCTGCGGCTCTGTCTCCATCCATTGTTGAAGCTTCAAAGAATGCGTGGATGATTGCCTCTGTTGATTGTGGCCACAATCAAATCACATCAGGACATTTGCTGGCTGCGATTCTTTTGGATGACCAGCTTCGTCGCCAATTGTTAGAAGGCTGTTCTGCATTAAGGGAGTTAGCTCCTGAGTCTGTTCGAGAAACAGCACGTGCTCGTGTAGGAACAACCGCTGAGTCTGCAGCAACTACTTCGGTTGCTGAATCTGGAGAGTCTCAGCCGGCGGCAAAAGCTACCAAGACCCCTTCTCTTGATAAATATACTGTAAACCTCACAGAGCGTGCCGCTAACGGTGAAATTGATCCGGTACTTGGCCGTGATGAAGAGATTCGCCAGTGTATTGATATTCTGCTGCGTCGCCGCCAGAACAACCCAATTCTTACTGGTGAGGCTGGTGTTGGTAAAACGGCTGTTGTTGAAGGCTTTGCTTTGCGTATTGCCAGTGACGATGTGCCAGACCCGCTGAAAGGTGTTGTTGTTCGAACCCTGGATCTTGGTTTGCTGCAGGCTGGCGCAAGTGTTAAGGGTGAATTTGAAAACCGCCTTAAGTCGGTGATTGAAGAAGTGAAGGCATCCCCAACGCCAATCATTATGTTTATTGATGAAGCCCACACCATGATTGGTGCTGGGGGTAAGGAAGGGCAGGGGGATGCGGCGAACCTGCTCAAACCAGCTCTGGCCCGTGGGGAAATGCGCACCATTGCAGCAACAACCTGGGCAGAATATAAAAAATACTTTGAACGCGATCCCGCACTGACCCGTCGCTTTCAGGTAGTGAAAGTGGAAGAGCCTGATGAAGAGAAAGCCATCAATATGATGCGCGGTATTTCTGCATCACTTCAGTCTCACCATAAGGTTCGTATTCTTGATGAAGCCATCGAAGCTTCTGTAAAGCTATCCCACCGCTATATTCCTGGTCGTCAGTTGCCGGATAAATCTGTCAGCCTGCTGGATACGGCCTGTGCTCGCGTAGCTCTGAGTCTTTCTTCCACCCCAGGTGCAATTGAAGATACTCAGCGTCGCATTCAAACTGCTGAAACTACGCTGGCAATGCTAGAGCGTGAACATGCTGCCGATGAAGGCCATGGTGAACGACTGATAACTCTTAATGAAGAAAAGGCAGAAGCCGAGCAATTACTGGAATCTTTGCAATCCCAGTGGCAAAGAGAGCAGGAGCTGATTGGCCAGATTCGAGATATTCGCGAAAAAATTGATGCCAGTTTCCTTCAGGATGCTGCGTCTGAAGAATCGGCTGAAAGTGAAGAAGGCGCTGCTGATGGCCAGTCTGAGTTGCCATTTAAAGATCAGCTGCCAGAACTTCGTGAGCAGCTGCAGTCATTAACCAGTGAACTGCAGGATATTCAGGGTGAGCAGCCATTGATGCAGGCCTGTGTTGATCAACAGGCTGTTGCGGAAGTTGTCGCTAACTGGACAGGTATTCCCGTTGGCAAAATGGTCAGCGATGAAATTAATGCCATCCGTGAGCTGGCAGACCGCATGAAGCGTCGGGTTATTGGTCAGGACCATGCCTTGGAAGCTGTTGCTCAGGCTGTTCAAACCTCACGTGCCGGCCTGACGGACCCTCGCAAACCTGTTGGTGTGTTCCTGTTTGTGGGAACCAGTGGTGTTGGTAAAACAGAAACAGCATTGACACTTGCAGATGAGCTGTATGGTGGTGAGCAGAATCTGACCGTTATTAATATGTCTGAGTTTAAGGAAGAGCATAAGGTTTCCATGCTGCTCGGTTCTCCTCCCGGATATGTGGGCTATGGCGAAGGTGGTGTTCTGACTGAGGCTGCCCGCCGTAAGCCACACTCCATTATTCTTCTTGATGAAATGGAGAAGGCTCACCCCGGGGTACAGGATATTTTCTACAGCTTGTTCGATAAGGGCACCATAAAAGATGGTGAAGGTCGAGATATCGATTTTAAGAATTGCGTGATCATCATGACCTCAAATGCTGGGGAAGATGCCATTCGTGCAATTATGAGTCAGGTGGAAGAAAAGCCTGAACCTGAAGTATTGCTGGATAATATCCGCCCGCAGCTGTTGAAGCACTTTAAGCCAGCATTCCTCGGCCGTACCAATCTTATTTCTTATTATCCGCTGGATGATGAGAACCTGATGAAGATCTGTGCGATTAATATGCGACGGATAGAGAAGCGGGTGAAGGAGCATTACGGTGCCAGCTTCTCTTATGATGACGATGTACTGCTTCATATTGTGGCTCGCTGCCAGGAGTCCGATACCGGAGCGCGTAACATCGAGAATATTCTGACCCGCTCACTGCTGCCAGAACTGGCAGGGGCTTGCCTGGCCCGTATGGCGGAAGATCAACCGGTTAATAAGGTACATATTGAAGCTTCTGAAGATGGAGCTTTTGAGTACCAGCTGGATTAACGGTCTGAGGCTGACTGGATGAGTCAATCAATAATTGGTCAGCAGGGTCGGCAATGTAAGTACTGCAAGCAGCCGCTTGCAGTACACATTCCGGCAACACGGGACTTCTGTGGTGATATCGCCTGTAGAGCTTCCAGCCAGAAAGATCTGATTGCTGTTCAGGATAAGAAGCGCGAAGAAGATGAAGCGGCTTGTCGTGCCGAAGTCCGCAAGCTTGTTCTTGAGCAGGCGTCCAAGGGTGGGTTTGACCCTGATGAGCTGGCTGTTTCGCAGCTACCTTTCAATCCTTATGATGTTGTGCCTGTTAGCGATGAGGCAAAACAGGCATTAACTGATCATCTGCAGAATATTCTGGACACTCTGGAAGACTACAAAACTGAAGATGTGTATCGGGAACCTTTGATTGCTCCAGTTGTTCCTCACCTTGGGGACCAACTCGTAACGGGGTGCGCAACATGTCGTGGTTACTGCTGTCTACAGGGGCGAGAGCATCATGCCTTTCTCCAGCGCGTTACTCTTAAAAGGGCGCTGGAAGAGCAAAAGGTTTCGAAAGAACAGCTGTTGAGTATGTACCTTGAACAGATTCCGGAACAATCTGTCGAGAAAGGGTGCCTCTATCAGGCTGATGATGGCTGCCAGCTGGCGCCGCCGTTACGCTCTGATATCTGTCAGGATTTTTATTGTGAAGATATGATCGATATGATGAATCGCCATTCGCGCTCACGGCCTGAAAGGCATTTGATTATTGCGACAGATAAAAACCAAGTGAAAAACGTAAGCCTTATATCTGGCAATAAGTCAAACATAATTGATATCGATGATGATCTATCGTTCTAGGCTTTTCAAAAAGCGTTAAGCCCTCAATGGAGGGCTAGTGCTGGCATACGATATTTGCCATCTTCTCTCTGCTCAGGGTAAACGCCTTTTTCTATAACAAACGACCTCGGGTCTGCGCCTTCAATGGGGTGACCAGTCCAATAGACTGCATTGGTATCTTTGCTATAGCGTTCATCTTCTTTAAATAAGGAAAAGCTAACGGGGTCTGCACCGGGAATTTCTATATTTCCATAATAAATACGACCTTTTGACTCTAGATACCAGGCATCAGGTTTCTTGCTCACTGTTTTGTAGTCCTCAATAGAAGATGCTTGTAAGTGGCCTTGTACGTGGTGATAAATTTTATTTTTGTAGATGAAGTAGGCTTCTGTGATCCACTTTAGTTTTTTTCGTTTGATGAAAGTAATTCTATTCTCAGAGAGCTTTACTTCCTGAAAGCTATAGCCCCCGTATCTTGAAACATCAGAAACAGTAAACCACATGGGATTTAACCCCTCTATGAGGGTACCGCCAATATAGACATGTTTATCATCTATCCAATAGTGGTCATCAATTTTTTTTGCAGTTTCTGGGTTACCAAATGGCAGTGGGGAGCCTTGGTAGTAAACTTTGTTACGATCTTTTTGGTTCCAGGAGTTTATTGTTTCAAATGTTTCTGCGTTTGCCTCAGGAATTATTCCATCTTCATTAAATACATGTTGGCTGTCTTTGAAAAATCCATTATCGAGCATCACAAAACCTTCACTTTGAGCTTCAGGGACCAATTTGCCTCGTCGATAGATTTTTCCCTCAATGGATAGATAGGAAGCTTCCCATTGTGAGTCTAAAAACTGGAATGTACTGCTGGTGTTAGCAATAACTTCGTCGTAATAGAAAAAGAAGCTCTCATCTTTGCCATAACCTCCGCCAATGGCCTCAAATGATGAAGGAGTAGCGCGGGCTAGAATTTTGCCCCCAAAGAAAACAGAGCCTTTATCTACTGCAAAAATGCTTTCCGAGTTTTGAACAGACTTTGCTTCAAAAGTAAGTGCGTCAGCATCGCTAATTATCTCACCATTGTAGTAGGCATGGTTTTGATCTTTAGCGTAATAGCGAGATAGTACTTGGAAAGACTTAATGTCTGCAGAAGGTAATTTCTGTTTTCCTAGCTCAAAGAAATTACCTCCACTGACAAAATAAACTGAGGTGTCATCAAAGTAGTATTGCTTGCTGATTTCTTTGTTGAAAGCCGTCACACCATTCGTAGAGGGTGAATTCGCAAGTGTGAACAGTATCATTCCCGTTAAAACTGGTAATGACAGGATAACTAAAGCAATGAGTAACCACTTCATATGTTTTTTTTCTAAGCATTTTTGAGGGACAATGTTGTCATCGTAACGCTCTTAATTTGATGACAACACAGCGCAGCTACTATGAGTAATTATGTGGTTTGGGTGATAAAGTCCACAGCCTTTTGCACAAGACCACGGATATGGTTTGACATGGATTGCAGAACATAACGAATAATCTGCAGTGTCAGGCTTACACCTTCCTTAATCACAATGCCCAGTGATTTGGCCATTTTCACTATCAGTCTGACCACCCAGTTAGATACGGTTTCAGCAGCTTTTAATCCACGGTGCAAAATATACGCTAACTGATCCAGCAGGGTTGTTGCTGTGCCAAAAACAGTCTGAATGGTTATGCCAACGGCTTTCAACACTTTGCGAATCACATAACCAATTGCCCAGCTGAACAAGCGGATAGAGTTTGCAGTCAGGCTGACAAAGCTATCGGAAGATAACCATTTTTCTATGGCGGAGTCTTCCATTTTTTCCCGGTAAAGTGACTCGAGAGTTCCCCAGTCTTTGGTGCCAATAGTGTTAATGTATTGCACCATTTTGTGGTACTCGGGGCTTATATAATGTCCTGGACTGGGGAGCGTGTAGGAGTCGTCTTCCTGAAGATGGATGAAAGGCCAGATAGGCACCATCGGAACCGGGTCAGTCTTGTGGTACGCACGGTAAATGCCCCCACTCGAAGGGTTATTTTCAAAGTGGTTAACGTAAGGGAACATGCCCACACGAGGACATCCAAATGTATATAGATTTACCTGTGCGCCACGATTGGTTTGCATAGCCCATTCTGCTGCCAGAGTAGCCAACGCTCCACCAAGACTATGACCGATACAATGCACTGTGCTGATAGGTGTACGCTGCTGGGCGAAAAAGTGCTCCAGCTGCGGTTGGATCGTTTTAAAGGTTTTATTGAAACCCAAATGTACAGTGTGGCCGCTGTTGGAACGTGAAAAGCCTGCGTTCAAATCCGTCAGAACATCATAGCCTGAGGCTGTACCTCGAAGAATAATAAAGGCATCTCGCGCATAAGAGCCTTTACCCTGCGAAACAATACCAAAGCCGGATGTTTTATTGATGATTAAACCACCGGATTTACCCTGGAGTTTGCTCTCTATTCCCAGGTCAAAATATTGTTTGTTTCGATCAAGGGCGAGTTCCAGATCCATGTTGGTAGAAGGATCTAAATTGTCGCTCTTAACCAGATAAACATCCGATGCCATCTGGCTGGCAGCACGTGCAGGCAGGGTGGACATAACGAGTTCCTTTTCAATTATTCCATGTACATCGTGTTTTTATGAGAGTGGCGCCAAATTCTTTAAGTTCTTCCTGATCGTTAAGTTCGCAACTTAAAACGCCAGGGGCACCACCAAATTCGTTGTTTTCTTCTTCTGAGCGTTTAATGGCATAAAACACTCTGTGTTTTTCTCCATTAACCTCAACCTGCAAAAGTGTTTTGGCGACAAATTCCAATGGCAGTACGCTCCGGGTGACGGAGCGCATATAAACAGCGGGAAGCTCGAAAGCACCATTCTGGTCAGTTGTTGCTGAATCCTGTTTGTCGCCAACATTATCCCATTCAACCTTTCGGGTGATTTGGGCATTTTTTACAGGGGCACCATCTTGAGTAAGAGTGACTTTTAATTCAGAGGCAACGCAGGCTTTTCCTGCATCCAAAATCGACATAGCTACTCCTGATGGTGAAAGCATGAATAATGAAACAAAACAAAACAGCCGGAAAAAACGATAGCCTTGCATAACTAACCTATAAGCACAGTTGGTGCGCCAGCAACCACTTTGCCACCATGGGCTGTACTGTCGCCCAGTCGTGCTGCAGGCTTGCCGCAGATCATCACCGTGCCACTGCCTGAAGCAATGCTATCTGGAGGGCCAACACAAACGCAGGTGCTGCCCACTGTTGCTGAAGGAAGGTTGCAGATAAGCACAGTTGGACCGCCGGGTACTACAACTGGGCCGCCAACATGGGGAACCGGACCGGGGTTTGTCGCAGGGCATACATGCATATCAGTGATGCGTGATGCTGGCATTCCCATAACTTCTCTCCCTGAAATATTTAATCTTTGTTATCAGGCTGTCGCCGGACTTGGTTCTGCTGTATCAAGTGCTGCCAGAACGTCCTCGTGAATCATGCCTTTGCCACCACAGGCTAAATCCAGCCCCTGGCTGAGAAAACGCTGGTAACGCTCGTTAATCTCTTCTTCAGACTCAGCAACAGCCGCCAGGCCAATTGCCCCAGAAACCGCGTGAGCATAAAGGTAGGGTGGAGCCGGCATAGGTGGAGCGTCTTCATCGGCAATGCTTCCAATACTCCAGAACGCTGCCGTTGCCGCCCAGCTGTCAGGTGTTTTGTGTTTTCCCAAAGCTGCCAGCTTTTCAGCCTGCTTGCGTAATTCTTCTGTTGGGTTGCGTACCCAGCTTTCGGTGACTTTCAGTGTTTGCAGACGTAGTTGTTCCGTGTCTGGAGTATGGGTAGAACGGGTAGCCAGACATGCCCACCAAATGCCTTCACGCTTTGGCAGGGCGTGGGCAAGAAACCGTACACATTCAAGAAATTGGTTTTGTTCAATGAGCACGCGGATAAAATCTTCCGGTGTCATTTCCGGGGCCAGTAAAGATTCCAGCTCTTCATCCAGCTCATAACGGCTGGTTACTTGGGAAGCCCTGTTGGCATTGAGTTTTACAAGATTGCTCATAATCAGGCCTGCTTACTATTTGAGCTCAAGGCTGTTTATTCTCAGCGCAAGTCTGCTTAGTTAATTTTCACCAGTGCGCCTTTGACATTGGTCATGGCTCCACCTTTCACATCCATAGTCAGGCCAGCTTCAACCTTGGTGGACATGGATGACTTCGATTTAATATCCGTTGCTTTAACGGAAATACCGCTGGGGGTCATCTTGATAACCGAGCTGCCGACTTTCAGGGTGATACTGGTTTTTGATTCGATGGTTATGGCGCCCTGAACCGTTGTTGTCTGGGTTCCTTTGGAAACCTTTTTGGTTTCATTACCTTTAGAAACGGTAATGTCCCGGTTATTGGTGACGGTGATGGTTTGGTCGTTTTCTACGGTTTCGGTGTTGTCGTTGTGAACCAGAACGTTCCAGTCTTTGCCCGCTTCAAAATAGATTTCTTCTGAGCCTTTCTTGTCATCCAGGCGCATTTCGTTGAACTTACTGCCTTCCCACTGGCTCTTCCAGCCGCTTTGGGTTTTGGAATACCCGGGGCCTTTATTGTCACTGTTGTAGAGCGCGCCAGTGACCACTGGGCGATCTGGATCACCATTGAAGTATTCAACAACCACTTCCTGATCCACACGGGGAACAAAGTTCGCTCCCCAGTCTGCACCGGCATAAGATTGAACAACACGAATCCAGCAGCTGTCCTGCTTACTTTTCCAGGGGAACTGCACTTTTACCTGGGTGTGGGCATCTACCGAGCCTTGCTCACCAGCGGCCTGTACATCAATTACTTTGGCTGTGTGTGGTGTATGAATCAGGCGGCGGTATTCATCGGGTGAGGGTGGAGCAAAAATATCAGACGGCTGACAGGTAAAGTGGTTGATATAAAACGTATCCTGATCATTACTGTCCTGTACGTAATGAGATATCTGTGAAACCAGGTATTTGCCTTTTTCACTGGGAATGGTGTGGTCGAGGTCAAACTGTCCGCCAGCATAGAGTTCACAACATGAACTGCGGCCATTGGCCGTATCAAAAGCCCCTTCGTGGCTGAGCATCATATTGCGGGCTTTCTGTTTGGTATTCTTCTCTGTCAGCTTGGTGTGGTTATCTGTCTTTTTTTCAAAGTGAAAGCGGCCATAGTATTCCCGCAGAGGCTTTTCACCGGTTAACGCTTTTGTAGTGGTGGATTCTTTGATCTCTTTTTTCATCCACTCGGATGCGGAAAATGGCTGGTAATCGCGATATTCCACTTTGGCTGTGTGATAGCTGTAATTTCTCTGCCAGTGGCTGACACTGTTCTCCAGAGGGTTGCTGCCGGAGCCAATATAAGGGACTGGTTTTTGCAGTGCAGCTTGATAAGCGCTGGGCTTATCAGCAATACAGAATTTGTGAGAACCTTTGGTATGTTCGAAATGAAAACACACACCTTCTTCAGCTAACAGACGACAAATAAAGTTGAAATCACTTTCTTCAAACTGGGTGCAGTAACGGCGTTTGAAATAGCTGCCCGCGAGGTTCTTGCTGAATGATACTGAGCTGTAGTCGCCCAATACTTCCTGAATAATTTGTGAAAAATCTTTATTTTCAAAAATACGGTTTTGTCCGCCCAGTGTGGTAAACCAAAGGGCGGGGACAATGCTTGCCTGATACAGGCGCTTCTCACCATCCTGGGTATCCATGGCGACAAAGCGATTGATATGACCATGAATATAACGGGGATTATCCGGAGAGTTGTGAATAGCCAGGGTAGCTGGCTTGCCCAGAATTTTTTCTGGCTGAATGTTGTCGTCTTCTGAAAGCAGGCTGAGGTGAAATGAAAAAAGCTGAGAAATGGCTTCTTCACCTTCAAGCTCACGAACAACGAACGCGTCTTTACCAAGAGGAGTTTCAATGGTGACGAGACGTTTGTCTTGAGTCAGAGATGACATGTGGCAGAACTTCCGTGTGTAAGCATTGGAAACAAAAGCACGCAGAACCGACCCAAAGCCTGTACTGCGTGTCTGTCTTTGAACCTGAAATCGCAGGTTCGTTCAGTATGTGGGGAGGCTCTGGAAGAACCTCCGCAATACTGGTCAGCAGGTTGCGACTTATAAAGGCTCTGCAGTAGTGAGGTCGTAACCAACCTTGGCGTTCTGCTTGTTCTTGTGAGTTTTGTCTGCGTGGCTCAGGTCGCCAATGATCTTGGCAAAGCTCAGAGAGATAGTCTCAGTTGGTGCACCACCGGCAGAGGCGCCAACGCTGTAAGAAGATACAATGCAGTCTTCCAGAGTGTACTGAGCATACTTCTGTACAGACTTGGCACCAGTCTGAACGATATCGATCAGAACAGTTACACCTTCAGAACCAGTTACGGATTCTTTGAACAGGCCACCGGAAGCAGCGTCCATAGCCTTGGTCACAGACACTTCACTCAGTGAAGGACGGCTGGCTTCACGGTTAGACATTGCACCAGCTTCCATAGTGATGCTACGACCAACACCAAAGGAGAAGGAATCAACTTCAATCCAGCCTTCGTAGCCTTTAGCGGTTACGTTGCCTTCAGGTTTTTTACTGTTGAAATTCATGTAAACAGCCATGAGTGAAGTCCTCTTTCGTATTTATTGGATGGCTTGGGAGTATTCAACATGTGAACATTTGTTAAGTGTTCACAGTTGACTTGGAGGAAATATAAACAGAGCTTTGAAGGAATGAGAAGAGTGGATTCAGGATTTAAAACCCACTCTGACACTATTTTTTTTCTACATGTTTTTTTTTAAAAATTATTATGGAAGCTTCTTTAAAAGAAGCTCTCTAGCGTGCGGGTTTCTTATATGAGTTTGATTTTTGATTTGCTTCGACTCTGACACGACTTTATGAAGACTATTTTAGGTGCAGTCTTCAACAACTTTCTTCTTTCGAGGTCGTCCACGCTTTAATGGTCTGACTCGGTGATTAGCAATTTCTTCAATCTTGTCTTTAAAAGTATCACCACCAAGTATCTGCCCCATGTTGACTGTTTCGGCAATGAAATCAATCAACCTGCGGTCAAACCTGTAACGGAAGGATTCGCTGTAGGCATCACATCGTTCATTACGATTTTTTCCAAGGGCTTTAAATAGTTTATGATCCTGAATCAGCCAGTCTGTTTTTTCACCACAGTGATGGTGATAACTGGACCATGGATAATCTTCCAGGTTTTCCACCAAACCCAAATGAAGTGGCCGGAGTTCTACATAGCGGTAACAGGTGAGCAGGTAGTTTTCAGAATCAATCAGGCTGGATTTATAGCGTCCTTCCCATAAGGTACCTGAGCGTTTATAACGGTGGTTCACATACTGAACATAGCGTCTGCCTAGGGACTGCATCATTGATGAGATGCCCTTATCAATGCGAGGGGTTGCAATGATCTGGATAGAGTTTGGCAGCAAGATATAAGCGTGAATTTCTACCTGATACTGGTCTGATGCCGCCCGTAAGCTGTTGAGATAGAACTCGTAGTCTTCAGCATCAAAAAAACAGGGCAGACGATTATGCCCTGTCTGAACGATATGTTGGGGAATACCAACGATATTAATTCGTGACAACCGACCCATGACTTCCCACAAATCCTTTTGGTTAGTCTTTTTGAATTATTCATATTATGGGAGGTAATCATACGTAATTGCCGCAGGGGAAGGCAATTGCAAGCCTGACAAAAAAGCCCGAAATGAGAACTCCGGGCTTTTTTGTCAGGGCTGGTTTTTACAGAAGACCAGCTTCTTCCGCTTCAGCTTTCCACTTAGGCAGAATGTTCTTCTTGAACTCTGCCTTTTCGCTGTTCAGCTTGTCCATATCCAGACCGATAAAGGCCTGGGCTTTGGCTTTGCTGGACAGATCAGGCATAACAACTGGATCAGTAATGCCGTGCTTGGCCAGAACCCGAGACAGTTCTACACGTGCTTCACCGGCTTTCTCAAGAGCGCTACCCAGAAGACGCAGAACTTCTTCAGGTGCGTGGAAGGAAGCACCGTGGGAAGCGATGGAGTAATCCCAGCGCCATTGAGCGTGACGAATCAGAGTCAGAGCGTTTTGCATCTCTTCTTCTTTCGCACCAGCATCCCATGCTGCTTTGGCTTCGATGTGAGCACGAACAATGGCGTCTTCAGCTTTGATCTTGATCTCTTCAACCTGCTCCTGACGGGCGTAGGTTACGTCCAGCAAGTACTGCTCATCCTGGGAGTGGCAAGACTTACAGGTCGCCTGCATGTCGCGAAGTGGGCTAACTACACGGTGATCGGTAAAGGTAATACCTTTGTCGCTGCGCTTAGGCATATGGCAGTCGGCGCAGGCAACATTGTTACGACCATGAACGCCTTTCTGCCAGATCTCCCAGCCAGGGTGCTGGGCCTTCAACATTGGCGCCTTGGAGAGTTTATGAGTCCAGTCTTTGAAGTTGAGTTCATCGTAGTACTTCTCAATGTTCTCGCCTTCAACCCCTTTGGCCCAAGGGAAGACAACTTCTTTGTTTTTGCCTGAGAAATAGTATTCCGCGTGGCACTGGGCGCAAACTGCGGACTTCTTGTCCTGAGTAGACATCTTCGCCATATCTTTACCCATGGTTTTCAGGGCATCTTCCATAAATGGACGACCAGGCTTGAGAGGCATGTCTTCTTTTGTGGTGTCGTGACAGTCGATACAACCGATTGGGTTAGCAATCTCCGGCCCTTTAGTGATCCACTTGCCAGTGAAGAACTCTTCGCGGGTCTGTTCGTTCAGCAGACGGGTGACATCTGTACTCTTACAGGTCCAGCAGGCGTTTGGCATTGGGCCATCAGTTGGTTCTTTAGGCGCACCAGTACGCAGAGTGTTATGCATGTCGGTGATGGCATACATGTGTCCACGTGGAGCGTTGTAGTCTTTGGAGAATCCGTAGCCTGCCCAGAGCACAACCAGGCGAGGATCTTTCTCAAGCATATCTTCCATCTTGTTACCAAGATGTTTGCTCTTGAAGTCCATCTCTTTAGTGCTTTCCCAGGATGAGTGCTGGCGGGGGAAACCTTCTTTGTAGGAGGCGTTTTTCGCATCACCAAGTTCACCCGCGCTGGCCATACCACTAGCCAGTATTCCGGTGGTAAAGAGCGCAGCAAGCACTCCTGTGGCTAATGTCCGTATTCCAGGCATATTATTTCTCCCGATGTGAGATGTCTGTAGTGTTTAATGTCACGGCTGTGCTTCTTGAAAGAGCAGCGTTAGTCGAAAGAGCTGTGGCAGAAAGCCCCTTGCCGACTGGCTTGTTTTTCGTGCGTTTACGGCGTGAGAGTAAGGGCAGAATCAACAGATTTGCCCAACCGCCAATCACCATCAGCAAGGCTCCAATCCACAGCAGGCTGATAAAGGGGATGATCTTTAGTCGTACCGCCCAGGAACCATCGTCAAATGGTTCTCCTAAGGCGATATAAATGTCCCGATTCCACCCTGGCTGGTTGCCAACCTCGGTCATCACCTGGCCAAAGTACGGGTAGAGACGCTTTTCCGGTCTGATCTCTGTGATTGCACGACTGCTATCAGAAACATCAAAGAAACCAAGGTCAGAAAGGTAATTGGGGCCAATCACCGGTGTTGTGCCAGTAAAGCGGAACTCAAGGTCGCCCAGTTGCGCGCTCTGATAAGGCGCCATGCGCAGATCCATGGACTCAAGCCCAAGGTCAGACAAGGTTGAACCTGTGATTGCGACAGCCAGACCGATATGGGCCAGAGTGGCCGGGCGAAAACCAAAGCTGGTCAGCTTTCTGATTTCATTCAGCGTCACCAGACTCGCAATAGAGAGGGACGAAATGGATAGAAGGCTTGCTTCTCCCAGTACTCCAAAGCTTGCAATGCAACCCAACGCCAAGGAAAGAATCAGCAAGGCTGTAATAGCTTTTAGGTTCAGGGTTTTGTCGCACAGTACCAACAGCAAAGCGGCTGCCAGTGTCATGGGAATAAAGAACGTATTGAAGTAGGCAGCACCAACCGAAATTCTTCCCAGGTTCAATACATCCAGAACAATGGGGTAAAGAGTTCCGAGAAGGACGGTGGCACAGGCCATAACGAAAAAAATAATGCTGGCAATCAGTCCAATATCAGTACGACTGAATATCTTCTGACTGGCTTTTTCTACAGGTGGGCGCAGCACCTGTATCAGGAACCCGGCACCCGTACTCAGCAGGGTAAAGGCAAGAATGGTTGTTCCAAGGGCAGGGCTGCGGGTAAAGGAATGGACAGACGCCATAACACCCGAGCGAACAATAAACATTCCTACCAGCATTAAACCAAGGGACGAGATAGCCAGAGTTGTTATTGCATGTCCTGCTCTGATACCTCTGCGACTCAATAGATTGGCATGAAGCAGTGCCGTCAGAGTCAGCCATGGCATCAGGGAACCATTTTCTGTTGGGTCCCAGAACCACCAGCCGCCCCAGCCAAGTTCCATGTAGGCCCACCAGCAGCCAAGAGCTATTCCCAGAGTTAACCAGCCCCAGGTGCTCATTGTCATTTGATGAACAGCGTGCAGCCATTTATCAACAGGCTGGCGTAGCCATAAACCGGCCATGATCTGAGAACAGATGGTAATGATGCCACCGTAACCGATGTACAGGATGGGAGGGTGCAATGCCAGCCCAATATCCTGCAGCATTGGGTTCAGGCCGTTGCCGTCAGTAGGGATAGAACCTTCAATGCCAATAAAAGGCGAAGACAGCCACAGCAGGCAATGAAAGCCAAGGCTGATGGTCGCCATAAAAGACAGAGATAAACGGCTTGTATCGTGATTCTGGTTGCTTCGTAAAAAGAACAGCATCCAGCCAGCGACAATGGTCGTCCATAACAGGAGAGAGCCTTCATGGCCGCCCCATGTGCCTGTAACCCGATAAAGCATGGGTACGCGCACACTGGTATGGCCAACAACATACTCAAGGGAGAAATCCAGAGTTGCCATGGCTTGAATCAGAAGGGCAAGTGCACAGGCCAGTGAGAGAAAGTGCGTAATGGCCAAGGTGCTGCGCCAGCGACTGATTTGCAGCCGGGTGCGATGCTTTTCAGCTATGGGCAGTAAGGCTAAGAGCAGGGCAGCAGTTGCTGCCAACCCTAAGAGCCATAAGCCTGCATGTGCAATCATATCCAGTTACCGGTTCAGGGGTTAACTGGAGGGATGGACTTGGACATCAGCTTCGCATTCGACAACTTGTGGGCAATACCCTGATGACAATCAATACAGGTCAGGTTTTCAGTTGCCATGCGCTTGTGATTGTTGCTTGCCCATGTGTACTGAAGATCAACGTTTTCTTCCAGATTTACGTGGCAGCTGCGGCAGTTGGCAGAATCATTGGCGCGCATTTCAGACCACACCTTTGCGGCCATAGCCGGACGGTGGGCATCATACTTTTCTGGAGTGTCGATTATTCCGGTCAGGTGTCCATAAATTTCACGAGAGGCTTCAATCTTTCTGATGATTTTTCCGACGAAGTCGTGGGGGATATGACAGTCGGCACACTCGGCCTTAATACCAGAGCTATTCTGAAAATGAATGGTCTGCTTGTACTCTGCGTAGGCATTGTCGTTTATTTCATGACAGCTGATGCAGAATTCAGTCGTGCTGGTTGCAGACATCATGGTTGATGTGCCGCCCCACAGTATCAGGGCGCCAACAGCTCCCACGGCTAATAGACCTCCGGCTGAATACCGGGCAGAAGGTTTTGAGAAAAAGTCACGCAGTTTCTTAATAAGGCTCATGGCATTCCCCGGAAGCTGTCTGGCGTCCTGTTGGCAAATCGGTGTTGGTTTTTTGATTTCTAACTACAATTGTCCGTTGATTGTGCAAACAGTTTCTTGATGATTATCAAAACTTCGTAAAGATTGGCGGGGGAAAATACATAGGAAAGCTGTAGTAATTCGTATCTCTATTTACTGGAAACGTCTGTGTCTCTTCATCTTGTTCTTTATGCGTCCCACGACGGGCAAACTGCACGCATTGCCAAAGTTATTTCCGAAGATATGGAATTAGCCGGTTTGAATGTGCAACTGGAAAATCTGGATACTCTCTCTTCAGAACTTTCCCTGTCAGAGTTTGACTCGGTTTTGATTGGGGCTCCGATTCGCTACGGATACCATTTGCCGGTTGCCCGAACGTTTATCGATACCCATCAGGATATGTTGAAGAGCATGAAAGGTGGTTTTTTCAGCGTGAACCTGACGGCCAGAAAACCGGAAAAACAGGATCCCCTGACTAATCGTTATATGCAGAAGTTCTTGAAAAAAAGCCCTTGGCAGCCCGAGTATCTCGGCGTTCTGGCAGGCTCCCTTCTCTACAGCCGTTATGGCTGGCTTGACCGGGTTATGATTCAGCTGATTATGAAGATAACCGGCGGAAACACCGATGCTTCAAAAGATATCGAGTACACATCCTGGGCAAGAGTAAAAACATTTGCCCAGGGGTATGTCGATTACCTCAACAGCAACAGTCTCAACAGTGGCAACTAATTTCGCTTTTTGGATTTCCTGTCATGGGTGTGTACCGACTGGTGGTGAACATCGTCACGCTCCACATCCATATATAAAGACGCCAGAAGAGTACAGCCATAGATTACTGGCATAACAATGGTCAGGGTCAGTATGATGTGATCAGCGGTTAACGGATCCATGGTGACACCTTTATTTTGTTGACTGTTTTTTTACTATATAAACAGAAATGAGATCTGTCAGGGAAGGGGTGTTTAAAAATGAGGTTTTTATCTCTGTTGGTCATACCGTTTCTGGTTGCTTCCGGAACAGTTTTCGGAGAGGTGCCAACTGATCCGGAACAAACTCTAATGCAGGGTAGCCTTTACCTAGGCAAAACAACTCCGGGCAACAAGGTGTTCTATAAAGAGCAACTTGTTATGCAGACAGCTGAAGGTGACTTTGTAATTGGCTTTGGTCGTGATGCAGAGCTGGAGCAGAGTTATGTTGTGGAAACCCCCAGTGGTAAACGAACAACTTATGTTTTGCAGCTAACCCCAAGGGATTACAAAATTCAGCGTATAGAAGGTGTTGCTGGCAAATATGTGACCCCACCAGAAAGCAGACTGCTTCGTATAAAAAACGACAACAGGCAGATAGGTGAAGCCCGATCAAGACGAACACCCAGAGATGATTTTCTTGATGGTTTTCTACAACCAGTCGATGGGCCGATTACCGGTGTTTATGGTAGTCAGCGTTATTTTAATGGTAAGCCACGTCGCCCGCACTATGGGCTGGATTATGCTGCCCCGGTAGGAACACCCGTACTTTCACCGGCAGCGGGAACGGTTGTTCTTGCTCACCCGGATATGTATTTTTCTGGCGGAACGTTGATTGTTGATCATGGTATGGGTGTTACCAGCAGTTTTCTGCATTTAAGTAAACTGTTGGTGAAGCAGGGTGATATTGTCCGGCAAGGGCAGCCTGTGGCTGAAGTTGGCGCGACAGGACGGGTGACAGGGGCACATCTGGACTGGCGAATTAACTGGGGTTCTGTGCGCTTGGACCCAGAGCTGGTTATGCAGGACTACCCTGTTGGTTCAGAACCTGAATCCGAATAAGTGTTATTCCCGTAAAGAGTTATTCATGCGGTACCTTCTTAAGTAGTTGTAAGGAACAAGTTTATGGCCGGTGTAACAACAATGGTGACTTCTGAGCAGGCTTTGGTCGGTGCGGCTGAGCCTATGGGGGTTACGGAACCTCATGTGGTTTTTAATCGTTCCCTGTTGCCGCCCTGGCCTGAGAATATGCAGGAGATTGTTGTTGGAATGGGGTGTTTCTGGGGTGCTGAACGACTGTTCTGGCAACAGGAAGGCATTCATTTGACGATGGTTGGCTACGCTGGCGGTTTTACCAAAAACCCAACCTATTCACAGGTGTGTACTGGAGAAACTGGTCACAGTGAAGTGGTCAGGATCGTTTTTGATCCTGCGATTATTTCACTGGAAAAGCTGCTTGCCCTGTTCTGGGAACAGCACAACCCAACAGAAGGTATGCGGCAGGGAAATGATATTGGCACCCAATATCGTTCCGCGATTTATACAACCACGGCTGAACAATTGAGCGTGGTAAAAGATACTCTGGAAGTTTTTCAGCGGGAGCTTTCAGAAAAAGGCCTGGGTGCGATCACCACAGAAATTGCGCCCCTGGATACCTTTTATTATGCGGAAACTTATCATCAGCAATATCTGGCCAGAAACCCTGATGGCTACTGTGGTTTGAAGGGAACAGGTGTTGTCTGCCCCCTGCCGTAAGGTGAGAAATATTTCTTTTAATAGGGTTTAAAGTTTCTCAGAGAGTCTACTGCCTGAGTGAGCGGAACGTCAGGATATTTTTCTTTCAACCGCTCGGTCACGGTTTGCAAAGCCTGTACCGAGGCATGTAGCTTCTCCTTATGACTCCGCACATCGCTCTGTAGCTGGCGATGTTGGCGGGACTCTTCGTCCAGACCCTCAGCCTTTTCCATATAGGCCGCATGAAGGGCATCCCGCAGGTCTTCGTGAGCCTGAAGAACATCTTCCGTGGCTTCCATCAGGTCCTGTATATGAGCTGTTTCCGTGCGAGCTTCAGACAGTTGCAGTTCCAGTTCAGCAATAGCCGTTTCCGATATGGTATGACTGATTTGCTGATTAACTAAGGCTGTTTCCAGAGTCATGGTTTTCTGGAACATCTGGCGAGTCAGGTCATCCTGCATTTTTATAATGATGTCTGATAATGCGGCTATTTTCTCCAGCTGGGCCGCCTCTTCCCTGGTATGTTCAAGTTCTCTTGTGCTTGTTTCCAACGCTCGGGACTGTTGCAGAATCTGATGCTTTTGACCGATAAGTTCCTGGCGTTGAAGATCGTTCTTCTCTCGCCACTCCGAGTTGATCTCCCGCAAATTCCCTATTTCCAGCTCAAGGCGTTTGATTTTAACGGCAAGCAGTTTGGTTTCCTGCAGATGGGAGAGGTTGGTCTGGGTGCCAGCGGACTTTGTCAGGGGCGATGCTGTCTGGGTTTCCCGATCGGAAACTGAGGTTTGTGTGTTCCATTCCGGTGTGTCTGTGCCAAAGTCAGACGTTTTTACCTGTGTCGAAGATGCGGATATTTCAGAAAGGCTGATAGAGCGTTCACTGATTTTTTTATCCGACAGGGCATTTATGATCTTGTTACAGATATAGATGATCTTGGATTTAATGGAGCTCCATAGGCCCTTTCTTTCCACTGGCTGTGGTACAGGTTGAGAGGCTGTACGCCAGTTTGCACCTGATGAGCCTGATGACTTTCGCGTCTCCATCCCTCTCTTCCTTTTTCGTTTCCCTGTTAGAAGAGTAGGCGGTTCGGGGTGGTGATGCAGATGGGGGACAAGCCCCCATCATTATTAAGATGTCTTTTTGCCTTTTATCAGCTCTCTGGCGGGAAAGCGGCCGGGATGAAGTTCAGCAACAAGATTCATGGATACTGGGGAAGCTTCACCGGTAATCTGGCAGGCCAGAATCTCTCCTGACAGTGGGCAGGTGACTAGCCCCCGGGAACCGTGTCCGGCATTAATATAAAGACCTTCCAGCCAGGGCATAGGCTGGTCGATGAGGGTTTTGGCATTTTTCTTAAGAGCGGCAAACCGCTGTTTGAACTCTGGCTCGTCCATAATCGGGCCCACAACCGGCAGATAGTCTGGCGTGGTGCAGCGAAATCCCGTGCGACCTTCCAGTTCGTCCGGATTCAGCTGGTCAAACGCAAGTGCTTCAGCGACCGAAGGAGCAAAGCTTTTGATGGTATCGAGATTGGCTTGATGATCGGCGCTCCGGCAGTTCTCATCTTTATCGTGAAAGTGGAATGTCGCTCCCAGCGTGTGTTTGCCATGGGTTGCTGGAGCAATATAACCTTCTTCGCACAGCACAGTTTTCAGTTCCTGGCTGGCCTGAGTGGCGGGAACTACCGTTATCTGACCGCGAATACTTTTCAGTGGCAGATGGGAAGTTTGAGCAAGTTCACTGGACTGATGGCCGCAGGCGATGATGGCTACCGGGCTGTTAAGTTTCTCGCCGTTCTCTAAAACAAGGTTCCAGCTATTGTTGATACGCTCCAGAGTTTTTACTGAACTCTCTCCCTGAAAGGTGATATTGCTGTGATCCAGCAATGTTTTTACCACCTCTGGTGGGCTAACCCAGCCACCATCCTCAAACCATAAGCCATTTTTCGGAATGTCAGTTCCAGCAATGTGGGAGAGTTCTTCAGCTGTTTTACTTACAAGAATGCTGTCGAAACGGCTGCAGTCAACTAATTGCTGCTGACGGGTTTCTTCCTTCTCTGAATCTGGTAACTGCACAATGCCAACAGGGTGATAAAGATCATCAGCGAGTTGGGTGAAAGTATTAATACTGTGGCGGTACCCTTGCAAAACCAGCTGCGTTAGCGGGGTATCATGGGCGGATAAACGGGTATACAGCATTCCCTGAGGGTTGCCGGAAGCGCCACCGGCTGGAGAGGTTTTTTTGTCCAATACTGTGACTTTCCAGCCCCTGTCAGCCAAAGCTCTTGCGGTGGATGCACCAGCAAGGCCTGCACCTACCACAACGGCCTGCTTTTGATTGTGTGATGCAGCTACAGGTTTTAACCAGGGTTTGCTTTCCTTCTTTCTGGTGGAAGGAACTGTTCCGCGAATCATTTCCCGCTTTTTGCCAAAACCAAGCACTCTGGTCATGGTTATACCTGCGTCAGCAATACCGTGGCGTACCATTCGGGCAACGGTAAATGTGGAGTAGGTGGCATCAGCGGCAGATTTGTCCACCATGTTTTGAAACAGCTCTGACTGCCACATATCCGGATTTTTCGATGGGGCAAAGCCATCCAGAAACCAGGCGTTTACCTGACCTTCAATATTTGGCAGTGCCTTATGGACATCCGCAACAATTAAAGTCAGATGAATACGATTATTTTGGAAATTACGACGGTGAAAGCCGGGAATATTTCCGGGGTATTGTTGCGACAGTTGTTCCGCTGATTCGCGCAGCTCTGGCCACAGTGCCAAAGCTTTGGTCAGGTCGTCTCGGCTGAGTGGAAACTTTTCCACAGACACAAAATGCAGACGGGCGGTTGCCGGCGCATGTTCCAAAAAACACTGCCAAGTGCACAGAAAGTTTAAACCTGTACCAAAGCCGGTTTCGGCAATAGTAAATACATCATGCTCCGGCAGGTCGGAAAAACGCTGTGACAAATCATTCTGTTCAATAAACACGTAACGGCTTTCTTCCAGACCGGATACGCTGGTGAAGTACACATCATTGAACTGACTTGAAATCGGCTGTCCGTTTTCATCCCATGAAAGGGTGGCATTTTTAATTGGCGTGCTGGTGGTCATCAGGCGGCTTTTAATTCGGTCAAAATACTCTGGGCACAGGTCTGGCGTTTGATTGTATCAAAGAGTGTTGCCGCTTCCTGATGTCCTTTGGTCATCATACGCAACCATTGCTTAATGCGGTCTGCCAGATAACGCTGTGGGTTCACTATGCCATAAAGATGCACATCATCATCGGCAATAGCGAGAGTCTGCTCAGCAAAGCTTTTCAGTATGGCTAAGGTATTCGTCCAGTTATCAATAGCGCTGTGATCTTCGCTCTTTTGCGAGGCCTTGATCTCACATCCCAACAGTGGGCGACTGACTGCACCGCGGCCGATCATTACATCTTCACAGTCGCTGATGGTGCGACATTTGTGGTAATCATCAACGGTCCAGATTTCACCGTTGGCCGTGAGGGGAATGGACAGCTGTTCCCGGATTTCTGCCAGTTTTTCCCAGTGAGCTGGTGGGCGATAACCTTCTTTGCGGGTACGGGCATGAATGGTTAAACCATTCGCACCAGCTGCCTCAATTCCGCAGGCAATATCCATAGCCTGTTCTGAGCTGTCGTAACCCAGACGCATTTTGGCTGTGACCGGAACCTCTGCAGGAACCTGTCTGCGAACCGCTTCAACCAATCGGAAAATTGTCTCTGGTTCTTTTAACAGCGCTGCCCCGCCTTTGTGGCGATTTACGGTTTTTGCCGGGCAGCCAAAATTCAGATCGATCCCCCGTGCTCCAAGCTGAACTGCCTTGCAGGCGTTTTCAGCCATCAGGGTAATATGGTTGCCCAGAAGCTGTGTATGAACAGGAGTGCCCCCCAGTGTCTGGCTGCCGTGACGCAGCTCCGGGCACAAACGATAGAACACACTGGCGGGATAAACAGTATCGGTAATACGGATAAATTCCGTTACACACAAGTCATAGCCGCCGGTGCCGGTGATCAACTGGCGGGTCAGGTAGTCGGCAACGCCTTCCATTGGGGCAAGGGTGATTTTCACAGAATAAGAGGCAGTCAGATTAAACAGCCAGCAATCCTATGACGAGTACAAGAAAATACCAACAAAAAAGTGAAAGGGGGGGAGTTGCTTACAGCAACTCCCCCCCTTTCACTTTTTTGATATGAAGTTTAAAGATTATCGCCAGCTTTCGGGCATGTTCTGCCGGTTTCTTTCCGTTAGAAGTAGAAAACGTGGGTGAACTTCACACGTATATTCATCTCCTTTCAAAGCTTTGGCCTCGTTCCAGAAAGCTTTGGTGAATGTGTCAACAAGTTTAGGATTCGATTGAGCCAGTTCCTCAAGGGTTTGGTTGATAAGGTCAACACCGTGGGTGTTATAGAGCGTTGCCGCAGCATCCGTTAGTTCGTCTACAGTCAGCAAGCCCAGCTCCCAGCTTGTATAAATATCTGTGATGATTTTTCTGCAGTCCTCGTTAGCAAAAAGCTCGTTTGGGGTCGTGATTTTGTCAGGTACAAGATCGTCCAGCATGTCTTCATTGGCATCATGCTCGGCTATAAAGTAGTTGTGAACGTCTGCAAGGTAGTTAACAGCTCGATTTAACAACGAGCGGCCAACGTCTATGAATTCTTGACCAGATAGCAGTGGAATTTCACGGGTGAGATCGGCGGTGTCGTGCCTGTCAGTTTTGGATAGCTCTCTGTTGCACCCAAAAAAGTATTGTCCCAAATTCATAATTTGCATGTGAATCCCCTCACTGAATTTCTGTTGTTTTAAAGTATGAGAGGGGCTTAGGAGATGAGCCATCAGACTTATGTCGGTATTGGAGAGGGGTAAAGTGCTTTTGTCAGCAATTAGTCGAACAAAGTTTGGACTTTTCCTTGCTTGGTTGTTGCTAGGGCTATTCGTTAGCTCGGTTCTGGCTGCGGAGCGTCCACTGGTGATTGGTAATGGTGCAGAACCTCAGTCTCTGGATCCTCACCATACCGAATCAGCTGTTGATTTCCGCATACAAAGGGATTTGTTTGAAGGTCTTGTCGTTCACGATGATCTGGGTGGCATTATCCCCGGGCAGGCAGAATCTTGGTCGATATCAAACGATGGCCAAACCTATACCTTCAAAATCAGAGAAAACGCCCGTTGGTCAAACGGTGATTCTGTAACAGCTCAGGATTTTGAATACAGCTGGCTGCGACTGATTTCTCCGGCTACCGGTTCTCCCTATGCCTGGTATCTGGATGCGGCGATGGTTGTGAATGCTACTGAGATTATTCGTGGAGAAAAGCCGCCTGAGACATTAGGTGTAAAGGCTATTGATAAACGAACCTTGCAGGTCAATTTAACCAGTCCTCTGCCTTATTTCATAAAAATGCTGACCATGATGAACATGGCCCCCGTTCATAAGAAAACAGTTGAACGATGGGGTAAGGATTGGACTCTTCCCGAGCATCTGGTTGGAAATGGGGCCTATGTTCTGAAACAGTGGGTTGTGAACGATAAAGTAGAGATTATTAGAAATCTACAGTATTGGAATGATGTTAATACACGAATTAATAATGTGGTATTTCTCCCTGTAACCGGTATTGGAGAGCTGAATCGTTATAAAACCGGTGAGATTCATCTAACCCAGGGCGTACCTGTTGAATATGTTGCCCAACTCAAAAAGGACAGACCAAAGGAGTTAATGAGTACGCCTTTTATTGGCACAGTGTTTATTTCTTTAAATACCGAAAACCCAGTGGTTAAGAGTGAGCGTGTTCGCCGAGCATTGTCCTATTCAATTAATAGGGAAGTGCTTGCCGATAAAGTTATTGCCCAGGGAAATCTTCCGGCCTATACACTTACGCCTCCTGTTGTTCAGGGTTTTCAGCTGCCAGACATACCCTATCAAATGCTTTCTATGGCAGAACGTATAAAACAGAGTAAAAAGCTGCTCAGAAAGGCTGGTTATAGTGAATCCCATCCTCTGCGTATTGAGCTTGTTTACCGAGCAAGGGAGAGCACTAGAAAGGCGGTCGTTGCTATTGGTCAAATGTGGAAGCAGATTGGCGTGCAAGTACAAATGACCAGTGTGGAAGCCGGTGATTATCATGCTCGCAGAACCTCTGGGGATTTTCAGGCGCTGGTGAGTGTCTGGCTGGCGGATTACAACGAAGCGAGCACCATGCTGAATATTATGGCGTCGGGTCATAGCAGTAATCACAGCCGTTATGTTTCAGAAGCGTTTGATCGGCTGATACAACGAAGCCGGCTTGAGCAAGACGAAGGAGCACGCAACCAGTTGTACGGTATAGCCGAGCAACAGCTGGTGGAGGATATGCCTATTATCCCTTTATTCCACAGTACCCGGGTTTTCCTTGTGCATCCTGAACTAGGCGGCTATCCCCTGAATAATCCCAAAAGTACAGGCTACTCAAGAAACTTTTACTGGAAGTCTGGCTCCTCTATTGGTCAATAACGAATACCACGAATAAGCAGATAGCTGCGGTCTATTTGCAATCCAAAGCGGTTCTGAAACCGGCCATGAAGATCTATAAAGTCTTTATACATTTCGGTTTGCTTACTGGATGCAAGGTTTTCATAGATGACTTTCAATGGTCCAAACGAAGTGGCAAATCTTTCCCAGAGTTGCTCAGCGGAGGGGACATAAAGGGTTGTTGTTCTGTATTGCGAGTGAATATCAAAGTTGCTTCCCAGTAGTTCGTTTATTCGATGAATGTGTCCCCACTCCAAAGGTGACGGCTGGGTAAGAGGGGCTTCCCGGTATTTGCTGATCAGGGCAAAAAACTGGCCAATATATTCATCTGGATTCGCATCCCAGGTTGTTAATACAAGACGCCCGCCGGGTTTGCATACACGACTGAGCTCGTTTGCACCCTGTTCCGGGTTACCTATGAACATAACGCCAAATGTAGAGATGACTGCGTCAAAGCTGGCATCGTCAAAAGGGAGGGACTCTGCGTCAGCATGTTGGTAGTCAATTTGAGGTGTAATGTCTTTAGAGAGTTCGCGGGCGGAACTTAATAATGTGTCGGCTATATCCACAGCTGTAACATCTGCACCTAAAAGAGCTGCGTTGCGGGCAGACCACCCTGTTCCTGTTGCCACATCAAGAATCTTCTCGCCACTTTCGGGGGTTAGCACCTGGGCGGCATGTGCCAGAGCATCCGCTATGGCAAAACTGATGAGGTTATAGTTGCTCCCTCCCTGATTCCAAACCTGTGCACTGACTTCGTTGTGTGGCTCGGTCATATTGAATGCTTCTCAGGACAGAAAGCCACCCAGTGTAGAATAATGCTTATACGGCGATTGTCTTTTGTATGCGGAAAGTAAGAAATGGGCGAAAATAATGCACAAGATCAGTGGTTTGTACGGTTGGGATTGCGTGATATAGCTATTTGGGTACAATAGCCCCCGGACTTATAACCCATAATTCCAATACAGCTGTCGACCAAGGAATAATCATCCGGGTCAGATAGGCAGATAAAACCATAACAGGGTGTGCCATGTCCCAAGCAGAACTCATAAATGAAGGCCTGTCGCTGATGATGTTCGGCATGGGCTTCGTATTTATCTTTCTGACCGTCCTGGTCTTTGCCACCAGTCTGATGTCAAAAGTTGTGTTGGCCATTGCTCCTGAGGAAGCTGCACCAGCTCCTCGTAAAGCTGCAGCACCTAGTGCTAGTGCCACAGATCCTGCCGCAGATCCGGTTCTGCTCGCAGTGATCAGCGAAGCTATCAGCCAGCATCGCGCACGCCGCCAATAACTGCCAGTTTCTGTATTTCTATCTGGGGGAAATAAAAGAATGACCGTTAATAAAGCGCCGCTGGGCATTACCGATGTCGTGTTGCGCGACGCACACCAGTCGCTGTTTGCTACCCGCCTGCGTCTGGACGATATGCTTCCTATCGCTGAGAAGCTTGATGAAGTTGGCTACTGGTCCCTTGAAAGCTGGGGCGGTGCTACATTCGACAGCTGCATTCGATTCCTGGGAGAAGACCCATGGGAGCGTTTGCGTGAGCTGAAAAAAGCCATGCCAAAAACCAAACAGCAGATGCTGTTGCGTGGTCAGAACCTGCTGGGCTATCGTCATTACGCAGACGATGTCGTAGATAAATTTGTTGAGCGCGCTGTTGCTAACGGTATGGATGTGTTCCGGGTATTCGATGCCATGAATGATCCACGTAACCTGCAGCAGGCTATGAAGGCTGTGAAGAAACAGGGCGCTCACGCTCAGGGCACGATCTCCTTTACTACCAGCCCTGTGCACAGTATGGATAACTGGGTTGAGCTGGCTAAGCAGGTTGAAGACCTGGAAGCTGACTCCCTGTGTATCAAGGATATGGCTGGTATCCTGACCCCTTATCAGGCTTACGAACTGGTTTCCCGCCTGAAGTCAGAAACCAACCTGGAAGTTCAACTGCACTGTCACGCCACTGCAGGCCTGTCTTCCATGACTCTGCTGAAGGCTATCGAAGCCGGTGTTGACCGTGTTGATACCGCAATCTCTTCCATGTCCATGACTTACGGACATTCACCCACCGAATCCATCGTTGCTGCTCTACAGGGCACCGAGCGTGATACCGGTCTGGATATCAACAAAATCGAAGAGATCGCTGCTTACTTCCGTGAAGTGCGGAAGAAGTACGCCAAGTTTGAAGGTGCACTGCGTGGTGTGGATTCCCGTATTCTGGTGGCACAGGTGCCTGGCGGCATGCTCACCAATATGGAAAACCAGCTGAAAGAGCAGGGCGCTGGCGATAAGTTTGACGAAGTACTGCAGGAAATTCCTCGGGTTCGTGAAGACCTGGGCTTTATTCCTCTGGTAACTCCAACCTCTCAGATTGTTGGTACTCAGTCTGTTCTGAACGTACTGACTGGTGAGCGTTACAAGACTATCTCCAAAGAGACTCAGGGCATCCTGAAGGGTGAGTACGGTGCAGCACCTTCTGCTATGAACGCAGAACTGCAGGCCCGTGTTCTTGATGGTGCAGAGCCTGTGACCTGCCGTCCGGCTGACCTGATTGAGCCAGAAATGGACAAGCTGGAAGCAGAAGTGAAAGCCGAAGCTCAGAGCAAAGGTATCACTCTGGCTGACAGCGCCATTGATGATGTACTGACTGTCGCTCTGTTCCCGCAGATTGGTTACAAGTTCCTGGAAAACCGTGGTAACCCGGATGCCTTTGAGCCGGTACCAACCGGTCAGGAAATGGTTGCTAAAGACAGCGGTAAGCCTGAGGTTTACACCGTTAACGTGAACGGCGCTGAGTATGTGGTTGAAGTGGCCGATGGCGGTGATGTGTCCGGCATTAAGGCTGTTTCTGCCGCACCAGCTGCTGCCGGCGCTGCGCCTGCTGCGGTTCCAGTAGGTGGTGGCGAGCCTTTGCCTGCACCACTGGCCGGTAATATCTGGAAGGTGAATGTGCAGCCTGGCCAGCAGATTCAGGCTGGTGATGTTGTCGTGATCCTCGAAGCCATGAAGATGGAAACAGAAGTTCGTGCTTCCAAAGCGGGTACCGTTGGCAGCGTAGCTGTCAAAGAAGGCGACACCGTTGTTGTTGGCGATGAGCTGCTGACCATCGCATAAGGAGGCTGTTATGGATAAGGTAATAGCCCTCTGGGAAGGGTCAGGCCTGTACAATCTGGATGTCAATTCGGCGATTATGATCGCTATTGGTTTCCTGCTGTTGTATCTGGCAATTCGTAAGAACTTTGAACCACTGCTGCTGGTGCCGATTGGTTTTGGTGGCATTCTGGCCAACATTCCTGCTGCAGGTCTGGCCTATAGTGCCGTTGAGCAGCTGGCCCATGTAGGTACGGCTGCCCAGCTGGATCAGCTAGGCGCGGTGTTGGGTGCACAGTTTGAGAACTATAAGCAGATTCTTGATGTGTACTACAGTGCCCCGGCTGCAGTGCAGACAGCCGCTGAGCAGTTAGCTGCTGATCTGAGCTACAACAATGGCATGCTGTATAACTTCTACTCTGTGGCTATTGGTAGCACCGTTGCACCGCTGCTGATCTTTATGGGTGTAGGAGCCATGACTGACTTCGGTCCCCTGCTGGCTAATCCCCGGACTCTGTTCCTGGGTGCTGCTGCGCAGTTTGGTATCTTCGCTACCGTGCTGGGAGCTGTAGGTATGACCTCTCTGGGTATCATGGATTTCTCTGTCGCTCAGGCTGCTGCTATCGGGATTATCGGTGGTGCAGATGGCCCGACTGCGATCTACGTATCCAGCGTACTGGCACCTGAACTGCTGGGTGCGATTGCAGTATCGGCCTACTCTTACATGGCTTTGGTTCCAATGATTCAGCCGCCCATTATGAAGGCGCTGACCACTGAGAAAGAGCGTGCCATTGAGATGGTTCAGCTGCGTCATGTGTCCAAGCTGGAAAAGATTAGCTTCCCGCTGGTGTTGCTGGTACTGGTAGCGTTGTTACTGCCGGATGCTGCACCACTGCTGGGTATGTTCTGCTTCGGTAACCTGATGCGTGAATGTGGCGTTGTTGATCGCTTGTCTGATACTGCTCAGAACGCTTTGATCAACATCGTGACCATCTTCCTTGGCCTCTCTGTTGGTTCTAAGCTGGTGGCGGACAAGTTCCTGAATCCAGAAACTCTGGGCATTTTGTCTCTGGGTATTGTGGCTTTCGGTATCGGTACCGCTGCAGGTGTGTTGATGGCCAAGCTGATGAACGTATTCAGTAAGCAGAAGATTAATCCGCTGATTGGTTCTGCCGGTGTATCTGCCGTACCTATGGCAGCGCGGGTATCTAACAAGGTAGGCCTTGAGTCGAACCCTCACAACTTCTTGCTGATGCATGCTATGGGGCCAAACGTAGCCGGTGTTATCGGTTCTGCGGTTGCCGCTGGTGTGATGATTAAATACGTGTCTGTGTTGTAATCTTTGCCGCTGAAATGAAAAGGCCCAGCTTGGTTTCAAGCTGGGCCTTTTTATATCTGGCTGATAACTGTCTGGGTTACCAGGAATGAACGGACTGTATTGCAGTCGCTCATTAAGCCTTAATCAGAAGATGAATCTGCAGGCTCAGTGGTGGTGTTCTCAATCTTTTCCAGGGTGAACTGTCTGCGCTTTTTGTAGGTGACCTTAGGCGCGGAGCTGGAATTTCTACGCTCTGTCGGCATGCTCAGCACAGGCGCTTCATTATTCACGCTCTGGTTTATTCTGAAGTTCTGTTGTGACTCGTGTCTTTCTTCCCGCTGTGCACGTGCGGCATTAAACTGTGGAGGCAGTTCTCTGCTCTGCTGTGGCTGTTCGTCACGGCTTTTGCGGGCGCTGTTAATTGGCTGACCAAACTGATTGCGGCGTTCAGGTTTTTTCTGTTTGGTCTCTGTCTCTTCCTGCATGTTTAATCGCATGCGGTAGGGGTGTCCATAACCACGCTTTCGGCGCTGCTTGTTATCTGTTGGCTCGGGGGGTTTCAAACCAGTGAATTCCTCATAAACGGTCGAGTAGAGGTACTTGCTCATTTCGTCCTCCGGAGGATGACGTCCTGTAACTTTTGAAGTGTTTATGGCGCCGAATACTAGACAATGCTTTGCAGAGCAAACATAGGTAACACTACCTAAAGCTCAGAAGGCGAAGGGCGGTCGAAATTCCCACATTGACATATCTATCTGCTCCCACGCAGCGAATGCGTAATTATTGGTCAAATGCCGCCTTCCACCATTTTTTTTATCTATTAATGCTCATGAGTAAATAGCCCTTTACTTGCTATATTTACCGGCAAATTGAAAGGTTGTTATGGACAGTTTCAGAGAGTAGCATGGCCGCCTTTTTGTAGTATTGCGCGCATCAGTCATGGGGATTTTTCTTTATGGCACGGGGTTGCGCTTTCTGAATGCATGTTTCTGGAGTTGTCATGCTGGGCCGTATTCATTCCACTGATTCTTTTGGCACTGTTGATGGGCCGGGTATTCGCTTTGTTGTATTTATGCAGGGTTGCGTTATGCGCTGCCGCTACTGTCATAATCGTGATACCTGGAGCCTGAAAGAAGGTGAAATGGTGACAGTGGATGATCTCATGCAGAAGATTATCTCGGTTAAGCATTTTCTCACTGGTGGGGTAACGGTGTCCGGTGGGCAGCCGACTTTGCAGCCTGAGTTTGTTACTGAGCTATTTCGCGCATGCCGAAAAGAAGGCATTCACACTTGCCTGGATACCAATGGCTATGTGAAAGGTATCAGTCCGGCTATGGCAGATTTGATTGATGCTACAGATCTGGTGCTTCTGGATATCAAGCACATGGATAACGATCTGCATCAAAAACTCACCTGGACCAAGAATGATCGCGTTCTGCATTTTGCCAAGTATCTTCAGGAAGTGAACAAGGCAACCTGGGTTCGCTATGTTGTGGTTGAAGGTTATACCACGAAAGAAGAGTACGCTGTTCAGCTGGCTGATTTTGTAAAGCCTATGAAGAATGTAGAGAAGGTTGAACTCCTGCCTTATCACTCACTGGGCAAGCACAAGTGGGATATGTTGAAAGATGAGTATGAACTGGATGAGGTAAAGCCGCCTTCGGAAGAATTGATGCAAAGGTTGCAGCGCATTTTCCTTGAGCGAGGTGTTAACGCCATTTATTGATGAAGAATAGAGCCCTGCTCTGAATTGTCAGTGTACCTGGCAACGCTGTTACGGAAGAGTTAACGAGGATGTAATACAGTGCAAAAACGTTAACTAAATAAGGAGGTTTTCCTATGCGAACAGAAGGTATTCAGTATTCAGTCGAAGGTTTTAAAAGTGTTCTAACAGCGATTAAAGAAGAACTTTATGCCCTTGGCCGTACTTTCAAGGTTGTTAATGCTTTTCCTTTGGTTCTAGGGGTTACTGCACTTTATGGTACTGGAAGTAAAGAGCACAGAGCCGTTCTCAAATTCATCAATGAATATGATGTAAAAGATGTTTATAAAACCTGGCCTCATTTAAAGCCAAGACCAATTATCAATCTTTAAGATAATTACCCACAAAAAAGGCTGCAACAAAAGTTGCAGCCTTTTTTGTGGAAGTCGGTTAACCGTTAAAAATACGGTTTTCCTGTTCCTGCACACGAATAAAGGTTGTGCGCTTGGTCAGCTCTTTCAATTGTGCTGCACCAACATAAGTGCAGGTAGAGCGAACGCCGCCCAGGATATCCTGAACAGTATTTACAACGGGGCCACGGTAAGGAACCTTAACCGTTTTCCCTTCAGATGCACGATATTCGGCAACGCCGCCGGAGTGTTTGTCCATAGCGGTGGAAGAGCTCATGCCGTAAAACTGTTTGAAGGTTTTACCATCTTCTTCAACAATTTCACCGCCGGACTCATCGTGACCCGCCAGCATGCCGCCGAGCATCATAAAGTCTGCGCCGCCACCAAAACCTTTGGAGACGTCTCCAGCGCAGGTGCAGCCACCATCACCGATGATCTGACCGCTCAGGCCGTGAGCCGCATCGGCACATTCAATAATGGCAGACAGCTGTGGATAGCCAACACCGGTCTTAACACGGGTGGTGCACACGGAACCTGGACCAATGCCAACTTTAACAACGTCAGCACCGCCGAGAAGCAGTTCTTCAACCATTTCACCGGTCACAACGTTGCCGGCAATAATAACTTTGTCTGGGAATGCCTGGCGGACTTTGGTGACGAAGCTGACAAAATGTTCGGAATAACCGTTAGCCACATCAATGCAAATAAAGTAGAGCTTGGGATGACGCTCAAGCAGGCTGGTCAGTTTTACAAAGTCTTTGTCAGAGGTACCTGAGCTGACCATGATACGGTTGTAGATATCTTCATCTGCGTCTTTCAGGAAGGAATCCCATTCCTGTTCAGTGTAATGCTTATGAAGAGCTGTAAGCATGCCATGTTCAGCAAGAGCCTTAGCTATTTCAAAAGTACCAACAGTATCCATGTTGGCTGCAATAACGGGCACACCGGTCCATTCACGACCAGAGTGCATAAAACGGAAAGTGCGTTGTAACGCTACTTGAGAACGGCTGCGCAGGGTGGAGCGCTTGGGGCGGAACAGAACGTCTTTGAAACCGAGTTTAATATCACTTTCTATGCGCATAACGATGCTTAAGCCTGTTTGGCCCTGAAAAAAAGATATAAAGAAAGTGTACAAGCAGTTGAGAAAACAACCAGCGGGGTGAGTGCGGGTATTGGCCGCTTATACCGATTAAGTATCCAGCAATTTCATTGAGCTGTAAATATGTGCTCGGGACATTGTTTGATTTGGTAAAAACGAGCCTGTGTTTGTACAGAATTCGAGCGTTATATAAAAAACGCCCCAACCAGTTAAAGAAAGGGCGTTTTAGTTTTTGGTTGAACTGGCTGTACAGGCTCAGTTAACCAGGGAGTGAATCTTGGTTTTGATCAGGTCGATAGCAATCTGATTTTTGCCACCACGTGGGATAATCAAATCAGCATGCTGACGAGCCGGTTCAATAAACTGCAGGAACATAGGTCGAACAGTTTCCATGTACTGGTTGATGACTGACTCCATATCTCTACCGCGAGTGATAATGTCACGCTGCAGACGGCGAGTCAGGCAGATATCCAGCGGTGTGTCCATGTAAAAGCGCAGGTCAAACATCTCTCGGATAGCCGGGTTTACAAACAGCAGAATACCTTCAAAGATAATGACCTTGGATGGCTCTATACGACGGCTTTCGCGAGTGCGGTTATGTTCGGCGTAGTCATAAATAGGTACTTCAATAGCCTGACCGTCTTTCAGCATTTCCAGATGCTTGAGCAGCAGATCATGGTCCATGGACTCCGGGTGGTCGTAGTTAGTTTTGACCCGTTCACTCATGGAAAGATGTGTCTGGTCTTTATAGTAAGAGTCTTCAGAAATGACGCACAAATGCTCTCGGGGAAACTCTTTTACCAGAGTCTCTGCCAGCAGGCTTTTTCCTGAAGCGGACGCTCCTGCAATTCCGACCAGAATGGTTTTCTGAGACATAAGGATCATCTGTCCTGAATTTATTTAAATTAGGAGGAGTATAGTTATTGACCGCTTCGAAGTGGATAGGGCTTTATACATAATCAGTTGAACTTATAAAGAATTGTTGATCGCTTTCGCCCGTTGAGTAGACGAAGTCAGGCCTCTGGGGTATAAAACGGCTTTTTCTGCGGTATGCATAATGAGCAGCCTGACAAACCCTTCCCGACTGTTGCTGCGTAACAGTGATGAGCTAGTAGTAAATCGCCTGCTCTTGGCGATGCCCCCTTCTGACAGTGTGATTTCTGAACTTGGTAATGATTTGTCAGGTACAGAGATCAGTGTATTTACCACTGTTTCAGAAGTTGAGCAGATTGCCAGCCGAAGTCTTCCTGCTGATCGTGTTGCTTATAGTCATGACTTATCCAATCTTAATGGTGCTTATGGTGCCATTGTTCTCTATCTGCAAAAAAGCCGTCCATTGGTAGAGGCGATGCTCACCCAGTTGTGCTCCAGATTGTCTGAAGACGGCACACTATGGCTGGTAGGTGAGAATGGCACGGGGATTAAATCCTGGAAGAAGAAACTGGCCAAGTGGGGTGAGGTTGACTCTGTAGCAAGCGGTTGTCATTCCGGGATGTTAAGTCTTCAGTCAGATGATTCTTTCAGGGAGTCAGCCCCGGAGTTGAAAGAATCACACTTCTCTGTTGAGGTTGCTGGTACAGCTATTGATGTGGCAACGCTGCCAGGCGTGTTCAGTCATGGTCGTTTAGATGTTGGAACCAGGTTGCTACTGGAAACTTTGTCAAAAGAAAATGTGCGCGGGCAATTACTGGATTTTGGTTGTGGCGCTGGTGTGATTGGCAGCTGGTTTGCGGCAAGGCATAAGCGCTGTCGCCCCACCTTATTGGATACTGATGCTATGGCATTGGAATCTGCCCGCAGAACACTGGCAGCTAATCAACTGGAAGGCAAGGTTTTAGCCAGTCATGGCCTGGATAATCTGAAAGGTAAGTATGACTGGATTATTTCCAACCCTCCTTTCCATGAAGGGGTAAAAACCCGCTACGATGTGACTGAACAGTTTCTTCAGGATTGTCGCAATCATCTCGGTAAGGGTGGCCAACTGCGTATAGTGGCTAACAGTTTTCTGAAGTACCGCCCACTAATAGAAGAAACTTTTGGGCATTGTGAAGAGTTGGCCAGAGGAAATGGTTTTACGATTTACGGAGCAACTGTAGCCAAGGAGTTCCAGTCGGCAGAAATCTGACCTTTTAGCCCTTCTTAATTTAATTTTATCTGCAAAAGCGCCAGTGTTTAATTTGTAAAAACTGGCGCTTTTTCATTTGTGGATTCTCTGTTTTCTCTTTCTGTTACGGCTTCTGTCGCATTTCCTCCTGTAATTTGCCTGCACTGTTATGGCTATCTATGGTGATGGTATTTCGGGCTGCCCGGGCCTGTTGCTGATTTGAGCTAATGGAAGTGGGGCGGTTGTTTCGGAGTTATCAGGGAGAGGTATCCGATGAGCTGGCTAGGAGAAGTACTGGGGGATCGTTTTCCTAATGCGAAGAACGCACTGGGAACACTGGAAGCAAAGCTGCTTCACAATAACTTTGTTGGCAAGATTAAATTCTTCTGGCGTGGCCTGAAGGTTTCCGTGGTAAATGCTTTTAAAACCTTTAAGCAAAATGCTGAGGATACCCCAGTGCACTTTGTGCGGCTGGACAAGCGGGTTATCCAGGTTCAGCAAAAAATCATGGAAGGTAAAGAACTTACAGCAGACGAACTTGATTTAATTGCCTCCCATGGTGATGCCAGCAAAAAGGCAGAGTACTTTGCTAACATTCTGGCGTTTGTGAATAATCCGAAAAACGCTGAGGCTCTCAAGAGCGCTCAGGAGAAAGCTCAGGCACGAGCCGATAGAGAAGAATCGGGTCGTACTACAACTCGAGAAGAACTAGAGAATCAGGCGCGGGCAGAAAACCTGGAAGTCTTCAAACGAGATGACGCATTTGCCGTTGATGATGGCCATAAGAACTGGCGTAAGGACTGGGAGAGCCGCTTAATCCTGTTTGGTAGTGACAGAACTGGTGTGAAAGGAACAGTGCACCACTTCAAAGAGGCCTTGGAGTTGTTCTCGAAACAAGGAAAAGATATTGAAACGCCAGATATGCGTGATGCAGCGATGGCGCGTGCATTACAAAATACTTTAGGTGAGCTGGAAGAATATCAGCAGTCATTGAACAGGGAGCTTGAGGCCCGTTACAAGATGGCTCAAGAAGGGGTTCCTATAGATCCTCAACGGCTAAAGACTTTGAAGCGTTATGCGGCTAACGATGCAATCAAATACGCTCAAGACTGTCTTGCCGATAAGAGAGTAAGAGGGCAACTCATGCTTGTTTATAAGCGGCACTTTGGTGGTGTATCCAGTATTCGTCCAGTATTGCCAAGAGAAAGCAACTCTTCTGAAGAGTTTAAAGCAAGAATTGCACAGCTTGAGGCAATGTTGAATACACCGAAATCTCAGCAGAATCCACCTTCTGATCTTTGATGGTTAGAGCAAAGGTTTTAACGGCGACTATTAAGTCGCCGTTTTATTTTCAGGTTTGCTTTAAAGCATCAAGAAACTTTCGGGATTCATTAATTGAACGCTGCATATCACTGATCAGGCGATCAATATCCGATTTAATATTATTAAATTCCCCTTTAAGCGCTGAAATCGCCCGTGCATTCAGGTTATGTTTCAGATAAAGCACCTGATCCTGAAAGGCATTTAATACAGGTTGCATACGGGCTTCGGATTTCTCAAGGCTTGCCACCATTCGTTCGTATTGGCGACGGGTGTCTTTAAGCTTGCGGGCGCTGGCCTGTTTTAGTGAAGAACTGGTGTAAAGATCCAGTTCATCTTCCCATTCATCAAACAGGGCTTCGGAAACATCTTTTACGGCAGAAATACGACCACGAACGTTTTCTGCTGCAGATAGACTGTCTTCATATTCTCCATTGAGCCTGTCATAAAGGTCTTCCAGATCACCGCCGTCAAAATTCACAACTGTACGAAACTGATCGAGAGCTGATTTAAACTGCTCTTGTGCTTCTTCCTGAGCACTTTGGGTTTCTTCAATGCGGTCAATCATAATGTCCCGTTTATGGACACCCACTTTTTCCATTGCACTGTAATAGGCACTTTGGCACCCAGTTAACAGAAGGATTGCGGATACCGTCAGGATGCTTCGTACATGTTGTGAAATGTTCATGGCTTAGTTCTCGTCTTTTTCTTTTATTGCCTTAATCAGCTCCTGGTTACGCTTATCCGCTAAATGGGAGTTCACAACAAACAACGCATGAACAATACCGGGAACCCAGAAAAACAGAGTTAGAACGATATTGAGAATGCCCTGAACCGGCTTTCCACACAGGAAAACCGCCAAAGGTGGCAGAATGATTGCTAACAGATAACGCATAGTTTCACCTCAGAAGGGTAATATCCTTATTGTGGTGCGAATATTACACGCAGATGGGCGTTGTAGCGACATCTGCAGGTCAGGCGAATATGTGCGATGTTGTTCTGCTCTGTTAATTCTGCGAACGTCATGATACAAACCATATGGTCAAAAAATAAACGTTGCTAACAAAATGTGTGCGTAACAAAAGTGTCATGCAGCGTAAATAGCATATCTCATGTCATTTTCTGGCATGGCTAAAAACAACGGTTACAAGACCGGGGGAAGAATGAAAATAGCAAAGACCATTGCGACAGCAGCCGTATGTTCAGGGCTTGCTCTTAGTGTATCCGCACAGGCAGAAGAGCTGCGATTGCTGACCTGGGGCGGATATGCACCTCAGCCTGTTATTGACCTTTTCGAAAAAGAGACCGGTATCGACGTTAAGGTTACGCTGTCTAATAACGAAGATATGATTTCTAAACTGCGTGCTACCCGTGGTGCCGGTTTCGATCTGGCTCAGCCCAGTCAGGACCGTGTGGCCAGTGCCCAGCAGGAATTCCGTATCTATAAGCCTATGGACATAAGTAAGCTGGATAAGTCCCTTTATATCCAGTCCATGCTGAAATCCACGCAGGACAGCACCACTGTTAATGGTAAAGCTTATGGTGTTCCTCACGTTTGGGGTACCAGTGGCCTGATCGCCAACACTGCATCTGGCAAGAACCAGTACAGCTTTGCTGACCTGTGTTCCGAAGATTACAAGGGCAAGGTTTCTTACCGTCTGAAGCGTCCTACACTGATCGCTTTTGCCTTTGATATGGGTGAAGACCCCTTCGCCGCTTATGACGATCCGGTTAAGTATGAAAAGATTCTGTCTAAGGTTGAAGACCGTCTGGTGTCCTGTAAGGACAATGTGAAAGCTTACTGGAGCGGCGGTGATGCACTGATCAACCTACTGCGCAGTGGCGAAGTCACTCTGGCTATGGGCTGGGATGCTGGCGGTTGGAAGCTGAACAAAGAGAACAAAGATATCAACTATGTGGCACCTAAGAGTGGTGCCTTGGGCTGGATCGACACCTTTGTTCTGCCAGCCAAAGGCAAGAACGACGAAGCGGCTTACAAGTGGATTAACTTTGTAAACCGTCCTGAAATCGCTGCTTTGATCACTTCTTCCGCGGGTCAGTTTACTGCCTCTGCCGGTGCTGCTGCTTTTGTTGAAGAAGGTTTGAGCAACAGCTACAAGGCCAGTTTTGATCAGGCTGCCCTCGATAACATCAAGTGGTATCCACCTGTTCCTGCAGGTCTGGAAACTATCGAAGGCAAAGTTCTCGATCGTATTAAAGCTGCCCAGTAAGCCCCTCCCTGGCTGTCAGGCAGCTGTTTCTGTTTTTATAACAGCAACAGTTGCTTGCAGTCCCTGAGTTTTCATGTAGGAAGTATTCATGACCAGCGAGATCGATCTCAGTTGTCGTAATATAAATAAAACATTTGATGATTTCCTGGCTGTTCAGGATGTCAGTTTCGAGATTCCCCGCGGTTCATTTTTCTCAATTCTTGGCCCATCTGGTTGTGGCAAAACTACACTGTTGCGTATGTTGGCTGGATTCCTTGAGCCCAGCTCCGGTGATATTGAAATTAAAGGGCGCTCTATGTTGGGGATTCCCCCCAATAAGCGCCCGGTGAATATGGTTTTCCAGCACCTTGCCCTGTTCCCTATGATGACAGTGGCAGAAAACATCGCTTATGGTTTGCGCCGTCGCAAAGAAAAGCCTGCAGATATTAAACGTAAAGTTGCTGATGCTCTGGAGCGGGTAGGGTTGCCTGATGTGGGTGGTCGAGCTATCAGTCAGCTTTCCGGTGGTCAAAAACAACGTATTGCTATCGCTCGGTGTCTGGTACTGGAGCCAGATGTACTGTTGTTGGATGAACCTCTTGGTGCGCTCGACCTTAAGCTTCGTGAACATATGAAAGTTGAGTTGAAAAAACTCCAGCAGGCCTTTGGTACCACATTTATTTACATCACCCATGACCAGTCTGAAGCCATGGTTATGTCAGATACCGTTGCCGTTATGAATCGCGGGCACTTTGAACAGGTCGGCTCACCACAGGATCTTTATTACAACCCATCAACACCATTTGTTGCTGGATTTGTGGGGGAGAGTAACCGTTTCTCCGGCACAGTTGTTGGTCGTAATAGCGATATTGTTGAAGTGAAAACAGATTGTGGCCAGCTTCTACATGCCCGTGAACGAGTGAACACAGACATGGCAAACGGACAAAATGTAGAGCTGTTTGTTCGCCCGGAAATGATTCACCTGAGTCGTGAGCAAAGCCAGGCCAGTGATAACTCGATGAGTGGTCGGGTTGAAAATATTTTGTTTGATGGTGGTAACAGCCGGTTGTTAATTCGGGAGAGCCAGACAGGTTCTGAGATCCAGGTTGTTCATCCACAGACTAGTGAGTTCTCGGATATTAACAGTGGTGATGAGCTGTTCCTGAGTTGGAAAGCTGATCAAAGCCATGTTTTTTTAACATCTGATGAGGGCAAGGCATGAACACGCTAACCGGTAAGCGGCTGGCGTTGTTTCTATTACTGATGCCGTTGTTGCTTTATCTTTTCCTGCTGATTCTTCTGCCTCACTTGGAGATTTTGAATATCTCCCTGAGAGAGCGGGTGAGTTATGGCGTTTATAAGTTCAGCCTGGGGAGCTATCAGGAGTTCTTTACTGAACCTCTCTACTGGCGCACCTTTTTGCGCACAGCAGTAATGTCTGTACTGACAACCGCGATTACTCTGGTGATTGCTTTCCCTGTGGCCTGGTACATTGCCAAAGTCGCTCAGGGAAAATCCAAGAGTGTGCTGTTTCTGGCGTGTTTGATTCCTTTCTGGGTGAGCGAGTTGGTGCGCACCTACGGTTGGATGATTCTTCTGCGGGAAACCGGAATTGTCAGCAATCTTTTGCAGTTTACAGGGCTGGTAGATGGGCCGGTTGAACTGCTTTATAACGATGTAACTGTGATGGTTGGCCTGATCTACACCTCTATGCTGTTTATGGTTGTTCCTCTGGTCAGCACCCTTGAAGGGCTGGATGACAGCATGGTGGAAGCCGCTTATGACCTGGGCGGTAATGGCTGGAATGCTTTGCGGGAAGTTGTGATTCCTTACGCAATGCCCGGCATAGTTTCCGGTTGTATTGTGGTGTTTATGCTGACATTGGGTAATTACCTGACTCCAACGCTTCTCGGAGGTAAAGACAGTCTCTGGTTTACCGAGCAGATTTTCACCCAGTTTATAACCCGGTTTAACTGGGAACAGGGTTCAGCCTTTGGCATTTTGTTGCTGGTGTTGTCTTCCCTGATGGTTTGGCTTGGATTAAAGCTCAGTCGACAATCTTTCAGCGAAACAATGGGGCGGTAAATTATGATTGCATCTATTCCCCAAAGCCGCGCTTTTCAGCGAACTTACAAAGCCTACATTTTTGCATTCTTTGTATTTCTTATGGCGCCGCTGGTTGTTGTCGCTGCGTTTTCTTTTAACGACAGTTTGTTCCCATCTTTGCCTTGGCAAGGATTTACCCTGGACTGGTTCCTTGCCGATACCGCGGAGCGGCAGGGTTTGTTCCATGATGAAAAAATTATGGAAAGTATTGTGACCAGCTTGCTTGTGGCTGCTGGTGTTGCAACTCTTTCTGTGTTGCTGGCTCTCTCCAATGCTTTTCTGTTCGAACGGCAAAATTTTCGTGGTAAAGCCTTTCTGTACAGTTTGATGCTTGTACCGTTGGTTATTCCCGGGGTTATTCTGGGTATTTCTGTACTGGCATTCGGCAGTAATGTGGCTAACGGTTTGGAAGATAACTACGGCATAGAGCTGGAGTTTCTGCGGCCAGGATTAACTATGGTCATTCTTGGCCAGTTTGCCTTTATCAGCACCATTTGTACGCTGGTGATTTCTGCCAGATTACGAAAGTTTGATATTCAACTTGAGGAAGCCGCTCTTAACCTGGGTGCCAGTCGTTTTGATGTGTTCCGCACCATAACGCTGCCATGGTTAAAGCCGGCAATTATTGGTTCGGCCATTGTTGCTTTTCTTATGTCGTTTGAGAACTTTAATACCACATTGGTACTGGTGGGCAGTGATGCACCTCTGACAATCACAATGTTTGACCGTATGCGGGAAGGGTCAACACCTGTTCTGAATGCCGTGTCATTACTGTTGATGGTAGCTTCTGGCGGGTTAGCTTTGCTAAGCCTGTTCGTGCAGAGGAAAGAACCTGGCCAATAACAGGCTTGTTGGTTGGAAGCGGTTATGGTGATTATTTGCCATAACCGCTATTCGTTTCTCAGGACTTATACAGTTTTTCAGTAATTGCTGGCCCGAGAGTTCTGGGCATTAACCGGCTGACCATAAACGTAGTCATACGGTTCATCAGCCCGGGGATAACAGAAGGTTGTCGTCCCAGCCCTTTCAAGGCTTCCTGCACAACATCTTCCGCAGACATCATGCTCTGTTTTATCGCTTTACCCTGATTCTCCGTCACCTTGGTACCCATATCGGTATCAGTGAGCCCAGGGGCCAGAACCAATACATCAACTCCTGCTGGTTTCAGTTCCTTATGCATACCTTCTGCAAGCAGCTGGATATAAGCTTTGCTGGCGGAATACTGGGCAAAGTAGGAGGAAGGCATAAAGGCCATTACACTGGAAACAAACAAAATGCCTCCCCGGCCTTTATTTCGCATCTTTCCTGCAAAGTAGTGAGCCAACTGGGTAGGTGCGGCAACATTGATTTTCATCAGAGCGTCTACCTGATTCCAGCTCTGCTTATCAAAGTGCTCATGAATTTCAATGCCGGCATTAGGAACCAACAGGCCGATATCAAGATCTCCACAATCACTGATAACTCGCTCAATATCACCTTGGTCAGACATATCTGCGGCAATAGTGCGTGTTTGGATGGCGTATTTATCTGCAAGCTCAGAAGCCAGATCCTGCAGCAGGTTTGCCCGCCTGGCAACCAGTACAAGGTTTAAACCTTTGCGAGCCAGCTCAGTAGCAAAGGTTTTACCAATACCGGCGCTGGCACCAGTAATCAGTGCCCACTCACCATACTTTTTGGAAAAGTTTTTATCAGACATCGGATTTCCTCATTAAAACCATAACTCCCTGAGCCGCTGCAAACAGCTCGATTCCGGTGTAGGCGAGTAACAGTGTGTGGGGCACGCCATCAATGGCCACGCTGACTAATCGTGCAGTTGCTATACCTGTCATGAAGATCACAACATTAACAACCGCAGGTGTTTGCCAGTCGGGGCGAAATGCTGAAATCAACCAGAATGTTGCTAGTGAGCAGTAAACCCCCATTACCGCCCGGAACAGGTGGGAGCCATTAACATCGCCCAAAACCACACCAAAGTATTCCGTTAAAAACAGGGGCTGAAAGATGCCGTAGGTTGTACTGATAAGTGCAAGGCCAAGGGCCGTTGATATTAAATAGGCTTGTTTGGACAGTAATAATTTGAGCATTGTTTTTATTAATCCGTTGTTGTTATTTATATTGCTAATGAAGATTACTTTTCGATTATTGGTCGTCCCGTGTCGTTTCCTTCTCTATTTGTTGTAATGGCGTTTTGGCTGATGCCTTTATCATATTTATTTTTATTAAAAGAGCTTTGACTCCTTTATGAAAAACACCTGTATGACGTGTCATAACGTAACGAAGAATGGCCAGCTGAAATAGAGCGTTACGCTCGTTTAACCAGCGAGAGAATGTATTCATACGGCTCTCCTGATGGCATGATCATGTTTATCTTTTTTATAGATTTTACAGCGCACACCCTTCAGGTGAGGAATGCCCTGTTCCCTGTCCAGATGTTCATCTGAGTCCTGAATCAGAATAGCGTCGGAATGATCCCACATGGCCAGATCATCTTGCTCCGGCTTCCACCAGCCGTGGGGAATGCGAACAAGGTTATCTGGCATATCGTCACGGACTTTTACGGTCATATGAATGCGGCTGTTTTCAGTTTCGATCCATGACGAGTCTCCTTCCTGCAATTGAAACTGGTTTGCTGTGAGCGGAGAAATAAACATCAACGGCTCTGGTTTAGCTTTGCGCAGTTGTCTTACATGGCGTTGGCCGGATTGAAAGAATTGTGGCTCACGCACACCAACAAATAACTGTAGTGGGTATTCACTGTTTGGCTGGGGCGCTTCCCGGTAGTAGGGCAGGGGATCAAAGCCAAGGTTTTCCAGAACCGATGAATAGAGTTCTACCTTGCCACTGGGAGTAGCAAAGCCGGTTTGTTCATACTTTCGGTATCTGTATTGACCGATATGGAAACGGTAACGGTTTTTGAATTCTTCCCAGTCCATGCCAGATGGGCTGACTCGATAGCTATACAGTTCTTCCAGATTATTCCAAGGGAAGCTTTGCCCCATACCCATACGGTCAGCCAAGCCTTTCCAGAAATCATAAATATTCCGGCACTCTTCGGCTGGTTCGTGGAGTTTCTCTGAAACCTGAATGATAGAACTCCATTCGAAACTGTCGTGTATGTTCGGGCGCTCCAGCCAGCTGTCTCCTGGCAAAATATAATCCGCCAGACTGGCGGTTGGGCTCTGGAATTGTTCAACCGCCACCACCAGTTCCTGGTTCATCATGGCTTTGTAAATCAGAGGTTGATTGGCATAAGAGAGCAGGGTGTTATTGGCAATGGTGATAAAAGCTTTAACCGGATAAGGGGTGCCATCAGCCATGGCTCGAAATAATGCCGAAGGGTTTGCCATGCAGGTACCCTTAATAATATTGGGGTAGGCAATGCCCCAGACTCTTTCAGACTGTTCCTTAAGCATATCGGCGGCTTTATAGGTAAAAGCCGGGTAAGTGTCATAGCCTAACTGTTTCTTCTTTTGTTCTGGAGAAAGTCGTTCATGGGCTTCCAGTTCTGATTCTGAAATCATCTCTTCATTTAATCCCATAAGCATTTCGCCACCGGGAACATCCACATTGCCTGTTATGGCCCTGAGAATGGATTGCAGGCGAATAGCGGAAGTACTGGAGATTTGCTGATCGGTAATTGCGGTCCAGGGAATAATGGCACTTTTGGCGGTGGCATACATGCGGGCCGCTTCCCGGATCTTCTGTTCGGGAACCCCCGTGATTTGAACAACTTTGCTCAGTGGATAGTTGGTAAATACATGCTTTTTGAGCTGTTCAAAGCCGACTGTCCACTTTTCTACAAATTCTTTGTCGTATAGCTCTTCTTCAATAATTACATTGACCCAGCCAAGACACATAGCCGCATCTGTCCCCGGCTTTAACTGCAGGAAAAGGTTGGCACGTTCGGCGCTTTGGCTGAAACGGGGATCAAGAACAATCAGTTTGGCTCCACGCTGTTCGGCAAGTCTAAGCCGCAGATATTCCATCACCCAGGAGTTTTTATGGGGGTTGTGACCAAACAGAACAACACAGTCTGTATTTTCAAAATCAGGAAAAGGAAACCAGCCGTAAGTCATACGATTTATAGCAGCCGTGTTTCCCATACATAAGGCAATCGGGCCTATGTAGTTGGGGGTGCCCAGCATATTCATAAACCGGCGTGTCATGCCGGATTCTGTAGACACATTCCAGGGGCCGGAGGAAACGGCCAGAGTTTCCGGACCATGCTTTTCCACAAGGGACTGAAGTTGTGTAGCAATTTCATCCAGAGCCTGTTCCCAGGGAATTTGCTCCCACTGGCCAGCCCCCCGTTCACCAACGCGCTTTAACGGATGAAGAATACGGTTGGGATGGTCGAAGATTTCATAAGCTAGCTTTCCTTTGGCGCAGGCAGCTCCGGGGGCCATAGGGTTGTTTTCGTCACCTTCCAGTACAAAACGATACTCGCCGTCTTTGCGAGTGGCTTTGAGCTGGCAGGCAATATCACAGGTTGCACAGTTAACGTATCTTACTTCCTGTTGTGCTTTCGCTGACCCCATAACTACGTCCTCTACTTTAAAGAACTTGTGCGTCCTGCACTGTTTTCTTTGTTGTTATTGTTCGTATTGTTTAAATTATGGTCGTAATATTATGATTGAAATATTAAAAGCGCAACGAAAAGATAGACTCCGTTAAGCGACGACTGAATAATAGTGCTCTATGAAATACAGTCCCGACCATAAATCCAGTGTTCATAAGGCTTTGCGCGAAGCGGCTGCTACCCAGGTCCGAGAAAAAGGACTGGAACAGGTTTCCGTAAAATCAGTGATGCAGGCTGAAAGCATGACTGTGGGTGGGTTTTACGCACACTTTAAGTCGAAAGAAGATATGCAGGCAGAGGCCGTTGATGAGGCTTTTCTGTTTGGTATTAAAAACTTTTACGACCGCATTGAAAGCCTGCCTCCCAAAGAATGGTTACGTGCTTTTGTCGGTTTTTACCTGAGCAAAAATCATCGGGATAACATTGGTATGAGTTGCCCGCTCACCAGCCTTGTTGGTGATGTGGCCAGAGCTGGTGGCAAGGTTCGCACCCAGTTTGAAGAACATATGGCGACCATCCTTGAGCGCTGTACCCGCAGAACTGGCAGTCGGGAAAAGTCCATGGTGCTATTATCTATGCTGGCGGGCGGAATGCAGATTTCCAGGGCGGTAGAAGATAAAAAGATGTCAGACGAGGTGTTGCAATCCTGTCTTACACAGGCAGAAGAATTGCTGGAATAATTTACTACCCGGCTTGCTGATAAATACCTGCGCTGTCCTGCAACCAGGACGCGGCTTTCACGGTTTCATTGTGCATGTGGCCAATAGCGCCGTGCATTAAGTCATAAACTTTTTTCTCTAACATCTTGTGACGAAGAATTAACTGGGCTCGGCGAACAAGCTGCTCATCGGTTGGCTCTTTGTCATCCAGATGTTCAGATAACTCCTGATCGATTTTCTTTTTCTCTTTGCGTAACGCCTGAATGGTTTTCACAAACTCTTTGGTGCTTTCCTTGGTTTCGCGTCTTAGAGCTAATAAGGCATTGTTGTAATCTTCGCGCATTTGTTCGGCGTGTAGCTGATGTTCAAGGGAATCATCGTCACTCATAAAACCACTATCAAATCTTTCCTGCCGGTGCGTGTGTTTGTAACTCTTCACCTCACGGCGATTCATAAACTTGTTTGTTGCTTCCGTTAACGTTGTAGCGGTAAAGCTGTAGACCCAGAACAGTAAACCGGCTGCGGTAGGAATAGGCAGTAACCCGGCAAGAGTCGGGCTTGCACCAGTGGTGACTTTAGTGATGGTGGTTTCAATATGGCGCCACAGAGTGCTGCGCAAAGTGGCTTTGGTGTAATCCCAGCCGGTACTGACTCCTCTTTCAGCCAGCTTTATACCTCGCTCAAGATGTTTGTTCAGGTCATTACTGATGTTATCAATATCCAGTTCCTGAGCATCCAGAGGTTTGTCCAGCTGTAATTTTTCATCCAGGAACATGGCAATACGATCCATATCGCCATTCTTGTGCGTTAGAACTTCCCGAGCCCAGGCAGTGTAATCCTGTTTTGGCAGAAACCAGTGTTTTCTCAGTTCTTTGCTGTTGGCCGCTTCATTGAAGACAAGCATACGAGTGCGTTTATCCATACCTTCAAAAGGCTGCCAGAGCTGTTCAAAGTTATCGCTAAAGTGTTGATCCAGACTGCTGACTTCCTGCACTGCTTCCACTAACAGCTCATCCAAACTGCCAAATGCTTCCCCCAGCTGTCGTGACCGAAGTTGGGCCAGAACCTGGGTACGGCGATATTTTGCTAACTCCGCAGCCGATGTAGGTGGCTCTTTCTTAAGACTGTTTACATCCCGCTGGAGATTCTTAAAGCTGTTAAGAATATTTGTCAGGCCTGAGTGGCGGGTCAGCCAGCTGTAACTATCGAGATAATCTTCAACCTCATCACCCGAACCTTCCTCAGTGCTTCGCTTTACCCGTTTCTCCTTTGCCCGGTCAAGCTGGACAGTTTTTTTCAGCCTGAAAAAACGATCGGAAACCGCGCCGATAGCAAACCAGGCGGCGCTGGAGAGAACATAAGTTGCCGCCATAATCACCACGGAAATGCCACCGGTTTGTGCGCCATAGACAACAGCCAGTAATGCAAACATACCGGCCTGTACCCCGATAACTCTTTTGTTGCGCTGTCCCCAGCGAACCAGACGCAGGGCAAAGTCTTTGAAAAACCGAACCAAGTGTCCGTTATCAACCTGCTGTTTTATCAGCCATTCGTCGTCCTGATCGCAGATAATATCTGGCTGGGACTCTGGCTCATCCAACTGAGGCTGCCCCTTCACTTGCCAGCGCCCCTGATCATCTCTGACAAGAGAATAAGGCTGGGATGTTGTAACGTGCTTCCCGGCTCTGGCTGACGGTCCTAAAGCCCGTGCTGGCATACGTCCTGAGCGATGTTTGTTGTGATGTTTCAGTTGGGCAATATAAGTAATGACGGAAGCTTCAGATGCCTGACTGCGCAACGACTGGTTCTTTTTTCCTTTTGTGGTAGATAGGGCGATTCCCGAAACAGCATCGGCTAACAGAAGAAAACGGGTCAGGGAAAAGTCCTGCTCCCCCTGAATGTTTTGTGAGTGGAAAAGCTGGTCAATCTTCTGCTGGGCCTCTTCATTCTTGAATCCAGCACTGCGTAGTTGATCAACAAAGTGCTGGTGGGCGGAATCAATAGTGGCACCCGCATCGGCCAGTAATTGTTCTTGCTGAACAACTGAACCTGAACGCTGATCCAATGGCGTTGCTGCAGGAACGCTTTTGGAGGCCATTGCTCGCTTCAGGTAGCGCTGGCCTAATATGGCGGAAGCAACACGTTTATGTTCGTTGCCTAGTCGGCGAATAGTGTTTTTGATCTCCATCAGGTTGGCCAGATCAAGATCAGAAGGCTTTTGGATGTTTTGCTGGGCGAGCAGGTTTTGAATGATCTGTTCCGCTTCCTCCATGCTTAGCCCTGTTACAGCCATCAGTTGCTCGCACAGATATGGGATAAGCAGAATCTGGATGAAGCGCTGGGGTAGGGCGCGCTGGCGGCTGACTGCCAGATATTCATAAGCCAGTCTTATCGGGTCACTGTTCACACAATGATCGATCCGTTCAATCATCTCAGCTGTGACTGGGTGATTGGTAGCCACCTGTTTTGCGACACCATCTTTCTCCTGAATTTTGACCATGCCAGCCAGTTGCATAGAGAGAGCAACATGAAGGTTTTCCCGTACATCCAATTCACAGTCTGACAGATCATGGTGCTTCTCGCCGGGCATCCAGTCGATATGGCGGTTCTTCAGAGGAGAGTGATGAGGTTCTTCAGAATGCTTCTGGCGTTCGAACTGGTGAACGTAAGCCTGGTAGAGTTTGCCTGCTACCTGATCATTGGTATGGCGATGGGAACGAAAGCGGTCAAACAGGGCTTTTACAAAGTGATTGCGGCGCCAGCCGATGGTGACATGGAATCCTTCACGGGAAGAGGGCAGGCAATAGAGCTCTGCTCCCTGACGCTTGAGCTTCTGCCAGCTGTCAGGGAACATTTTTCGAAATTTAACCTGTTTGCGAGCTTCCATGCCTTTCTGGTCAGCGATCCGTGTAGGCTGATACAGAAAGTATATGTGCAGTCGCTTCAGGCTGCTCTTAGAGTTGGGCCACCATGATCTGTGGGTATATTTTCAATTTTCTGCTGAAGCTTCTTCCGGTAATTAACCAGTAGGTAGAGGCTGTAAATAACCGTGATAACCTCCGCCACTAATACATTGCCCCAAACAGCTCTGGCTTCCAGCAATTGCGGTAAAATAAATAATCCAGCTGCTGGCAATATCAGCCCTCGAGCCAGAGACATTGCACTGGAAACCTTGGAAAGGGCGATAGCTTGGTAAACTGTCATAACGATGATGTTTAGAGCCATGGGGATGACCGAGAGTGCATAGATTGTCATCACAAATTTACCCAGATGGATCATTTCCGGTGATGGCGTGGCGACAAAAGCAGAAACGATCTCTCCCGGGAACAACATACCAAGGCCACCGGTAGTAACACACAGCACCATAACCAGAGAAATACCCACGTTCAGGGATTCCAGAATCCGCTGATGTTGGCCAGCACCATGGTTAAAGCTGATCAAAGGCTGAATAGCCTGACACACGCCATAGGTGAGCAGAACAACCAGCCACATACAGTTCAGGGCGATACCGTAGACAGACAGATACAGATTGCCGCCAAGCTTCAGCAGTACCCAGTTGGAAATCAGGATAAGAATGCCCACGGAGGATTCCATAATCATGGTCGGCATGCCATTCACAAGAATGGCCTTTATCTGGGTGAAGTCAGGGCGGATAAATTTCAATATCAGTCGGCAAGCTGGTGAGCGGAAGTGCCAAAACATAACAACAGTCATGCTCAGCTGGGCAATACCGGTCGCCAAAGCTCCGCCAAACATGCCCCAGCCAAAAACAATCATAAACAACCAGTCCAGCACGATATTGGTCAGGGCGCTGGCCACCATGGCTCTCATCACCAGTTTTGGGTTGCCGTCGTTACGGATAAAGTTGGACAGCACCCAGCCCACGGCATAAGGAGTTGAGAACAGGGTCAGGGTTGAAACATATTCCTGGCTTAAAGGGATCAGTTCTCCCTGGGCTCCAAAAATTCGAACGATATCGCTTTGCCAGTACAGGGTCGCTGAGGTGATGACCAGCATGGCTCCTGTAATCAGGGTAATTGCCTGGCGAAAAATCACCTGTCCTTCAGCGACTTTACCTTCACCAAAACGAATGCCCATCAGTGCCGCGCCGCCCACGCCCACCATCATGGCCGTGGCAAATATAAAGGCAAAATAAGGAATAACAATATTAATGGCGGCCAGGCCACTTTCTCCCATGGCGTGGCCAATAAACATTACGTCAGCCACAACATAGAGGGATTTGATAACCATGCCGGTCATGGCTGGCAGAAGGTAATGTGTAAAACATTTGCGCACTGGGTCTTTGCCCAGATCTATTGCTGAGGGTGAAGATATCTTTTTAGTCACAGAGCGAGTTCCAGAACTGCCTCGGCACGATACCGGGCTGAAGTCATTTTATGGGGTTCGCCAATACAGAGATATGAGGGCTTAGTCCTATGGACATCCCCTGTACTCTTTGCGCAATAAGGGAAGAAAGGGTCTAGATTGAAACGGATAACGGAAAAATTAAGGTGGGTGCTGAGCCATGGAAAGGCTACAAAAGGGCTTTACATTAATTGAACTAATGATTGTGGTGGCAATTATTGGCATTTTGGCCGCCGTGGCCATTCCTGCCTATCAGGATTACACCGTACGGGCGAGAGTGGCTGAAGGTTTAAGCCTTCTCACCGGGTTTAAAACAAGCGTCACTGAGTATTACTCGTCAAATAACGCCTACCCAACCACCTTTGCTCAGCTTGGTTACGATGGCCTGGATCGTGATGAAAGCTTTCAGGCTGTGTTTGGCTTTACCTCGGAATGGTGGGATGGTGTTGGTTTACGCCCAAATCCTGTTTGTGCTCCTCAGAATTGCCCGGCCAATGGTATGTATATTGAGCTGAAATCCGATAGTGGGACAAATATGGAAGTCTCCACAGGTGATAACTTCTATCTTGGCCTGCAAATGCTGGTGGATGATGGTGAGATTCGCTTCCGCTGTGCTGCGGGTGCTTCAGGAACCAATCCCTACGATGAAGGCAAGGTTCCATCGTCCTGCAGGAACTCGCTGCATGACTGGAACTTCTGAGGCTTGTATTAACTTCTGGGTTTAAGCGGATTGAGAAGGGCTTGCATCTTTGGTGTGAGCCTTTTTTATTGGCAGCTTATATAACCGCTGACAGAGTCGTTCATAGCGCTCTTTTCCATAATCTCTCATATCTTCACACCCCGCCCCGGTTTTGTATCTGGCCCAGACTGACCAGAGCAGGTCCTGAGCCAGTTGCCAGGTTTCCAGAGCTTCTGATTCCTGAGCTGAAATCGGGCGCCCCAGATACTCAGATAGAAATATTTTGGTTTGCACGGGTCTAAGGCTGGCTTCCAAGGTGCAGGCCGCAAGATCAAAAAGAGGATCATTGCATCCGGAGTATTCCCAGTCGATAAGGTAAAGCCTGTCTGTTGCCATAATAAAATTGTCTGGCAAGGTATCGTTGTGGCAGAAGCGATAAGGCGTACAGGGCAGTTTTTGAATACGCCTCAGAACAAGTTTTTTTGTTGTTTCATAGTCCTTGGGGCTCTCGGTGGAAGTGCTGTCGGCCAGCTTTTCATACATCTCGAGTTTGGCGTGATAATTAAAGGACGATGCCGACTCCGGTGGCTGTTTGTGTAGTCGTGATAAAACAGCGGTAATCGTTTTCCTGTTGGGGAAAATGCCATCAGCTTTCAGTGTGTACCCTGAAACAAACCTGGAAATTTTAATTCCGGATTTCACATCGAAATACAGTGTGTCTGTATCCAATTCTTCATTTTTAATTATCTTGAGGTGTCTTTGTTCTGCCTCCCTGTCAATCATCTCATTTGCTCCTTCGCCGGGAATGCGAAGCACATAACTGTGAGCAGAATATCTTGGATCATTTATGGTCAGTTTATAGTTGTAATTGGTCAGCCCTCCATGAAGTTCTTCCTGCCATTGAATATCTTTTTCTGAGATGCCGAGCGCTTTGGTGATCTGATTCAGTTGCCAGTCTGAAAGGCTTATGGGTCGCTTGTGGGGAGAGGTGATATCTTGCGCTGGAAACAAACTATTTGGTGAGAGTGGCCTGGACCGGATATCCATAATTCCTGCTCGCAATAATCATTGATCAGGATTTGGATGTTTTATGGAGGAATTGGTGCATAACCAGAGCGCCAGTTTTCCTGTCAAGAAGGCTACACAGATCATTGCGCCGGCTTTCCTTTAAGGCGTAACCTACTGTTTCTTGTAATTTAAACTGCAGTAAAGTGAGCCGGTATATGACTCAGCCGTTCTACCCCATCGGTACTCCAGGCCAACCTTGGACTGATGCAGAAAAAATCAACTGGCGTGAACAAACCACCATTAAACGCAGCTATGCCGATGAGGTGCTTGAGAAAATCAATGCTCTCTCAGATCGCTTTGAACGCATTCAGTATGGTACGTTGAGCTATGACGAGAACCGTTACCCGCTGTTCGCCCTGAAAAGCCACAACTGGGATGCATCCCGCCCCAAAGTTCTGATCACCGGTGGTGTGCATGGTTACGAAACCAGTGGTGTGCAGGGTGCTCTGAGATTCCTTGATACTCAGGCCAAAAGTTATAAAGACCAGTTTGATTTTCTGGTGCTTCCCTGCGTTAGCCCTTGGGGTTATGAAATTATTAATCGCTGGAATCCGTTGTGCGTAGACCCTAACCGTTCCTTTATGCCCAACAGTCCATCGGAAGAAGCGGCAGCGGCGATGGACTTTGTGGCTTCCCAGAATGTTGAGTGGCTGGTTCATCTTGATCTGCACGAAACTACGGATTCCGATAAAGATGAATTCCGCCCAGCGCTCATGGCTCGTGACGGCAAACCTTTTGACCCTGCCAGTGAACTGATTCCCGATGGTTTTTATACGGTAGATGATACTGATCGCGACCAGCCTGGATTCCAGAAAGCTATTATCGACGCTGTAAGAGAAGTCACCCACATTGCTCCTGCGGATGACAATGGCGAAATCATTGGCAGTAAGGTTATGCAGGAAGGCGTGATTCACTATCCAAAGAAAGAGTTGTTCCTTTGTGGTGGTATGACTGACGCGCCTTACGTGACTACTACAGAAGTGTACCCAGACAGCCCACGTGCAACGCCGGAAGAGTGCAATCAGGCTCAGGTTGCGGCCATCAAAGGCGCGTTGGGTTATGTGATAGCTAAGGGTGAGTAAACGTATCCTTTAGTTTGATAGATGCCCGCTTCTGCTTTGAAGCGGGCATTTTTTAGTGGGCTTTGGTGCGGGTTTTTCCACAGCGGGAGCATTTGTAGGTTGTGACCAGCTTGCCCTGCTTTACGTCGAATACCTTCTCTTTATCCACCACCCATTTATGCAGATTGTTTTTGCACATGGTTTTGCCTCTGGCTTTATCTTTCAGAGACGGTTTTTTAAACGGCAGAATATCGGCCATTCGGTCATCCTATTGGCGACTCAGCAGAAGAGTCAGGGCATGCTTGGAACTTTCCTGCATATTTCGGCCAAAGGCAATATTGTTTTTCTGTCTGCGAATCCCCGCTTTGCGCATTTTTAATAGCAGGCGAGGCTGAACACCATTCAGCACCAGGCCTATATTGCGCTTCTGCATATCTATCAGAATATTTTCAACGGCCACCAGTGCTGTCATATCCAGCATGTTTACATCTGTCATATCCAGAATCATAACCCGAATATGGTCATCCATTTTCTGCAGCTCGTTCAAGGCTTTCTGGGCTGCGCCAAAGAAAAGTGGGCCGTTGATATCGTAGATGGCAATGCTGGAAGGTAGGTTAATGGTTTCGTCAGGTACTTTTGCTGAATACAGGTTAACTGTGGACAGATTACTGATGCGTTTAATCAGCAGCAGGCCTGCCAGCAGCATACCGACGGTGACAGCAATCACCATATCGAAAATAACGGTGAGGCCAAAACAGGTCAGCAGAACCGCAATATCTTCTCTTGGTGCCACCTTAACAATGCGCACAAAGTGATGCGCTTCACTCATATTCCACGCCACCATAAGTAGCAAGGCAGCCAAAGACGCCATAGGAATATGGGCCAGCAAAGGTGCCAGCAGTAAAACAGCTAACAGTACAAACAGCGCGTGAACAATAGAAGCAATTGGAGATGTAGCGCCACTGCGAATGCTGGTGGCCGTTCGGGCAATAGCGGCTGTGGCTGGAATGCCGCCAAAGAATGGTGCCACAAGGTTGCCTATTCCCTGACCGATCAGTTCGCCATTGGAGTGATGACGGGTGCGAGTCATACCGTCTGCAACAACGGCGCAGAGTAAAGATTCCAGAGCCCCCAGCATGGCAATGGCAAAGGCTGAGGTCATCAGTTCACGAATCAATTCAAAGCTGAGGCCAATAGGCTGGCCGCTGGCATCGGGAAGATTCCAGGGCAGAATAAAGCGTGGAGCAACAGGTGGAATACCTGTTCCGGAAATGCCATCCACTTCCCAGCTGAATTTACTGCCGATAGTAGCAATGGTTGCGCCATCAATATTATTAAGAACCAGCCATGCTGTACTTGCGCCAATCAACAGTGCAGGAAGATGTGGTGGTACAGAAGTTTTCAGACGTCTCCAGCCAAGGAAAACACCCAGAGTGATGACTGCTGTTAGAGTGTCCCACGGGCTAAGCTGGGGCAGTGATGTGGCAATTGTAGATACACGGGGAAAGAAGTGCTCGGGTATGGCAATGTGTGATAACCCGAAGAAATCCTTTAACTGCAATGAAGCGATAACAACCGCAATGCCTGACGTGAAGCCAATAGTGACTGGGTAAGGCACATATTCAACCAAACGACCAAGTCGGCACAATCCCATAATAATTAGAATAATACCAGCCATTAAGGTGGCTACAGCCAAACCGCCAGCGCCGTACTTGGCGGTAATAGGCAGCAGAATAACAACAAAGGCAGCAGTTGGTCCGGAAATATTAACTCGGGAACCACCGGTAAGAGCTATCAGAAAACCAGCGACAATGGCTGTATAAAGGCCGTATTCCGGAGCAACACCACTGGCAATAGCCAATCCCATTGATAGAGGAAGGGCGACAATACCGACGGTCAGGCCAGCCAGAATATCTTTACGAAGACAAGACAGGTCGTACCCCTGTCGAAATGTATCTCGAAGAGCAGTAGAAATCATTGATGTCATTAAGTCTGGAGAGAGGCCTGAAACTTTTCGGCCTTAAGGATTTATTATACGGTGGCCGTATATTGAGTGATATACGAGCTTGTGGAAGTGTAAGGGTGTGTATCCGCAGTTTTGCAGAGGGCAGAGATGACTGGTCAAACAGCTTTAATCGCAGGAAGTTCTGGCGCAGTGGGCCGCCATGTTCTGAAATTTTTACTGGAAAACGCTAACTATCAGAAAGTCATCAGTCTGGTACGCAGACCATCGGGAATTACCCACGCAAAACTGGATGAAAGAGTGGTCGATTTTGATGCCCTTGAATCAGTAGTGTTGGATGAATTGGTCAACCATGTATATTGCTGCCTTGGAACAACCCGAAAGCGAGCTGGTTCTGCCAAGGCTTTTCGTAAGGTCGATCTCGACTATGTTCTGGCACTGGGGCGCTTGAGTCAGTGTTGTGGCGCGGAAAAGTTTGGTGTTATCAGCTCTATTGGCGCAGGCAAGAATAGCCGCGGACTGTATCTGCAAACCAAAACCGAGATGGAGCAGGGTTTGAAAGCTTTGGACTTTCCTTCGCTGTTGGTTTTTCGCTCAAGCCTGCTTTATGGTGAGCGAGATGAGTTTCGGTTAGGTGAGCAGTTAGGTTATTGGGGGTTAAAAGGATTTGGCTGGTTGCCGGGGTTGCAGCGCTATCAGCCTGTTGCAACGAAAAGTGTTGCCAGAGTTATGGTTGAAGAAGTGAACCAATCTAACTCAGCGGCTTTAAAGGTTGTTGAAGGTTTGGCCTTTCATAGAGCTACATGATTGCTGATGGCGTTATTCGATTGCCATTGTCAGTAAGGTTCTTATGGCGATAAATGCCATAAACCGGTTGGCTTCTGTGTCCATGCTGAAGTAAATCTGCACAGTAAGCTCATCACGTGTTTGAAAGTAAAGAGGCATAGAAATGTGGGTGTAGCCATGATCTGTGCTCATTAGAGCATCTGAAACCTTGTCCAGATTCTCTTTTACCTTGTCACTCCACTCTATAGATTTTCTCAGGCTTTTTAATTCATTGTCGTTCAATTCAGTCAGTTTGTAGGAAATAGTGTCATCCATTTCAACACAGCTCCCTTCTACTGCAGTTTGAACCATTTGGCTGGATAAACCAGACTGGTAAACCATTGGAGAGGTAGGTGGAATTTTGTGAATTTCGGCGTGTTTTAACTTCGTTTGTTCTGGCTTACAGCCGGCCCTTTTCTTAAGGAACTGATTCTGACGATGTTCTCTTCTTATGGTCCAGATAGCCTTTTTTCGTTGCTCACGCCTTTGCTGAGGGCGGCCCCAGTTTTTATAGAGTTTTGCATGAGCGGGGAGCCAGTCTGGTGTCTTCATAATATTGTCTGATCTGCACATTGAGAGGTTAAGACAAGTGGGCAGATAGAAGTGTTCAGTTGGGCTTTAACGGCTTAGTCAGTACAGCTAAGCAGTTTCTTGATGAAGATGTGTTATTTCCGATATAAACCTGCTGAAACGAATCTTGTTCCAACAGGTTTAAAATTCATAGCAATCAGGCTGCTTTACGAGACTCAGACTTCTCTTCATTGTTTGCTGACAGTTTTTTGTTTTTAGCTTTCATACTGCCATAAACATTAACAAGAGCCCCGGCCATAATCAGTGCACCGCCAGCCAGTGTCCAGAATGAAGGTGTTTCACTGAATAGAATCCAACCCAGTACAAGGGAAAAAATGACTTGTATGTAGGAGTAAGCAGTCGCTTTACTGGCTGTTTCAGTTTCCATGGCTTTGGTCAACCCGACCTGGCCAATCTGGGTAAAAATGCCAACCATAACCAGCATAAAGATCATAGAGAGATCAGGTACAACAAAGTTATCCCCCAGCAGAAGAAGGGATACAGGCAGGGCAATCAAAGGAAAGTAAAGAATAATAACCGAGCTATCTTCACTCTGGCTGAGACGACGGACAATTACATAAGCCACCGCACTGCCAAGTGCTCCGGCCAGTGCTGCCATAACACTCAATGTTGGCAGGTCGCTTGGTGTTCCGAATATAAACCCCGGCCTCACCATAACAATCAAACCTGCAATACACATGAGAATACACACCAGCGTTGATGTCTGTATTCGTTCTTTAAGGAATACCAGTGCCAGTACAGCCGTAAATATGGGGTGCAGGTATTGCAGAATTGTAGCTTCGGCCAAAGGGAGAGTTGATACCGCGTAGTACACACAGATCAATGCCAATGTTCCTGCCACACCACGGGCAAAAAGCAAAGGTCTGTTGTATCCCAAAAGTGGAGTGTTCCTCTTCATAACAAACAGGTAACTGATGACCAGAGATACCAGTGCCCGTGCCGCGACGATTTCCAAAATAGGGATACCATGATTGCTGACTACCTTCACGCAGCTGGTCATCAAGGCGAAACCCAGAGCCGAAAGAAGGATGTAGCGCACTCCAGTGGGGAACATATTTTTGTGAGTCAAAAGAGGCCACATGTTTTTGTTAAAAGTACTGCGATGTTCTTGCGTTTCCAGAAGAACTCCAGGCGGCGACGTTAAAGCAAAGCTTTTTAATTCTCAATTGCGATACGCCGAAGTATTTGAAAATGCTTTGAGCTAAATCTCCGTTGGTACAACAAACATTCTTGTCACTGACGCAAACTGTTTTCCCTTAAATTTCAAACCAAAGAAACTGGTTGTCTTCCATGACTGTCAGACTCTATTCATCAGCACCAGAGGGAAGGCGCAATGAAGATGGGCAAAGTTATTAAGGTGATCTTTGAAACCGGCAAAGCAGCGTATGAAGTCGGTGAGGGGAGAGTGCTCCTATGATTACTTCATTTTCCAGAACTCCCACGCCCGATGATTCTGCATTGGAGCCTCCTTCTCAAACTGATGTGTCTGAAGAGCTTCAGGGTGCAGTGATTCCAGATGACCCTACGGATGACAATAGGGATGAGGGTGATCAGGCCACTGCAATCAGTCACCGTAAGGTTCAATTTTATGAACTGGAGCCTGAGTTCGTTGGTGCTTCAGCTACAACTCTTAGCTACTCGGATTTCACCAGATTGTTGATAAAGGAGATTGAACCGTTTCTTGGTATCCAGCCTTACCCAGGCGAATCTGATGAAGATTTCAAAGTACGTGCTAAGGCTGTTACAGCCTACAAGTCTGGTAAGGCTATGATGGGGCTGGATACGGCTCTGGTGAAAACCATTAAAAACGAACATAAATTTCTTAAGTTAGCCGTTCCTTTGAGGTGCTCACTTCTTATGTCCGTGGTTATGGCCAAATTTATGCTGAAGGATCAGGAAGGTGTCATGGAATTTATCCGTTTGCTGTATACGGATTATCAAGAATATCTCGATGATTTTTTTGAAGTACTTTCGCTGTATCGCACGTACAGCTTTCAACCAGAGATGCTCGAGCATCATGAAAATATGGAACACTTGTGTAGTTTGGCGGCTACTACGGAGTTTATGCCAGCTGTCTGGCTGGTAGCTCGAATGGCATTGAATCCAAAGCATTGCCAGATTTCTCCCGGAAAAATTATGGATATGTTGGCCAGGCTGGACGGAACGAAAGATGTGAATTGTTTTGTGCTGACTGCATTTGGTTTGCAGGCAGATGATTTGGATATTGCCTTTGAGATTGATACGGACGATAACCAGACTGAATTCCATCAGGCTTTGTGGGTTTTTTCCTCCGTATTCTCTAAGCGACGAGAGCCTTATTGGGTAGGCCCGGAGGATGGTTTTTCACCAAAATTGCAGGCTGCTCTGTGTAATACGTTGCAAGAAACTGTGGACTCTGAACATGCCCCGGATGTTGCAGATGCTTTTTCAACACTAGGTATCACAGTTCCCCAGGCCAGAACCCAGGAAGGTCGTTTGGCTATGCAGTTTATGACGGCAATGGTTGGGTTGGGTGTAGGCGTTGGAGATGTAGAAAAGGCCTATAAAAATCGTGACCTGACAAGGTATCAACGAGATATTGCCGGTTTGGTTTTGGCCTGGCATATGAAGAGACAATTTATTACCCGTAAAGCGGATCCATTCGGATCAGCTGACATTCTGGAGAACATTGCCAGAAGAGGACATTTTCCGTTGTTGTACCGTGATGCTGCCCAGATTTATGCCGGATTTGGTCGTTACAGTGAATCAATTCGCTGTCTGCAAGCCTTGCTTAAAGCATCTATTCCAGGGCCGGTCAGGGAAACGGTTCAAAACCAGCTTGAATGTTATGAGCTGGCCTATGAATCGTCCCGGTCGGCATCTTCGGTGCCAAAAAGGGCGACCGCTATCGTTAAAAGAAAAACTGCCAGTTTTGAAGAGTCGTGGTTACCTGATTCACTGAAAACATCTTCTCAGAAATCCCCCAAAGGTCAGCGACAAAAAGAACATTCAAGCGGGAAAAAGAAAGGGATGGGGAAAGGCCCAGGTGGTGGGCAAAGAAAAGGGCGGGAGGAGACTAAGAAACGTTCTGCTCAACCTGTTTCAAAAATACCAGTAACTGTTGATGAAGTACCAACGTTAGAAGAGCCACAGTTAACTCTTCAGCAGGTTTCAGAGCAGCCAACAGAAACAATAGAAGTTGTAAAAACTGTTAGTACAACTCCTGCGATGTTCGAGCCACAGGGTGGATGGCTGCCTGATCAATCCCCGGTTGTTGGCCGTTTTTTCAGCCAATTAAACCCTTTGAGGGATGCCTGCGATTTGAAAGGAGAGGCGGAATGCATAGGAGAATGGCTGAGCCGAGAACGTGGCCGTGATATGTACGGCAGGGTGTGTGAAGAAGCTTGTTGGTTATATCTCAGGCAGCTGGAAATGCCTTTTGATAGTTTTGAGCTGTTGCCAGGGGATCATGCCGAATCCAGAAAAGATTTGTTTCGTCTGGCAGGCCAATGGCTGAGCCGGACAGAAGCCTGTTATCTCAAAGTTGTTCGTGGTTCGGGAAGCAATCCGGATGAGCTTGCTGAACTGATAGTCAAGCGTTACCAGATGTGCCCGGAGTTAAGAGGCCAGGCTGAATACTGCAAACGTTTGAGGTCTGTTTGTTCATCCCGAGGGCATCTTTATTCATTGCTCGCCGCTTATGATACCAAGCGCAAAAACTATAATAAGAATGCCGAGCGATACCGAGCATTCTATAAGCTTAAGGTTATTGCTGATCCGGATTACTTCCGTGGTAAAGCCTACGCCTGATTTGAGCTGGGAGATATGTGATGGAGTTGTTCGGCTGCCAGAAGAATAGAAAAGCCTTCTTTCAACGGCTCAAGGGACATTAAAACATCCAAAGGTTATGATTCGAGTTGAATTGGGCGTTATAGGGCTCCCTTTACGTTCATAAGAGTGATGAACCGTAATAAACGGTAACTGGAAAATAATAATTATGTGGCGGTGGATTGCTGTATTAGCTCTCTGTTTTGGGCTTTATCAATGGTGGAATGAGCGAGCTATTGAGCATGGTCCGGGTGTGCTTGTGAAAGAAGAGCCGGAACAAAGCCGTTTATATAACTCTGACCCCATTCATCACGAAGGTTACAAAATTCAGCCCTTGGCAGAGTTTTCTCTTGAGGCCAGAGTGCTGGGTCGTGAGGATTATTCTATAGGGCGGGAAGCCGAACTTTCTCCTGTAGATCTTGCCTTGGGCTGGGGCGTGATGTCTGACTCTTCGGTTCTGGAGGAAATCGATATCAGCCAGCGTGGACGGTTTTACTATTGGCGGGTTCAGGAGTTTCCGGTTCCCCGTCGTCAGATAGAAACACAAAGTGCCAATATGCATATGATTCCGGCTTCTGATTATGTGGCAGACCGGCTGGATGATGTGGTGGAAGGCGATATTATCGAGTTACGAGGAAAACTGGTGAAAGTGGAAGCTGCGGATGGCTGGCGCTGGCAGAGCAGTTTGACCCGTAACGATACCGGTGGTGGAGCCTGTGAGTTGATCTGGGTGGAAGACTTCCAGATAAAGCAGCTATAACAATAGCCTTCTGTTTATGGGGCTCTGGTATGAAAGTTCTGGTGGTTTACGCGCACCCTAACCCGGAAAGTTTCAATGGTGCACTTTATCGCTCGGCTTGTGAAACCTTAAGAAAAGCAGGGCATGACGTACAAACCTGTGACCTTTACGAGGAAAACTTTGAACCTCGAATGTCACGTTCTGAGCGCCAGTGTTACCAAGAGAAAGGAAATGCCACCGGGCTTGAGGATCATATAAGCAAGCTAAAGTGGGCCGAGGCTCTGGTTTTTGTCTATCCCACCTGGTGGATGGGTATGCCCGCAATTCTGAAAGGTTGGTTGGATAGGGTCTGGTTGCCGGGAGTCGTGGTAGATATTGGTCCCGATGGTTTAAAGCCACTGTTGACCAATATTAAAAAGATAATGGTAGTAACCACTCAGGGCTCTTCCCGCTGGCGAATGATGGTGATTGGTAATCCACCCCGCAAGATGTTTTGCCTCAGTATGAAAGCCGTTTGTCGTTGTCGGGATATTGAGTGGCTGGCTATTTACAGTATGGATTCTTCCTCAGACCTAGAGAGAGGCAAGTTTCTGGAAAAAGTACAGTCCCGGTTACGGCGGTTTTAGGTGGTAATTATTTCAATCTTTAAAGAAGGCCCATAAGTGGCGAATTGAGGTTTTTGGCCAGTTTCTCATTTATTGTCGGAGAGCGCGACTACAGCCGCCGCGCTGGGAAACATCGAGATTCTAAATAACTCAATGGAAATGAGTTAGGCGCAGGTTATATTCCCTCACATATGCTTGAACAAGCTTTTTGGCAAAATCAACCATAGAGGGTTGGTTATCCATATAGATGAGAAGTGTTCCAAAGGATAATGGAGCGGCGTCTATCGTCTGTACCAAAGGATTGTGCAGTTTATCTGCTGCTTGCTGCAAGGGCATGGTACATGTGTCGTACTCTTACCAGTGGTCTACGGATAGCAAACTAGCTGAAGTTAGATGGGTACCCAATAGCAGAACTCCATATAGGCTGGCACCGTTGGTCTTGATATCACGGACGAACTTATCTTTACATCTTTCTAAGGCAACATGTTCGACGCTACTTACCCCTGCACTTCTGTTCATAGTATTTGGTCTGGGGGGCAAGAACCAATCAACCAGATCATCTGTATTATCTGGAATGACGAGAGGTTGCGGGCTCTTTGTTTCTGTACCTTGAAAACCACTATTACCCGTTAGCACATTCCTTGATGCTTCTCGATTCCTCCTTATGACCGACGGGAGCATCATTAACTATATGCTGATAAGTATCACGAACAGAGGTGTTAGGCAGTGTATATTTTCTGAGACCAGTGAGGTTTTTCTTTTGGTATCTGGCACTAAGGATTCTTGACCTATGCCTGAGCATAAAAATAATGTTAGATAAATTTTTGCTAGGTACTACAAGAGTTGTATTGGCGCTCGTAATACTTCGAGCAAGTTTTTCTGCGAAAACTTCTAATCATAATAGAGGTGAATCAGGGGCACTGAGGACTGTTTGAAGTTATCGTTCTAATGTGATGATAGCTCTGTTATCAGCGTTTTAAAACGCACCTGACTATCATCGTCAAGCAGTCTTAATATCGGTTGTTATTTGATGGGCGGAATCAAAATAAGGACTCATGATGTATTTCAAGAGTGTATCTAGTTAAAAATAAGGTTTTTGTTAGCCTTTGTCAGTTTTGTGTAATAATAAATCAGTTAAAATGTGACCTGATTCAAAAACCATAAAGACATTCTTATTAAAAATAAAAAAAGGACTGTCATGTGAATATCAAAAAGCTGTACGCAGTGAGGCGTCAATCATATCTTGTGTGTGGAGCTTTTCTGGCATCGGTTTGGGCAACCCAAGCTGTTTCGTTTGATTTGGTAGATGTTGTGAGTAAGGCCAGGGAAAATGATGCGGGTTACCTGTCTGCTCATCATAAGCATAACTCCGATGTAGAAGTGTATCGTCAAGCCCGGTCTCGACTGTTGCCAACGCTGTCTTATCAGTACGAGGATCGTACGACAGATCAAACAATTCTTGAGGCGGATAACTCCGTGTTTGCCAAGGGGAGCGACAAGTTTGATACCAAAAGTCAGGGGTTCACGCTCAAACAACCCATCTTTGACTGGTCTATCTGGTCACGATTTCAACAATCAAAGTCAACTGTCAGCCGGGCTGAGGCTGAATTGTTGGTTGCTGAGCAGGATCTTTTACTAAGGGCTTCTGAGGCTTATTTTCTTGTCCTGGAAAGAAAGGATCAGCTGGCTACGGTGAAGGATGAAAAGGCAGCGCTCAAGCGTCACTTTGACGCGGCGGCTCGCAGAAAAGAATCTGGTCTTGGGCGTTCTGTCGATGTTGACCTGGCAGAAGCCCGTTATCTGGAAGCTTTGGCCAAAGAGGCGGACTTGGATAGTCGCCTGATGGTGAGTAAGTACGCGCTGGCTGAAATTATCGGTGAATTACCAGCCCCATTGAATGATCTTTCTGATGACGTGGAATACCAGACTCCAGCCCCCGCTGATGCAGGAGAGTGGGTGGAGAGTGCACGCACTGTTAACCCAGCGCTGATCGCGTTGCAGTATGCGGTGGATGAAGCTTCTCGAGAAGTCAGTGCCCGGCGGTCAGGCCATTATCCAACAGTTAACCTCACATACACCGATGGTAAAAGAGAAACGGGTGGGTCGCTATTTGGTGGCGGCAATAAGCTGAAAACCAAAGAATTGGTGATGACAGTGGACGTGCCTATCTTCCAAGGGCTGTATGTCAATTCCAGAGTGGAACAGGCTTTTCAGGATCAGTTTCGGGCTGAGGATGAATTGAATAAGTTGCGTCGTGAGAACGAGCGGGAAGTTCGTGATGCTTACCAGCAAATATTGGCCTCCATCGTGCAGGTTAACGCATTAAAGCAATCCGTTGCCGCTCAGCAAAGAACACTGTCTTTAAAGAGCAAAGGCTATAAAGCTGGGCGCTTTAATTTGCTGGAAGTACTTGATGCACAAAAAGAACTTGCTGCCGCACAGCAATCATACACCAAGTCTCGCTATGACTATGTGTTGAATACGCTTCGCTTAAAGCATGCGGCAGGCAGGCTGGAACAAAAAGATATAAATGCCATTAACAGTTGGTTAAAAACTGTTTGATAGGGATTTGCTTCCTGGAATGGGGCCAGGTTGATAAAGGGAGAGGGGAATATGTTGGTAATGATTCGTCGGGTCGTTCAGTCTCGCTACGCAAAGCTTAATGAGCTTCGTCGTTTTTTATGGAACAGCAGTGGCCGTAAAATTCGAAGACAGAATCTTTATCTGGCTGAGCAGATGGAAAACCGGCATTTGCTCAGTGCCGATGCCGCTCCCTTGGCAATGGATGAGCTGTTGCGATCACAGCTCGATGAAAATGAAGTTGTAGAGCAACTGATTGAAAAAGGCCTGGTTGAAGCCTCGAACCAGTCAGAGATTCTGCAGCTTATAAGAGAGCAGGAAACTGGTGTATCCCAAGATGATGAAGTCATTTCTGAAACTGATACAGATAATCCCCCAACTGATCAGTCTTCGGTAACCTCCCCGAATACTCCCGAAGTTTCTACCACAGTACTTAGCCCCGCCGATATGAAGTTGGTTCAGGATCTTTCTGGCCAGCAGATGATTGTTGTTGATCCCAGTGTCGATGATTTTGAGGTTGTGCTTTCCCGTTTTGTCGGGGAAGAGGTCCTGCAAAACCTTGAATGGCGCTCTATAGATTATGGAGATTACGCTCTTAAAACTGCGGTTCTCCCTGCTGTAACAACATCAGTCGATGACGCTGATAAAGATGAAGCAGTCAATGCTGATACGAAAGATGGTCCGGCTAACGTGACAGTTGTTGTACTGGACGCTAAGCAAGATGGTATCCAGCAACTGGAAAGTGTAGCGAAGCAACATCAGGGCGTAAGTGTGCTGCATATTCTCTCCCATGGTGGGATGGGGAGCGTCCAGCTTGGAATGGTTCAGCTCAATAACAGTAATCTTGAGCGCTATCGTCGAGAGCTGACAAATATTGGTCAGGCTATGTCATCGGATGGCGACATTTTGCTGTATGGCTGTAATGTCGCTCAGGGCGAGCTGGGTATTAAGTTTGTCGACAGGCTTTCTGGTGTCACTGAAGCTGATATTGCTGCATCAGATGATTTGACTGGCAATCAGTTTATTGGCGGTGACTGGGCTCTTGAGTATGAGTCCGGTTTTATTGAAGTCAGTGCCGCAAACTTTTTTGCCTCTAATGAGCCTGTTTATGAAGGTGTTCTTCAATCATCACCTGCTGACGATGCAAATATGTCAGTGGTCGGGCAAGTTTTATCAGTTGAAGACCTTGAGCCATCTTCACCGTTAACTCCTGAATTGCTGGAAAAACTCCAAACAACGCTGCTTGCGCAAGCTCTCAATGTGAACAGCGCTTTGTTTGATGCGGATTTTAATTTTGATGAGCTGATATCCGCTCCAGTTGGTTTTGATCTATTGCTGAACAGTCTGCGCGGTGCAGTTGATTTTTCTTCTATGGCTGCAAAAGCGGAAGAGTTTTTAGAAATCAGTCAGCTTGTTGATAAGGCCACACCTTACCTTGATGAAGTAACCGGCGTGGAACTGACTGATGAGCAGCGTTTGCTGGCTCTACAAGAATACGCCGAGCTTCTGGAGGGTTTTGATGCCTCCGCCACTCTGGATGAGATTATTCAACTTTGGCAACAGCAGTATGGTGTTGATGCCACCCTCGAATCTTTATCTGCATTCCTTTCAACGCAATTGACGGCTTCTGCTGGCATTGATGCTGAATACGGCAGTATTCAACTGAGTTTTGGTTACGACGAGGCTGAGCGTGTTCTTTATCTTGATATTCAGCTGCAGCTCCAACAACAGTGGAAGAACACCCTTGATACAAGTCAGCTGTCAAGTAATCCGCTGGATAGCATTCTCGGTCGCTTGCGCGAAGAGAGCGACAAAGCACAGGAGCTTGTTGACCTGTTTGAGTCCGTCGGTGGAACAGGGGTTGATATAGCGAACCTGGATCTTGGTTTAACAGGCTCAGCGATTTTTGAAGCGCTGGCTCAAATCTCGGCTGGCCTTCGTGTTGCGGTTGCCGTGGACGACTTATCTGCTGCCAGCGCTGATGATGTTTGGCTGGAAGTTCAGGAACTCGATGCTTTTGTAGAAATTGCAGGGGAAGAATTGACTCTGCAATTGCCTTTTGGGTTGCCGCAGATTGATAAGGGTGGTCTGCGTTATAGAGTTAATCTTGATGGTGCTCTCGCGGGTTTTGAAGGACAAAGGATTTATCTTTCAACCATAGCCGATGCTTTGCGTGAAAATCCTTTCGCTTGGAATTTTGATGATTCATTTAATCTGTCATTGCCGTTTGCCATCGATTTATCAGTTCTTGGGCTTGATGCTCTTGGATTTGATAACCTTCAGGATTACTTCACTCCAACTCTGACCTTAGCCAAAGCTAATGCCGACTCAGAGTATGATTTCGGGCTCGACTTTATTATTGGTGCTGATCTGCAGGGCAAGCTGCTTGGCATGCTGGACAGTCTGGAGGCCTTATATCAAGGGCAGTTGACACAAGCTCTTGGTCAGCTGGGTGCGGATGTTCAGGTACCGGGTTTTATTGAAGGGCTTCTGGAGAAACTGGCGGGTGAGCTTCCCAATATTCCAGCTATTGGAAAGGCTTATTTTGCACTGAACTTTAATCCTTTCAATGGTGGTGAGAACCCTGAAACAGGGGAAAGCTGGCTGACCAGTCTGGGTAACAAACTCGGATTGTCCGTTGACTTTGATATTTCCCTTGATGAGCATTTGCAGAAACTGACCACTCTGCTCAACACTCAATTCTCCCTCAGTATTCCTGCTTCAAATGAACAGGAACGACAGACGTTCAGAAGCCATATCGGCGATTTCAGTGTTGAGTTGTACCAGCTTCTGGTGGATGAAAATTTTGATATCAATATCGCATTGCCTGCTATTGGTTCTTTCTTTGATCTGCCAGGATTTACAACAAACGACTTTGACCTTGCCAGTAACCTGTCAGCTGTTACGGCATGGTTGTTAAATGATTTTAGTCTACCATCTTTCGACCTTGAGTTTGGCCAGCTTGACCTGTCAGAAGGTTCATCAGAATCGTCTGCGCTGCAGAGCCTGTTCAATACGCTGAATGAATTTTTCGATTTCAGTGCCACCGGCATGAACATTGATTTTTCAACTGCGGCCGGCAAAGAGCAGTTCTGGGATGAATTGCGCGCAGGGTCTTTTGAACTCAGCATGACATCAACCCCATCCCTCAACTGGCTGTTAAGTCGTTTGCCAGGATCTCAGGGGAGTTTTGATCTTTCTAATTCATCAGGCGTTGATAGTTTTATCGCCAGTCTTGTTGCTGGTCGGTTCAATAGCTTCCTGACTGTTGAATTTGAAAAGCTGGATATTCCCTATATCAAAATCCAACTGCCAGAACTGCCCAGCTTCAATGATGTGCGTGGGCAACTGGTAGGCTTACTGCCTGGTATGCCAAATCTTTCAGGCTTTTTTGACTTCCTGAGTAAGGGCAGCGAATCCAGCACGAGTGAACTGTTTAATTTTCAGTTTGATAACCCATTTGCCAACGGTTTGTCACTGCAGGGCTTCAAAGATCTGTTTAGCAGTGATGGCAGTACGGCGTCGCCAAAGAGTTTTGGTTTCAGTATTGATATCAGCCCGGTATTCGATTCTGATCAATACCGTATGTTGATGCGGACTTTGGATACCAGCCTGTCCGGCGTTTTGGCTCTGGCTGAGTTATTGAAAGATGGGTTAGACATCACGACGCTGGCTCAGGACTTGAGCAATCATGAGAATGTACAACAACTGACGCAATTTGTTGAAGGCTTGACTCTTCTGGCAGATCAGCTGCCCGATGCTTTGACGCAGGTGACTGAGGAGGTGCGTCTGCTGCTGGCAGACGTGCAGGGCAATGCAGCAGTATTACAGCAAAAGGTTGATGATCTTGCCAGCCAGCTGACGCTGGATTCAACAAGGCAGACTCTTCTGGAGCTGATGGACGAACAGGCAGACCAGCTGACAGGGTTTCTGAATGATAAGATTTCCGACCTGGTTCAGCTGATTGATAACATTCCGGTGATTGGTGGTGAGCTGAAAAAAGCGATTGAATCTCTGGATTTAAGGATCACGCCAAAAGCTTTGACAGGCCCCGCCGCTGATTACCTCAATCAAATTTATGCTCTGTTTGATACGGAGAAAGATTCCGGTGCTGATCAGGCAGCTGCGTTAGTGGCCGCGCTGAATGATAATTTTAACGATTTTGAAAATATCCTTGCCTTGATTCCCGGGCTTGGAGAGCGCCTGATAGAAAAGCTGGAGAATGAAGGTCAGACGCTGGTTGATAATTTGAAAACTGCTCTTCAAAGCAAGGCTTCAGGCCTTGCCAGCGAAGTGAATAATGCTTTGGCGGGAGCCGGACAGTTGGCTGAGCAACTGGCTAAGCTGGGGCTGTCGGCCACTCATCTCTTGCCAAATCTGGATCTTCTTGGCGATACCCGCATTGTCGCTGAGCTTATTCTGGATATGGATGTTGCCGTGACTTTTGGCAACCTGTTCCGTGCCGGTGAAAGTGTTTTTGATACCACGCTCCACGAATTGGGTTTTTCTTCCAATGTTACGGGGCTCGACTTTGATTTTGATAATGATGACGAACTGGATATTGACGGTGCCTCCGTTCGCTTTGCAGTCAATCGTTCAGAAAACAGTGATCCACTGAATGGCTTTAAGAATGAGGGCAGCTTTGCCATCGTCCTACCTGTCGATCTTACCGGTCCTGGTCAGAGTGTACTGGCTGAGTTGGGACTTGATGGCATAGATGTTGAGGATTATGTCGATAATGTTGTGATCAGTATTGCGAAGCAATTTGTTGACAGCGTTGATACACCCCTTCAGGCCGATCTGGGGTTTGAAATAAATCTGGAAAACACCCTGATTGCGCCACTGAAAGAATTGGTAAACGGCTTTACCGGTTTAGAGTTCCTGAATCAGGAGCTGCCGCTGTTAAACAGTTCTTTAAATGACGTACTTCAGCTGTCTGATAGTTTGCAAAGCATGATCGCCGGTCTTGAGCGCGTTATTAACGCAGGTGTCAACGGTGGTGCCCTAGGTCTGACCGTGATGGTTGAAAAGGTCGGCGATACATTTACCTGGGCGTTGGGTGCTGACGCTCAGGCCATGCTTGATGCTTTAGAACGCGAGATTGAGAATCTTCTTAATACCTCCCGTGGTTCGGTAACCCTAACCTTCGATAAAGAGAGTGGTCTTGGCTTTCAGCTGTTTGATACCCAGACAATTGATAAAAACTTTGGCCTGAGTCTGGATCTGGGTAAAAAGCTGTTTGAAACTTTGGGTATTACTGGTTCAGATCTTGACGATATTCTGGATCTGACAGCAGCGGCCCAATTTGAAATGCTCGGGCAGGCTGTTCTGGCTCTTGGTTTTAACTACAACTTCAATACATCCACTTTTGCTCAGCTTGCCTTTGATAAGGGGCAGCAAAAGGGAACTGGATTTGAGCTGCTACTGGATCGCTTTGGCGCCAGTGATATTGACGCTGAAACTATTCTCAGTGCGCCGGATAGCGTTATAAATGCTCTGCCTGCCAACCTGCAACCAGTTCTTCAGCAACTGAAAGTTATTCTGGGGGTACAGAATGGTACCCTGGATTTGCTGGCTGATACGACCAATCCGTTTGCGGAAGTTCTGTTTAACGGTGCTGATTTTGTTCCTGCCTTGCGCAGTCAGATAAACCTGCTTTTGCCATTTTATCTGGGTAGTGAATATCTGTCTGAATTCTCTCTGAGTGATATTGCATTGCTGTTCAATGGCGGTTTTGCGCTGGATACTGCTGGTTTGTCATTCGAAGGGTTGAAAGCTCAACTGCCAGATTGGGAGGCGATTAAAGGCGCGCTTGTGCCTTATATGTTGAGCACTTCGCCAGAGTTTCTGGTGAATATGCTCAGTAGCTTCCTGGGCGATATGAAGGGGTTCGATGTAAATGGTTTCTCTGCGGATGCCAGCTTTGATTTAGGTGGTTTGCCTCTGGGAGATTTTGGCCTTGATAAAATTGTTCAAACTTTAAGTACCGTTTTTGATTTCGAAGCGCTTGTTCTGGAAATGCAGGCGTATATTCAGGTCACCAAGCTTCTTGATCTGGAAGTGCCTTACTTTGATCCAGAGACAGGTTTGAGCCTGTCTCTGGATGCTCGCTTTGACGCGCTGAAACAATTTGGTGATCTGTTGGGTTTGGCAGATTTTCCGGGTAGCTTGCCTGATTTCAAATTGGCCTGGATCGACCTTTATGGCATTGGCTCCACGCTTTCCGGCCTGGGTAGTTTTCTGTCTGCGCGCATGAGCAGCTTGCTGGGTTTCAGTGCCGAAACCGGTGGTATCAATATTAACTTTGGTTACGACCAGAGCCTTAATGCGTTGTTCATGGATTTCGGGTTGGACTTGAAAGAAACCCTGCTGGAGTCCTTTGATTTTGACGATCTCAGCGGCAATCCCTTTACTGGGCTGATCAGTAAAATCCAAAGTCTGGGTGACCTGGGGCAACCGGTGATTGATCTGCTGTCCAGTCTTGGAGTGGATGGCATTGATCTGGCGGATTTTGACCTGCCATTTTCTGGTGGAGCTCTGGCCAAAGCGTTGGCCACGTTTAATGCCGGATTCCGTTTGGGAATGTCACTGGATAACCCGTTCGATATAAGTCAGGACGACTTATGGCTGGAATTGCAGGAGCTGACAGGTGTCGTCGATGTCAGCCTGGATACGCTGAATGTCGAGCTGCCTTTTAATCTGGGTGGAATAGCTGACGCAGCCTTCCATTACCGAGCGACTCTTGATGGATTGCTGGCAGGATTGACCGGTAATCGCATTAGTTTTGCTGATATGAACAGTGTATTCCTCAAGAACCCGATTGCCTGGGACTTTGGGGATGATTACAACCTGTCTCTGCCTCTGGCTTTGAGTTTGCCAGGGCTGGATAACCTTGGCTTTGAGTTCAGTGATTATTTCCTGCCAGCTCTGAAGCTGTCCAAATTGGACACACCAGAGGGTTTTGATTTTGGACTCGACTTTATTCTCGGTGCCGATCTGCAGGTAAAACTGCTGGATATGCTCTCTGGCCTGTCTGATCTCTACGCCGGCCAGCTGAGCAGTCTGTTGGGTAATATCGGTGTTAACGTTGATATTCCCGATTTCCTGGAAGAACTTTTGGCCAGCCTGATGGCTGAGCTACCGGATCTTCCCGGTATTGGTGAAGCCTACTTTGCCTTGACCTTTAATCCGTTCGTAGCGGGTTCGGATTTGTGGACGCCCAAACTGGGTGAGCTTCTGAATCTGGGTGTTGACTTTGACCTCTCCAGTGATGTCCACCTGAATGGGTTGGGGGAGCTGCTTAATAATCTTTATGGCTTGAATATTGATCTGAGCACACCGGAAGCATTGGTAGATTTCCGCCTGTCTCTGGGGGATTACAGTGTTGAGCTGTACCGCGTGTTAGTGACAGCCGCCAAGTTTGAGTTTGATACCTCATTCTCTGATCTTGGCAAACTGCTGGATCTGGATATTGATTTCAATGCCAGCATTGCAGCACATCTGGATATTTTGAAAACAGCGCTCAATGCCCGTTTTGATCTGGGGCTGGCGACTCTGAATGCTGGTGATATTGATGGACTGATGTTGTATGTCCACCGCCTTCTGGAAGAGCTAAACTTTGACGTTCCCAGCTTTGATATCAACTTGGCGTTACCCGCCATTGGTTCTTTCTTCGAGCTGCCCGGCTTTATCAGCACGGACTTTGACCTGCTCAGTAATTTGCCATCTGTTGACGCCTGGCTGCGCAGTGGTTTTGATCTTCCAGATTTCGACCTGACATTTGCTGAGCTCACTGCGCCCCAGCTGGCTGTACTGCAAGGGTTGTTTGATGAGCTCAATGGCTTCTTCGATTTCAGTGCAACCGGTCTGGATATCGACTTTTCTGCTGACCTTGGCAAGCAAAAATTCTGGGAGCTACTGGTCAATGGGCAGTTTGATTTCTCGCTGGAATCCCCCGAAGCCTTGAATTGGCTACTATCCAAACTGCCGGATACTTTGCGGGCTGGTTTCGACTTATCGCTTCCAGAGGGGTTGAACAGCTTTATCGAAGACCTGCGCCTTGGACAGTTTAATGCCTTCCTGGGTGCACAGTTTTCTCTGTCTGGTATTGGCTTTAATACCATCGCTCTTCCTGACCTGCCTGACTTTAACGGTATTCGCGCGCAGATTGGTAATTACCTACCCAATATTCCCAGCCTGGCGGGTTTCTTTGATTTCTTTGGTGGTGTGGGCTCGCTGGATACAGGAAAGCTATTTAATTTCAGCTTTGATAATCCTTTCAAGAATGGCTTTTCACTGGACAGCTTTAAAGCCATGTTCAGCGCGGATACGCCACAAAGTTTTGGCTTTACCATCGATATCAATCCCGTTTTTGATTCTGATCAGTACCGGGTATTGATGCGGACGTTGGATGGCAGCCTCAACAGTGTGTTGGCTCTGGCTGATTTATTGAATCAGGGCGTTGATGTTAATACGCTGGCTCAGAATCTGAATAACAATGAAAACGTACAACAACTACAACATATTGTTGAAGGCCTGACGTTATTAGCTGGGCAGTTGCCTGATTCTCTGGCCAGAATCACAGGGGAAATCCGTCTGTTGCTTGAGGATGTTCAGGGTAATGTGGCGGCCATTCAGCAAAAAACCTCTGAGCTTGCCGACCAGTTGGCGCTTGGATCCATAAGTAAAACACTTCAGGATATTTTCGTTGAACAGACCGAAGGCCTGACAGATTTTCTCAATAACAAAATCGCTGATCTGATTCAGTTAATTGATGGCATACCAGTTATCGGTGGAGAACTGAAAAAAGCGATTGATTCTCTGGATCTGAGAATCAAACCAAGTACTTTGGCGGGGCCAGCGGCTGAGTATCTGGATCAGATTTATGGATTCTTCGACGCTATTCAAAACAACGCTTCGGATAAAGCCAGCCAGGCAGCAGCTTTAACCAATACGCTCAATGATCATCTCAGTGACTTCGAAACCATTCTGGGCTTGATTCCCGGAATGGGGGAAAGGTTACTGGAGAAGCTGGAGGCGGAAGGTCAAACGCTGACCGCAGAGGTGAAGGACGCCTTGCAGGCTGGTTCCGCCGGTCTGGCCAGTGAACTGAATGATGTGTTGGCTGGTGCCGGTGATATTGTTGATCAGCTGGCAAAACTGGGTCTGTCGGCGACTAACCTGCTGCCGAATCTGGATATTTTGGGCAACACCCGTATTGTCGCTGAGTTAATCCTGAATATGGATGTGGCGGTGACATTCGGTAATCTGCTGCGCTCCGGTCAGGACGTGTTTGAAACCACTCTCCATGAGCTTGGTTTTGCATCAAATATTACCGGGCTGGACTTCAACTTTGATGGACAGGGTGACCCGGAAATCGACGGCGCTTCGGTACGCTTTGCTTTGAATCGTGTGGAAGACAATGAACAGCCTGATGGATTTAAGGATCAAGGCAGTTTCGCAGTTGTTTTACCTGCTGATCTGACGGATGCAGGTGATGCGGTGTTGTCTGAACTCGGTCTTGATGGTGTTGATGTTGAAGATTATGTAGACAACGTCGTTGTTCGTGCGGCAAAGAGTTTTGTTGATGAATCTGTGGATCCTCTCGAAGCCAGTCTTGGTTTTGAAATCAACCTGCAAACAACGCTGATTAATCCACTGAAAGATGTGGCTGATAGTTTTTCCGGTCTGGACTTCCTCAATCAGAATCTGCCTCTGCTGAACAGTTCTCTCAATGATGTACTGAAACTGTCAGATAACCTGCAGGCGATGATTGCCGGTCTGGGGCGAGTGATAGGGGCAGGGCTGGACAGCGGCGGCCTTGGGCTGACGGTTACGGTTGACCAGGACAAAAACTGGACTCTGGGAGCGGATGCTCAAGCCATGCTGGATGCCCTTGAGCGGGAAGTAGAAAGTCTGCTCAATGCCAGCCGTGGTTCCGTTTCTATTCTGCTTGATAAAAACACGGGTTTAGATTTCCAATTCTTTGATGCGCTGGCAATTGACGAAAGCTACGGGCTTAACATTGATGTCACCGAACTGCTTTTCGATACTCTCGGTGTGCAGTCGGATATCAGCAGCCTCCTGAGCCTGGAAGCCGCAGCACAATTCCAGATGATAGGTGAAGCCATTCTTGGTCTTGGCTTTACCTACGATTTTGATACTGGCCTGGTTAAGAAAGCCTTCGATAGGGGGGCATCGTCTGGTATTGGTTTTGAACTGGATCTGGACACTTTCGGTATTTCTGATCTGGATGTTGTCGGCGAACTGGTTATCCCGGACGACCTTATTAATGCCTTACCTGAAAACCTGAGGGCTTTACTGGACTCTTTATCTCTCAGCGCGGCTATTGAAAACGGTACTGTCAGTTTGTTAGACAGCGCCAGCCCCGATACACCGTTTGCATCAGTGACTTACAACGGTGCTGGCGGTTTGAATACCAGCTTGAATGCCGGGCTTGAGGTTGTGTTGCCCATGTACCTGTCTGGAGTGCAGGTAGCGGAAATTGCCTTTACGGCCGTTGATATTAATTACCAGGAGATTGGTGGATTCACTCTGGATCTATCTGGCCTTGATAAAGAAGCCCTCAAGAATCAACTACCAAGTTTCCAGGATGTAAAAAATGCTCTTGTTAAAGCACTGATTGAAGCGTCTCCTGGATTACTGCTGGATACTTTGTCGTTTGCCATTGACAGCGCTATTGGCATTAATCGGGACGTTTGGGTTGAGCAGGGTACCAATAACGTTTATCGACAGATTTGGAACTTCCAGGAAAGCCTGGACAGTGATTATGTACAAACTACAACCGTATCTGTAGCGGGTATCAACGCACAGGGTTCACCTATTCAGTTGCTGGAATGGCAGTTGGGCAACGGCGACACCGTGCTTGGTTTTGAAACCGGGCAGGACGATAACAAAGCCCTTCATGTTTATCAGGAAAACTGGCAACTGCTGGGTAGCTATGAATCTTCTGAATTCAGTGACGCTCTGGTCGCAATGGCGGCAATCAGTTTCAGCTCTGCCGCAGGTAACCGGGTGTTTGAACGCAAGCGCCTGCAAACCGGATTCCTGTTCTCGGAGATTGATTTACTGGACAAGTCCGTTGCCGATTTGATGGGTAATGGAACCGTTGATTTTGTCAGCGCCTTTGGCCAGTCCATCGATAGCCTGCGGGATCAGATTCGGGAGGAACAGAAAAAAGACGACAGCAGTAGCTTGCAGGCGTTGATTAATCTGTTTAACGATCTGGTCAACGACACACTGGGTCTTTCTGCTGAAACAGAGGTTATTGGCTATACCATTGACAGTGGCGTTTTCGATGTCGACCTGACTCTGGATACGCTGTTCTCAGCGTCTCACAGTCTGGCGTTGGAGGCAGAAGATATTGGTCTGCAGGAGCTGGTAAACCTTACCGGCGACACCCTGGCTCTGGAAGCGGACGCAGAATTAAGCGTAAACGCCGACGTCGATGTGAACATCGGCTTTGGCATCGATTTCAATGATCTGGGTGACCTTGATCTGTATCTGGACGCCAGCAGTTTTGTTAGCGCGGATATTACAGGTGATGCAGATGACCTGGCCTTTACCATGGGCGTTGATGCTGGCGCTCTAGGCAAAATTGGTTTCCTTGTTGATGACGGCGATGCCAGTCTGACTGCCAGTGTTGATATCGATTTTGATGAGTCAAAAGAACTTGGAGCCAACAGTGATGGCCGAATCGACTTTGATCAGATTGATGATACTCTGAAACTGGCAGGTGAAGCGGGTATAGATATTAACCTGCCGCTTTACTTCCCAATCAAAGCGCTTCCAGTGAGTGGTAGCACTTACGACAAGAACAATGATGGTTATGGAGACAATGTTCTTCACCTTGATAGCAAAGCTACCGTTGAAGGTTCGGGGCTTAATTTCTCGGGCGTTAACCTTATTGTTCCGAAGTTTGACCTGAAATTTGATGTTGTTACCGCGTTATTGGCGCTGCTTGATGATCCTGCCACGCTGCTTGCAGGCCTTGAAGGATTTTTCGGAGCGATTGACTCCATGGCCGATGGTATCGACTCCATTGAATTACCGCTGTTGGGCGGCGCGCCATTTGATGATCTGGCCAACAGTCTGCGCAGCGCTGGGTTGTCTGTACTGGGTGATAAATCCGGTGGTTCCTATCAGGACAATAAGCTGGGTGCCTGGCTGGAAGATCAGGCGGACTCCAAGACCTCCACAAGTGAGGCCATCCTTAATGAAATAAGACTGCAGCTGTATAACGGCCTGAAAGGTATCGACAGTGACCTGTTCTACTTTGCGGTTCCCGCTTTGGATGAGCAGGGTAATGAAGTTTATGACGATGATGGCAAACTTGTTACCAAAAAACCGGAGAGCGCTGACGATATTGAATTAATTCTTACCGCGGATGGTTTGATTACTTTCAATATAAAGTTTGCCGGTGTGCTGGTGGATGGCGATCTGCCTATTGATTTTAATGCAGGCCTGCCTGGTCTGAACCTTGATATTGATGCAGCTTTTGAAACTTATATCGATTACCTGATGGGCGTTGGTCTGGGTATCGGTAACATGGGCTCGGGCAACACCATCAATATGGGCGTGTTTTTTGATACATCTGGCATTACCGAGGCCGGTGAAGAAATTGCCCTGGATGTTGATGCCAAACTGGCCAAAGGCTCTACTGCTGAAGGTACCCTTGGCTTCCTGAAGATGACCTTTGAAGATCTCGTGGGCAGCGGTCTATCTGGTCACTTTGGTATTGACCTTGAAGATGGTAATAACGACGGCCGGCTGGAGCTTGGAGAAAGCCTTGAACTGGCGATGAATGCCGTGGCGGAAGCCAACGCGTATCTCAAGGCTGAAGTATCCAGTGATTTGCTGGAATTCCTCCCCTCTGTATCAACCAATATTAATTATCATCAGGAACTGGGTCGTGTTGAATTGTCCACGACTGAAGGAACCACTATAGAATTTGGTGATCCTGAGGTAGTTCTGGAAGATGTGACTCTGGATGTTGGCAGTGTTTTCAACAGTTTCCTGGGTGACACCTTTGATGCGGTTTACAGCATTGTTAAACCCATCAAACCAGTGGTTGATTTGCTGTTGATGGAAATTGATCTTGGTATCACCAAGGTTCAATTTATCGATCTGGCCTATTTGCGCCTGCCTGCTCAAACCGTAGATACAGCCAAGAAAGTTCTTGAGGTTCTGGCGGTCACCATTGACTTCCTCGAATCGGTTCAAGGGCTGTCTGATGCCGGTGGGATTAACTTTGGAGATTTCAATCTCACCGAAGGTTTGGTTAAAGATCCAGACGCAGAGACTACGGAAGACGATGTCGCTGGCGCTAAGTCTGAGTCTGATAGAAATCAGCAGTTAGGCAGTCACAGTAAAACGGTGAAAGGGCCTGATCAAAAGGGGCTTGATAGCGGCAATGAGAAAAACTTCCGCCTGCCTATTATTGAAGATCCGATGACGGTTCTTGATTTCATTCTGGGTCGTGGTGAGGCCGATCTGTTCTGGTATGACCTGCCTGATCTTGCTTTGGAGTTTGAATACTCTAAATCCTATCCAGTATTCCCTGGTTTGAATGCCGGCCTGGCCGGTTCTATCGGTGCCTATACAAACTTTGATTTTGGCTTTGATACTCGGGGCTTGCGACAGTGGATGGATACGGACTTTGATCTGTCTGAGAGCTGGCGCATCTTCAATGGCTTCTATCTGGACGACCATGGTCAGGAAAATACGCCGGAAGATGAAGATGAGTTGATCCTGACTGCCATGATCGGCGCTTCTGCGTCGTTGGGCATTGGAGGCTTGGTTGAGGCCGGTATTCTTGGTGGTATTGAGATGCTGGTCGGTTTTGACCTGAATGATAAGGAAACCGAGTTCCTCAATGATCTACCTGTCGGCGATGGCAAATTCTATGGCTCCGAACTGATTGAGAGAGTAACTCATGGGCCGCAGTGTTTATTCGATGTGCATGGCGCGCTTTCAGTTTTCCTGGAGGCCTTCATGTGGATTGGTATTGATGCTGGCTTTACCACTATCACACTGTTTGAAGCACGGGAGCGCTTTGTTGACCAAGTGATCGCCGAGTTCGATTGGGAATGTATTCACGAAGCGCCCGAAGATATCGCGGTGCTTGAAGGCGACAACCTGAAACTGCGTTATGCCGGTTCTGATTCCGGCGGTGCCCAGAACTATACCGTTGATGTGCTGGCTATTGATGATGACTTCTCCTTTGAGAATCTGGTTAAGGAAGGTTATCTGGATACGGAGTATTCCACCCGGGCGGAAGAGCAGGCCATGGCCGCGGCTATTCGCAGCTGGAAAGATAATAACGCAGGTGAAGACGTTATTGTCGTGAGCACCGGCCAGCGCGCGGAACTGTTCCTGGCCAGTCAGGTGAAAACCGTTACGATTAATGGCACCAGCCATAACGATCGTTACTCCCTGAAGAAACTCAATGGACGAATTGATAATCTGATCATCAATGCCGGTGGCGGTGATGATGTCATTGATATTTTTGCTGACGCGGAAATGGAAGTGTTCCTGACGTCACTGGAAATCTTCGGTGGTAGTGGTGAAGACTTTATCAAGATCGCTGGCGAGATGCTGGGGGATAAAGGCATTGATAGCCGGGCCTACAAGGTTTACGGCGGAGATGACGATGATCGTTTGAAGATTGAAGGTGCCAGCACTACTTATTCCGGCATCTTGCTTGATGGTGGTGATGGTGATGACACCATTATGGGTAAAGATGGTGGTGAACGGGTTCAGGGGGGAGCCGGTTTTGATGTCATCATGACCTATGGTGGTGATGACAAGATTTATGGTGGTGATGAAAACTCAATCGCTACTTATGAAGACATCGATGGCAAGTTACAGGTGTCCCAGATTTATAAGGCCAATGGTCAGGCCTTTGATTATTACGATCAATATGGATACCCACTTGAATCAGAGGGTGGGGCGCGCGTCACATTGACCACGGATAATCACATGGTTCGTCAGTTCCATGGTGATGTGATCTATGCCGGTGATGGCAATGATGAAATTCATGGCGGCGCAGGCTTCGACCAGATTTTCGGAGGCGCGGGCAGTAATCGGATCTGGGGCGACAGTGGCAATGATGTCATTGATGCTGGCACTGGATCTGTTGAGGCCTATGGCGGTACTGGAGACGATATTATTTCCTGGAGTTACCAGGATATTCCTGATGGCGCCACGTTGAAAATTGATGGTCAGGAAGGTGATGACTCCCTCAATGTCGTGGTTAATGATGGGCAGAATCAGGTCGTTCTGAATAGCGCTGGCGTTGGTACGCTGGCGAATCTGACTATTGATGGCGATACCCTCGCCCTGGATAAGATTGAGCATCTTTATCTGGATACTCAGCAGGCGGGTGACGATATTCAGGTGGGCGATTTGCTGGATACCAGCCTGGAAAGCGTTGATATCGAGCTGGGTTCACGCAAGGCCACTGAGTTTCAGGTTGAACGTGACAGTGACGGCAATCATCAGGTTTTGCCGGATAATTACAGTCAGTTGACACAGGATATTATTGCCGCGGCAGATATTGATGACAGCGTAGCCGCTAATGCACGGCAGACATTGTTCATTCCTGCCGGAACCAACAGTGTTACGCTGTTTTATGGCTATCAACAGAATCAGGCTCAGGCCGGTCGTACCAGCGTCAACTCTGTTGTTGTTAGCAAAGATATGAGTGTGACTGACATTGAAGCATTGCTGGAGTCTCTGTCGTCTGTCGCTGATGTGACTGTGACCGGCACTGGTTCAGAAGCTGAGCCCTGGGTATTCACGTTCCTTGAGGCTACTCAGGAAGATAGTGGCGATTTCCGACAGCTGGCCCGCCATCACGCCATTGATAATCCTATGTACCGTGAAGGGGAGTTCTTCTATCGATATAGCCTGGAAGAGGGCGGACGTTATCTCTTTAACGCGGATGGTTCGCCACGCCTGACGGATCATAATGTTGTCGCCGAGAGTCTCGACAGCAATAACAAACAACAGGAAATTGCCCTGATTGAAGGGCTGACTCGTGTTGAGTTGTTCTATGGCTTTGATGAAAGCAATGCTGCGGCAGGTCGGACAGACAACAACAGCGTCACAATAACCGCTGATATGTCCACAACGGATATTGAAGCTGCGTTGGAGTCCTTGGCCGCTATTGGAGATGTCACTGTCAATGGTGACGGTACGTCGACCTCTCCCTGGCTGGTGACTTTTAATGAAGCCAATACCAGTGATAACTCATTCAAGATGCTGGGGCATCACTACAAAACCCAGGATCATTTTGGCGCGCTTCTCACCCGCGAAGATACCCGTACTGAACAACTGTTTTATCGCTTAAACGATAATACGGCAGAATACTTGTATAACGACGATGGAACGCCACGGCTTGTTGATCATAGAGAAGCTGCTGATGCTATTACTGCAAATCAGGTACAACTGCTGACCTTAGCGGTTAACGAGCCAGAAGCTCTGCTCTGGTACGGTGACCAGGCCATTGTTGTTGAACAAAACTTATCTGCTGCGCAGCTTGAGTTGAGACTCGAGGCTTTAACGGCCATTACCGACGTGACTGTCACCGGCTCTGGTTACGACAGTGATCCATGGCGTATAGAGTTTGTTTCTGCCGATCAACAAACCGGTTCATATAACCAGCTTGAGCTTCAGGTTGTTCGTTTTGCTGACTCAGTGGCAGGAACAGATATTTTCTCTGCTGCCAATGTCGACAGCGCGGTCATTAGCCATGATCTGCAGCAGCTGACCATTCCAACCTCCGCTACTGGTATTGAGCTGCGTTATAACGGTGAAACTATCTCCGTTGACTTTGATGGATCCCTGGAAAACCTGGAGCATGCTCTGGAAGACTTGCCGGGTTTGGAAAATGTAGCGGTACAGCAGCTCTCCGAGAGCGCCGGTATCTGGGCCATTAAGATTCTTGAAGGTACCGCGGATGCTGCCAGTGACTTCTACAAGATTAGTGTCTCCGTTGTTCAGGAAAAAGCAGATCAGCGTTCCGCGCAGATATCAGAGAACCAGCAGATACTCCACCTGACTGGAACCCATGGTCTTATCAGCCTCGGCAGTGACAGCGTGCGCGTTGATACCAGCATGACCACTGACAAGCTGGCCATGGCTTTAGGAGAGATTAACGCTTTCTGGAATACCTCTATTGAGGTGTCTGGCGCAGGTTCAGAAGCGTCTCCCTGGCTCATTACCCTGACGCCTGCCGATGGCAGCTCCTTCCAGGCACTATCTGTAACAGACCTGACGGCTGTCACAGGAACATTTACCGACAGCTCTACGATAGACCGTGCGCAACGCATGGCTGCTGTGGCTACGTTGTCGTTGTCTCTGGAGGATTGGCAGTCCCATGCGGCTCTGGAATACAACGGCGCATCGGTTGCTGTTACTCAAGAGATGACGGCGGCTGACATTCAGGTCGCTCTCCACTCCCTTGCAACTATCGATCAGGTTTTGGTCAGTGGAGAAGGTACTGAGACCAACCCCTGGTCTATCGCTCTGATTGCGGCGGATACCCAAAGCGATGGTTCACTGTTTGCCCTGGAGAAGGTTATTTCAGTTCAGGCGATGAGTGTTCCTTTGGAAGTTCCTTATGTGCCATCTGTCTCCGATGAGACGGCTGTTGAGGGCTCCATCGCCATACCGGAAGGTTTGCAAAACATCAGTTTTGCAAAAACGGGTGTACCAGGAACCGTTGATGTTGATCTGTCTGACGGTGTAAGCAATGAAGAGCTATCCCAGTTGAAAACCTTGAATGGCGGCCATGATGTCACTGTTGAAGGAACGGGCTTGGATAATAACCCCTGGGCTTTCACCTTTGAGAACTATCAGACCCTACCTGACGCGGATGCGAGCGAACCAGTTATTTCCGTTACTTATGACCTCAGTTCTGTTCAGGGAGAACTTTTCTCTGAGAGCACCAGTGCATTTAAGGCTATTGAGCGTTTGAATGATGAGGGTGAGTGGGTAATTGAAAGGAACAGCGATAACACATACGCCATTTACTCCGATCAAGCCAATGCCAACACGGAATCTTTCTACCTGTCGTCGTCTATCACCGTAGAGAAAGAAGGTCCTCGCCTGATTGAGAAGGATATCTGGGTTGAAGGCGACGATGGGCAACTGATTAAAGCTAAAGACAAACCTGGTTATACCGGTCCGACCACTGACTGGTTTGAAGATCCTACCTGGGTAAATGACAAACGAGTTGATTCGGTAGTGATTACCGGCTCCGACACTGAGAACGACTACTTCCAGGTTGGTCACAAGCTGAATAATCCGGGTACAGAACTTGAGTCCAAGGAAACAGACACTATTCAGGTTCTTCATCAACGTCTGAACAGTGATGGCGCTCCTTCCCTTGATGAAAATGGTCGCCCATTGAGCAGTGCCAAAAGTCTGGTTATCACGGTTCATGGCATGGACCTGAAGGACGATGACGCCAGTGTCAGCCCGGACAGTATTACAGTGGATGGTTCAGGTGGCGATGATCGTATTGTCGCTGGTTTTGAGCCCAATTCTACTGACGTTCGCTCACATCAGGTTGTTACGGCACGGGCTGCAGACCTGTTGACCCTTAAAGGCGGTGAAGGTAACGACCGCATCATTGGTACCAACTTTGATGACATCATTGATGGCGGTCTGGGTGATGACGTGATTACCGGTAACGGAGGTGAGGATCAGTTTATTGATGCTGGTGGTATCGATACTCTGATTGAAGCCCGCGATCTGAACTTCCAGCTATCTGATACAGAACTGGTAATTTCGGGACAGCAACAGTCTGACGTAGATCCTGAGTTGATGGTTTCCGTCCATGAACGTGAGGCCATGGGCGTATTTGAGAAATTTGAACTGTTTGGTGGGTCACGATCCAACACCTTTACCGTCGATAACTTTACTCAGGAAGCTGTTCTGGACGGTACCGAGGGTAGTGATACCTATGTAATGACCCTGACGACCCGCGATTCTGATGGTAAACAGATCGAGACTGTAGACGGGCGCTCCAAGGTCTTTATTGAAGACAGCGGTACGGGCAGTACCGACAGCGATAGCGTGGAAATCTGGGGTGGTGATGTGAAAGACACCCTTCATATGACCGCGGATGCCAGCCGCCAGGAAGTGGAAGTCCTGAACCCTAACGAGAGCTTTACCCTCAGCTATCACGGAGAAACGACCGCTGCGGTAACCAGCGCGGATACTGCTGAGACCCTGAAAGCCAAGCTGGAAGCTCTTACGTCTATTCATTCCGTAACAGTGTCTGGCCTGGGGACTCAGAGTGAACCCTGGCAAATTATCATTCTGGATGCCGAGACTAATGTGGAAGACCAGTTCTTCCGTCTCTACAGCAGCAGTGAAACAGCTGCCAGGGCGAAAGTCAGCCGTGCGCTGGTGCAAAGGGTGAATAATGATTTTGCTGACTCCCTGCTTGACGGTAAGCCTGATGTGGAGGCCATGTTTGGTCGCCCTGAGAATGAAACCCAGGTTGTCAGTATTTATGAAGACCCTCAGACCCGGACCAAGGAAGCAGGCAGTTTCCGTCTGACCTATGCCGGACAAGAGACAGTTCTGCTGGATGAAAATACGACAGCCGCACAATTGAAAGCTGCCCTCGAAGCGTTAAGCACCATTACCCGTGTGGACGTATCCGGCAGCGGTGACAGCCGTAACCCATGGCGGATCAAGCTGGTTGAAGCCAGTCAGGATAATCGCGGCAATTTCTTCCTGATGACTGTTGATAACACCGACCTGGTGCGTAAACCCATGGATATTGCCGATGCTGCGGCGACAACCAGCGCTTCGGTTTCTTTGGCAGAACCAGAAGATTACCAACGGGTTTATTACGACTTCAGTGCCGAGAATGTTGTGATTCACGGTGGTAAACAGGACGACACCTTTATCTCCGATGACAGCACCGCGGCCATGTATGTGTATGGTGATGGTGGCAACGATAGCTTCCTTGTAGGGCGTGTTATCGATGTTAAGCAGGTCACCGTAGATGGGCAGAAGATTGATGTCGTGAATGGCCCGGATGGTATTACGGCAGGTGTCAGCTTTAACAGTTATTTCTATGGTGGTGCTGGTGATGATTACTTTGAGGTGAATCACAACATTGGTGAACTGGAGCTGTATGGGGAAAGCGGTGATGACACCTTCTTCCTGAAAGCCGTGTTGATTGATAATGGCGCTGGAGGTACCGAAGAATCTGGTGGTGGTGATATCAGCGCTGGCGCCGGTGACAGTGAAGGAAACATTGACGAGAAAGACCACGATACCCTGATTGACTATGTAGAAAACAATAGGGTTGGTATTTTCGGTGGCAGTGGTTTTGATACGGTAGTGATAGCTGGTACGGCACTGGCTGATGAATTCCACATTTACACCGACAATGAAGGTGGTCAGTACCTTTATGGCGCGGGTATCAAACTGGAGAATATCAACGACGTTGAACGTCTGGCTCTGGTGACCGGTGGCGGTGACGATAAGGTTTATCTTTATGGGTTAGATGAAAGCCTGAGCCTGCTGTTGAATCTGGGTTCCGGTGATGATCAGCTCATTATTGGCGGTGAAGAGCAGACGTTTGAAGTCACCTATCCTGCTTCCAATGCTACCTATACCGTGAAGCAGCAAGTACTGGAAGATGTGTTCCAGTCAGAGTCGCTGGATTACAACAATCTGAGTTTGGTGAAGCGCACCAAAACTCAGGAAGATTTCCAGGCTTTCTACAAAAAGTGGATTACTGATGCTCCGGTCAAAATCAGTGACAGACATTGGCGCCTGCTTGAGGCCAACCTTACTGTTGCCCTGAAACTCTATGCCCAGGCTGTTGAAAGAGCAGTTTATAACCCTGTACGGAACACCACACTTCATGGTGGGCGAGATCCCAAAGAGTATGATCTCAAACTCGATGAGCTGGAAAAGGCATTACTGAATGCGCCGGGCCAGGAGTGGGGCGAAAGTTATGGTGACTTTGATTACGAGAACTACTTCTATAAAGGTGGCAAGTCACCGATTTTGCCAACAGAAATTGCCTTTGAAACACTGGCTGAAATCGTCCCTAACCAGCACCAGCGTGTAGGGCATCTCAGTCTGGACTACGCCTTTTTCAACAAGTATTTGCGAGAAGTTGTCGCTCAAACAATCTGGGGTGATTTTATTCATACAGACCAGGTGCGTTTAGGGCATTTGAACTCTGCTGAGGAAGGTGACGATTGGGGCGCGGACCCTGATTTGTACAAACGGGATTTGTATGATGCCCAAATGCGCACCGGTAGAGGCAACATGCCTCATATTGAAGGTGAGAAGGGTGTCTGGATTGACGAAGATGTGCACTACTCCCATTTTGGTGGCAGTCATCACACCAAGGGCGCTGAGCTATTCTGGGATCTGATGTCCCTGTTCTACGAAGTTGATCAGAAACAGGATGTCACTGTTAATGTGGAGCACACCTACAAAGCCGAATGGACTGATGGCGTAGGATCGTATCGTTTCGATAATCTGCCCGAACGCACAGTAGAAAAAACCATGGCGGCTAATTACGACATCAGTCGTATTGCTGGTGTGGTACGCCTTAGCGGTGGTGGCGGTACAGATACAATCACCATTAATGCTCAAGATAACGCTGGATTGGATGTAGAGGTTCAGAAACAAACCCTGAATCTCGCAGACTTTATTTTTGATGAGGCGAACCTGGGGCAGGATATCCCTGAAATCCTTGATAATGACGGCCAGCCTCTGATTACCCATGAAACAATTCAGGCTGCGTTGATTCGTATCAACAAGGAAACCGACATTGGCGTTATTGATCGTTTGTTGACTGGTGAACAGAATCAGGCTGATGTGACCGTATCCGTCGATAAACTGGTGAACAGCTATCAACTGGAAGCGTCTTTGACGTCACTACTGAACACGCTGGAATCCAATAGCTCCAATCTGGCAACAGAGTATGAAAATACCCTCGAAGCATTTGTTATTCGTGGATTGCAGTTGTTGGGCGCAACAACGGACACCAGTCTTGCGAACTTCTCTCTGGATAGTCTTGACGCACTGTTAAATGATCAGGATTTATTGAATGCTTTGTCTGACGATTCCCTGAAGGGGCGTGCCGAAGCAATTCAATCAGCGCTTAATGCCGTTAAAAACTATCTGACGCTGATCTCCGTGACCGACTCTCTGGAGGCTGACGGTTACAGCTGGACCGCAGATTCAGCGCTTAAGGTTTATCAGAATAATGATATTGATCTCGGTAATCGTGAATCAACCTATCGGTATACTCAGGAGATCTGGGATCCGAGTCTCTTCAAAGAGGTCGAGGAGTGGGATACTCGCTCCGGGGATTACCAGCAGAGAATTGACCTTGGAGATCGGGTTAATGAGCTGCGCTCCAATGATTTAAATAATGAGCGCTCTACTCGCGAGTTGCTGGAAATCACTTACAACGTGGATGGTAAGGAAAGCGGCACTGTTGGCTCAGCCAGCAATGCCAATAACCCTCTCCGTGGTAACACTATTGAGCTTGAGAAGGAGTACGTCAGACAGCTTGATAACCTCAATCACTCCTATTACACATATTCCTACTACGGCACTGATGGCAATGGTGATGTTGTTCTCGAAAGTGTGGCCATCCGGCGTTTAAATGCTGACGATGGTGGGCCAGATGTTGAAGGTAAATCCGCGCTGGATGGCGGAACCTATCTCACAGCCAGTAACTGGGATCGTTACATTGACGCTTTGAGCATGAGTGTAGACGATGCGGATATGTTCAAAGCCATGAGCTTTGATGATGCCGCGGTTGAAGCATTAATCACCCAGGCGCTGAACCAGTCCGTCAGAGCTGATATTGAGGGTCGTTTGATTGACGGTTTGATTATCGAGAAGGGCGGGCAAACCTACAGTATCGATATGACCTCCGTGCAGGATGACAGCGGATTCTATATTCCTGTGAGCGTGAATGTGTTGCAAATCGTTGATGAGGTTATCACGGTTTCCGCAGAGTACATTACTGGCAAGGTCGCTGATACGGAATATTCCGTCTCATACGACAGCGTTCTCGGTTTGAATCAGCAGGGTATCTGGTTCGGCAGTTTTGAAACAACCAACCTGAATCTTGATCAGGATGGTACCGTTAAAACCGAAGTTACGGTCAGCGGAACCCATCTGATTAACAACCTGAACATTAATACAGGTTCCGCGGATGATACATTCGTCATTACAGCCACAGCAGCTGAGACGACTATTAGCAGCGGTGATGGCGATGATGAGTTCTGGGTGAACTACACCGCCGCAAATGTGTTGTCCGCTACCGGTGAGAATGGTGTGACGGATATCCTCAATCTTAATGCTGGAGAAGGCGGTAATAGCTTTATCGTTGGATTGAGTGGTCAGGGCAGTGGCATTATTAATGTCAGCTCAGACAGTGATGATCAACTGGATAATCTCAGCATTTACGGCAGTGACCGTGACGACACAATGTTGTTCCGCCCCAATGCGGTCATGGCTATGGAAGTAGACGAGCAGGGTGCTCTGGTTGAAGGTGGAGCTGCTGAGCGGGTGAATTACTTCACTGGCATTGATTCTGTCACCGTTTATGGTGGCGATGGTCATGATTCCTTTATCTTTGACGACACCAGCAGTGCGCTGACTGTTTATGGTCAGGATGGTAATGATACGTTCCGGGTAGGCCAGATGTACCAGTCTCCCAGAAATAATGCTAACTCAGGACTCGCGCCGTCTGACTATTTCGAAACTACACAGGTGACTCGTGGCTTCCTGAGCAATGGGGTGAGCTATGCTGCGTCCTTGTTTGGTGGCGATGGCGAAGACAGCTTCACCGTATACAGCAATAAAGCTGAGCTTTCCCTCTTTGGTCAGAATGATAACGATACCTTCCTGGTTCGATCTTTTGTTCTGGTTGACCCTAATGACCCGAAAGCGCCATTCACCAACCTCAATGGTGGACAGGGGGCCGACTTTATCAGCTACTCCGCCAATGCGCCGGTCAATATTGCCGGTGGTGATGGCCTTGATACCGTGACCGTGATTGGTACTGAGTTTGGAGATGACTTTGTTATCGATGAAAACGGTGTGTATGGCGCAGGTCGTTATACCCGGATGACCGGTATTGAGAAGCTGGTGATTGATGGTCTGGAAGGCAATGACACCTTCTTCCTGCTGAGTTCCAGAGAAGATGTTGAACTCAGCCTTATTGGTGGTCTGGGCAGTGATACCTTTGAGGTTGCTGGTGGTAACAATGGAAATCCGATTTCTGTTCCCAGTAATGACCTTCAGGGACACAGTGGCTTGATTGAACACGTGGCCAATGGTGGTGATATTGATGTGGAAACGATTTCTACCCATGTGGCCGATGATGATGAATCTGGCGTTATTATCAGGCCTGTGGCTGGCCCATTGCGGGTTTATGAGGGTGACAAGCATAATGCTATCGCAACCCGTTACTATGAAGTTGTATTGACCCGAGCCCCACGGGATGTTGTTCGGGTGGCAGCCAGTGCCTCTACTCCTGAGAGCGGCCAAGGGCTGACACTGAACGGTTCCGAGAATGGTACAACTCTATTGTTTGATCGAACCAACTGGTTCAGGCCCCAACAGATAGAGGTGGATGCCATTGATGACTGGGATATCGAAGGCAATGGCTTTATAGAAATTCGCCATAGCATTATGGAAGGGCTGACCAGCGAAGATAATGATGCTTATGACGCCATTCCTGTGAAAACCCTCAGTGTTGAGGTGATTGATAATGACCAGCAGTCGGTGCGGGTTGTTGAGTCCGATACCAGCAAGCTGAGTCTGAGCAATACCGGTGAAAACCAATATTCCGTAGTGTTAACCAGTGCGCCTGAGCACGATGTGACAGTGACCCTTAGCTCTGCTGGTGATATCAGCATTGATAAAACAACTCTGACCTTTACCAAGGATAACTGGGACAAATCTCAGAGTGTGATGGTAACTGCTGGCGGTAGTGCCATGGCACAGGGGCTAAAGGATGCCTTGATTATTCACCTGCTTGTTAGCGCCGATGAAGATTTTAACGGCAGCATGACCGCGTCTGTGTTTAATAACAGCGCACCAGGTATCTCTGTGATTCCATCTGGGGCTTATACTCTGGTCGCTGAGGCTCCACAGTTAAATCTCACCGATACCTATCAGGTTGTCTTGAATCAGAAGCCCACGGCTTCAGTTACGGTGACGCTGGTTCTGGATGGGCAGTTATCGGCTGATACCACGACTCTGACGTTTGATTCCAGTAACTGGAATATCGCCCAGACAGTGACACTCACAGCTGTCGATGATGAAACAACGGAAGGTATTCACTACAGCCGTATCAGCCATCAGGTGTCATCTGCTGACTATCGCTACAACGATGTGGCCATCAGCGATGTGGAGGTGAAAATCGCTGATGATGAAGCTCCGTCGCTGCTGGTTCTGGAAAGTGATGGCAGCACCCATGTCGCAGAAACCGGTGTGGAAGCCATTCTTCAGGAAGGAGTAGTGTTCAGCAGTGATGGCAGTACAAGCTTCAAGGGTAGTTTTGGTATTGCTGAAATTACTGAGAAGCAAGGTAATGACGCACGGTTCCTTGCTCAAGATCTGACTCTGGCTCGCTGGAGTAAAGCCTATAACGGCGAAATCGAAAGTAGTAACAATAATAATCCAGATAATCGACGCCCTCATATCACCATTAATGCGACGGGTGATGGTACAGAAGATTATTTCAAGATCACTGTGACGCAGGAGATGATTGACGATGGTGGCCTGCTGAGCGTTGATATCGACAATGGCTACCAGATTGGAGATGAAAGCTGGTGGGCCAGCCGAATCACCCTGCTGGATAGTAATGGATTGGAACTGACCAGGGCTACAGGGAACTCGGGCGCTGCTCAGGATGCAGGCAGCAGCACTGGATGGGATGCTCGCCTGACAGATTACAAACTGACGGAAACAGGTGTTTATTACATCAAGGTTGACCGGGATCAATCTGTTCAATATGGCTTTGGTGTTCCTGAAGGCGTTGAGTACGACCTTCATGTCGCGTTGACTGGTCAGGATGTTGCGGACTTCGTCTTTACGCCCTCTTCAAGGCTTGAAAATGAAAGTGAGTCTTCAACTGAACAGGGGCAGGTTATTGGCTCTGATGGAACAGGCAGTAACTGGTATCAGGAACCCAATAGCAATATCGGTAATGGCAATATTGATAGCAATACCCCTTACGTCACTATTCAGGGGGTAGGTAATGGCACTACCGACAGTTACCAGTTTGAGGTGACTGAGGAAATGCTTAAGCCTATTAACCTGACTGTTTCTGGTGATGAAGCGCCGGGAACCTGGTACACCTCTGCCACAGTCACCTTTGGCGCCACAATGAATGCGGGTGATGAGTGGACCGTTATTGTTGATGGTACTTCTCATTCCCATACGGTCATTGCAGGTCAAAGTGCTGCGGATGTTGTCGCAGCTCTGGCAGCCCAGTTGGGTGATTATGATGCCACTGCCAATGGGGCTGAGTTGTCGTTGTCGGATGAGCTTGCTGGCTTCACGCTGAATATGACCCACCGTATTGGTGATGCAGGTGATGTTACGCGTACTCTGGCAACAACGGGGACTTTGTCGGAAGCACAATTAACCTTTGCTGGTGATGTGGAGTCTGGGGATATCATTACCCTGACACTGGGTTCGGAGTCTGTTTCCCAGACCTTAACAGGGCAGCAGTCTCTGACTGATGCGATAGCACTGCTGGCTGGTAAGATTACTGCTCTTTCCAACTACACCGCATCTGTCATTTCGGGTGGACTTGGCATTGAAGTGACAAATGCGGCCGGATTTAATATCTCCGCACAGGTGGTTGGCTCATCACCGACTTTGACACTGGATGTAGCCGGTAAACCTGCTGATGCTTCAAACTCAGATGTGCTTTGGAGTGAGGCTGACCTGACGCTAACTGGGAATGTTCTGGAAGGGCAGACCTGGACGTTGAATGTTAACGGAACTGATATTGTTTATACCGTTGAATCAGGTGTCACTACCATTGACCAGCTGGGCGGTAAATTAAAGGGTGAGATTGAAAGCAAAGGATTATCGGTCAGCGTAGATTATGATGCTACGACTGATGCACTGACTCTGAAGCATGCTAATGGTTTAACTGCATCGGTTCAGAGTGTTACTGCCGCTGCGGTTTCTGGAGCCATCAGCGACAGTAACGTCACACATCAATCGACTTCTATTAATCTCAGTACAGTGGTTGTTGCAGCGGGTGAAACCTGGACCCTGACGATTGATAGCCACACCGGCAGCTATAAGCTGGGAGCTGGTGAAAGTATTGATGTGCTTGGGGATAAACTGGTTAAGGCTCTGGGAACCCAGACTGGTTACACCTTTGCCTACGATGACCAAACCAAACAAATAACAGTTGTTCACTCCAATGATTCTTCGCCAATTGTTGCGGCATTGACGGTCACAGAGACAGACGGTGAGATTGCTATTCAGGGTGCTGACACTGATACCCAGATATTGACGCTTTCTGGAGCGATCACTGCTGGTGAAGAGTGGACAATCACTCTTGGCGGTGTGCCTTATTCTCACCTGGTTCAGGGAACTGAAACACTTGGGGATATTGCCTCAGCACTTCTGGCCAGTATTAATGCTGATACGAATGTTGATTTTGCTGTCACTCAGGCTGACTTAACGAATAAACCAGAAGAGTTGACAATTAAAAGCGCTGCCGCATTTACTGCAATGACAGCCGTGATTTCTACTCAGGATGTGAGCAGTTTGTTTGTTGGAATCACAACCTTCGAAAGCTTTGTTGATTTCCAGGGTACACCAAAAGCTGGTGAAACATGGTCTGTGACTCTGGACGGAACGGCTTATGCAGAGGTGGTCGCTGATGGTGATACCTTATTTGGTATCCTCAATCGCTTGGCTAATGATATTGATGACAGCTACAGCGTTACTATCCAGGGTTCAACGTTGGTTATCAGTCATGCCACTGATCGCACTCAAAGTGTGACTGTCGATACTTACAGTATTACCCCGGCTCCGGTTAACGGTACTGTTGACCTCTCTGGGGTTATGGTGGAGAACTGGACCCAGACATTAACCCTGGATCAGACCTACGCCGTTACCGAAGGTGATATCTGGACCGTTAATGTGGGCGGGCAGGATTACAACTATACCGTTTTGGGTACGGATACTAGTTTTGTAGATATCGTTACCGGGCTGACCGGTCAGGTGAGTCTGCTTGATCAGGGTAACCCGGTTGATGTCACGTCAATTTCCCAGATTCATAATATTCATCTGGCTTCAGATACGACTCGTTTCGCAGTCGCTGTTGAAGACACAAGAACCCATTGGAACCGTGCTGAATTTGTTATTCCGCAAAGCTTTGTCAGCGGAGAAACCTTTGTAGTTTCCATTGATGGCGTGCAGTACGAGTATCAGGCCAAACGTGGAGATGATGTTCGCAAGGTGATTGCAGGACTGATTGCAGTTATCAACGCTGAAGATCCATCACTCCAGATGACGGAGCGGGATAATAACGACGGCACTTATAGTTTGGTGGTAGATAAACTGCCAGCAGCTGTCTTTGTCGCGGAGCAGGGCAATGGCACCATTGCCGGCCTGTTTGATATTGATAAGGGCAGAACCTTCTCTCAGAAGGGAGCAGAAGGTCCAATAGGCGGCATTTATTATAAAACTACGAACTATTACACGCCGGTGTTAACGCTGCATCAGATCGTTGGTGATCAGGTTGTTCCGGTACTAGATGATCAGGGGCAACCTGTTCGCAGTTTGAGCTCAACATTTATTGATCGTGGCAGCTTCAATACTGATGATCCCTTTATTGAGCAAATTTTCAATGAGGCTGGAAAGTACATTGTTAAAGTCGCCTATCAGCTGACAAGTGAAACATCGTATTACCTCTATGACGCGACCCAGCAAGTGATTGGTGCAAAGATTGCCGAAATTCCTCAAACTCCGATTGATGTGGGCGTAGTTAACGGTGTTGGCTATGAGCTGAATATCTCCCTTCAGAAACATGGCACTGACAAAGAGTTCATTAAACCTGCAGGAATGAAACTGGTAGTTACCAGTGGCAGCCAGAAGGGAGTGGTGCGGGAGATTGAAGCTTATGACGCGCAAACAGACACCTTTACCCTTAAGGAAGCCCTCCAGCTTAATGAGGGAGATCGTTATGAAATTCGTTACGATGTGGCTTCTGTCTTCAAAGATTACGCCTCCAGTTTCGATAAGTTCAGCCACGACAGCTATGAGATAGTACTAAGTGGTAAGCCTACGGAAGATGTCACGGTTGATATCAGTGGTATCGATACTCGCACTTTTAATATCGATCAGGCTTTTGACGAAAATCAGAGCTTTGGGCAGCGTGAGCAGCAGCAGGTAGCAACAGATACAGCATCTTACACATTTACTGTGGATGACTGGTTCACCACTAAAACCATCAAAGTGACTGCAGTAGATGATGGTGTGATTGACGGCGATGATGCTCAGGTATTCGCGCCGGCGGAAGGTTATGCCAATGCTGTACGGGGCTCAGTGTTTATTGATGGCGGTGTTCGGGTAACAGATGACGTTAACTTGAACAATCCAATCATGGTCACTGGTGAGCAAAACTGGCCTCAGCCTGACGGAAATATGACCACCGTTGGTGACTCAACCCTCACCGATACAGACTCTACTCACTGGAACCCAAATACCAAGACCCGTGAGGAGGGGCTGGATCCTCGTATGAACGACTCGCTCTATGAGTTTGTTGTCGTATCTGGCGAGGCTCAGGGAGTTGTGATGACCGTAGCCAGTGTTAGCGGTGATACAGTGACCTTTACGACGGACTGGCCTGATGGCCGCAAGCCTGCTGCTGGAGATGAATACTTCTATCGTCCGGTCAATCTCAACACGCGTGTGGATGAATCCGTTCAGGTGGATGTAGTGAACTTCCATAACAGTGGCAGCCCCGCGGATCAGACCGGTACTCTGACAGAAGATCAAATATACGGCTTCGGTATGGGAGATGGTTCTTCCCATAATGGCATCCATTACGAAAACACGGAAACTGTCAATATGCTTCTTGGCAGTGGTGTTGATGACCTGACGGTTGAGTCTACCCATGAAGGCCTGACAGTGATTACCACCGAAGGTGGTGACGATAGAGTACATATCAAAACCGTTTCTGGTCAGACCATTGTCAATACTGGCGATGATAATGATGCTATTACCGTTGGTAGTGACACTCAGCTGGTGGACGACATTGCGACGGCACTGGTACTGGATGGCGGCGCGGGGAATAACACCCTGACAGTGAACGACAGTGGTGATACAGAAGATAACTCTGCGTTCCTGACGGATGCCACGCTCACAGGTCTGAATATGGGATCACTGGCGGAAGTGCAGCAATTGAAAGTGCGCGCGGCCAGCGGCAGCTATGTTCTCGGTGCCGGTGAATATGGTGATGTAGCTCTCGCTCATGACCTTTCCGCAGAAGACATGTCTTTGAAGCTGGAAGATCATTTTGGCCCTGGCAGCGAAATCAGGGTTGTGAAATCAGGGGAATTCTACACTCTCACCTTTGGCGGTAAGCTGGCTGGTCAAGACCTCCCTGAACTGGAAGTGGTGGATACCAGTAATCTGGTAGCTGCCACCGACGCTACGGTGGAAGTGCTAGTGGAAACCATTCGACAGGGTACCACGGAAACCGTGCGTCAGACCGTTCAAAGGCTGGATATCTCTGCAGATTCAGGCACTTTCCAGCTTGAGGTTCTAGGAGAATTGACAGCGACGTTGTCTTATAACGCTACAGCGAAAGATGTGCTGGCTGCATTGAGTTTGATTCTGAACCCGAATAATACCAATCCGGCGCTTCCTTATACGGATAATGTGTCTGTGACCAAAACCAGCCATGGTTTTGTGATCACTCTACAGGGCGAGTATGCCCAAGAGAGTATCACTCAGGTGATCACCAGTGGATTGACTGGAGAGGCTGCGTTACGTGATACGGTGGCGGGTATCAACTATCAAGGGTTGCAGGATATCTCGGTTGTGACCGGAAGCGGAGATGACATATTCAATGTTATTTCGAGCCTGACAGGTACTACCTACTCACTGAACACCTCAGAGGGTAATGATCAGTTCCATATCAGCTCTACCGCAAATGGAGAATTTACTGATCAGGAAACAGCGACTGGCGTCATGGATGATGTGGCTGGTGATCTGCAACTGCAAGCTGGAACCGGTGAAAATGCACTGTTTGTCAGTGATTTCGACAGTGTTCAGGCTGACGATAATGTTCAGATGTCAGAAGGTCTGATCACAGGTCTTTCGGCGGCATCCATTAGTTATGATGCCCAGAACGGTAACTTCAATAATGGTCTGGTGATATGGACCGGGCAGGCTGGTGACAATGTCACAGTAACCAGCGTGGAAACCAGTGGTCAGACAATCACTCAGTTGTATACAAGTCTGGGTGAAGATCGCATTCGAATAACAGCCGGTGATCAGGCAGTGCCATTGCATACAGGTTTAAATCACGATGATGATCGTCGTTTGCAGGTCTGGAGTGGTGATGATGCCGATGTGATTGATGCGTCCGCAGCGGAACTGGCCATCCGGGTCAGGGCTGGCCGGGATGAAGATATTATCAAAGGCGGGCATGGTGATGATGTGCTTTATGGTGATGCTGGCCGGGATATCGTTTTTGGTGGTGATGGAGATGATTGGCTGTTTGGCGAAACGCTCATCGCAGGTGATGGCACCAGCACAGTCAGTGATGACATTCTCTTTGGTGACCACGGCTCAGTCACCTTAACCACCACTTCCGGGCAACACGTTGTTGATAGTAATGTGTCGTCTGATCTGTTCCAGAACACTGCATATCGTGCGCTGTCTATCGATGATGTGATAGATCAAGCTTTGACCGTGGAATCTGTGAACGCCGGAGATGACACTATTGTTGCCGGGGATGGACAGAATCTGGTTATGGCTGGCTCTGGTAATGATGTTATTCAGTCTGGAACTGATAACGATATTATTTTCGCTGATACGGGCCTGGCAGATTTTGTCGCTGATCTCTATCAAACCACTGATAGTGGACAGGGTAACGACACTGTATCGGATGATGGTGGTAACAACCGTGTGCTGGCCGGCCTTGGCAACGATACCGTGACCATGGCAGGTGGAAATGATGTCATTCTCGCTGATACCGGTTCACTGCAGTACCGTGGTATCGATTTGCTGCAGGCTGATGCCAACGGAGTTGTCGGTGGAAACGATGAAGTTTCAGACGCTGGCGGTAACAACCTGATTATGGCTGGTGCCGGCACTGATGAGGTGAACACCAGCCTCGGCAACGATACGGTGTTCGGTGATACTGGCATAGCTGATTACGTGGCGAACCGCTTCTCGACTTCGGATGAAGGTGAGGGTAACGACACCCTGACCGATACCGGTGGTGATAACAGAGTGCTGGCAGGCCTGGGTAACGACACTGTGACCATGGCGGATGGCAATGATGTTATTCTCGCTGATACCGGTTCACTGCAGTACCGTGGTATCGATTTGCTGCAGGCTGATGCCAACGGAGTTGTCGGTGGAAACGATGAAGTTTCAGACGCTGGCGGTAACAACCTGATTATGGCTGGTGCGGGCACTGATGATGTGGAAACCAGTCTCGGCAACGATACGGTGTTCGGTGACACTGGCACAGCTGATTACGTGGCGAACCGCTTCTCGACTTCGGATGAAGGTGAGGGGAACGACACCCTGACCGATACCGGCGGTGATAACAGAGTGCTTGCAGGCCTGGGTAACGATACTGTGACCATGGCGGATGGCAATGATGTCATTCTCGCTGATACCGGTTCACTGCAGTACCGTGGCATCGATTTGCTGCAGGCTGATGCCAACGGAGTTGTCGGTGGAAACGATGAAGTTTCAGACGCTGGCGGTGACAACCTGATTATGGCTGGTGCCGGCACTGATGACGTGGAAACCAGTCTCGGCAACGATACGGTATTCGCCGATACTGGCACAGCTGACTTCATGGCGAACCGCTTCTCGACTTCGGATGAAGGTGAGGGTAACGACGCCCTGACCGATACCGGAGGCGATAATAGAGTTCTGGCAGGTCTGGGTAACGATACTGTGACCATGGCGAATGGCAACGACGTCGTTCTTGCTGATACTGGTGTGCTGCAATACGACAGTTCTATTTTGCAGCAGGCGTTCGCGACTGGTCTTACAGGCGGCAATGACACCATTAGAGACGCGGAAGGGGATAATCGTATTCTCTCCGGTGCCGGCAATGACACTGTGCAGACCGGTGATGGTGATAACCTGATTCTGGCGGATAATGGCATCATTGATATTCCCGCTAATACTATCACTGGTGATGAGACTGTCTCGGGAGACGATCAGGTGACCACGCTGAGTGGTCGTAACAGTATCATTCTTGGCCTGGGAGATGACCGCTTCTCAGGCGCACAGGGTGAACATGTTGTACTGGGTGATTCTGGTCGTATTCAAAGAGTTCTTGGTGGTGAGATGGTTGTTGAGAGTGAAAGCGCTCTCGGCGGCCGTGACATCTTAGACGTTCAGGGCGGACAGAATGTGTTTATCGGTGGAGCGGGCCAAGACTCTCTCACTGGCGGCGCTGGGGATGACTGGATCTTTGGTGATACTGGCATTCTTGATACCGCACAAGGATTGTTACGAGCGTCAGAAGTAGCTGGTGCCGATGACGAAATTGATGCTGGTATTGGCAATGATTGGGTGCTTGCGGGTCTTGGTGATGATCGCGTTTCCACAGGAGAGGGCACGGACAGTGTTCTTGGTGACGCAGGATATATGACATACAGCTCGAACCGTATCCGCCCGGATTATCTGGAAGCGATCAGCTTTAACGGTGGTGAAGACGTTATTGAAACCGGTAATGGCGATAGTTATGTGATTGCTGGGATGGGAGATGATCAGGTTGATGCCCTGAGCGGACTGGATATTGTGCTGGCAGATATCGGCTTTATCGATAATCTGGCTCGGCGCTACGAATCAACGGCGCTTGAAGGTGGTGACGACACAGTCAATGTTGGCGACGGCGGCAGCTTCGTGATTGCGGGTCTTGGCAATGACATCGTGACCAGTGAGGGTGGGCAGGAGCAGGATCTTGTCATGGGCGACAATGGTTTTGCCAGTGAACTTGCATCAGGTCTTGTAGCCGCCACTCTGACACCGGAATCTGGAGGGGATGACCGTATTGAGATGGACGGCGGTAATGACATTCTTATGGGTGGCAACGGCCGCGACTTCCTCTCCGGTGGTGACGGCATTGACGCTGTTATTGGTGACCATGCCGTGTTAACCACTTTAAATGGTAATCGTCGTTTTGATTCCACCGATCCAGATCATGGTGGAGATGATATTCTGGATGGTGGTGCCGGTAATGACATGATGATTGGCGGTAAAGGCAGCGATCAATTTGTTGGCGAATTTGTTGATGATTCCATCCTTGGTAACTTCGGCCAGATTACAGATGGAGATGGCTCCGCAGGCTTTAGCGTATCCAGCGACCCCGGTAACCGGGAGCTAATTGCCGAGCTGCTCTTTGACCTCTACAACTACTCAGTCTTTGACACTCAGGGAGCTGGGCGTCAGGATAGAGCTTTATCCCTGCAACCAGTCTTAAGCAGTGAGCAGGCTCGGGCTCTGACCAGTGAGGAACTGGTTGAGTTCTTGCGAAATCTGCCTGTAGAAGATGTGACCGGCGCTGGTAATAGTGAGCCGGTTAACCTTGCTGGCAGGCTCTCAGACTTGCCTGCGACAGCTTCTGGTGAAGGTGGTGCTGAGGGTGTGAGCGAAGAGGGTAAGACAGTTGAGCAGGAGGCTCAGAATCCAGAAGTGTTGCCAATTGCTCCAGAGCAGGGCGAGCCTCCGTTAGAGGGCGAGTCAGATCAGGAAAACAAGAAGAAAGATGATACTGATGAGGATGCTGAACTGAGCGCGGCCAGCGCTTTGCTTTTTGCTGTCGCTCAGGCGAAAGGCTGGAGTTATCGTCATTCGTTGAGTCGCCGGTCAACCGAAGAGATGAGTCGTATAGGGAGCTCTCACTACTCCAGCTGGCAACGTAAGCATTAATATTTCAGAAAGAACAATAAGTCATTATTAAAACAAGGATCGACAAGTGACCAGTAAAAAGAACAACCTGCCTTCCATTCGCTGGGACGACAGCAAGATGCGCAGCAGCTATGCCAATGTCTGCAATGTATCCAGCACACGAGAAGAAGTGACTCTGTTGTTTGGCACTAATGAAGCCTGGCGTCAGGGGCAGAAAGAGGTAGCGATCTCTTTAACCGACCGCATTATTCTCAGTCCTTACGCGGCTAAACGTATGCATAAACTGCTGAGTAACGTTATCAGTGAGTATGAGCAGCGTTTTGGCAGTCTGGGAGAAGCGGCTGAGCCCACCCGTGAGCAAGTCGCAGAAACCGAGAGCGCGGAATAATAATAAAAACTTTAGCCCCGGCTTTTTCCGGGGCTGCTTGTGCAGTTATTCAATATGAGTGAACAGCTCGACGCTGTTGTCAGTAGCCGCAGGCACACGGATGCCTATGTTGACCATATTCTCGATGAATCCGGGGATAGCTGGTATGGCTACTGGCTGAGTTTCCTGAAATCCCGAATTTCTTTTCAATCCGCTCTGGTGTTAACCGCCAGTGCTGGAGATGAGCTGACCCCGGTTGCTGTTAGCCCGGACAAGTCTCCTTATGCCCATGAACTCTATGACGCCGCCAACGAATGTTATAAACAGAAGCAACCCATTATGGCTCCCCGGGGGCATTCGGGTTGTATAGCGGTTTGCCCTGTTCAACAAAACGACGGAATACTTGCTGTTGTTGCTCTGCTGATCCCCTTGCAGGGTAAAGAGGCTATGGCGAAAGTGTTGTCACAGCTGGAGTTCTGTTGTGGGTGGCTAGAGCTGCGCCTGTTAAGAAAACATGGGGACACCCAAAAGCAACAACTGGAGCGGCAACAGATTTTGCTTAATGGCTTCAGTGTTATTTATGAGCACGATAAGTTTTCCGCTGCGGCTTTGGCGTTGTGTAATTACGTTTGCCGGCTTATGCATTGTGAACGCGTTCTTCTTGGGTATAACCGCAATGGAACGATTACTCTTAGCAGCCAATCCGACAGTGAAGAATATGTAGAGCGCATGGGCAGCTCTCAGCTCAGTCTGAAAGCCATGCAGGAAGCATTTGACCAGCAGGAAAGCGTGTCCTGGCCAGCGATTCATGATCGTGATCAGGTGAATCTTGCCCATAAGAATATTTGTGAGTTTATGGGGCAGACTACCGCGATTACTGTGCCTTTGCTGGATAAGGAATTCTGTTATGGAACTCTGTTTCTTGAACGCAATATGGACGATCCGTTTACGTCAGAAGAATGTCTTCAAATAGAATCCATAGCGAATCTCATGGGGCTTGCGCTGGAGCAAAAACGACAAGCTCAGAAACCAGTATTGCATTTGATTGGAGATGCTACACGACACCTGCTAGAGACCTTTTTGAAACCGGGGTACCTTGTTAGAAAACTGATCCTTATCAGTTTGTTTGTTCTTACAGTTTTCCTTTCCTTTGCCACGGGCCCCTACAACCTTGGCGCGGATGCGGTATTGGAAGGCGCGGAAGTTCGTGCGGTGGTGGTTCCGTTTGATGGTTTTCTTGAGCAGGCACCAGTTCGTGCGGGTGATCATGTCAGTGCTGATACTGTAGTGGCAGCACTGGATACGCAGGCTTTGCGTTTAGAACGTTTGAAATGGCTGAGTGAAAAGGGGAGGGCTCAGCGGCAGTATGAAGATGCTCTTGCTCGTCAGGATAGAGCGCAGGTTCAGGTTCTGTTTGCGGAACTTGAAAGAGCGTCAGCGGAGTTGGCGCTTATTGAATTCAAATTAAAACAGTCCAGCATGCGCGCCCCGTTTGATGCGATTGTTGTATCCGGAGATCTGAGCCAACAAATAGGATCCTCCCTTAGGCAGGGAGATACTCTGTTTGAGTTAGCCCCTAACAACCGTTACCGTTTGGCAATGTATGTTGATGAATTTCGTATCAATGATGTACAGGTGGGACAAACGGGAGAATTGGTATTAACAGCCTCCCCTGATGACAGTTTTGATTTTTCCGTAAACCAGATCACTCTTGTCGCGGAGCCTCGTGATGGCACCACAGTGTATCGGGTGGAAGGTCAATTGCTCTCAGATGTCAGCCTGTTGCGTCCGGGCCTTGAGGGTGTTGCCAAGATTTATGTCGATGAACGCCGATTAATTTCAATATGGACACGTTCATTGATTGACTGGTTGAAGCTGCAATGGTGGCGTTTATGGGGCTGACAGCAAAGGACGCGCTCACATGACAGCCATTCTCTTCTCGCGGGACTGGTATCGTATCGCACATTTGAAGCCGCAACTGCGACATCATGTAGAGGTTCACGTCCATCATTACCGACAGCAGCGCTGGTATGTTCTTCAGAATCATGAGAGTGGTCAGTTTCGCAGGCTAACTCCACAAGCTTACACATTAGTGGGTCTTATGGATGGTCGGCGCACCATCGAAGATATATGGCGGTTGGCCAGTGAGAGGCTAAAAGATGAGTTGCCAACCCATGAAGAAATCCTGCAGTTAATAGGTAATCTTTATCAGAGCCATATTATTCGGATGGACCTCAGTGGTGATGCCGCAGAACTGTTAAGAGCCGGGGAGGAACGTAAAAGAAAGAAATGGCTCGCCAAACTCCGTTCTCCTTTATCGGTTCAAGTACCCTTAATGAGTCCGAACCGGTTCTTGTCCCGAACAGCGCCATGGGTCGCCCCGTTTTTCAGTAAAGGTTTTTTCTTCGTCTGGTTGAGTATGGTGGGTATGCTGGCTGTGATGGCTGCCCGACATTGGGACGCTCTCACGGCCAATGCGGCTGATCAAATATTGGCTGCTGATAACCTTTTGCTTTTATGGCTTGTCTATCCGGTTATCAAACTCCTGCATGAGCTGGGCCATGGTTATGCCATTCGTCGTTTTGGCGGTGAAGTGCACGAGGTTGGCATCATGTTTCTGGTGTTCTTTCCCATGCCCTATGTTGATGCCTCGGCATCGACCGGTTTTTCCAGTAAATATCAGCGTATGTTGGTTGATGCTGCGGGTATGATGGTGGAGCTGTTTATCGCAGCACTTGCGATGATTATCTGGATGAATGCCGAACCGGGATTGTTAAGATCTTTTGCTTACAACATTCTGTTTATTGCTGGCGTTTCTACCCTGATGTTTAACGGGAATCCCCTGTTGCGCTTTGATGGATACTACCTGTTGGCAGACTGGCTGGAAATTCCTAATCTTGGGCAAAAAGCCAATCAATATTGGGGCTATTTGGCAAAACGTTATCTGTTTGCTGTGCCTATGCAGGAATCTCCGGCTTCGACAATGCGTGAAGCGCTTATATTTGCATTCTATGGTGCTGGCAGCTTTGTGTATCGGCTGTTTATTTCCATCACCATCGCATTGTTTGTTGCTCAGGAGTACTTTTTTATAGGTGTAGTTCTGGCCATTTGGTCCGTCACCATGGTGTGGATTTGGCCCGTATTAAAACTGCTCTGGGAAACATTAAATAATAAGGAATTTAAATTTCATGGTCGCCACCCTTGGTTGATTGTTCCTTCGCTGCTGGTTGTCATGGCTGCAGGCTTGTTTGTGGTTCCTGCTCCTAAAACACTGACCGTGGAAGGGGTTGTTATGACGGAAGAGCAGGGACGATTGGTGATTCTGGAAAGCTGTTTCTTTGATCGCTGGCTTGTTGAAGATGGTGAAACTGTTGTGGCGGGCCAGCCTCTGACTCTGTGCTCCAATCCGGAGCTGGAAAAGGAGATCAAGGTTAATAAGTGGAGAATGGAAGAACTTATTGCCCGCCGAAGGGGCGAATATTCAGACGCCGTGCAAGTACGCATTTATGACGAAGAAATTTACCAGATAAAAGAAACCCTTCAGGAGCTTAGAGAGCGGCATAATCATTTATCCATCGTAAGCCAGACTCAGGGCGTTATACGTATTTCTGAACATAAAGAACTTGAAGGGCAGTGGTTAAACCGTGGTCAGTTAATGGGGTATGTTGTTTCACGATCAGCACTTCTTGTGCAAACCATGTTGCCTGAACATGCTATTGAGAATATTAGACATCAAACAAACCAGGTAAAAATACGCTCTTCAGCTGATTTGAATACAGATTTGGTCGCAGGTAATTGGGAGATTACACCTTCGTCATCTCGGGAATTGCCCAGTCCAATTTTATCTGATGCGGCCGGAGGAATTATAAAAATGGATCCTGCCAGTGAAAACAGCACGATAGCAAATTTCTTCCCGGCAGAGCTTAAAAATATAAAAGGCTTAAGTCCTCTGATCAGTCAACGCGTTTTTGTGCAATTTGAGCTTATGCCAGAGCCTGTTGTCTATCGCCTGTATCACTATATTCGGCGAACTTTCCTGGACTACTTCACGGTTTAATAGGAGTAGGCTGTGGGAGTATTTGTAAGTCGTGAATCAAGAATAACTGGAGTGAGGGCTGAGCGCCCTTTGTTACAGACGACGCGTTCGGATCGCTGGTTTTCTGTTTTGGCTGGTGTTTTGAGACAAAATAAGGCGGTTTTCTTACATTCTGACCAGAGATTTGCGGAAGATGTTATCCGTCGAAGTGAGCAGCTTGCACGACTGGATCAGAGCGCGCTTGAGCAGTATCACCAGAACCTTTCATGTGATTTAAAGACTAAGCCCCTTACCACGGATAGGGTTATAGAGAACTTTGCTTTAGTGAGAGAGTTCTCTGGGCGCGTAATGGGTATGCGTCATCATCACACCCAGATAAGAGCGTCACTCTGCCTGCTCAGAGGGGAAATTGCCGAAATGGCTACTGGGGAAGGAAAAACTCTGGCAGCCACTTTAGCGTGCGCAACGGCAGCTATGGCTGGGATTCCTGTTCATGTTGTTACGGTTAATGATTATCTGGCGGAACGTGACCTGGAAGAAATGACTCCTCTTTTTGAGAGTTTGTCTTTGTCATCCGCTTGCGTGATTCACGGTATGGAACCTGATCAGAGGCGGCAGGCTTATGGTTGCGACATAACATATTGCAGCAATAAAGAATTGGTTTTCGATTACCTTAAAGACACTATCTCTTTAGGAGAGTTGGCTTCATCCAATCAGGCTTTACAAATGGAGTTGTTTACTCAACCTGAGTTTTCTCAGAAATTACTCCAACGCGGTTTGCATTTCGCCATTGTCGATGAGGCAGACAGTATTTTTGTTGACGAAGCAAGAACGCCATTGATTATTTCCGGCGATGAAAAATTTGGCTCATTCGAAGAACAGTTAATTACAACGGCTATGGTTCTCGCGGAAGAGCTTAAGCCTGAGCAGCACTTTTTGATTTCTGAAACCAATGGTATTGATCTGCAAAACAGCGGGCGTCGCTTATTAGAATGCCGGGCTGGGGAGTTGGGTGGTTTATGGCTGAGCCGGGAATATAGGGAAGCATTGGTGAGCCAGGCTTTAGCCGCATTGTATCGTTATAAATTGAACAGAGATTACATTATTAACGATGAACAGGAGGTGCAAATTGTTGATCCCTATACTGGCCGGGTAACTCCTGGCCGTAGCTGGGGGCAGGGTTTGCACCAAATGATTGAATTAAAAGAGAAGTTGGAATTAACCAAGCCACGAGAGACCCAAGCAGAAATCAGCTATCAGAATTTTTTTCGTAAGTATTACACTTTGTCCGGCATGACAGGAACGGGTGTTGAGATTCGTCGAGAGTTGCTAGGGGTGTTTCGAACTCAATGCTCTCAGATTCCATTGTTGAGAGAAACTCGAAGAGTAATAACAAGGGTTGAGGTTATGCCAACTCTTGAGCGCAAATACAGTGCGGTCGCAGATTGGGTCGTGGAAATAAATCGATCAGGGCAGCCCATACTTGTGGGAACCGCAACAGTTGGCGCATCGGAAGAGCTTGCGCAGCAGATTCGTCAGAGAGGAATTACCTGTAGGGTGTTAAATGCCCGACAAGATAAAGAAGAGGCCAACATAATAGCCCAGGCTGGACAAAGTCGTGCGGTGACTATTGCAACAGGCATTGCCGGGCGAGGAACTGATATAAAGCTGTCAAATCCAGCCAGAGAGGTTGGAGGGTTGCATGTAATCATCACGGAGTTACAGGATGCGTCACGTATTGATCGTCAGTTTTATGGTCGGTGTGCCCGTCAGGGAGACCCGGGCAGCTATAGCTTTATATTGTCATTAGAAGACAGTTTGATTCTACGTGTTTTGAAACCCTCTACTCGTGCAATTCTCACAACAGTGGCTTCGTTTTCTCTTTGGCGCAACCGTTTGGGTTACTGGCTGCTGCGTGGTTGTCAGAAGAAACTTGAAAAACTGCATTACCAGCAGCGAATGAATCTACTGGATGCGGATGTTAAACGGCAAAGGTTGCTCTCATTTTCAGGAAAGAGTGGATATAGCTCATGATATCTTCCCGCAATTATCTTCAAATCGCATTTACCAGTATTTTTCTGAACTCCTCTGTTGTTTCTGCTCAGGAGTACAAAGTTCTTGGGTGTATCCTGGAGCCAAGCCAAAGGATAGAAGTCAGCCCTGCTGTGTCTGGGGTGCTGGAAAGCGTGCCAGTGAAACGTGGGCAAACGGTTAAGGAAGGGCAGCTGCTTTTCCAGCAACGTTCAGGGGTTCAAAGCGCGGCAGTAGCGCTGGCCAGAGTGAAAGCTGAATTTGCCAAACGTAACCAGGATCGCAATACCAACCTTTATGAAGACGATATGTTGTCGGCCCATGAGAAAGATGAAATAGAAACGGAAAGTCTGATCGCTGAGCAGGAACTGAAAGTCGCGGAGCAGGAGCTTGCGTTGCGAAAAGTATTCAGTCCGGTTAATGGAGTTGTGATCGACCGCCATAATGATGTTGGTGAATATGTTGGAACCGATCCTGTTGTTGAACTGGCAGTTCTTAACCCTCTGTATGTTGACGTTTTGATGGCTGCTGATTCTTTTGGTCAATTGACGATTGGCGAGAAGAAAATGGTGAAGCTTCACTCGCTGGGTGCAAGTACTGTTCAGGCGGAAGTTGTTGTGATTGACCCGATTATTGATTCTGCCAGCAGAACCTATCGAGTGAGGATGATGTTGGAGAATCAGGACTACTCAGTGCCTGCAGGTGTAGGCTGTGAACTTGAATGATCAGTGTTCATAAATAAAAAAACCGCTTGAAAAGTTTCCTTATCAAGCGGTATTGGAAATGATCTTAGATAGACATTAAAACTTCATTGCCTACCTATTGATTATGCTTAAGCGTAATTCGCTTCCGCAAATTCCCAATTCACCAGCGCCCAGAAGGCTTTCAGGTAATCAGGACGAACATTACGGTAGTCGATGTAGTAAGCGTGTTCCCACAGGTCGCAGGTCAGCAGAGGCTTCTGATCGGTAGTCAGAGGAGTTGCTGCGTTGCTGGTGTTAACAATTTCCACGGAACCGTCAGCGTTCTTAACCAGCCAGGTCCAGCTGGAGCCAAAGTTATTTACCGCCATATCGGAGAACTTGGCTACGAAATCTTCGTAGGAACCAAATGCTTTGTTGATGGCGTCAGCCAGGGCACCGGAAGGTTGGGCGCCACCGTTAGGGCTCAGACAGTTCCAGTAGAAGGTGTGGTTCCAGATCTGGGCTGCGTTATTGAATACGCCACCAGAAGAAGATTTAACGATCTCTTCCAGAGACTGGCTGGCCATGTCGGTACCTTCAACCAGACCGTTCAGCTTCACAACGTAGGTGTTGTGATGCTTGCCATAGTGGTAGTCCAGAGTTTCCTTGGAAATGTGAGGTTCCAGTGCATCGCGCTCGTAAGGCAGGGCGGGCAGTTCAAAAGCCATTTTGCTTGTCTCCATCTAGATCCTATCAGGCGTATGCCGAATACTGCCTCGGCATGGCAAAATTCGGTTTGCCGATGATAGCACTGTGGTTGCCGCAGTTTCCATGTAATGTTGATAGGGTTTTTCTTTGATTTGAATAGTTTTTATCTATGGGTATTGTTGTTTTTGATAGGTGTTCATGTTTTTTCTGGCAGAAAAGTCTTCCAGATGAGCAATCTGTGAGTTGTAGCTTTTCAAAAGGTAGTGTCACCAAAGAGTACAAAATAATAATGGTGGCTGATCAGGCCACCACTTGCCCCCGATAAATACGCACACTGCGTTGTTGTGGTTTGGCTTCCGGAACCGCTTGCATAGCCAGAGGTTTATGGGCAGGTCTCGCCAGATCCTCAAGGGTTAGATCTTTGCCTGATAATTGAAGCAGTTTCAGGGCCGTATTTTTTGTTGTTTTGTCTGCAGAGCGTCTGGCCAGATCCTGAATGGTATCGAGCGTGTCATCACCGCTGAAGCGAATGACAATATCAAATTCAGCTTTCAGTCTGCGGCGAAGAACAGTCATTAGGTCCAGCATTTCTTTGGTATAGATTGGCATGGGCATATCCTCTGTCACAGTCTGGGGTGGGTATGCTGATAGCAGCAAACACTGTACCAAGTTGCGATATCGCTGGCATGACTGTATTTGCGATCATGAGACCTAGAAAATAAGCCCCGCTTTGGCGCAAAGGTTGTCAGTGTGCCCGAAATTGGGACGAGGATAATGTTTTACGGAGCTTGCTATTGGGCGGGAACCGGCTTTGCTCTAGAATAGCTGTAATTTCCATTCAGCATGTAATGTCGATGAATTCTCGCTCCCAGGACGATCTTGACCACCTGCCCAGTATTTCCCTGTCACCGGATGACATGCCTGAGCGCACGCCTGATCGGGGTAAGAAAACCCCTGAAAAGAAACCTTCAGGGAAACCTGAAGCCAATTCCTCGCGTTTTCCATTAGCCACAATTGTGTTGTCTGTAGCGTTTCTGGCGCTGGCTGCTGGTGGTTATCTACAAGTACAGGCTCTGCAGAAAGAGTTGAAAGAGGCCAGAACGCAACTGGCTGCTACCGCCTCATTGCTAACGGAAGTTTCCGGTGCTGTTTCTGAAACCGGTGAATCCGTAAGTAAGAACGACAGCAAGGTGAAAGACGAGCTCAAGGCTGTGAATTTTGAGATTCGTAAGCTGTGGGATCTTTCTAATAAACGTAACCGTCAGAATATTGAAGCCCAAAGTAAGCGTATCGATGCCCTGAGCAGCAGTATTGCCAAGTCAGGCAAAGCCCTGGAAGGTTCGGTTGATCAGATAGATAAGAATACCAAAGAGCTGGCGTCTGCAGAGAAAACCCTGACAGCACTTCAAAAGCAAGTGCGGGCAGTCAATGCCGATGTTGTAGCGGGTTCAACAATTACCCGGGAGCAGATAGATAGTTTGCAGAAAACTGTAGACAGTCTTTCTGCTTCCGTGAAAAAAACAACATCCGAGAATCAGCGCTTTACTGCAGATGTGAAGTCTCAGGTAAAAGATTATGCTGAGAAGATGAAGGCCATTGATGCACACCGGCAACAGGTCAACCGTCGTCTTCTTCAGCTTGAAAACAGTATCCGCAATCTGGAATCTGGTTCCCGTGCAGGGTTAACTGTTAAGCCGGCGAAAGGGTAACGGGTTTTCTCTTCCGGATGGGAGTACTGGGGGCGGTAAATCCCCAAAGTTGCTAAGGTGTTCCAGCAGCAGCCGGTTCTCAATGGTTTTTTCCAGCCGGAGCTCGCGGGATTGATGCTCCCACTGCAATAATGCCTGTTGCTGTGTGCGACAACGTGGCCCGCAGGCATTGCAGGTTTTGCATATAACCCGGTGGCTGAAAATCTGATGGTGCACACTACCTTGTGTGCTGCCACAAAATGGACAAGGTTCCAGCTGAGTGATTGTGGTGGTGCTCATCCTTGAACCGCCTCCCTAATCGTATTGTCTTAACTGCTTTCTTGTGCCGTGCGCTTTAACTGTTATATGTAGTCCAATGCTTGTCAGTACTTCTGTGTCACCATATTCTTAGCGCCTGCCGGACATGTATTAATGCGATTTCAGTTATGAATGCGCGAAATATCCGTTTGTTTGATATTGTACAAAACAATATCTGGGTTTCTATTTTCTGTTGAGTACAACATATGGTGTCTTTTCAGGTTAGAAGGCAAAGTGAGCAGGGGCAAGAACGTACGTCGGCGGGCGTACGAGGCTGCTTTTCCTTCTACCCACTGTTCGGTGTTGTTGCACTATCGCTGCTGATGTCGGGTTGTTCTTTTTGGAATAGCTATTGGCAAGATGACTCCGAACCTCTTCAGGTTGTAGAAAAAACACAACCAACACAAAGAACGGTATGGGAGTTTGTCGATGCAACTCCAGAAGACGTTGGCCAGCTTCTAAAAGGCAGAGGCATGGTGACTCCGGTTTATGAAGTCATGCCGGATAATGAATTGCTGCCGGATTATATTCGCACGGCAAAACTGTTTGATGACTTGAAAAAAGCTGGCCTGAAGTTGACCTCAGCAGAAAATACCCTGAAGTGGCACTATAAAATGGTAATGGCTGTTGAAGAGAGTTGTCCTGATGGGGCGACCGATCCGCTACCTTCCTGCAGTGCACGAAAATGGTACCGGTGGCTGCCGGGATTGGGGTTGGGATTATATGACCAGGATATCCCAAGAAAATTTCTGGAAGATATTCGAGTGGATTACCTGATTATTTCTGATCCCGAAATATACTCCGCCGAAACCGTTAGAGATTTACGTTACGCACCATCTTCGTTACCACTGGTGCAGATGACCCACAAAAGCCGTGAGAAGTTACTTGCTCCTGTTCAGTCGGGAGTAAACCTTGTTGTGGTGCGGGTTAATTATGATGGTCGTCATATAGAAAGCTGGAATCAGGTGGTTGCTAGTTGTTCTCTGCCCCTTGCTGATCCGGGTGTTACCGGGCGAACCCTACGTCGGGAGCGTGAGCGATTGTTGGATACACTTCGTAACTGGTGCCTGACAGGTGTACGGTTAGTGGATAATACTGTGATGTTGTATTAACTATCTTTCCGGAAGTGTATTGCTGGTAATGTTTGGTAACGTCGCCTTACATCTTTTCCCTCGACAAGGTGTCAGGGATTCCTTAATGTGTAGCCAATTTTTACGTGAATGGTTGTGATTCTCGCCAATGAATCCGAACTATCTTGATTTTGAACAACCAATAGCTGAACTCGAAGCCAAGATCGAGGAACTGCGACTGGTTGGCAGTGATAATGAACTGAACATTACCGGTGAGATTGCCACGCTTGAAGACAAGTGTCGTAATCTGACGGCCAATATTTTCAATGACCTTTCGGCCTGGCAGGTTGCCAAGCTGGCCCGTCATCCCCGTCGTCCTTACACCCTGGATTATATCCGCGAAATCTTTACCGATTTCGATGAGATCCATGGCGATCGCCATTTCTCCGATGATCATGCCATTATGGGCGGTATGGCGGAACTGGATGGTCAGCCGGTGATGATTATTGGTCACCAGAAAGGCCGGGAAGTGCAGGAAAAGGTGCGCCGTAATTTTGGTATGCCTCGCCCTGAAGGTTACCGAAAGGCTTGCCGGATGATGGAAATGGCCGAACGTTTCCGTATTCCTATTCTGACCTTTATCGATACTCCGGGTGCTTATCCAGGTATTGATGCAGAAAAGCGTGGTCAGAGTGAAGCTATTGCCTGGAACCTTGCGGTGATGTCCCGCCTGGAAACACCGATTATCTCCACCGTTATTGGTGAAGGTGGCTCTGGTGGTGCGCTGGCTATTGGTGTTTGTGATCGCCTGTTGATGCTGCAGTATTCCACCTACTCAGTGATTTCTCCGGAAGGCTGTGCATCCATCCTGTGGAAAACGGCAGAAAAAGCTTCCGATGCAGCAGAAGCTATGGGTATTACTGCTGCCAGATTGCATGAACTGGGTCTGGTGGATAGAGTGATCGAAGAGCCTTTAGGTGGTGCTCATCGTGATACATCAGTGGCTGCGCAGGGATTGAAAGATGCTCTTCTGGAAGAGCTTGATCGACTGAAAGGCCTGCGAGGTGCTGAATTGGTTCATGCCCGTTACCAGCGTTTACGCGAGATTGGTGTAAGCTAATCTCTCTTAGATTTCTATGTTCCAGGCATCGGCCATAAGCTGGTAGTCTCAAAGCCAGAGCGATATTAGTATTAGCGCTCTGGCTTTTTTATTGTCTTTTTTTCAGGTCACATATCGCGAATATGAAACTCACTCCAGATATTGTTCTTCGGGCCATACAAGGTCAACCTGTGGTGGGTTCTGTTGTTGTCGTTGGGTTCAGTGGCGGTGTTGACTCCACAGTTCTTCTGCATATCTGCAAAACTCTGCGCGATCATAATGACATTAAAGCCCTGCGAGCAGTGCATATTCACCATGGACTGAGTCAATTGGCTGATGGCTGGGCTGATCATGCCCAGGCTTTGTGTGCTAGCTGGGACATTCCTCTTGCGGTTCACCGTGTCAGCTTTGACGGTACAAATAATGTGGAAGAAGCTGCCAGAGAGGCGAGGTATCAGGTCTTTGCAAGTGAGCTGAGTTATGGCGGAGTTCTACTGCAGGGGCATCACCTTGATGATCAGGTAGAAACCGTTTTGTACCGGATTATGAGAGGGACTGGCGTTGATGGCCTGAAGGGGATTCCGGCATCTCGCCCATTGGGAAAAGGGCAAATTATTCGTCCGCTTCTTGGGTGTGAAAGAAAAGATGTAGAAGCATACGCAAAAGAGAATCATCTGGAATGGATTGAAGATGATTCCAATACTGATATTCGCTTTGACAGGAATTTTCTGCGCAACAATGTTCTGCCGGAGCTGGCAGAGCGCTGGCCCGGCATGAAAACCGGTGTAGCAAGGCTGGCAGAGTTAAGTGGTGAGGCGGAAGGCATTCTTCGGAGTGTTGCGGAAGACGATTACAGCCAATGTGTTGTTGAGCTGAACCTTCCTGTTCTTGGAGCAGCCAATGTTCTGGACATTCGCTCTATGGAAGCGCTATCGACTTCTCGTCGTTCTTTATTGCTTAGGGGGTGGCTGCGGCGAGAAAAGTTAGCTGTGCCGTCCCGGGCAACTGTGTTGCAGATTATGGAAGAGGTTGCAGGCGCCCGTGTTGATGGTGAGCCTGTTGTTATATGGGCTGGTGGAGAGGTGCGCCGCTATAAACACTTTCTTGTGGCTTGTCGGCCTGTAGCCAGCTTTGTACCTTTCCATAATATTCCTTATGAGGGAAAGTCTTTGACTCTTCCGGAGCAGAGTCAGATTGATTGTGAGATCGTTGTCGCACCTTCCATGAAACATGGGCGAAGTTGTGTGGCAGCTGATGCCCGTGGGGTGTTTTCTGTTCGCAGCGAAACTGATGTGCAGTCATTTTCATTGCCTGGTAGAAAAGGGAGTAAGACTTTAAAAAAATGGCTTAATGAGCTGGGCGTTCCATCGTGGTTGCGTAATCGGTTGCCTATTCTTCATGATGGTAAACAGCTAATAGCAATACCTGGTCTTTTGGTTGCGGAGGGTTATCAGGCTAAAGCAGGGGAGAAATGTATATCTATAAGCTGGCGACCTTAGACTGCTTTTGAACGTTATCTGGGTTTAACAGAAAGGCTCCAGTTCTCTCTGATTCCTTCCGGTTCGGTAAGTTCCTTTTAATAAACACTCTGCCAACATGCGGTAACAGTTTTTAACAGCTCCCTTGGGCGGCTGGAGATAAGCCTGTCTACACTTCGCTCGATTTTATCCTCTGGTGCAGAAGAATGGCTGTTCAAATTCGAGATAAGGGTGTGTATTCCGGTTTTCTGCCAGCTGCCTTAGCGCTGGCTGTTGCTATGGGTGTTAGCGAAATCAGGGCTGAATCAGGTTCTGAACCCTCGGAGCCCGATGATGTTGCCTCTTATAGTGAACCTTCAGGCAAAGAAGATGCGCATAAGAGTAAAGAGCAGGAATCAACTGAACCACTTTTACAGGATGCGCGGCTCTTTAGTGGTGCTACAGGTATGGCTCTGGAGTTCTCAGTGAACCCTTGGGCAATGGGCGATAACGATACCCAAGCCACAATAGAGGCAGATGATGAGCGGCGCTACCGATACGACGATATTCCTGAAGAGGAGTCTCTCTCTTTTTATTCCCATGAGGGTAAAAAGACCCGGGTTGACTCTGTTCAGGTTGCTCGTATCGCCGCTTCCTATACCGATCAGGGAATGCTCGACGATATCGCTATACCCGACACTGTTGATGATGATCAGGCGGAGGCGTTGGAAAGAGCTTTGGGGAAAGCTGTCAGGGCTTTAGCAAAATTAGATCCGACTGTTTTGCAGTCTGTAGATGATGACACTACTGCTCTGATTGTGGCTGGTGGTCCTCAGGTTGCCATGACTATATACAGTGGTATGGAGCCTATTCATCCCCTGTTTAAGGTAGTTGTACCCAGTAAAGGGCGTAGCAATATCGAAATCCTCGATGAAGAGTTTGATCATCTGGTGCAATCCCTTGCGCCAGGAGAGAAAATTAAGTTTTCCAAAAAATTTAACGTTGTTGGGGTTGTGGCAACCCACAAGGGCAGTGCGTTGACGGCGGCTTACAGATATCTGAAAGATGCTGTGAGTAGTATGGAATACAGAAAGCTGCGTTCGAATCTGTTAAAACTTGATCTGCTAGGCGAGGGAGCCTGGAGTCAGGTTGGTGAATATAACCGGCTGGTTGCAGGGACTAGTGGTAGTCCTCCTATTGCACAGGTATTGGATGAGTTGAAAGCAGGTGGAAATGTCAGTGCTAATGTACAGATTTATCAGGGCTATGGAACCAGTCTGCCGGATATTGTGCCTAAATCCAGTGATGATCTTGGTAAAGTGATGGCTGATATTTCCCATCTGTTGATGGGAGTGAAGGACGGTAAAGCAACTGGTATGAGGCTTAACCCTGGGGATGCGTCAAAAGTCAGGGTTGTTGTACCACCGGAGATGGCGGCAAAGATTCGTTCCCAGTCTAACTGGAATGATCATGCTGATGCCGTTGGCCGTATCCAGGCTGCTTTGGGTGATGGTAAGGACGTAAAACATCTTGTTAAAAATCAGATTGTAGCTGATGACAATTTAGATAGAGGCATAGGTGGAGAAGCTCCTGCAACCCGGGGGCAGGCAATAAGGGCTCATTTGCGTGGGACAGTTCGGGCCTTTGGCGTTAGTGCTGTTGTCGGGGGGACTATTAGTGCCGGGGTTCGTGTTTATGACCGTTATCGTCAGGATGGCAAACTACCTCATAACTATACAGAAGCTGAGATGGTCAAGCTGGCAGGGCATACAGTGCGTGATGGGGTTTATCATGGTGTTGGTGGCGCGGCCGCTTTTACTGTTGAGAGGGTGACGGGCCTGCCTGCACCAGTTGTTGGTGCGGGGATGGGTGTTGCACATACTTTGTTTGACAATTATCAGGCCGGGAAGCTGACCTGGGAAAATGCAGCCCCGGATTCTGTTCGTGTTGGCGTTGAGTCACTGGCGGCCGGTACAGCAGGCTGGATTGGTAGCAGTGCCACAACCCTGATTGCCGGAACTTCCACTCCTGTCCATGTCACCGGCGCTCTTGCTGGTAGTTTGGTAGGACGTTATGCCTACCAATATGTCCTTGATAACTATGGCCATGCTCTGCCCAAGGTCCTCTCTGATAAACCTGATGTGGTGTTGAAGTTGCATTGATCCCTGGCATGGCATTCGGTTGTGCGATAGCCGCCGAATGCCATCATTTTTGATGAAAAATCCCTCTTTTCATTGAGGCATCGGGTGCTGTTTGGTATCCTACAACCCCATCTTGATTAACTTCTTCCTCTACCCCAAAAGGCGATTAACGCCTACCAGAAAACGGGTTTTCAATGACGCGCTATATATTCGTCACGGGCGGTGTTGTTTCCTCTCTTGGAAAAGGCATTGCGGCCGCTTCTCTTGCTGCCATTCTTGAGGCACGCGGCCTGAAGGTTACCATGCTCAAGCTGGACCCTTACATCAACGTGGATCCGGGCACTATGAGTCCGTTCCAGCATGGTGAAGTTTTTGTTACTGAAGATGGGGCCGAGACCGATCTCGATCTTGGTCACTATGAGCGTTTTGTCAGCACCACCATGACTCAGGGGAATAACTTTACCTCTGGCCGTGTGTATGAGCATGTGCTGAAAAAAGAACGCCGTGGAGACTACCTGGGCGGAACAGTTCAGGTGATTCCTCACATTACTGATGAAATCAAATCCCGCATTATTGCCGGTGCTGGCGATGCTGATGTGGCGCTGGTGGAAATTGGCGGTACTGTGGGTGATATTGAATCCCAGCCATTCCTGGAAGCTGTTCGTCAGCTAAAAGTAGAGCTTGGCCCTCGTCGCGCACAACTGATGCACCTGACTCTGGTGCCATGGATTAAGACGGCCGGTGAGCTGAAAACCAAGCCAACCCAGCACTCTGTAAAAGAACTGCGTTCCATTGGTATTCAGCCAGATGTACTGATTTGTCGTTCCGAAAAACACATCGATATCTCTTCCCGTCGCAAGATTGCCCTGTTCACAAACGTGGCTGAGAAGGCGGTTATCTCTCTGGAAGATGCGGATTCTATTTACAAGATTCCTGGCATGCTGAAAGAGCAGGGTCTGGATGAAACTCTGGTGGAAAACCTGGGACTGGAATGTAAGCCTGCAGACCTATCTGAATGGGATGATGTGGTTGAGCGTGAGTTCAACCCCAAGCAGGAAGTGACTGTCGCTATGGTCGGCAAGTACATGGAACTGCTAGATGCGTACAAGTCTCTGATTGAGGCCATGAAGCACGCTGGTCTGAGCGCTCACACCAAAGTCAACCTGCGTTATATCGACTCTGAAGAGATTGAGCGCAACGGTACTGATGTTCTGAAAGATGTTGATGCCATTCTGGTACCCGGTGGCTTCGGCAACCGTGGTGTGGAAGGCAAGATTGCCACTGTTCGCTATGCCCGTGAAAACAAGGTTCCTTATCTGGGAATCTGTCTGGGTATGCAGGTTGCGGTTATTGAATATGCTCGCCATGTGGCTGGTATTGAAGGCGCGAACAGTACCGAGTTTGACGCTGATGCCAAGCATCCGGTTATCGGCCTGATTACCGAGTGGATGGATGAAACCGGCCAGGTTGAGCAACGCACTGAAACCTCTGACCTCGGCGGCACTATGCGTCTGGGTGCACAGCTCTGTCACCTTGAACCAAGCACTAATGCCCGTGCAGCCTATGGCGAAGAAACTATTAAAGAGCGCCATCGTCACCGCTATGAGGTGAACAATAACTATGTTGAGCAGCTGGAAAAAGCAGGTTTAACCATTTCTGGCCGCTCTGTGGATAAGTCTCTGGTAGAAATGGTTGAAGTAGCAGACCACCCATGGTTTGTTGCCTGCCAGTTCCATCCGGAATTTACTTCCACCCCACGCTACGGACATGGCCTGTTCACAGCGTTTGTAGAAGCAGCTGTTAAGGAAAGAGGGTAAGCTGATGCAGCATAAAACCATTGCGCTGCCTAACGGTATTGAGGTCGCCAACAACAAGCCGTTTGTGCTGTTTGGCGGTATGAATGTTCTTGAGTCCAAGGAATTGGCTCTGGAAATTGCCGGACATTACGTGGAAGTGACCAACAAGCTTGGCATTCCTTACGTTTTCAAGGCGTCCTTCGATAAGGCTAACCGTTCCTCCGTGGCTTCTTACCGTGGTCCGGGTATGGACAAAGGTCTGGAAATACTGAAGGCGATTAAGGATACCTATGGTTGCCCGGTCGTCACCGACGTGCACGAAACTTTCCAGTGTAAGCCTGTTGCCGAAGTCGCTGACGTTATTCAGCTGCCAGCTTTCCTAGCCCGCCAGACTGATCTGGTTGTTGCCATGGCGGAAACCGGCGCCGTTGTTAACGTTAAAAAGCCTCAGTTTATGAGTCCACCACAGGTTGGCAATATCGTTGATAAGTTCAAAGAAGCTGGCAACGAAAAGATTATGCTGTGTGAGCGTGGTGCTTGCCACGGTTACGATAATCTTGTTGTGGATATGCTGGGCTTCCGCACTATGGCAGAAGTCAGCGGCGGCGCTCCCCTGATCTTTGATGCGACCCACGCTCTGCAGTGTCGTGATCCTAATGGCGCAGCCTCTGGTGGTCGTCGTCATCAAGTCACCGAACTGTCCCGCGCTGGTCTGGCTCTTGGAATTGCCGGTCTGTTTATCGAAGCTCATCCTGACCCTGATAAAGCCCGTTGCGATGGTCCTAGTGCTTTGCGGCTGAGTCAGCTGGAACTGTTCCTGAAGCAGATGAAAGCTTTGGATGATCTGGTGAAAGGCTTCGAAGAGCTGGATACCAAGTAAACTTCTGATTATTTGAAGTTCATAATAAGGGGAAGGTTTTACGACCTTCCCCTTTCTGTTGCTGAAGCTTTTGTTGCTCAACAAAGAAATTTGGTAGCGGAGCAAAGTGTTGTTATGTACTGTAACTAAGTTCTATTTTGCGTGGCTGATTGAGGTTTATGCGTCCGGTAACGATTGTTCTGTCAGTTCTTCTGGTTGTGCTCCAGTTTAAGCTTTGGGTAGGCGAAGGCAGTCTTGCCCAGCTGATGCGTGTGCGTGAGCAGGTGCAAGAACAGCAGCAGAAAAACAGCCTGATGCAGGCCCGGAATGACGCGCTGGCCGCTGAGGTGGTTGCTCTTCAGCAGAAGGGAACCAGACAGGCCGGTCTGGATGCTTTGGAAAATCTGGCCCGCAGTGAATTAGGCATGGTGCGTGAGAACGAAACTTTTTTCTTTATGCCGGACTGATGTGATATGTCCTCTTCCCAAGAAGTTTCTCCTATCGGGTCTTTAGACTGGCCTCTCGCCTTTGGTGGTCGTGCTGGATCAGCTCTGTTTAAAACTGTTCCTGAAGATTTTCAGGTGCGTGAACAGTTACCATTTGAACCCGTAGGGCATGGTGAACACCTTTTTCTTCGAATTGAAAAGACAAACCAGAATACCTCATGGCTGGCACGGCAGCTTGGAAAACTGGCTGACGTTCCCTCTGTGGATATCAGCTATGCGGGGCTGAAAGATCGGCACGGGGTCACTGAGCAGTGGTTCAGTCTGCGTATTCCTGGTTTGCCTCCTGAGCATGAATTTGAGGCGTGGCAGCAAAAGTTCTCTGCTATAGAAGGCGTTAAGTTATTAAAAGCTGTTCGCCATGATCGTAAGCTGCGAACAGGTGCACTGGACGGCAATCACTTTGTGATTCGGTTGCGGGATTTTGAAGGTGACCGCAGTCGTCTGGAAAACCTGCTGGAAACTGTGCAAAAGAGTGGTGTTCCCAACTATTTTGGTGAGCAGCGCTTTGGGCAAGGTGGCCATAACCTGACACTGGCGAAGAAATTGTTCTCCGGGGAAATTAAACTGGCTCGGGAAAAACGTGGTTTCGCTCTTTCTGCAGCCCGATCCAAGATATTTAATGACGCGCTGGGTGAGCGGGTGGCTTCCGAAACCTGGCTGGATATGAATGACGGCGATGTGCTGACATTCCCTGATTCCGCTTCTCTTATATTTCCTGAGCGTCGTGACGATTCTGTAGCAGAGCGTTTTGCTTCAGGTGTGCTGCTGGCGACTGGTCCGCTTTGGGGTAAAGGTCGTTCTGGTTGTGCAGGGCATATTGAAGAGTTGGAGAAGGCCGCAGCCAGCAAAAATACGGAATTTGCTGCTGGGCTCGAAAAGCGAGGTTTGAAGCAGGAACGCAGATCACTGGTGTCTCAGGTTAAAGACTTGTCCTGGTTATGGGATGGTAATGATCTGGAATTGCGCTTTTTCCTGTATAAGGGCTGTTATGCGACATCGGTCATTCATGAATTATTGGATTGTCGTACACCTCCTGTCGTAGAAAATCCGACTCTTTGATGAATAGTCGTGGCAGGTTGGTTAGGATAAGGAAGATATTTTCATAAAGCGGCTGGTTTTGGGATTAAGGAGTTAGATTTAGGTATGGGTGGAGTAAACCTGGCCGGTATAGGGATGACATCCCAGAGAACCCGTGATCGCCTGATTGAGCGTTTGTATGATCAGGGGATTGCCAGTCATCAGGTGATTGACAGTATTCGTTCTGTTCCCCGCCATATTTTTATCGATGAAGCTCTGGCCCATCGAGCTTATGAAGATACGGCTTTGCCTATTGGTCATAATCAGACTATTTCCCAACCTTTTATTGTTGCCCGGATGACTGAGGCGTTGCTCGCCACAGGTCCTCTGAAAAAGGTGCTGGAAATTGGTACCGGCTCTGGATACCAAACCGCTGTTCTTGCCAACCTGGTTGATGAAGTGCGCACTGTTGAACGTATCAAGCCGTTGCAGGCAAGAGCGCGCCAGAAGCTCCGGATGATCAAAGCCCATAATATTCTGTTCCGCCATTCTGATGGTGGCATGGGCTGGCCGGAAGAGGGGCCTTATGATGGCATTCTGGTGACTGCCGCGCCGGAGAGAATTCCTGCAGAATTACTTCAGCAGTTGGCTGTAGGCGGGCGCCTGGTGATTCCGGTGGGTGGGCAGGAGCAAAGCCTTTATCGCATTACCCGCACAGAGTCCGGATTTGAGAAAGAATATCTTGAAGCCGTTCGTTTTGTTCCCCTCTTGAGCGGCGTTATCCGCTAGTTCCATTTGTGGCAGTGTATGAATTTGAGATCATCTTTTTTACTTTTCAGTAAAGGTCTGGCCATGGGGGCGGCCGATGTTGTCCCTGGCGTGTCAGGCGGAACCATTGCTTTTATTACCGGTATTTATGATCAGTTATTAAATAGCCTGAAGCAATGTGGCCCCGGTGCGCTGAAAGTTTTGTTCAGTGATGGCATTGCGGCTTGCTGGAAGCATATTAATGGCACCTTTCTGGTGACCTTGTTTGCAGGAATTCTGACCAGTGTTTTCACTCTGGCCCGGCTGATTACCTGGTTGCTGGAGCATTACCCTATTCAGGTCTGGTCATTTTTCTTTGGGTTGGTTTTGATTTCAGCCTGGCACGTGGGGCGGCAGATTAGCTGGAATGGTTCTTCTCTGGTTACCCTTGTTGTTGGCGCTGTTCTGGCGTGGATAATTGCTGGCGGTATTCCTGCGGCTGGGCAGGATGCCAGCCTTGTTGAGTTCTTTCTGGTGGGGGCTCTGGCTATCTGTGCCATGATTCTTCCCGGAATCTCGGGAAGTTTTATCCTTTTGCTGTTGGGGTATTACGCTCCGGTTATGATGGCTGTGAAAGGATTGGATATACCGGTTCTGGCGGTACTGGCTCTCGGCTGTGTTGCTGGGTTGCTGACGTTTTCTCATTTCTTGTCTTGGCTGTTGCTGAAAGCACGAATAGCGACCTTTGGTTTTCTGGTTGGCCTTATGCTTGGCTCTCTGAACAAGCTCTGGCCCTGGAAGGAAGTGATTAGCACCCGGATTAACAGCAAGGGAGAGATGGTACCTCTTCTGCAACAGAATATTCTTCCAGCAGCTTATGAACAGCTAAATGCAGCCCCTTCGATGCTGACAGCAGCGATTGCCTGCATGATGGTGGCCATTGTTCTTGTTGTTGGGGTGGACTGGGTAGTTGCTCGCAATAAGTAACTGCTGGGTTGTTTTCTGTGTCGTGAATGTGAGCTTTGGCTGGGGATAAGTGAAGTATTTTATCCTTCTATGTCTAAAACTGGCGCCGATACAAGAGCAAAACGTGTGGATTAGTGGTGAATATTGCACCTTTTTTAGATTTTTTTGTTCGTATATGTTCGTTTTATATAGTTTCTAGAAATTAAAAAGAGAGGATCGCAGAGGGGCTGTGATTCGACAGGATGTGAAGATGATCACAAGGTCGGTGTTTTTTCATTTGAGTGTTTGCTCAAAAATGATGAGCATTGGCCTGTGCCTGCTATTGCTGGCTTCCTGCGCTTCTCCACCATCGAATATACCCATCTCTTCCCTTACAAAACCGGCCACAGTGACCTGGGGAACCCATACCGTTCAAAGGGGTGAAACACTTTACACCATTGCCTGGCGTTATGGCCAAGAATTCAAGAGGTTAGCCGCCATTAATGGTATACGCGCCCCCTATACCATTTACCCTGGGCAGAAGCTTCGTCTGGGTGGAAAGGCCAAGACACAAACGGTTACCCGGAAACCTTCACAAAAGAAAACGGTCGCAGCCTCTTCACAAGCGCGCTCGACAAGAGTAGAGTCCGCGTCGAACAAAAAACGATCAACATCTACCAAAGGTGCACAATCGGTTTCTGGGGGTAAAGTTCGCTGGCAATGGCCAGTTTCTGGAAAAGTGATTACGAAATTTTCCACATCCGGACGGCTTTACAAGGGTGTTGCTATTGCTGGTCGGATCGGAGAACCTGTTAACGCAACGGCGGGTGGAAAGGTTGTTTATTCCGGAGCCGGGTTAACAGGGTATGGAAACCTGGTAATTATTAGACACAACAGTAGCTATCTCAGTGCTTACGCTCACAATAAAACTCTTCTGGTGAGCGAAGGTGACACCGTTAAAGCGGGTCAGAAGATAGCCGAATTAGGTTCTACAGGGACTAACGAGCCAAAGCTGCACTTTGAAATACGGCGCAATGGTAAGCCTGTTGATCCTCTTCTTTTCTTGCCGAATCGATGAGGTAATCAGTAAGAAGTAGCGGTTGGGCATATAAAAGACGGACCTGTAACAAGGTCGTCGATACAGCCAGAGGCTGTTCGGCTGTGAGTGGGACCAATTAGATAGGGCTGGCACTTATGGCACTAAAAAAGGAAGAGACTGAATTAACCGCAGTGAGCCAAGGTTCTGATACTGAAACGGAGTTCGATTCAGACCAGGCAAAAGAAGTCGGCGGGAGCGATTCGGAGTCGTCTCAGCAAAATACAGTGCAGAAAAGCGCGACTTCCAGTACACCTCGTGTGCGGGAAGAAGATGCTTTCTACAAATCTCTTGATGCAACCCAGATGTATCTCAATGAGATTGGCTTTTCCCCGTTGTTAACACCGGAAGAGGAGGTGCACTTCGCACGCCTTGCCCGCAAAGGGGTTGAAGCTGGTCGCCGACGTATGATTGAGAGTAATCTGCGGCTGGTAGTGAAGATCTCCCGACGGTATGTAAACCGTGGGCTTTCTCTGCTGGATCTGATTGAAGAGGGTAATCTCGGCTTAATCAGGGCGGTGGAAAAGTTCGACCCGGAAAGAGGCTTCCGTTTCTCAACCTATGCAACCTGGTGGATCAGGCAAACCATTGAACGGGCGATTATGAATCAGACCCGCACAATTCGTCTGCCCATTCATGTGGTTAAGGAACTGAATGTTTATTTGCGGGCGGCTAGGGAGCTGACTCAAAAACTGGATCATGATCCTACCCCGGAAGAAATTGCAGAGCTGCTCGATAAGCCTGTTGATGACGTCAAGCGTATGCTTGGTCTGAATGAGCGAGTGACATCTGTTGATACGCCTTTGGGGCATGACTCTGATAAGTCGATCCTTGATACTATCTCTGATATTCGTGAGAGCGACCCCGCAGTTTTGCTGCAGGATAGCGATTTGAATACCAGTATTGATAAATGGCTGTGTGAATTGTCTGAAAAACAACGAGAAGTCGTTGCCAGGCGATTTGGTTTAAGAGGCTATGAAACCAGTACTTTAGAAGAGGTCGGTAAAGAGATTGGTTTAACCCGGGAGCGGGTCAGACAGATTCAGGTTGAAGCACTCAAGCGTCTGCGTCTGATTCTCGAAAAGCAGGGATTAACCAGTGATTCGCTGTTCAGTGGGAATTGAGTTCGGTTAACGGATTCAGTTGAACTCCTTGACAATAAAAAAGCCATGATTATTCAGTAATCATGGCTTTTTTCATAATGGGTGTTTTACAAGAAGGAATTAACGCTCGAGGTGTTCCAGCTTTCCTTCCTTGCCATCCCATTCTTCGGCATCAGGTAGAGAGTCTTTTTTCTCGGTGATGTTTGGCCATACTTCTGCCAGCTCAGCGTTGAGTTCAATAAACTCCTGCTGATCTTCCGGAACTTCATCTTCTGAGAAAATAGCGTTGGCTGGACACTCAGGTTCACACAGTGCGCAGTCAATACATTCATCGGGGTGAATGACCAGAAAGTTCGGGCCCTCGTAAAAACAATCAACAGGGCACACTTCTACACAGTCTGTGTATTTGCACTTGATGCAGTTATCACCCACTACGAAAGCCATGGCAGATACTCCATTTTCAGTTCATCAGGACTCAGGCATTGTCATTTTAGCGCCGTTCCGGAGCCTTGCAGTGGCTTAACAGTCACTTCTGGCTCGCTGGCTTTTTTGCGACGCTATATTATCAGCTCATATCTTCGGGTAATAGTCTGTAAACCGAGTTCATTAGGCTTAGCGGTCATAAGCTTATGTCCGCCAAACCTGTTTGTGATCTGTTCAGCATCATGCGTTCTTGAAGGCGGGAGTTGCTTAACGGTGAATCTAATGGAGTTTGTAGGGGGAAGAGCTTGGAGAGTTGCCCCGCTATCAAGGGTTGTATTTCTAATAGCGAGGCAATCGATACACTTTATGTGTAGAGGTTATTACTCTGTTGTCATAATCGAGCGGTTAGCCTTGATCGTTTTTAAACCGACTCCGCGCACCTCACTCAGCTCGTCTACAGTTTTGAACTCTCCATGTTCTTTACGGTGGTCAACGATTCTCTGAGCCGTTTTTTCGCCTACATATTTCAACTCTTTGTCGAGAGTTTCAGCGCTGGCAGTGTTGATATTAACCTTGGTTGATTCCGCTTCATTAGCCCAGGAAGGGGAAGCAATTAACGCAAATGAGAAAAGGGTGGCAGAAGCGATTTTCTTGAGTAACATCGGTAACCTCCATGTAGTACCTGAATCAGGGCGTTACCCTTCAAGTTCTAGTTAAGGATGGCGCTGTGCGCAAGGCTGGTTATTTTGCCAGTAGATGTGTGACGGATATCCGGCGCTTTGGGGTAACTCCCTACGCTTTAAATCGTGGGTTGGACTTGCGTTTTTATTAACTGAAAGGTAACTTACGCCGCGTCTTCTGAAGACGGTTAGCTCAGTTGGTTAGAGCGCCACGTTGACATCGTGGAGGTCGCTGGTTCAACTCCAGTACCGTCTACCAATTCTTTGGTTAAATCAGAAGTACAAGTTTTAGGCGGTTAGCTCAGCTGGTTAGAGCGTTACGTTGACATCGTAGAGGTCGCTGGTTCGACTCCAGTACCGCCTACCAATTTTAAAAGCCTGCTTTCATCGAAAGCAGGCTTTTTTCGTTTAAAGTCTGATATTAATCAGACTTTAAAGAGGTTTTGGCTATATGGTGCTGTCTTTGCCTTTATTCTGCCTACACTAAGCGGGTAGGGCGGACACAGGGAGTTGATATGGCCAGCCAAGAAAAACAGCGTATCCTGGACGGAATTGAAGCGTTATATCCAGCGGATGCTGGTCATGGACGTTCTGCTTTTATTGGCCAGATTCTTCTCCATCATGCCCTCGAAAATACCTACTATAACTGGCGGGATCTTCCCCTGAGTGTTCTTGAACGTTACCTTGCCGTTTGTGAAGATTATGAACGTAAGACTGAGGAGAATATGAACGGCTCGGGCAATTCTCTCGATTCTTTGCCGGGTTACCTAAAGCACTGACACTGTTGCAGGTTATAAAGATTCCCGCTTCTCAAGTTGATAACTCATCCACTTATATAAACTGTCATTCAATATCTTTTCTGCGTTCCCAGATCTTGTGAGTTCTTGCAGGTCGGTATTCAGTTGTGGAATTGATATGCTGCAGTCGAGATTTTTTGAGAATGCAACGTATACTGGAATCTTCTGGGTTATTAAGGGCAGCTTTTCCAGTGTGCCTTCGAGGTTAAGTAGGGATACAAGAAGATCGTCCTGAATGTTGGGATAAATTGTGTAATCCACCCGTCCTACCTTTAGCATTTTCAGAGCCAGGTTTGGTGTGAAGGTTCGAATGAGCTTTTTGGGTTTCTGCTGATTGTGGAATATCTCTTCAACAGATAACTGATCAGGCATTGCTCCCTTAAGTTCAAGCAGGTCATTCCAGCTATTGGGTTTTTTGTCGCTTGACCGCTTCGTTAAAACTGTGAGGCTGTGGGTGTAAAGCGGGGTGCTGCTGAAGGTGGCGATCTCTGATGTTTCGGGGGTTTTTGGAATGCCGGTAATTAGTTGAATTCGCCCATCGCTGAGCGCCTTCAAAACCCGGCGATAACCGCCAACATGATCGGTCTTGAGTTCTATTCCCTGCTCTTTCAGCGCCAGTGTGAGCAGGTCTCTTGCGGCTCCCCGTGTCTCGCGGTAATCGCTCCAGACAACAGGCGGAAAATCAGGGGGGCCTGCCATTGTGAGTGACGAGCAGGTTTCTGCAATAACTTTGGTTGAAGTAAACTGAACCAAAATGACTGCGAGCGTTTGTATCAGTGTGTAGAGTGTTTTTCTGATCATGCAGCTCTTGTGTGTTGTTTTTCTACTACATCAGGAATATTTTGCACAGTCGTTCCAGCTAATGCAAAAGGTATATGGGCTGTTGGCTCTTTATTGATTGTTTGTAATATGAAATATATGTCTTTCCGAGAAACTGTTAATGAAGACTTTCTGGTTCGTGAGTTGCCGGATGGGCTTAAGCTCGAGTGCTCTGCTGGTGGTGTTTCGGTTCGTCTGGGTTTGAGTGGGGAATGGAGTACCTTTCGTGATAGTGGCAGGTTTTATCGCCGCTGTGTGGATGGGAGTGTTGTCTCTTCACAGGGTGCGTTAATTTTGCCTCAAGTTGATGTCCGGCTTATTCATGACGAAATAGTAGATGTGTGTCGCCGAGTATTAGGTGAAGGTGTTGAGGGTTTGGAGTCCCAGACTGTTAAAGTTTTAGAGAAATGTATTGAACTGCCAGAAGAATTTTATAGTCTTCAGCAAGATAGCTATTTAAAAGCTTATCCTGACGGTGTACCTGTTCTTCCACCTGATCGTTATCGAGATTTGGTGATACCCGTCACAACAGGTTGTCCAAATGGGCAATGCTCTTTCTGTGCTTTTTATCGTGACAAACCGTTCTCCTTAATTGAGCAGAATCGCTGGGATGAGATTGTTGACTCCCTACAGCAGCTTTTCCCAAGAGGTATAGCTGGGCGTAATGGTATTTTTCTAGGCTCGGCAAATGCTTTAGCACTTCCTTTTTTACTGTTGGAGTCGGCTCTGAGTCGTATTGTTAACTTTTTTGGGTTTCCTATGCGGGGAGTGTCGTGTTTTGGTGATGCTGACCGAATGGGAGTGCGAAAGGTTGAGCACTGGGAAGTGTTAAGAAGTAAAGGGCTGACCCAGGTTGTGCTCGGCTTGGAGACTGGCTCTGGTGTGCTGCGGGAAAGTCTTGGTAAAAGCAGGCAATTGGCGAAAACTAGTGATCTTGTTTCTCAGCTGCGGCAGGCTGGTATTGGTGTCGGACTTACTGTTCTTACAGGATTTCTTGAGGAGGAGTCTTTTGCTGTTCATAAAGAAGCGACTTGTCAGTTTATACGGTCGCTGGAATTAACCGCAGAAGATAGGGTATATATATCGCCTTGGTTTGCAGATGGGGCAAAAGAACCTGAAAGTCGTGCTTATGACGAAGCGCATGAAATAAAAACTGTGCTCTCAAGGCAAACGGCTGCCCGTGTTACTGCTTACTCATCTCATAATTTTTATTATTTTTCCTGAGCAATGTAGTCATGTTTTCCATAGAAATTAATCAGGATCAGCCTGTATCTGATTTTTACCATGAGCTGAACCAGTTGGCAGAAGGGCTTCTTTCTGCGGAGGCGGACCCGATTGCCGGGATGGCTAACCTTTCGAGCTTTTTGTTCCAGGTTCTTCCTGATATTAACTGGGCTGGCTTTTATTTAATGAAGGGAGAGGGGCTGGTGCTGGGGCCGTTTCATGGTCAGCCCGCCTGTACTCGTATTCCACTTGGGCGTGGTGTGTGTGGAACGGCTGCCAGTGAAAACATAATTCAGCGTATTGCCGATGTTGATGCATTTGCTGGTCATATTGCCTGTGATGCTGCCAGCCAAAGTGAAATTGTTCTTCCTTTGGTGTGCGATGGGCAAGTGGTTGCTGTGCTGGATATTGATAGTCCCATTAAAAACCGTTTCTCAGCGGATGATGAGATGGGTTTGTGCCGATTGGTTGAACTGATTCAGGAAAGCTTGCACCTGTCTAAATTGTACTGAATTGTATTGCCGGGTTGACCCTGGAGCTTGAGCTACCTAGGATTTCCTGAGGTTAATAAAAACAGTGAATAATAAGTTATGAATCCAAAGGTGCTTCTGGCTCTGGGGGCTGGTCTGGTTGTTGGTGGGCTGTCTACGTTTCTTTATCTCGATAAGAATGTAAAAAATGATACTGCTTCTCAGGCTGTGCTGGCGATGCAGGGTAAGGAGTATTCTGTCGAACAGCTGCCTCCAGCTGCGGCGCGTGCTTTATTCGAAGTCCAGCGTGAAGCCTGGGGGCGTCAGAATCAGATAATTTCTGGTGCGGCCGGCGAGATGTTTGTTCAGGAGAAGGTGAAAGAGAGTGGTCGTGACCGTCAGGAAGTCCTGATGGAGGTTATGGGGCTGAGTTCTCCTTCTGAAGAACAAATGAAAGCGTTTTATGAAGAAAACAAAAATCGAATTCCCGCCCCTTACGAGCAGGTAAAGGAGCAGATTCATAATTTCCTTATCGGCCAGGACTTACAGCAAAAGCGTGAACAGTTAACTGATCGTCTGCGCAATGAGCTGGGTATGAAGGTTCTGCTGCCAGAGCCTGAAGCTCCTTTAACTGTTATAGATACGAAAGGCTTCCCATCTAAAGGTAATGCTTCTGCACAATATACCGTTGTAAAGTTTGCGGATTATCAGTGCCCCCACTGCGCCCATGCAGCTGAATCAATGGATAAATTGATGGAAGAAATTGGAGACAAAGTTCGCCTGGTTTATATGGACTTCCCTATTAACAGTTCAGGTATCTCCCGCGATGTGGCTTTGGGTGCTGTTTGTGCCGATGAGCAGGGTAAGTTCTGGGAATACAATAAAGCAGCTTTTGATCAGCAATCTTCATTAAATGAGCAATCAAAAATGACTCTGGCTGAAGGTCTTGGGTTGGATGTGAATGCTTATAATGAATGTCTTGCCAGTGATCGCCCAGAAGATAAGGTTGCCCGTTCTGAATCAGAAGCTGAGCGTTTAGGGCTTACTGGTACTCCAGCCTTCTTTGTTAATGGCAAAGTTTTACAGCCGGAGAATTTGGCTGAAGGTCTTGGTGTCGCGATTCGTAAGGCGGCTCATATTAACTAAGCACTCTCTCTTTTATTTAAAAACCGGCATGGCTTCAGTCACGCCGGTTTTTTGTTTTTGATTCGTCGGTATTAGGTAAATGCCGTATATCTCAATAATGTTCTTGACCTGAATCAGAATCTGATTAGAATGCGCCCTCGTTGTCACCGGCCAAGACCAACGGCAACAGAGTTAAGTCATTTCTAACTAATTGATTAACAAGAAATTGTTTTGAAAATCAGTAAAAACGAATCACTTGACACCGACAGCTTCCACGGTAAAATGGCGGCCTCGCTGATCGGACAGCTTCTTAGCTTCCTTCTCTTCAAGAGTTAATTCAGCAATCCTCATCACGAAATGCGTTGATGAGCGATCTTTAACAAAGAATTCAGGCAATTCGTGTGGGTGCTTGC
>NZ_JBYVJV010000009.1:0-226826 GCF_058148445.1 Parendozoicomonas sp. 2304DJ65-17
CACACCAATGGTCACTGTCACTGGGACACTGATGTTGCCAGCCAGGTCACGGGCAACAATTTGGTGATCATTGCTATTGGCACCACTCTCAAAATCATTGGCACCACTGGCCGCACCGGCTTCGGTCAACGTGATCTGACCATTGGCATCAATAGAGTAGAAGCCATCGGTACTGATATTGGACGGGCTGCCATTGTTGTGGAACTGATAACCGGTGACACCGACGGCATCGGTGGCCGCCACGGTGCCAACCACAAAACCCGCGGCCTGGTTCTCGGCGTAGCTAAAGCTCTGATCGGCGGTGATGACCGGCTTGATATCATCCACATCAATCACCGCGAGGGTGATACCTGTTGCCGCACTGCGATTACCTGCAGCATCTTCAGCGATAATCTGGTAGGTGCCGCTGTTCACACCGTTTTCAAAATCGTTCAGGTCACTGGCAGCTCCCAGCGCTGTCAGAGTGACACGACCTGTGTCGTCAATCAGGAAGAAACCATCCGCACTGGTCGCTGACGGCGTGCCATTGTTAGCAAACAGGTAACCGGTAACACCCACAACATCGGTCGCAACCACAACAGCGACTTCGGCACCAACACTCTGACCTTCCACGTAACTGAAACTTTGATCAACCGTCACCACAGGGGCTGTGTCGTCTACATCCGTGACACCCAGCGTGACACTCTCAGCATCACTGGTGTTGCCGGCGGCATCGGTCGCCACAATCTGGTAGTCGGTGCTGTTGGCGCCATTCTCAAAATCATTGGCACCACTGGCTGCGCCAGCTTCAGTCAGGGTAATCTGACCGTTGGCATCAATGGCGTAGAAACCATCGGCACTGGTGTTGGACGGCGTCCCCCCGTTATAGAACTGGTAACCGGTGACACCCACCGCATCGGTCGCTGCCACAGTACCAACGACAAAGTCAGCAGCCTGGTTCTCGGCATAGGTGAAACTTTGATCGGCTGTGACCACTGGCGCGGTGTCATCCACATCGGTTACACCTAACGTCACACTCACAGCGTCGCTGGTGTTGCCTGCCGCATCGGTCGCCACAATCTGATAGTTGGTGCTGTTGGCACCACTCTCAAAATCATTGGCACCGCTCGCCGCACCGGCTTCAGTCAACGTGATCTGACTGCTGGCATCAATGGCGTAAAAACCATCGGCACTGGTGTTGGACGGCGTACCCCCGTTATAGAACTGGTAGCCGGTGACACCCACCGCATCGGTTGCAGTCACTGTTCCGACCACAAAGTCAGCAGCCTGGTTCTCGGCATAGGTGAAACTTTGACCCGCTGTGACTTCTGGCGCGGTGTCATCCACATCCGACACACCAATGGTCACTGTCACTGGGACACTGATGTTGCCAGCCAGGTCACGGGCAACAATTTGGTGATCATTGCTATTGGCACCACTCTCAAAATCATTGGCACCACTGGCCGCACCGGCTTCGGTCAACGTGATCTGACCATTGGCATCAATAGAGTAGAAGCCATCGGTACTGATATTGGACGGGCTGCCATTGTTGTGGAACTGATAACCGGTGACACCGACGGCATCGGTAGCCACCACGGTGCCAACCACAAAACCCGCGGTCTGGTTCTCGGCGTAACTGAAACTGGAATTCCCCTCAAAGTGGGGTTGCTCTGTATCAACTTTGATAACAAAGCCCTGACTACTCTGGGATTGATTTCCAGCTATATCTGTTTGTCGAACGTAGAGTGTATATTCACCGTCAGTACCTAAAACAGGCTGCTCATTAACCCAAGTATTGCCATCAAGACTGTATTCAACATGAGCTCCCGGCTCTACTCCTGATACCGTGAGTTGACTGATATCAGCAATAGCATTGTTTCCGGTTTGAGTGCTCAGGACTGGTGCTTCAACAACAGTATCAAGGGTATAACCGAAAGCTGTAACTGTCTGATTTCCGGCAACATCTGTCTGGCGAATATAAACAGTCTGTTCGCCTTCACGAGGGCTGAACTGAGATGACCAGCTATTCTGGTCGTAGCTGTACTCTATGCTTGTGCCGGTTTCTCCAGGCTGGACTTCGAGGCTGACACTGCTTGATATATTGTCTGTGTCGCTGGTTCCTGTATCAGTTGATAACTGAACCGACGGGGCAGTCAGCTGTGTATCCAGATTAAATGTGAACTGGCTGCTGCTGGAAACATTTCCCAAAGTATCAATCTGGCGAACATAAACTGTATTTTGCCCTTCTACAGGTACGAAAGAGCTATTCCAGTTTTCACCATCAAGGCTGTACTGAATACTGGCACCAGCTTCCTTCCCACCCAGGGCAAGTGTGCCAATCGAGGTAATAAGGTCGGCTGCAACGCCAGTATCACTGGCCAGAGACACTTCAAGTTGAGGAGCAAATCTATCAATGGCAACGGTTTGATTGCCATAACTTTGGCCATTTGTGGCGATGCCGGACACTGAAACCTGTTGTCCATGTTCCAAAGGAGTTGCAGGTGTGAACAACCATGTTCCATTGGTACCGACGGTAACTGTTGTGTCAGACAAGTTACTGCCCGGAAACGACACTGTCAGTACACTGCCAGGCTCTGCTGAACCTGTTAAGAAATCACCATTACTCGGCTGAATGATCAAGTCAGGAATTGCTGGTACTGAAGCACTGGACTCCGATGAGTAAATATCTGTTGGAGCTGGTCCGGGTCTTACGTCCTGCTGAGTGCTCCGCAAAGGTGTTGCGTCCGGTTCCAGCACTGGCTCAGCAAATGAGCCGGAATCCAGAACGGAAAAGGGAGGTGCATCATTACCTGCGGAGGGAGGTGGCAGCTGTTCAGGGTCAAAACCCGTTTCATTATCTTGTGTGCGCTCAACCTTCGTTCCATCTTGATTGAGTAAAGCCAGTGTCTCTCCAGCGACTGACAGGGTGAACTCCTGATCAAGCACACGTTCTGCGAGGCCTTCCAGAGTCAGCCAGACTTCTCCAGTGTCCAGCATCAGTAGAATGTCGTTATCAACCTGCACCATCTGCACCGGGGCAGACGGGTCAACAATGAGCAGCTCATCACCAGCCTGCAGATCGGACACATTGGTAAATTCAATCTGCTTACTGTCTCGGTTTACGACAATCTTCATCCAGGCCTGTCCTCAAAAACTATTCTTATTCGGTTTTATAAATGACGTTCAGTGGATGACCACTAACGACTCGCCAGAACCTGGCGAATAGAACCTGTGGAATAAAGCAACTCATAGGAGTAGCGCTGTGCGTCATACGTTGCATTCAGGAAGCCTTCCTGAGCGCGCTGATACTGCCGCAAGGTTTTGAGAACATTCTGCAGGTTACTGGTATTCCCTGCTTCCAGATCCAGTTTCTGTCTGGAAGATGTCAGTAATGAGTGAATGCGATCCAGATCATCGCGATAAAGGTCGACAGCTCTTAAGGAAGATTCACGGTACTGTTTGGCAACACGTACACGACGAAGAACATCTTGTGTCAGGTAAGTTAACCGGGCCTGGGCTGCATCCATCTCAGCCATGGCACGGCCAATTTGTGCACTGCGGTTTTGCCCGTAGAGCTGCCAGTTCATACGTACCAGTGCACTACTTTCATTACGACTACCGGTGATACCTTCAATCCCTTCATCCCAGCGATGAGAAACTTCCAGACCAACGGTTGGCATATTGTCGCTGCGTGCTTCATCAATAAGGGCCTGCAGCTCAGCAAGCCTCATCTGCTGCTCCAGCAACTGGGGGTGTTGCTCCAGAGCAAGATCCTGCCAGCTGGCAGTCTGGGAAAACAAATCAGTCGATGGGGCTTCAGGTGGGCTCAGCTGTGTTGGACGTTTTCCCAGATCAACGGTATAGGCTTCTTCAGCTTCAAACAGCTTTTGCATAAGCTGCTGGCGATTCAGTTCGACCTCACTGCTGGATAACTGGATCTCTTCCAGTTCAGAAACAGAGGCCTGCCCGCCTTTTACCCGCTTTTCCACATGTTTCAGCAGGCGGGTGTACTCTTTCTTGAGTTCGGAGTTAAAACTCAACAACTTACGATATCGGAATACATCGATATAGGCTGTTGCAGCTTTCATCAGAACTTCATCTCGGGTGCCGTCCAGAGAGTGTCGGGCCATAAGCAGCCTTTTCCCTGCTGCAGACAAACGGCTATCAAAGCGACCGCCGTCGAAGAAATCCCACCGGGCAGTCAGACCAGCACCATAGCGATCTTTTACGTCATCATTGCCAGCCGCACGTGTCGCATTATCTTTTCGCTGTGAGTAACCAGCATCTGCTGAAGCCGACACTTGAACAAGGCGAGCTCGCTCTTCAAGAGAGATATCTTTTTCGGCAACGGACACCAGACTTTCTTGCTCGATAATATGAGCGCTGTTCTGCACGGCCTGGCTCAGAGCACTTTTAAACTCAGTTGCCTGTAGGGAAGATGAAGTGCCTGCCACACAGAGAGAAATCAACAGGCCGGTTAATAGCTTTTTTGTTTTTAGCATTTCCGACATCACTTTGTTTTTAAAAACAAAACTTTTGTTTTTTAGAATGCCGGGAATGTTAACGCTTTTTGTAGTGTTTCTATTGATTGCTGTCGTATAACGTGAATGTGGTCACTGTATTTGGTAAAAAAACTGACCAAAAGTGTTTGATCCTGACATTTTTTTGCAAAGTGAATAGGAGCCAGTCCATCTCGATAGAAATTTTTTTGAATGCTCCTATCTCAGTGACAGGAGCATTTCTTTCGGGAAGGTTTAAGAAGTTACTGGTGTTAGCTGATCAATAGCAACTGGCTTGGAGCGCATCACCAGCAGGCAGGGAGTCAGTACCAGTGTCAGCACCGTAGCAAAAGCCAGACCTCCTGCCAGCGCTGTAGCCAGCTGATTCCAGTAAGCTGTTGAAGGCGCACCAATTTCAATACGGCCATCAAACAGATAGATGTTAGCGTTCATCACCATCGGAATCAGACCCAGGATTGTGGTGATAGTTGTCAGCAATACTGGCCGCAGGCGCTGAGCGCCGGTTCGCAGTATCGCTTCTGTCGCATCCAGCCCTTTGCGGCGGAAAATATTGTAGGTGTCGATCAGTACAATATTATTATTCACCACAATACCGGCCAGAGAGATCACTCCCACACCAGACATAACAATGCCGAAGGGTTGCCCTGAAATCAGCAGACTCAACAGCACCCCGCCAGTCGACAAGACAACGGCACTGAGAATCAGGCTCATCTGGTAGTAGCTGTTAAACTGGGTCACCAGAATTATGGCCATGACAAACAGCGCGACCATAAATGCGTTAACCAGAAATTCACCGCTCTCCTGTTGATCTTCCTGTTCGCCTTTAAAGGCAAAACCAATATCTGGCCCCAGATCCAGTTCTTTCAGCATTTCGGCAAGGACCGGTAACTCCCTTGCCAGCTGCACGCCTTCTTTTAAATCGGCATCAACAGTGATGGCACGGCGGCCATCAACCCGCTGAATATTGCCAACCCTTGGCTGCACTGTTCTGGTCACGAAACTGCTGACCGGCACCAGGCCATTGGCTGTCATAACCCGCAGGCTATCTAACTGTTCAATATGGCGCTGGTCTTTGGGGTAACGGGCGCGAATCTCGACTTCTTCATCCACATCATCGGGGCGGTAATCTCCAAGGCGCAAACCATTAGTCACCAGTTGTACAGTACTACCAACCACGGCAACATCTGCACCAAACCGTGCAGCTTTGGCGCGATCTACATCCAGCTGCCATTCCAGCCCCGGTATCGGACCGTTGTCGCCAATGTTGGTAAAGCCTCCATGGCTGGCCAGCATGGTTTTGATTTCAGCTACAGCATTCTGCAACTTATCAAAATCGCTGCTCACCACCTCCAGCTGTAATGGTTTGCCGTTCTGGGGACCGTCTTTCATTACCTGCACTTCAACTTCAAGCCCCGGTATGGTTTCTAGCCGCCGACGGATTTCTGCAGAAGCGTAATCGGAGTGGTGCCGGTACTGCCATTCCAGCAATGTGACACGCAGGGTTCCTACTTTGGTAGACCCTCCGGCACGGCTGTAGACAGTGTCAATCTCTTTAAAGTCTTTCAGCAGGGCTTCCGCTCTTAGTACCAGAGCATTCTTCTCTTCGATGGAAAGGTCCGCGCCCCGGGCGCGCAGATTGACAATAATGTTTTTGTTATCGGTCTCTGGGAAAAACTCCACGCCTGACCCATGTGTGGCAAAGGTTGAGAAAATGGTGACCACAATGGCCAGAGTTGCTCCCAGAACCAGCCAGGGATGACGCACGGCTTTGGCCAGAAAACGCACATAACTTCCGCTCAAACCTTTTACGGTAAGAATGTCACCGGTTTCTGCCTGTTCATAAACCTGAGCCTGTTCAGATGTCAGCAAACGTGGTTTGCCAAACAGGCTCCCCAGGGTTGGAATAAAGATCAGTGCCGTTACAAGCGATGCTGTAAGAGTGGCAATCATGGTCAGCGGCAGATAACTCATAAACTCACCAGCAATACCTGGCCAGAAGAGCAGGGGAGCAAACGCCGCCAGCGTGGTTGCTGTTGAGGCAATAATGGGCCAGGCCATGCGCTGGGCCGCTTCCCGATAGGCCTGTTTGCGGTGCTGGCCTTCAATCATCTTCCGGTCGGCATATTCGGTCACAACTATGGCGCCATCAACTAACATGCCCACCGCCATAATCAGAGAGAACAGCACTACCATATTCACGGTGTAACCCAGAACACCCAGCACCAGAATACCGGTTACGAATGAAGTGGGGATTGCCATGCCTACCAGGCCGGCACTGCGTAAACCCAGAGCACCTACAACCACAATAACAACCAGCAGAACAGCGGTGAGCACATTGTTCTGCAGGTCATTGAGCATGTTCTGCACTTCTATAGACGTGTCACCTACATAATCCACCTGCAGGTTGGACGGCCAGAATGGACGCAATTGTTCTACCATCGCTTTCACCTCGGCGATGGTTTCAAAGATGTTCTCTCCAGGGCGTTTTTTTATCTCAAGTGCGATACTTGGGCGGCCATTCAAGCGGGCATAGCTGTCTGGGTCTTTATAGGTGACCCGCACATCGGCAATATCAGCAAAAGTCACAACCCGGTCGCCATTGACCTTGATGGGCTGGGATAGAATGTCGGCCGGTGTCTTATATACCGAAGGTAATTTCACCGGGAAACGGCCTTTACCAGTATCCAGCCTCCCTGCTGCGACCAGCTGATTATTACGGGATACGAGATTGAAGATATCGTTCTGATTCAAGCCATAGGTTTCCATGCGCAGCGGATCAATAATGATCTCTGCCACATCTTCCCTGTCCCCTCCGATATCAACCTCAAGTACTTCCTTTAAGGCTTCCAGCCGCTCCTGCAGATCCCGGCCCACTTTGATTAGTGCAATCTGGCTGACATCACCGGAAAGAATCACATTAATGACCGGTTCTTCCTGAGCCAGAGTCACCTGGTTGACGATGGGTTCATCGGTATTATCCGGCAGCTTGGCTTTGGCCTGGTCCACCTTGTCCCGCACATCACTCAATGCTTTGTCGGGATCAACCCCAGCTACAAATTCCATCACTACAGAACCGTGGCCCTGCGAGGAAGTGGAACTCAACTCTTTCAGACCATCGATACCCTGCAGTTCGTTCTCCATAGGGCGAACCAGCAGGCTTTCTGCATCTTCAGGAGAAATACCTTCGTGGGAAATCGAAACGTAAATCACCGGAATAGTAATATCCGGTGAAGACTCTTTGGGAATAGACAGATAAGTTGCTGTGCCAGATACCAGCAGTAACAGCAACATCATAAGAATAGTTCTGGAGTGATCCAGCGAAGCACGTATGAGATTGACCATATTACTGCTCCGCGGCGGCTTCTGGATTTACAAAATCGCCATCACGGACATAACCCTGCCCTAAGGTTATCACTCGTACCTTGTCGTCCAGGCCGGCCAGCCATACACCATCACTTTCCGTACGGACAATATCTATGGGGGCAAAGCGCACCTGGTTATTATCTTGCAGGTACTTAATACCTGGTTCACCAGTTTCGCTCAGGCTCAGCAGAGCAGGGGAGACCTTGATAGCTGAAGCCTGATCAAAACCAAGAGTAACCTCCGCACTGATACCCGCAGGTATGCGGTAATCAGCATTAGCAAAAACGACTTCCACATTAAAGGTATTGGTAGCAGGATCAGAGTTAGAGGCAATGTATCGCACTGTTCCGGTGTGTGCTTCACCGGTTAAGAGACGAATAGAGGCATTCTGGCCAAGTTCAATATCCGCTATATCTGTTTCTGAGGCATAGACGACAACCACCAGTGGATCGAGATCAACAATTTCTGCCACAGCACGACCTTTATCGAGAAAGTCACCCTTTTCGACAAAGCGCTGATTCAGCTTACCGGTAAAAGGAGCTTCAATGGTGGTGTTGGCGAGCTCCAGCTGCCAGCGCTTCAACTCAGCTTTTGCTGAGGCTAAAGCGGACTGAGCGGCAGCCAGTTGGGTGCGTGCCTGAAACCCCTGGGCATTGAGTTTTTGGACACCTTCAAACTCCAGAGTTCTCTGGGCGACCAGAGCTTTGGCATAGGCCAGTTGATCGGCTCGTGCATCACGATCTAACTCAACCAGAGGCTGGCCAGCTTTTACCAGACTGCCTTTGGTGGTCAGCACTTTTATAACTTCGCTGTCCAGCTCACTGCTCACTGTTACCATGCGATCAGCGGAAGTGCGGCCATAAAGGGAAAGTTCGCGAGCCACAGGCTCAGCCTGATAGGTTGTAAACTCGACTCTGGCCAGTTTTTCCTGCCCGGCTTGAGGTGATCCTTCTATTGTTGTCTGTTTTTTAGCCGGTGGTACACCTTCACCGGCCATAATGTGCTCGCCATTAAAAAGATAAAAGAACAGGGCCAGGCTGATAACCAGGGCCAGAAGGTAGGGACGTTGCTGAAATTGATTGACCAATGCTTTCACAATGAGGCTCTGGTTTGCTGTTATTGGTTTTAAAAGGGTGTAACCCTGCCAAGGGAAATCCCGCCTTATGACTTGAGCAACTCACGATTTTCAGGTGGCTGGCAGGTATTGCAAGACGCCAGATCACCTTGTTTTTTTATTGTTTGGACTTTGCCGATTATTGTAGGGAAAAGCAAACCGTTACTGCTTGGGCATTATACAAATGAATGGCCAGCCCCAGCATCAGGGTTGCTGTTACCTGCTACGTGCGCGGTAACACTTCACAGTAGCGAATACTTGCCGGGTAACACTTTGTAACCTCCTGATTTTACGTTGTTTCCTCGCGATCCCTTGATATACAAGGGATGTCGTTTTTTGGCACACCATCTGCAGTGTATAGGGCGTAAACAGGCAAAAGGTTCCGGAAGAGAATCTTGCCAGGCGAGCAGTAATAAAAATAATAAATGGCAATAACAACAATAAAGGCCAGCTCGAGTAACAAGAACAGTCGTATAATAAAAACAAGAATAACAATAAAAACAAAAGACCCTTTCCGAGAATCCAGGCCCCGCATTGCGGGGTTTTGTTTTTCCAACCTGTTGCTTTCCATGCGACAGCTATTGAGTTACTTCTGTTAAACCATAAAATGACCAACAAATAATAAGCCCATCTCCAAGATGTGCTGTGTCAGGATGACGAAGTATGTGTGATGTTTGTAAGAGCAGTGTTGAGAAAAGTGTCGCGGTAGCATTTGATGCAAAAGCAGTTGATAAAACAGTTATCTGTTCTGTTTAGGAAAGGAGTCGAGAATGAATTTTGAGCTCATTCAACTAACTATTGCTTACACCTTTACCGCTGTTCTCGTCTTCACTGCGGTGATAACTGCACTTTCGCTGATAGGCAAGGTACGTTTCGCGGAGCAAGGTCAACAAAGGGTTCTTTTCCGAGTTCTCATCGTAGAACTGGTAATAGTTGGCGTTGGTTTTTTCGGTGGGTTGATGAAGTTTGACGCTAACGAAGTGCAGAGAAATATTGTTACTTCAGAACTCAATGCACGAAAGCAGATTTTTGATAGTAAGCTCTCTGAAGCACAACGCCTATATGAAGCTGGGCAGCTTACGGCGGCTTATGAATTAGTAAACGACTTATTTCGTTCAGACGAATTAGAAGAATACTTCCCCATAAAAGATTTGTTTGTGCTCAACGGAGATATATCAAAGAGCCGTAAGTTTTGGTTAGAAGCGGTCGAATCTTATGGGCCTGCACTAAAACTAGATCCTAATAATATTGATCTCATCATTAGTGCAGGCTACGCGCAACGACAATTGCAAAATTATGAAAAGGCGGAGTCCCTTTATGAGCATGCACTTTCGGCACAGGGACAAAATTGGGCCGTGCTTAACGGATATTATAATTGCCTTCGCAGATATGCTGCTTTCCTATCTGATGAATACCCAAAGATCGCAAACGAGAAATTTCAAAAAGCAGCTAAAACAGCACAACAGATGGCAATTGTTGCAGCAAATGAAAAGGAGAAACGTTTTTCTGATGTTGCTAAAGCCACTCTCTATTGGGAATGGGAAAAATACGATATAGCATCTTCAACTTACAGACAGTTGATTGATAAGTACCCTGAGCAAGCTCGATTCAAGGAAGATTTAGCTGCCATTCTTGTTGAGATGGAAAAGTTCTCAGAGGCAAAAAATCTTTATGCGGCGTTGTATAACGAAGAGAAAAAGGCTGGTACAACATCCTGGTTTGTCGGTTCAGGATATGCCGAGGCTGCGAGCAAAGCTGAAGCTCTTTCATCAGAGCTCAATCTGGCATTGGAAGCCGGTTTAGCCGCAATAGCGGAAAAACCGGATGAACCATTCTCCTACTATGCAGTTGCACTTGTATATAAAGGGCTGGGCGATGAGGATGCCGCGATTAGGTATATTAAAGAAGCTGAAGCCTTAGAGGCGAGACGCGATACAAATATCCATACTTATGACCGGACTCGTCACAAGTTGTACCAGTCACTAATGAAGAAATGGAGTACGTAAGGAAGACGTACTACAGGGGCAGATAAACGTATGTTACATGCTCAACTAACCTAGGGTTAATATTAAATCGAATGATGAGAATTTTCTTTCTAGTAATCTCAATGCTTTTCTCTCTTCAAGCTTTTGCTGCTGTAGATCTTGTGAGAGTTGATAAATCTGAGCGCCTTATGTATTTAATGGATGGCGAAAAAATCGTGAGGAAATACACGATTTCTCTTGGTGCAAATCCAAAAGGCCACAAGCAGCAAGAAGGCGATGAACGTACACCGGAAGGAATATACACTCTAGATTACAAGAAAGAAGACTCTTCATTTTACAGAGCTATGCATGTCAGCTACCCAAACTTAGCAGATGTAAGGAACGCCGACGCCAAAGGTATCGAACCGGGAGGTTTTATCATGGTTCATGGCCAGAGAAACTGGTTAGGTTCATTAGCTTTCATCGCACAAAGTTTTGACTGGACAGATGGTTGCATTGCAATCACTAACGATGAAATGGATGAGTTTATGAGTTTTGTTACTGTTGGTACAACAATACAAATAGAGTGGTAATAGCCTTTAACATGAATCTGCTTTTTATCTGTACAGAGAACAAGCTTAGAAGTGCTACAGCAGAGTCAATCTTCACAGATCTACCCGGGTTTAATGCCATAGGTGCAGGCACGAACAAAGATGCTGAAACAACCATATCGGGAGATCTTATAGAGTGGGCAGACCTGATCTTTGTCATGGAGTCAGTTCACAGAAGAAAGGTCACGAAAAAGTTCTCTGCCTTACTCAAAGACAAAAAAAATTCGTGCTTAAGCATTCCCGATAATTACGACTACATGGCTCCCGAACTGATCTCCTTACTACGAGCGAGAGTATCAAATTATATAGAACTACCAGCCAATCGCATCTAATATGCGTGGTGTTCTATAAAAGTCGCTATAAAGAAGAAATCTCTTGGGACTTGACACTTGCCCCAGATTTGGCTCCTAAAAAACTAGCCAAAGCCCTGAAGCCTTTACCAACTGTTGGTTAAGACGGTTTTAAAGTTGACCGAAGCTTCTAGGAAGCTGCGGGCATCATAGAAGCAAAGCAACGAACGGCAGAAGCCCTTGTTATACATTGCGGACTCGGGGCTCTGTGCCCGATAAGACATTTGCAGAATAGTTTGTTGTTGCAATAAACCATTCCCTAATACCTACAGCCTTTGAAACATTCAGAGTTCCTTGCTCTGTAGCTTCTCCGTTAGACCAGCCACCTTTGACAATTTCGTAGACGCAGTAAGGCTGGTAAAAGGTTTTACAATCATCGTATCGTATGAGATCTCCTTCCTCTAGAACACGATAACCACGAGCATCTTGAAAGGTGACCTCAAATCGTTGTACTGGAGCATTCTTCCCGTATGCTTCAACCGTAATAGTTAAGCCGTCACTCGAGTCAATCAGGCTAACAATGTCACTTTCCCCAGTTCCCGTACGTTTTCCAGCGAAAGGCTTGGTTTCAATTTTCATTATTTGTATTTGAAATTAAGAGTATCGTATACATAAAAGTATAACTGACGTAGATATAGAAAACGTCCAAGTATGATTTGTACCGCTGAGTTACTAAGAACCATCAGCCCTCTAACTCACGGAAATGATACCCCTATCCCAATAAGGCTGCTGCTGGCCAATCTTTTCAATCAGAAATTCAATAAAGACCCGTACCTTGGCTGGCAGGTAACGACGATCTGGATAAACGGCATACATCTCCTGCTGAGGCATTTGGTATTCCGGAAGTACCTGAATCAGCTCACTAGAATGCAGGTAGCGGCTGGCTACAAATGTGGGTAAACGACCAATACCACTGTGCCCCAGCATGGCTTCAACAAGAGCTTCACTGTTATTTACCAGAAGTTGTCCGGTTGGTTTAATACAGGCCCTTTCCCGGCCATTATCCAACACCCATTCAATACCACGCTGGTAATACACGTAATGCAGGCAGTTATGGTCGTATAGCTGGTGTGGAGTTTCAGGCAGGCCGTGAGTTTCAAGATACTGGGGGGAGGCCGCCAGAAGATTATGAATGGGTGCCAGGCGTCGGGCCACCAACGTTGAGTCTGGTAAATCCCCGCCTCGAATCGCCAGGTCAAACCCTTCACCAATAAGATCAGTCACCCGATCATCCATCATCATCTGTACTGTGATGCCGGGGTAGCGTCGCATAAATTCCGATAACAACGGGGCGATATGTAAACGCCCGAAAGACGTTGAAGTTGAGAGTTTTAACAACCCTTTGGGGTCACCCTGCAGTTCAGTAACAGCATCTTCAGCAGCCTGGGTAGCAGCCAGTGCTTCCAGCGCCACAACAAAGTAGCGTTCGCCGGCCTCTGTTGGGCTGATTTTCCGGGTAGTCCTATGTAAAAGTTTTGCACCCAGACGCTCTTCAAGCTGAGCAATGCGCTTACTGACTGCCGATGTAGAAACCTTCAGTTTACGTGCCGCTGCGGCAAAGCCGTTGCTTTGCACAACCTCAACAAATACCTCCAAAGCACTGAGATGACTCACCTTATTATCCACTTTTTCTCAATAGTGACTTTCCAATATGACTAATTATCAAATTAAAAGAAACAAATTACAGTGTTTATAACGATGATAAACAGCGATTGTGAGCAGTAAACGGTATGAGCAATGTGATAAAACTCTGGGGGCTGGGGCTAACGCTGGCTGTACTTGTTGCCTTGTCAAAAGCACTGAGTCAGGTTGGTTTCCATCCTATTCATATTGCTCTACTGCAGGCTGCTGGCAGTGTGGTGGTACTGGGTGCATTTGGTTTTCCGAATTTACAGTCATCTGTTCGACAGCATTGGCAGTACTTTGCCATTGCCTCACTGCTGGGTTTTACCTTACCCCAGTTGATAGTTTTTTATACCGCTCAGCATCTAGGTGTAGGCATCGCTTCGCTCAGTTACGCCTTACCACTGCTGGTAACCTGGTTGCTATCACTGGTTCTGCGGATAGAAACTTTTGCCTTTAAGCATTTGCTGGCATTGATAACAGTGGTGGCCGGAACTTTTTTGTTTTTATGGCAGCCAGCAGCTCTTTTCTCTTCTCCCGTGCCAGAACAGAATTCAGGTCTTACGCACCCTGTGTTGTGGCTGGCCCTGTTGGCACTGGTGCCGATATGTCTAGGTTCGGCCAACATTTACCGGATTCGGTTCTGGCCGGCCAACCTGCCTGCTCTGCATGTAGCACTTATGACCAACCTGTTCTCAGCCATAAGTTATCTGTTGGCGCTGCCTGTTCTTGAAGTACAGGCTCTGCCGAACCTTGATTTGTTTATGAATGGCAATGTTTTCGGGTTGATGGTTCTGGTTGCTGTACTTGGTGGTGCGAATCAGCTGTTGCTGTTTTCACTACATCGCACTGCTGTACCGGTTTTCATTAGTCAGATTGGTAGCGTGACCACATTTTGTGGTGGGCTGATTGGTTTCGTGGTGTTCCAGGAGCCCTACACACTACAGACGCTACTGGCCTCTCTACTGATTCTGGCTGGGGTGATGGTTTACAGCCGTATGAAAATGCGCGCCGCACATTCCCACCTCAACCAGGTACAGGCCACGGTGAAACCTGTGCCATCGGCGGCCATCTCATCCACAAAATAATGCTACTCCCTGACTTCTTGCATCAACCATAAAGGAAATCATCATGGATATTTTTACAGCCCTTGAATCACGACGTGCAGTAAAGCATTTCGACACCAGCGCAAAGCTGACTGATACCGAGTTTGAGAGATTGATGGCCGCAGTTATTCTCTCGCCCACTTCATACAATATTCAACACTGGCGCTTTGTTCGAATAACCGACCCGGCTTTGCGTGCCAAAATGAAAGAAGCAGCCTGGGGTCAAACGCAGGTTGAAGAAGCCGCAGAGTTGATTCTACTGTGTGCAGATGTAGATGCCTGGCAGAAGCAGCCAGAACGTTATTTTGCCAATACCGACGCGCAAACCCGCGCCACTATGCTGGGCATGCTGGATAATTTTTATCGCGGGGATAGACAGAAGCAACGGGATGAAACACTGCGCTCCTGCGGTATGGCGGCACAAAGCCTGATGCTGGCCGCGAAAGGTTTGGGGTACGACACCTGTCCTATGATTGGGTTTGATCAGGCAAAGGTCGCTGAGCTTATACATCTGCCAGAGGACCATGTGATTACAATGATGATTGCGCTAGGCAAAGCCAAACGCCCTGCTCATCCACGGAGCGGGCAATTGCCCCTGCAGGATGTGCTTATTGAGAACAGCTTTTCTGCCTGATAGGTCATTGATATAGAGGTATCATTTTCTGATACCTCAAGGTCGCATCAGAAAATGATGCGATACGCCTGTATTACTGCAGTCCCTTTGTACAAGAAGCATGCAATTTGTGATGTTGATGAGAATCAGACCGCTTGTCGAAATCAAAATTGACTACATCGTTTTGTCACAGAAAAGCTGTTAGATTCATTGCGGGATTTATAAACATTATAAGATATGCACGGAGCGCATATGTCTGGCCAGACTTACACCATTCGATCGGGTGATACTCTTTGGGATTTATCAGATCGCTTTCTTGGTTCTCCTACTCAATGGCCACGTCTCTGGCGCTACAATAACCGTCCGGAAGTAATCGCTAGAACGGGTTCTTCAATTGATAATCCAGATTTAATTTACCCTGGCCAGAAACTGTTAATTCCTCAGTTACCAACTGCAAAAAAAGGGCACCAACCAGAACCTGACAAGCCAAAGGCAGAACAACACCGCCCATCCGCACAGCCCAAGCGTACAGGAAAACCAGAATCATCTTCTTTGAAAGATGCACTGGATAATATGCAAAGTCCTATGACGATTCAGTACAGCCTGGAAGATATCCCTTTACCACCCATACCTGTGGGGCCGGGCATTCTGGAAGTAAAGATGCAGGGAAATGTGGCACTGACCAGCACAGCCAGTTTACCTATGACAGCTGTCGTTAATAAAAAGGAACTGTCTGCAAAAATTACTCAGGAAGCTAATCATGCTTTTGGAAAGTTGATCAGTGATGCACAGTTGTCTTACAACGATGAAAAACGTTCCCTTACCTTCAGTGCCATGTTGATATCCAAAAGCAATACACCCAACGCACCAGCAACAGCTGTTGGAGTGAAAACAGATTCAGAAACGCTATTGCCAAAGTTGGTCTTTCAAATCTCATTACCTCCATTAAAAGGGACAATCAACAATTTTACTTATGTTGCCCAAAGCGTCAGCATTACTGCTGAGCTGACACCAACACCGCAGAAACCAACGGCACAACCTCATAGACCTGCACCTGTCGCTGAACCTTCCACAGATTGGAATAAAGTCATAGGTACAGGCTTGATTATTGCTGGTACTGCCATAGTTGTGGGCACCATTATTGAAGACTTCCTGACTTTTGGAGCAGGTGTTGCTGACGATCCTGCATCCTTCGCAGCTGCTGGTCTGAGTTTTTCCCGTGGAATGGCTTTGTGGCGTACAGCATCGGTCGTTGTTCCTCGAGCGGTTGTCCCTGCTATTACCCGTTTTCGCGTCGCTTTTGTTCCTGCAGGAGCTGTACAGTATGCCCGTTAGAGTCTGGTTCTTTTTAACAGCACTATTCGCTCTGCAGGGCTGCGGGCAGCCTTCCATGCAGGAGGAAATGTTACGCTTGTCCGCAAAGCATGAAACCCTGATACAAGCCGGCCCTGAGGATCAGTTTTATGCACCACCTTTCACCCAGCAAGACTCAGCTATTGCTGGAGCAGTGATGACGCCTGCAGCCAATACGGCTCTGGCTGTGGCGCTACCGGCTATAGATGAAGCCCTGGATATTTACCCCGCTGGTTTCTTTCAGCAACGCAGTTCAGCTGTATTTGTCACGGGTTCTCTGACTATGGACGGAGCCATTGCTGGCGGTACTTACGGTAAACGTTGGATCATTATTGTGGCTGATGATGCAGACATTCCATCAGCCATTCGGGAGACTGCCCGTTACGGCGTACACCATGAATTCAGTTCACTGGTCTGGCTGCAGTCGCCACATACAATACTGGCCTGGAAGGGATTGATGCCTGAAAGCTGGCAGGCTGTCAGCAATAATGCTGAAGCTCTTGGTCTTGTGAATGAAGTGTCAGCAAGATACGACGAAGGGTTTTTATCAAGCTACGCCCGCAGCAGTATGGAAAATGATTTTAATACTTATGCCGAGATGGTATTTCTGGAGCCAGAACGCCTGGTAAAGCTTGCTCACAAATACCCGAAAGTAGCGCAGAAGCTTGGGGTGCTGATACGTGCTTATCAGGAGGTGTCTCCAGACATTAATGAAGTATTCCAGCGCTCAGGATTGATGCGGTTTGCTGAGCAAGAGGTGCCTGTTCAGAATATTCCCTTAAAGCTCATGTATTCTAAAGACCTGTAGCTCGCGGATAAGTCATTATGAGCTAACTGCTGTTTTCAAGTTTTAGAATTCGTTATTGGCAAAAAACAACTACATACTAATGAGCTCGCACATGGATGATGCGTTCAGGCACTGGTTTATAAATCAACCAGGGGTTTTGGCTGATTTTACTCAGCCCGAAGATAGTTATCAGCGCACCGATGTTGGTGGTGTGTCATTTCCGCAAACAACCGATTTTCTTCTACGTCGGATTCAGGCAACTGATGTTGAACAATTAACGACATCTGAAGTTGGCCGACATCGGCGCTATGTTCAGCTACAACCTGGAGCATTGGATAACCGTTTGTTTGAAATCAAACTGAATGGTGTGATTCTAATTCGTGAGCAGTTGAATGTAGGAGTACAAATAGAAGCTGGTCCACCAGATAACTTTGTTCCACTGGCTGTTGCTTTGGATAATGCCTGCAACGTTCGGTTTTGTGGCCAGGAAGTCATGCAGAACACAATGTTTCTGGGGGCAGGGGGAGAGTGGGATATGGCTTTTCGTCAACCCTTTGGTTATATGTCCAGCGTTTTAGATAAATCGACACTTGGTAACTGGACATTACAGTTAACAGGTCGGGAGTCCTCACCTGAGTGGTTCCTGAGTCGTACCAGCCCTGTCCCCTTGTCATTGTTGAAATTGTACAAAGCCAAGTTGGCTGACGCTTTCTCCATTCTTGATAGTAATCCTGAAGCTATTCATAACCCCAGCGTACGACATGTCCTGAGTCAGCAGATTATTTACTTATCTGTGAAGCTACTGCTCTCCACTCTGGATAAGAGTACGCCTCTGGACAAATCAAGCCGCAGGTTGAAAGGTGTACAGAGGGTTGTCGATTACCTGAAAGCACATGCCAGAGAGTTGCCGTCTATTCCAGAACTATGCTCAGTCGCGCAGCTTAGTGAACGCAGCCTGGAATACGGTTTTCGAGAACAATTGGGTGTGACACCAGTACGCTACCTGACGCTTGTCCGGCTCAATGGAGCCCGCCGTGATCTGTATTTGTCAGACCCTGGTACAACACGGGTATCAGATATTGCCATGCGCTGGGGGTTTCTTGAGCTTGGTCGATTCTCAGGTGTTTATGCTCGAATGTTTGGTGAACGACCATTGCAGACATTGAATCGTATGAGTTGTTGATAGCTAGAGCATTTTGCTTTGGGACGCCTTGGCACTTCATTTGCAAAACACCAAAAGGCATACACTAACAACAACATCATACCTGCAATGAAAGAAGTAATAATGAAAAAAACACTTGGTATTTTAGTAGGGCTCCAGGTTCTGTTTCCTGGTTTTGCATTTGCTCATGATTTGGCTGAGAGCGGGGGATTTCTCTCTGGATTAAGCCACCCCATTCTTGGTTTTGATCATCTACTGGCCATGCTGAGTGTTGGAATCCTGAGTGCTCAAATGGGGAAGCGTGCAATCTGGACTGTGCCTGCAACGTTTGTGATTGTTATGTTGGTTGGTGGGATTCTTGGAATGAATGGCATTGCCTTACTCTCAGTGGAGCTTGGTATAGTTCTCTCCGTTCTGGTGTTGGGTGTTGCTATTGCAAGCGCAAAGAAACTGCCGTCACTCGTAGCCATGCTATTTGTTGGTTTTTTTGCAATCTTTCATGGTCATGCGCACGGAACAGAAATGCCTCATTTAGCTGAACCTGCGCTCTATGCATTTGGGTTTGTTATCGGAACAGCGAGCATCCATGCGCTTGGGGTTATGATCAGCTTCATATCTGAAAAGTTCACCAATGGTGCACAGCTGCTCAGATACACTGGAGCGGGAATCGCTGGTATTGGTGTTCACATGCTGGTCGTTTAACTTCGGCTTCACATTAAAGAATGCACCATGTACGAGCAATTGGTCGTTCATGGTGCGCTATATTCGAGCAATCTGGGTGCTTTCTTTCTGATCTTTGATCTGGCAACAAATTACCAGACCAAAAATTTCATCGTTACGCGCAGTTTAGTTGGTAATCATATCAAAAGGCTTATTGGGCGTGATGATATCAAACCAGAAAGCTTCTTTCTGATCAGTTTCATCCGTAAGGATTTCAAACTGCTCGATGAACGTATAAAGCTTGGTTGTGTCATCAGCGACAATTGCATTTTCTATCTGATTTCCATCAACATCGTTTTCAGTCAGCACAAAATTCAGGTCACTAAAGGTGATTTTTCCTACTAAGAGATCTGTCAGCGTTGTTTTCGTTGTATAAACTCTGGAGCCAATTTGAGATTCACTGTTGTAAGTGTAATTCAGCACGGCATTCCCGAGTGATACATTATACTGGCAGTCTCTAATGATTCTTTTTGTTTCCTCAAGATTACAGTTTTGAGGGGGCAGGTCTGTGGTTGAGATTCCCAAATTCAGTGCGATAGCTTGCTCTTTTGATTTATCAGCATCCAGGCGGATGGCGAGATAATCCAGCAACATATCGATCGACATTTGTTTGATAACATCTGGAGTTGCCGTTTGCAGAGCCACAGGTTTGTTTATATCACCACTATCAACAATCGCCCTGAGTTCCTGAGCACCCTGCAGATAAACTGAACGCCAGGGTCCTGATTCTGCCTGGTAACCCAGCTGTTCCAGAGTATCTGCTAAAAGGGCTTTGGCGTGCTTATCGATATCTTCCGGCAGATATCCCGACGTGTTGTCACAACCAGAACAGTAGCTGTAATACGTGGCATGGCGATCTGTGTTGAACTGAACGGCTTGATAGGCATAGACAACATGTTTCAGTACTTCGGCAACCCAACGATATTCGCCACGGTCATAAGCATCTTTGGCTTTTTTATAGGCCTGGTCTGCACCACCCATAAAATCTACATAACGAATGGAAGCCTGAATATCCGGAAGGTTATTCAGATCCGAAGGATGGCCATCATACCAACCCATATAGTATTGATAGATCGCGCGGGTATTGTGGCGCAAGGTGCCATAGTAACCCCGCGTAGCCCAGTTTTGTTCAAGGGCTTCAGGTAACTCCATCATTTCAGAGATTTCTTCACCGTTATAACCCTTGTTCATCAGGCGTACAGTCTGGTCGTGCATGTACTTGTAAACATCACGCTGCTTTTTAAGATAATCTTTGATGTTCTGCTGTTCCCATACCGGCCAATGGTGGCTCTGAAACTTTACCTGTGCTTTGTCGCCATAAAGTTCAATGGTTTCGTTGAGGTATTTCGCCCACAGCAGTGCATCACGCACTTTTGCGCCACGCAGAGTGAGGATGTTATGCATAGTGTTGGTGGTATTTTCTGCCATCCACAGGGCATTCTGATCAGGCAACCAGGTGTTCATTTCTGCTGGCGCTTCTGTTCCTGGTGTCATCTGAAACACCATACTTATGCCATCTACATTGTATGGGCAGGGACCAGTCTCACCAAGTTTGCACTCGTCGTAGATTGTGTCTTCATTGATAAGAACACTGGGCAAAAGCAGCCCGGGGACACCTGTAGACGTAGTCATACCGAGCCCGGCATTAACGCTGCCAAAACGATCACGATTCAGAAGAGAACCGTACATGTATACAGCACGTCGACCCATAGCATTACCGGCAATGACATTTTCTGAAACTGCATGTTCGGTAAAACCTTCAGGTGCATAAATCTCAAAAGGAAGGTTTTTTTCGTCATAATTTTCTGGCAGGAATCCTGTTACACCGCCGTAATGATCAGAGTGACTATGGCTGTATATAACATTGGTCACGGGGTAATAACCCAGATTCTCGGTAACCAGCTTATAAGATGCTTTGGCTGTTTCTGGGGAAATCAGCGGATCAAATACAATCCAGCCATCTTTTCCTTTTACAAAGGTAATATTGGAAAGGTCATACCCACGTACCTGATAAATATCTCCCTGATCTGGAGTTTTAGATTTATTGTTAATGACATCATGAACCTGGTAAAGGCCGTAATAAACATTCAGCTTGGCATTCCGCCATAAGCTGGGATTGACCGTCATTTCACTTTCTTCGGAGCCGTCCGCACCTTCACCCGGTAGAGCGTTGAACGTGAATTCCCCAGCATCACCTTTACTTTCAACTAGAAGAGCCATGTAATCTTTCAGGCTCCATACTGGCGCTATGATTTGTTTGTGTTTATCTCTCCCGCAAGGGGCTCGCCTACTTTCATAATTTACAACCCCGTTTCCTGGGCAAATAATCAGGTCTTCCGATGGTCTTGCAATAAAGCCTTTTGTAGCATTCTTGTAATCATCTTCAGTAACGCCACTGCCAGTAATATCATCATTAAGTGAAAGATGATTAATGACTGCAATGTTTGATTTTGTTGTTTCAGCTGAGGCTTCTTTGGGGCGAATGCTGGGTCCGTCTGTGAACAGATTTGTCTGTTCAGAAAGCTGCGCACATCCCGCTAACAACGCTACAGTAGCTGTTAGCGTAAAGCTTTTTATTTTCATTGAATGATTCTTCCTGATTGAAGTTTTTTCCATTTTTTATATCAAGTGCTCGTTTGCATTCCATTAGATGCAAAACCTATTTGATTTAAGGTAGTCAAATAAACTTGATGGATTAAATGTTATCGACGCAGGTTTGATTGTTCAATATCAAATAAGAAATTGTTTCTATGTTTAGAATTAATAAAGTGGTTAATTATATTTATCCCCATGTGAATTTAATAAATATAATTTCTAATTAATATGCACTTTCCGCAAAACAATATTTATTTTTTAATTTTGAGAAATAGGTTTGATGTTTATTTTTTCCAGTGATAAAAAATAACAGCCGACTGGTTATCTATGGACTCATTAAATAAAAGGAAATTTAAATGAAAACGCTTGCGCTTTTTGTTGGTCTTGCTATTGCTTTAACAAGCACTGTTACATCCGCTTCAACATGTAGAGTTTATAAAAAACACAGCAACTTCTATGAAGAAATTGGCCGTATTAACAACAACAGAATTGAAGTTAAACACAGTAATTTCTATGAAGAGATAGGTAAGTACGAAAGTTCTGACACTACAAGCTACCCAGCTAAGTGGGGAAAGATTTATCAAAAGCACAGCAATTTCTATGAAGACTTTGCAAAAGTAGAAAATCATCGTTTTAAAATAAAGCACAGTAATTTCTACGAAGAAGTGGGTAAGTACGAGAATTCCAACACAACAAGCTACCCAGCCAAATGGGGTAAGGTTTATAAGAAATTGGGCCGCGATGTTTATGACGAAATTGGTAAAGTCAGTGACAATTGCAGAGATGACCAGTATGCACTGGGTGGTGCTGCCTACCTGCTAGGCATTATTACTCCACCAAAATATTAATGCTTATGATGCTGTGCCTTATTAAAAGGCACAGCATCTGCTTTTCCTAGTAGCGTTCTGCGCCTAGCCCTTCTGAATCTATATCCGGTTGTTTTCCAGAAACAATATCAGCCAGGTAACGAGCTGATCCACAGGCCATGGTCCATCCCAAGGTACCGTGACCAGTATTGGTGTACAGGTTACTGATTCTGGTTTTACCGATAACTGGAGTTCCATCGGGCGTCATCGGCCGCAGCCCTGTCCAGAACTCAGCTTGTTTAATATCCCCACCGTGGGGAAACAGATCCTGAACTACCATGGAAATGGTTTGTTTGCGCTTTTCGGTTAACTCTGTGTTAAAGCCAGCTAGTTCGGCTGTACCTGCCACACGAATACGATCATCAAACCGGGTAATAGCTACCTTATAAGTTTCATCCATCACTGTGGAGCGCGGGGCGAGATCACCATTGGCTACAGGTACAGTCAGTGAATAGCCTTTTACCGGGTATACAGGAATAATAATGCCGAAAGGTTTCAGCAGCGCCCGTGAATAGCTACCCAGTGCCATAACATAAGCATCAGCCTGTAATCTTCCTGCAGAGGTGTGCACAGCATTAATCTGTTGTTGGTCACCTTCCAGCCATTGGACGTGAGTATTGAACAGAAACTTCACACCTGCCTGTTTAGCCAGGTCGGTCAGTTGCTGGCAGAACAGGTAACAATCTCCCGTTTCATCATCCGGTAAACGAAGGCCGCCTACTATTTTGTCAGCGACCGGCACCAGGCCGGGTTCAGCAATCAAACATTGTTCGCGGTTGAACTCCTGATAATGCACGCCACTTTCCTTCAGGAGCGCAATATCTTTCTGAACAGCTTCAATCTGCTGCTCAGTTCTAAACAGCTGCAGTGTGCCCTGTTGTCGGCTTTCAAAGTTTAAATGATGATGTGCCTGCAGCTCGGCTAAACACTCGCGGCTGTAATTGGCAACGCGCAGCATTCTGTTTTTATTAATCTGGTAACGGGTTTTACTGCAGTTGGCCAGCATTTTGGTTGCCCAGAGATAAAGCTCTGGCGAAAGGCCCGGGCGTATTTTTAAAGGAGCATGCTCCTGCATAAGCCATTTTACGGCTTTGGCCGGAATCCCTGGAGCTGCCCAGGGTGAAGAATACCCATAAGAGATCTGGCCGGCATTAGCAAAGCTTGTTTCTTCTGCACTGCGCGGTTGTCTGTCGACAACAGTTACCTCGTGGCCAGCCTGGGCCAGATACCAGGCAGAGGTTAAACCGATAACCCCACTCCCCAAAACCATTATCTGCATAGCATCTCACCTTTCATGGGCTGGTACTGGCCGTTAAGGCTGGAAACCCAGTTTTTTGCGAAGAGTGCCTAACAGGGCTGTGCCTCACAAACGATATTTCTTAACATCTGCCTTTAGAAAAACTAAAAGCAGATGAGTAAAGAGCTGTGAAGTATCAAGTTTCTCTGGCAAACAGCATGGTGAGCTTTTCTATTGTCGGGAGTTGTAAAAGTTTCACCGAAGCTGCCAAAAAGCTGCATATCACCACCGGTGCTGTCAGTCAGCAGATGCGCCAGCTTGAGCAACAGCTGGGGCTGGATTTATTCCGCCGTCATTCGAGAGGCATTCACCTGACGGAAGCAGGCCTGACTCTTTACGATGCAGTTCACCGTGGCCTGTCTGATATCAGTAGCACTATAGAGTCTCTGCAGCAGCAGAAAGCTATGGCTGGTGAAGTGCAACTCAAACTCACACCGTCGTTTGCGTTTAAATGGCTGACACCTCGTTTACCGCAGTTCTATAAAAAGTATCCCGATATCAGTATTCAAATGTTCGCAGAAGGAGCATTGGTTGATGCCACCAGTGCGGACTTTGATCTGGCTATCGATTACGGGCAGATACCTTATAGCACTCATCATGCAGAACTTCTTATTGAAGAGCAGTTGCTCCCGGTTATGAGCCCTGACTATCTGGAATCGATACCGGATTTGAACTGGGAACAGGTCACTCTGCTGCACGATGCCATGCCATGGCAAAGCGCACCCAAATCAGTGGAGTGGCAGGAATGGTTTAAAGCGATGAACATCAAAGCAGATGCCAATCGCGGACACTTCTTTAATCGCACAGATATGGCCATGGCAGCGGCTGAAGCCGGGTTGGGCATAGCCATGGCTCGTACCATGCTGATTACAGATGAACTTGAAAATGGGAAATTAATCTCTCCCTTTGAACCTGTTGATGCACGAGCTGGCTACTATCTTATTCAGCATTCAACGTCAGCTGCCGTTGAATGCTTTAAAGCCTGGCTGCGAAAAGAGTGTCATTCGTCTTTCTCAGAAACGTAAAGCCTTTTTGAGCCTGGGAACTCTCAATAAGAGAAGGCTAAAAATAGCCAGACCGTACAAAACAGGTTCCGTATAATCACTCTTCACCAGCCACAGGAAGTGCAATACCGCCAGGGCCGCTGCAAGGTAAACCAGTTTGTGTAATTTCACCCAGTTTTTACCCAAGCGACGCATCATACTTTTTGTAGAAGTGATCCCGAGCGCAACAAGAATAACAACAGCCACTGCACCAACAATAATGTACGGTCTTTTATAAAGATCCTCGAGCAGTGTCAGCCACTGCCAGCCGAGCATAAATGCCAGATACGCAATCACATGCAGCAGTGCATAAAACAGGGCAAACAGACCAATCATTCTGCGAAAACGAATAAGCTTGTTAACACCGGAGACTGTACGAAGAGGTGTAATGGCTAAACCTGCGCACAGAAAGATCAGCGCCCATTCCCCAAGATCCCGGGTTAAGGTGTTTGCTGGATCTGGCCCCAGCGTATTGCTAAGCACCGACTGAATCAGGAAACCCAGAGGCGCCAGGCACAGAGGAAATATCAGCAGTTTGCTTCGTGCTACCCAATCCATTATCACTGCCTCAATAGTACTTGCTTAAATCCATGCCGCTGTAGAGGTGTGCCACTTCCTCTTCATAACCATTGAACATTCTGGTTTCTATGCGGTTTGGTTCCCACAATGTATCTGGCAGGCGTCTTTCCATGGCCTGACTCCAGCGTGGGTGATCGACATTGGGATTCACATTGGCAAAGAAACCATACTCACTGGGGCCTGATTTCACCCAGGTTGTTCTGGGCATTGTTTCTGTAAAACGGATTCTGACAATGGATTTGATACTTTTGAAACCATATTTCCAGGGTACAACCAGTCTGAGTGGAGCACCGTTTTGTGGCGGCAGGGTTTTGCCATAAAGCCCCACAGCCATAAAGGTGAGCGGGTTCATGGCTTCATCAATTCTCAAACCCTCAACATAGGGGTACTCAATAGAGCTCAAACGGGAACGCTGACCAGGCATTTGTTCTGGGTCGTAAAGAGTATGGAACTCAACATATTTCGCTTTTGATGTTGGCTGAAAACGTTTGAGCATGTCGGCAAGGGAATAACCAACCCAGGGCACCACCATGGACCAGGCTTCTACGCATCTCAGGCGATAGATTCTTTCTTCCAGATCATGGGGTTTCAGAATATCTTCCAGTGTATATGTGCCTGGCTTTTCTACGGCACCTTCTACAGTGACTGACCAGGGATCTGTGATCAGATCTTTTGCATATTCTGCCGGGTCCTGTTTGCCATAACCGAATTCATAGAAGTTGTTGTACCCGGCAACTGTGGGGTAGGGGGTAAGCGCTTCTTCGGTGAGAAATTGGCTTTTAGTATGTTCAGCTACCTTCTGCTGCAGCCATTGCGGGGCATTGAATTGAGGGATGTCTATGTCTGTGCTTGCTGGGGTGTTTTTTACCGCAGCAGTTGTTTGAGTCAGATCATCGGAGCATCCGACCAGGGTCAGGCCAAGGCCAGCCAAAGCAAACTGCCCGCCTTTTTTCAGAAAGCGGCGGCGATCCTGATAAACAGTTTCTGAAGTGATTTCACTGCTACGTACATCGCTGCGGTTTTTTGTTCGGATCAGCACAGAAGAACTCCTTAATACACTCTCCATGATTTACGCCAGAGTGAGCTCTGCAGATTCAGGCTTTGTGCTTATCTCAAAAATGCTCTCCAGAATTCGTTACACTGGGGCTTTCTATTGCCGCTGTATAAAAGAGTCGTGCCACAAAACATGATCAAGGATCGAGATACTCTGATTGAACTGGAATCAGACCAGTCTTCAAAAGAACGGAAAATTGATCGTTATATAAAAGCTGGAACAGCTGAGCATACCCGCACTGCGTATCAGGCCGATGTAAGACATTTCCAGAACTGGGGAGGGTTATTACCTGCTTCAGTAGAAACTCTGTGTGAGTATCTGGTTGAACATGCCGAGCGTTTAAGCGTGTCGACTTTATCCCGGCGCCTGGCAGGTTTGTCGGCCTGGCACAAAGCCCAGGGGTTTACTGACCCTGCCGACAATATAACCGTTCGAAAGATAATGAAAGGTATTCGTCGTGAACATAATGCTCCGGCTCGAAAAGCCCGCCCGTTAACACTGCAGGAGTTGATGAAGATCGTCAGCTACCTCGATCAGGTCATCGAAGAAAACTCTACCAGTGGATTGGTTTCTGCTCGCCAGGAACAAAACTGGCTGAGAGCCAAAAGAGATAAAGCAATGCTTCTGTTTGGGTTCTGGCGCGGATTTCGTGCCGATACCCTATGTAGCTTGAGGCGAGAATTTGTTGAACTGGCTCATGTGACTGCTAATGGTCAGCCACTGGCCGCTTTATCTATTTATATTCCTTATTCGAAAGGTGACAGGCAGGCTCATGGTGAGACGGTAACCATTCCTGCCATGGGCGATCAATCCTGTTGCGCAGTTGTTGCATGGAATGACTGGGTCAATGGGGCAAACTTTTCGTTGTCCAAAGGCCCGTTGTTTGGAAAATTTAGTCGCCAGGGAAACCTCATTGATGAACCACTATCTCCAGGTTCCCTTGGGCACTGGTTAAAGCGGTTGTGTGAAAAAGCAGGCATTAAGAATGCCGATAAATTCAGCAGCCATTCTCTCAGACGCGGACTTGCCAACCTGATGGCTCAGAATGGCGCAGACACTCGTGTGTTAATGGAACATATTGGCTGGAAATCACCAGCAACGGCATTGTCTTATATAGACAGCAACAGAGATGGCCTTGAGCTTTTGTTAACTTTAGGGGAATAAATATGTTCAGGTAGTACTGATATTTTTCTCCAAGATATATGATTGTATAAGATTTAACATAATTTGTATTATGCGTATTTGCAGTTCAGGCTGAGCTGCATTGGAAAATGCTCAAACTCAACCTGAAAAACAGATCCTAAAAATCATCCTTGCTGTTTATTTCACCTGTTAGCAAATAGTCACGGCGCTGAAGGTAGGCATCGCGAATAAATGTATACCGGTCTCCAACTATCAGCGACTCCTGGCTGAGTAGTTTGGTTCTCAAATCTACGACTTCAGTCGCTTGTAAGGCTAAACGAGACTGGCTGTCGTTCACATCCTGAATGGGAGACAACTGACTGTCAGGCACAAACCCGGCCGCAGACCTTAATGTACGAGGCCCAAAGAGTGGAACCACTACATAAGGACCTGAAGGAACATTCCAGTGCCCCAGAGTGAGACCAAAATCCTGGTAGTTGTATTCCAGATCAAACTCAGAAGCGACATCCAGCAACCCGAGCATGCCAACAGTGCTGTTCACTACAAACCGGCTGCCAGTATCCCCCGCTTCCCGGAGTTCAAACTGTAAGAGTGAATTAGCAAAGTTGCGGACTTCAGAAAGGTTTTGAAAAAAGTTAGAAACAAGATTCTGAACAGGTTTGGGAGTGACCTGGTTATAACCACTGGCTACCGGGCGCAGAACCCAGGCGTCCAGGGTATGGTTAAAGGAGTCAGTGACTCTGTTCACTGACTCCCAGGGATCATCATAAGAGACCGTTTCACTGGACTGGGCACTCACACTGAAAGAGAGAGAAGCCGCCAGGCTGACAACAGGAATAATGGTTTTTATTTTCACTTCAAAGCCTGCATAGGGTTGCTGAACTCAAAGAGCTATACGCAACAACTGCAGTTTTGTATTCAGTCAAACGTTCAACTTCACTTCAGCGAAAACCGGGGGCCATAAAATATCCTGTGGGCATTCCCTCGTTCCAGAACTCTGTGCTGGTGTCTCCGTTGCTTTTTCTCACACTCCCTTTGTTGTACCTGTTGTTCTTGCAATTTGCTGTACAGCAACGCAACTGCCAAACGTTTATTCGCATGCTGACTGCGCTCAGTTTGCACTTTTACCTGTAGCCCTGAAGCTGTGTGGACTGCCTGCACGGCACTATCAGTTGTATTAACATGCTGGCCCCCTGCACCAGAAGCTCGACAGGTTTTAAACTGAATTTCGCTCATTTCTGCTGCGTTAACATCTGGTACAGGAAAACATTCTCCACTAAAGAACCAGTTCTTACGGCGAATATTTTTTCTGAACGGGCTGGGACACACCCAGAGAAAATTACCTGACCATTGCTTAGATAACTCTTCCGCTCTCCGCCCTTCCAGTGAAATCAGTGCTGAACGGTAGCAGCCTTTCTCGTTACCATGAGCAATGTCCAAGACCTCTGCATTTACCTTTACCTTTTCGGCTTCCCTTTCAAGAGTTTGCAAAGCGAGAGTCACCGCTCTTTCACACTCTACCGGTCCTTGCCCAGCCGACAATTGTAATAAGATCATTTGAAGGCTCCTTTCATGATACCCGTCCATGGGTTTTAAATGTCAGATAAGGCTTCATACGGGCAATAACATTAACCAATCCTGCATCACTCAGGTCTTCAATGACTCGGTGACTATCTTTGTAAGCTTCCGGTGCTTCGTCATAGAGCAGGTTGTTATCTCCACAGATAACCCGGCTACCCAATGCCGTACGGTACAACTCACCTTTCTTATACTTGCCCTTCAATCGTGATTTGCAGTCACCTCTTACCCACTTACGCCCGGCACCATGGGCCAGAGAAAATAGTGAAACCTCAGAAGGCACTGGTTTTACGAGATAACTGTAATCCCCTCGAGAACCAGGAATTACGACAAGCCCCTGATCTGCCGGAGTTGCTCCTTTTCTATGTAACCAGCCGGCTTCTCCATCAATGGAAACAGCGTTCATCAGGTTATGATTAATATCAAGAACCTCTTCCCCGTTTGTCTTTAATGCACTAAAAAAGCGTTGGGCAATCAAATGCCTGTTCAACTCAGCCCAGGCAAGAGCTTCATTATGTTGCTTGATATATCCATTAAATGCTGGGGAATTTTCTTCAATCCCATCATGGTTAAATTCTTTTACGTGCCGCTGCAAAATATCCTGCCCCAAGCCTCGAGATCCGGAGTGCACTAATAACTGCAAGCATTCACGATTCAAACCAATGCGATCGAATTCTTCGTTATCAAAAACAGAGTCAATCATCTGAAACTCTGCGAAATGATTTCCCCCGCCAATTGTTCCTAATGCGTAATCAAAGGTGCTGGTAGAAATACCACGCTGTAACTTTCCTTCTGTTATTTCTGGTTCCCACTCATCACTCAAGGAACCTTCTACATCACGCAAGCGGCTTTCAACTCTATCCTGGCTTGTTCTCGATCTTTTTAGGCCTGTTTGCCACAAGGCCATGCCACAACCGATGTCGTTCCCAACAAGTGCAGGAAAAACTCTCCCCTGCGAGAAAAAAGCTGCACCAATCGGATACCCTCGCCCGGGATGAAGATCAGGCATTCCAGATACCTTTTTCATTCCCGGAAGATCTGCCGTTTTTAAAAGTTGTTGAACGGCACTGCCTTCTATCCAGCTGGATGAAGACGCAATTAAATTGGTTTTATCAGATAAAACCTGGATGGAGTTGCCCATCGACCAATTCCTTTACGGATTTAAAAATAATTGAATTGGCAGGCCTTACGGCCGGGCAAAGAAGTTACGCGGCGAGACCTGCAAAGGTGAAACGTAAATAAGACATGTTTTTCTCCTCCGCAGTTGATGGATGGTTAATAAGGCGGGGAATACTAAATATCTATTTATTGCAATGCAATAAAAGTTTTGTATCTCGTTATCTGCCTGAAGTATTCAGGCAGATAACGCCACTTTGAATTGCTCAATAATTACTGGTCATAATCCCAATGCCAGCGTTTATCCGCTTTGCGATTATAGTGTTCTAACTGTAAATCCCGCCCTTTTCCAAATTTCTCCATACTGACCGACATTGCCATTCCTGGTGATTTAGCCAGCCGCAGAGAGTTATAGCTGCCATTCAGCCACTTCTGGTTGCTGCCACCATGGCAGCTCCATAGCATCAGGTCTGTACCTTCAGAAGTTTTGCCACCTTCCGCATCCAGACATAACCCGGTGTTCAGATAGGGGCGAATAGTTCCATCCGGGTAATGCCGCCAGAGCTGGCTCTTAGGGTTACGATTGCCATGGCAAGAATACTGTTCTACATCTCTGCCCTTCTGAACTTTACTGTCACCACCTTCTACATCCAGGCAGTAATTCTCATCATTCTTTAACCGAAAGAACCCGGTTTCAACCGGAACTGATGCCAGGCGAGTTGGCAGTACAGCATTGGCCAGCCACTTTCCTTCCTGGCTGATATCGTTGTAGTTCAACCATGCTCGAGTGCCTGCACTGATACTATGAAGTGCATCCATATCAACACTGCTGGCCGGCATAACAAACTTACCAGAGATGGCCGCACAGGCCGCTCCAGCCTGGTTCCAGCTGACAGGTTGAGTCAGGCTCCACAGCCCAGGACTTATTTCACATGCTGCAGGGTAACTGCGATTACACTCGGTATCGTTTAAACGCCCGTCTTCACGAATAACGGCGCAGTCTTCATTACCGCCACTGTTATTGGGCTCCCCACTGTTCCAGCGCGTTTTTGCAAATGGCTGTTTCCAGAATACTGTTGCATTATCAGCAGGCAACCACTCCCCTTCACGCTGTGCATCAGTGTATGCAATCCATACAGAAGGCTTGTTCTCTGCTGTTTTTGCATCCTGTAATTGTCTCATCTGCCAGCCATCATAAGGCAGTGAGAAGCTGTGCTGAGCACCAAACTCTTCACGACATGCTGCAAAGCCATCTTTCCAAGGGCCTTGCTGAGAAGTGATCTGCCAGCTGCCATTAATAAGATTACGACAGGCATAAGGTGCTGAATTTGCACAGTTGCTGTCGTTCATACGGTTATTCAGCCCCCAATTGGTTGTCAGTTGAGCGCAGTGTTCATTATTGCTGCTGTTATTAGGTTCACCAGAAGCCCAGCTCCATATAACATCCTGTAAACGTCCATCGTTCACATCAATAGAATCAAACTGGAAACCCAGGCCACAATCTGTAAGGTGGCGAACTTTTTCACCACTGACCTGCCGCTCAGAAAGGAACACCTTGGCAAAGTTGGTACGATCTTCAGAAACCCAGGCTTTTGCTTTCTGTAACCGGTCCGGTCCGGTGCTGCCAAACACGCAAGTTGGATACGGAGTGTAATCGTCGTTCCAGACTGTACCAGTTAACCCTCCGGGACCTCCTGAAGGTTTACTCTGCGAGAATCCGAAGCTTCCCCACTCCCGACGTGTACTGTTGGATGAGGAACAATGATTTCCGCCACCAAGGCTGATGATCAGCTGTTTACCGGCAGCAAGAATATCGTTTTTCGTTAAAGACTCAGAGAATTTCTGACCACAACTCTCAGGACGAAGAATGATCTCACTGAAGTTTTTCAAAACAGGTAGAGCATCACCATAGCGCTCATCCATTTCATCCTGAAACTCAACCAGTACAACTTCCTCACGGTTTTCCGGTTTACGAAGCCAGGTAACAATTTCATTCATTCCATCTTTGAAAAGCCGGTCGTTACTGCTGCACAAGCGGTGCTGGTCGTCAGCGCTCCAGTGGCAAAGCCTTAACGTTCCATTCACATTGTGTACATCCAAATTAAGCTGCCGCACGCCCATATTAAGCTGGCCTACTAGTGTGTAGTCCTGCTGAGGATCGGCATATTCGATGCCATCAACACGGTATTCCTGAGAGTTAAAGGAATTGTGTGTGCGCAGTTTTTCAAGCTTATAAAACGGTAGATACTCGGTAATTGATTCCTGGTACTGCAGAATTTTATAAGTGCGGGAATTTTTGAAATCTGCCAGCTCATCGGCCAGCAAATTTGTACAGAACAGAATAGCAACAAGGGTTGATAACCCTTGCCGTAATAAACGTGTATGCATTGTTATTATCTCTGATGTTGCTCTAGGCACTTTGCCCTGTTTTTATTTTTTGGTGCACAACATACAACGAGCACACAAATACTACTGATTCATGTACTTCTCAGAACTGACAACAACATATTATTGGCTGCCTGACAAGACCAACATAGCGAGGTATTTTTTACAGGGTCTAATCTTTACCGCTGCTTCGCAGTGAAAACGCAGCAAGCTGCGGGGAATTAGACCCTTGGAGATTAAAAATGGATATGTTTGTATTGTTTCTGTTTAAGCAGAAGCGCAAGTGCATTAAGCCCATCTTTGTATCTATGCTCACTTGCTTCTGCCATAACAGAGAGTCTGACCGAGTTTAATGGTTGGCTGGTCGCATTAAAATAACTTGAGCTACTTACGAGTAGTTGCTGCTTTTTAGCAGATAGTTCGAATTCTTCAGAGCTCCAGTGTTCAGGCAGTGGAAGCCAGATGTGATAACTGCCCGTGTTTTTAAATGTTTCGGGATTTGGCAGTATTTCTCGCGCTATTTCTTGCCTTTGCGCGGCAATCTTGCGCTGCCTCTCTGCTAACCGAAAAGCATCGGCACTTTCAATCATTGAGGTGGCAGCTGAAAAAACCAGAGGAGGAGCCAGCCAGATAGACGTTCTGATGAAGTTTGCCAAATGTCTGGTTTGTGCCTGAGGTGCTTTTATATAAGCACAACGTAACCCTGGACTAATGGCTTTTGACAAGCTGTTAATATAGAACCCCAGATCTGGGATCAGATTCGTCAGGGGAGGGATGGTATCCTGATTCAAAAAACCATAGATGTCATCTTCCAACAGCCATATCACATGCTTTTCAATAACATGAGCAATCGCCTCCCGACGAGGCTCTGGCATAGTAGTACCTGTGGGATTCTGGTGAGAAGGAACAAGAATAACCATTTTAACCGAATGGTCAGTACAAGCCTCATTCAATGCTTCGGGAAGCATTCCTTCCTCGTCCATTTGGATTCCAACAGCCTTACGCCCTAAAAAATCAAGAATCGACAAAATTCCAGGGTATGTTTGTGCTTCAACGGCTACCGAATCACCTGGCGACGTATAAAGCTGAACCAGTGTTGAGAGTGCATGTTGAGCCCCGTTAGCCAGTAACACATCCTCCGGACTACTAACCTCTAACCCAAAAGATTGAGTCCATGCGGCTCCCGCTTCCCTATGCACCCATAACCCCGTGGATTCCGCATAACTATGGAGCTCTGATGTATTCGTTGCAGTACAGGCCGAATGAACGTGATAGTTCAATACCTGCAAATGATCTATGTCAAAGCAAGGTTGTAGGATAGAGAAATTGATTTCATTACTCGTGGCTTCCGGACAGATCACCCGACCAAGCGCCCTTTCATGACAGACAAAGCTGCCGCGCCCTACAAAAGACTCTATCTGACCCTGCTCAGCTAAAAGATTGTACGCTTTAGCTACAGTAGCAGGGGTTGTTCCAAGTTCATCTGCCAACACTCTCTGCGGAGGCAGCTTGCTGCCCTGAGGATATTCACCGTCTTCAATTTTGGCGCTTATGGTTGACGCAATTTCCAAATATTTAGGTGTACTCATCTCAAATGGGAACAACTCTGTAACTGTATGAATTTGATTATGCCACACAAGACATTCACCACCAATCATTGATAAACTCAACATATGTCATTCCACATTATTGACATATGTCATTTGTGAGGAGTAAGCTCCAATCGCTCGCGAAACAGCGAACATGCCATTAATAAAAATCATAATCAGGTTGTATTAGGAAATGTACGAGCCAGTATTACAGCGTCAGGATGACATGGCACAGATTCAGGAAATTCATCTGTCCTATGACGTGTATGATGTTCTGAGAAAAAGGCTGTCCAGACTGGACTGCAAATCGGATGTGGACTGGCTGGAAGCAAAGAGCTGGATATCTGCCCGAATCAAACAAGCTCTGCCAGAAAACATCCTCACTGAGCTGAAAGGATTCCCTAAAAGCTATCATCGTACTGCACTTATCATTCGCGGGTGCCCCATTGATTCAGCACTCCCGCCAACGCCTTACCATGGTTATCTTGATCCCGACATATTGCCTTTAGCCATAGCCATAGCCATGCATATTGGAATCTACCATCTGGCCGGCCTGGAACCGGTTGCCTATCAAAATGAAAATAATGGCAATCTTTTTCGACATGTTGTTCCTGCCTCTGAGGACACACCACACATTGGATTGGATTAATCACCACAACAAGGAGTGACATATGACAATTAAAAAGGCTGCATTTATTGGCCTGGGTGTTATGGGTTACCCCATGGCTGGGCACCTTCAGAGCACATTACCAACAACTGTTTACAACAGGACTCTACAGAAAACCAAACAATGGCAGAGTGAGTACAAAGGTAATGTCGCTTTAACACCCGCTGAAGCTGTAAAAGAGGCAGATATAGCTTTTTTATGTGTTGGGAATGATGAGGATGTGCGCAGTGTCGTATATGGCAATACGGGCGTTTTGGCTGGATTAAAGGAAGGCGCAATTCTTGTTGATCATACGACAACATCCGCAGAACTTGCCATGGAACTGGCGAATGCCTGCCAAATACAGTCCGTCGATTTTATCGACGCTCCCGTTTCAGGTGGTCAGGCAGGAGCCGAAAAAGGGTGCTTAACCGTTATGTGTGGCGGCGAACCTCAGGTTTTTGAACGTATAACACCAGTCATAAGCTGCTATGCCGGCCAGATCCAGCGCCTTGGTGGGCACGGGCAAGGCCAGCGCTGCAAGATGGTTAACCAGATCTGTATTGCTGGTGTTCTCCAGGGGCTGAGTGAAGCCATTCTTCTGGCAGAAAAATCACAACTGGATGTAGAGCAGGTCGCTAAGACCCTGAGTTCAGGTGCTGCTGGCTCCTGGCAGATGAATAACAGGGCTGCGACCATGGCCAAAAGACAATACGACTTTGGCTTTGCTATTGACTGGATGCGTAAAGATCTGGGTATTTGCCTTGAGGAAGCTCAGAAGCATCACCTTGATCTGCCTTTAGTCCGGAATGTCGACATCAGATACGCTGGCCTTCAGGAACAAGGCAAGGGCCGTATGGACACTTCTGTTCTTATCGAATCACACCGGAAAACAGCGCAAGTTGCAAAACCTGTCACCAGCGTCTGAACAGAAAACCTGCCGGTGAATGAGTCACGAAATGCATGCACTCATTCACCCTTTGAATTTTTTTAAAACGGTTTTGGAAAATATTTCCCCGTTACTTGAAAGGAATAACTCATCATGGATTTTTTCGGACCAGAGATGACTCTTTGGATAGTGTCCGCACTCATGCTGTCTGCCTTTGCAGCAGGTTTCATCGACAGTGTTGCCGGTGGAGGCGGACTGATTCTGGTGCCATCATTCATCCTCGCAGGCTTACCCCCGCAAGTAGCCCTGGCTCAGGAAAAAATTGTCAGCACTCTGGGCACACTGGCAGCTATCCGCAACTTTATTAAAAACAAGAAGGTGGTATGGGGAGCAGTAGCCACGGGCATACCTGCTGGCTTAATAGGTTCATATATTGGTGCAGAGGCTATTCTGCATTTCGATCAGGACACGGTGGGAAAAATCATTCTTGCCATGCTGCCAGTGGGCATAATTCTCTCTTTCATTCCCAAGAAAGAAACAGCTCCCAACCAACATGACATCAAACCCCTCACCTTGTACCTTGGTGTACCTGTGGCGGTGTTTGTTATTGGTTTTTACGATGGTTTTTTTGGCCCAGGAACAGGAAGCTTTCTGATTCTGGCACTGCATTACTTGCTACGCTTCGACCTGATAGCGGCCTCTGCAACATCAAAGCTGTTCAATTTTTCTTCTAACATCGGAGCACTGATTGCCTTCATGATCTCCGGTAAAGTGCTCTATATGCTGGCTATTCCTCTGGTTCTCATGAACCTTCTGGGAAACCATGTAGGAAGTGGTTCTGCCCTGAAATATGGCCCAAAAATGGTACGTACCACCCTTTCAGTCTCAATGGTTCTGCTCATGGGCTCTCTGGGCTACAAGTTCATTATTTAATACGGAAGTTAAATTCATGGCGACAGAGCGCTTTGGAGAATTCGGGAGCAGTTATGTTGCTGAACCCCTGAAAAATGTTTGTCGGAAATCAGTATGGGGTTCGAACAGGCATTTAAAAATGCACAGTTCAGAGAGCAACATGCCAGGTTGCATCGGGATTATGTAGGCCGGCCATCACCTTTGTATTTCGCCGAATCCCTGAGTCAGGATTTGGGGGGAGCCAGAGTTTACTTCAAACGTGAAGATCTGAACCATACCGGCTCCCCCAAAATCAACAACTGTATTGGTCAGGCTTTACTTGCCAGGTTTCTGGGTAAAAACAGAGTTATTGCCGAAACTGGAGCCGGACAGCATGGCGCAGCCCTGGCGACAGCATGCGCCTTACTAAAGCTGAGTTGCGTAATTTATATGGGAGCACGAGATTACCACCGGCAAAGTGCCAACGTGCAGAAAATGAAACTGCTGGGGGCAGAAGTGATTTCTGTCACAAGTGGGAGCCAGTCTCTTAAAGACAGTATGAATGCAGCTCTGAGAGACTGGATGAATCATTCAGATTCTACCTACTATGCAGTGGGCACAGTTGCCGGCCCTGCACCTTTTCCCCAGATGGTTAGGGAACTGCAAAAAGTGATTGGCATAGAGTAAGTTAAGGTGTATTGCTCTTATGTCTATTTGAGCGGTTTCAGATCACCCAAATATCCTGCTCAATATCCTTCGCATCGCAATACTTCTAACAGATGAATAAAATCCGGCAGGGAACGTCTCTTCCGAGCAATAAAACTCCGGGTATTCCACCTCATTAAAAGCCCATCTTCAATCCGCTGAATCTAAAGACGCTTAGGTTCGTATATTCTCATGATCAGTGCACAGGTTGCATCAAACACTGAGCATTTGATGCCCCCGGCTCTGCCGAAAATTATAAAAAAGAAGTTGTGGAAACAGTGAAGTTACTAAGTTCTCTCAAATGTACCAGAAACCGGCGACATCGGTTTGTTATACATACTCTGGCTATCCCTCTGCTCTCTGCCGCAGTCTCACACTCAGTCTATGCCTTGAACCTGGATGATGAGCCCATCCAGCCACTTGAAAAGTATCAGGGTATCGATATGGAAAAAGCTGTTCTGGGGAAACGTTTATTTAACGATACAAGGTTATCTATAGATAACAGTACGTCCTGTGCATCCTGCCATGACTTGAGTGGTGGCGGTGCTGATAATAAACCACTCTCTGCCGGTGCTCATGGGACACTGGGAACACGTAACTCTCCAACAGTGTTCAATTCCGCTTTTAATTTCCGACAGCTCTGGGATGGCCGGGCCAAAACACTCGCTCAGCAGGCTGATATGGCTATCGGCAGCGAAATGGTTATGAAGTTTGACTGGGAAGATATTGCTGACACGCTTGTTGAAGATGCCCATTATAAGCAGGCCTTTGAAACCCTTTATGGAGGTGTCTCCCGAAACAATGTGACCGATGCAATTGCGGAGTTTGAAAAAACGCTGGTAACGGTGAATGCACCATTTGACCGGTATCTAAAGGGAGATGATCAGGCAATTACAACTCAGCAGAAACGGGGATACGACCTGTTCAAATCCTACGGCTGTTCGAGCTGTCATCAGGGCAAGAATGTTGGCGGCAACATGTTCCAGAAGTTTGGCGTTCTTAAAGATATCAACTTAAGAGAAAGCAACCAGAACAACGATGACCTTGGTCGTTACCGTGTTACTGGCAATGAATGGGACAAATATGTTTTTAAAGTTCCAAGCTTACGCATGGTCAGCCTGACTCCTCCTTACTTCCACGATGGTTCCGTAGAAACACTGGAAGAGGCTGTTGATGTCATGATTGAGTTCCAGCTTGGCCGACCTGTTCCGCAGCAGGATCGTGATGACATTATCTCTTTCCTGCACTCACTGGCAGGAGAGTACAAAGATGAATTGCCAGCACTGGAGGCCCAACAATGAAAATTAAAGCCTTGTTGTTAGCCGTCTTCATTATTGCTAGTGCGCCAGTACTGTACCTCCAGCTGCAAACACCATTCGATTACACAGATCTTCTTAACAAGCTGCATGCCCTGAAGAATCTCAATGGCGAGATTGATGAGCTGGCTTTGCGTGCTCGCTATAACCTGGATAAAAATTATGACCAGCTCTCTTTTAAAGTGAGAGATGCAGAAGATGTTGTAAGCGAGGTTATGGAGATCCAAGCTGTACTGGATGAGCAAGGACACTCACAGCTTGCCGGGCTTCTGGCTTCCTATAAGGAATCCTGGGAAACCCGGTACGACATGATTGAAAACTTCAAATCCCATAATTCTGTTTTGCGTAACTCCCAGCGCTATGCACCTTTAGCAGCAGAAGATCTGCGGACATCACTCAACAAAGCCCTTTTGCAGACTGACTCTGAAATACTTCACTTAATGAAAGCCAACCTTCTGGAGTACAGCCTGACAAATGCGCAGGTGGTGAAAGTGAATCTCAAGCTCTCCCTTCAGGAACTAACACCTTTTGAGCAACAACTCTCAGAAAGTATGCGTCCTCAACTGCTGCGTCTGACGGATCACACTGCGGTTATTCTGCGTGAACAGGATGTAACGAATAAATACCTGAGCAGAACGATTAATAGTCGTGGCGATAAGATTCTGGATCAGGCCATTGAGTTGTCTCAGGAAGAGTTCTCTCAACAGCAGAAAGAAAATGCTCAAGTAAAACTTGTGATTGCTGCTTACCTCATAGCATTACTCACCTTCCTGGCTATTGCCTTCGGTTTGCAAGTCATCAGGAAAGGCTCTCATCAGAAAACCTTGATCTGATCGGCACTATTCCTCTGGCTCACAGTGAGCCGGAGGAATACCTCCCTGCAATCAATAGATTTTTCCTATAAAAGAATAAGAAACAATCAACTTATCCTTGCGAAGGCAAGTGCATACCATAGAGTTGTATCAAGAGGAGAAAAAACATGACTGGTAACAAAAAAACAGTAAGTGAAGACAAGCAAAGACGTCCACAGCAACAAGAAGCAAAAGCGGCAAGCTGTAACTTTCGTAATAACTATTACGGCGATCAGGTGTGTTCCACAGGCATGCAAAATGGAGCTAAATAAGAGCCTAAGCACTTCTTGTGTTCGGGATGTCTTATCCCCGAAAACCATGTGGTATTCGGGGAAAGACTTTAAACGGGGTTTCAAAAACTAAATGTATAACCTTCTTTCACAATAAAGGGAGCACGGAATTCATCTTTGCGAAAATAATAAATTCCCTGTCCCTTATCGTTTACAACTTTGTAACAGCCCCAACCGTTTCCAAAGTCTGAGCAGTACTGGTTGTCTTCTGCTTTCCACTGCCCTTCTGCTGGTAAAGCATCTCCTTCACTCATCCAAAGTGTGAGCCCGGATTTAGAAAAATATTGCACCGTTTTCTTCTGGTAGTGCACACCCGCAATGCTGTTGCCAGACAGCAGTTTATCTATCTCTGATGTATTGAGCGCAACTTCAGACGCACTGACATGAAAAAACATCAATAAGCTGGTTAGAGCAACTGGAGCTATAAAAACTTTTTTCATCGTTGTGGATGCTCGAGTTAGTGAGTACGACATATACGTCACCAATCAAACAATAGATGCAAAGCGCCTCTAGAAGCTAGCCACAGCACTACGGCGTTTCAGAAGAATTATTCCTCCACTGAAAACCGCCAGTAACAGCGCATATAGCATTGCCTCGCCCAGGCTATAAATGAATAAACTGCAGGCACACAGCCCAAGCAGAATGGCTGGCCGGTATTTCCGTGATAACAGCTTCCAGGCCGCGAGCATAGAAACGCTATAGATCATTACAAACGCCCCATTCACCCAATGGGCAAGTGCAGCAAAATCTAGTCGAGCAAAATAACTCAGTATTAATATCAATCCGGTGATAATGACAAAAACAATCAGGGCCTTCTCTGGTGCATGATGGTTGTTCAGGGATTTCAACTTTGGTGGCAGAACTCCTTCCTCACTAAAGCTCCATGCCAGTCGAGAAACACTGGCCAGATACACATTAATGGTCGCCAGCCCACTGATCAGGCCTAGTGTGCCGATAATCCAACGTCCGGAATTGCCAAGGGCATCACCAAGCACCACTTGGAATGCACCAACCATCGCCAGATCATGCTCCGGGGCCAGAAATGATAACCAGGTACAGCCTATGTAAATCGCTCCAACCAGAACAACACCACCAAGAGTTGCTGGTATAAAGTCACGCTTCACATCTTTAAACTCTGCGGCAAGGTGAGTAAGTGCCTCAATGCCCAGAAAACTCCAAATCGCCAGCCCTATAGCCGCCATAAAACCTGCAGATGAATCGGTTATCAAAGGCAAAGCTGGTGCGCTCTGACTCACGTCGTTCGTAAATGCTGCAACTAACATCAAAACCACAACGGATAGAATCGCCAGTGTCAGCACAAGCTGGATTTTTCCTGACAGCTGTAAACCTTTACGATTGATAAAGAACAATCCTCCCATAACCAGAAGCTCAGTTATCAGGATTTGCAGAGGTGTGAGAGTGATCAGAGGCCGCAGAAACTCAAAAGCCATAATTAAAGCGGCCGCAATGCCTGGAGGAACCGCAAAGAGAAACAGTAACCCTGTTGTTTGCCCGGCCGCTCGGCCAAAAGCCTTTTCAACGAAATAAGCTGGCCCACCAGCATGAGGAAATCTGCGACCAAGCTCTGCGAAAATATACGCCAGTGGCAGAATAGCCATCAACAGCAAAACCCAGACATCAACAGCCATCTCGCCTGCACGAGTGATCGTGAACTGTGGCAGGATAAAGACGCCTGTTCCCAGCAGGGTTGTGGCAATTAAACCCATACCTTGCCAGCGAGTGATTGTTTGATTTAGCCTTGCCATCCTGCGTCTCATTCTCAAAAACTCAATTTTAAAGATGATGTGCAAGGCAAGCCGTCGGCATTCCAAAGCTATAAGCTGCAGTTTGCTTTTTTTCCCGACGTTTTGCTCGCTCAGATTGGCAAACAGGCAGTGTTGGTAATGGATAGTTTTGATAAAAAAATAATCACTGCTCTACAGATCAATGCCCGTCAGAGCATATCGGCGATTGCTGAGCAGGTTAATTTGTCTCGTAATGCTGTTTCCGAACGTATAAAGCGGATGGAAGATCGGGGCGAAATACTTGGCTATCAGGTACTGACGGCGGTTGAAGCAGACAACAATGACTTATTCAAAGCCTATTTCGAGATCAGCAACGGAGGCTACAAGTGTAAACCTCTGGTACAGCTGTTACTGGCGTACCCCGAAGTAAAGTACTGCCGTGGCATCAGCGGCTCTGTTGATCTGTTGGTGTATGTTGAATCTGCAACTATGCAGCGGGTGCACGACATTTTGCAGCACGTTGACCAGGAGTTACCCCCAAACGCTAAAGTCGTGACTCATATGGTGATGCAAGAGTGGGAACGGTAATCTCCTGGTTCCTCTACATGGAAGGTCAATCTAAGATAAATCCAACCGTGAGAGTTCCCGATAAAATTCTTCCAGACCTGCCTGTAGTACTTTTATTCCGTCCATAAACTCACCCGGCCTGTCATGAACTTCGTTATAAACAACGGCTGACACCGTAGGCTCACTCTCTGTTTTCACTATTTTCAGTGGTGGCATGTTATGTTCAGATTGCCAGTGATCAATAAGATCCCGAACTCCTCTGGACTCTTCAAATTGCGCCTTGGTAACCAGTGCAATTTCCAGCCTGATTCGTGTTTTACCCTCTTCTGTTATTGCTGCAACCACCCTCATAAATAGCGGTGAGTGTGGGTTTGATTCCACAGGCAAAAGTAACGCTGAATTATCAGAATAAACATGTTGCGGGAATTTAGTATTGTAGGCCTGTAAGAAACATTGCTTCCTTTCTTTTGCCTGGATACTCGTTAATCGATCAACCTCTTTTAACATGTTCTGACAGACTTCCAGTTGTGATACCAGGCTCCCTTGCTCTTCCCCTGCTGGGAACTCAACTTGCAGGCTTAATCCCTGTTTTGTGGTAACGAGGGTAACTTCGTTATGAAACTCTTTACATCGCGAAAGAAGGAAATCGATCTCCTGCGGCAAAACTGGTGCTGCCATCATCGCAACAATGTGATGTTCAGGGTCTTTCGAAGTATGGGCAACTGAGATCCGGAAGCGGAGGTCACACGTTCCCTCTGACATCTTAATCCCATAGTGGTAATGGTTTTGTTTACCCATAAGTTTGTAAGTTTCGTTGCTCTTCAACGTATTAAGGTCAGAAGTGAAACATTCCCTGAATTTGCAAAATCTGGGCAAGTGCTCAAACAAAGTATTGAAAGCCGTGTGGTTTTCTTTGGACTGACACTCCAGCGCCAACTCATCCTTGCGTTTTTCAAGATAGCTGGAACAACAGGTTTCTTTCACCGAGCGATCAAGAACTTTCTTGCCTTGAATAGATAAAGCTTGGAAGTAGTATGGCAATGTCTCTGTTGCCAGCGGCAATACATCAAGAAATGTGGAAACTCCAGACACTTCCGTTCCATCAGATTTCTTATGGCTGGAGCCCATTAACGGTGAAACTTGGAGATAAGCTGGAGCTTTAAGAGGTGTTGCCATGAGAATACGCCCACTAAGGTTGGTAAGCTTAGTGAGACAGTCTTCTATAGTGTTTATTCGGTGGAACTGACAGCCTTGTTAGTTTTGGGCTTTGGTTTTCTCGTAAACCTTATGCTCATGTATACGAACTATCGCATTCCGGATGTCTAGAGATGACTGCGCGCCAGAAATGATAAAACCTTCAATAGTGTATTGAGGCACACCCTGAACTCCACTCTCAAAAGCTTTATTTATCTGCTCTCTAACTTCCTTTCTGCCTTCATCACCTGCTAAGAAACATGCCACTTCGTCAGGATTCATGCCGCAACTTTCAGCAATGCGAACCAGTGTTTCTGGATTTCCTATATCCCACCCTTCAGTGAAATATGCCGCAAGAATAGAGTGAGCAACTTCCTGTTGTTTTCCATGTCTGGCAGCCAGCCAGTTCAAGCGATGAGCGGAAAAACTGTTGGGAGTCCGTGTTATCTTTTCGTAATTAAAAACGAGATTATCACCCTGAGCCGCATCCCTGGTTTGCTGATCCAGTACCTGGCTGTAAGCCCAGCTCCCAAACTTTTGAGTTCTGTAGGACTTTCTGTCGATACCCTCTTCAGGCATGGTTGGGTTTAATTCATAAGGTTGCCAGCTGACTGACACATCAATGTTTGCAGGCAGCATGGCGATCGCTGCAGCCAGCCTCGCCTCACCGATATAACACCAGGGGCAGATAAAATCTGAGGTGATGGTTATGTTGATACTCATGAAATATAAAAGCCTTGGTTGCAGTCATAAACTGTAAATCAACACGCATGCCGACTCTGGTGCTCAGGTTACCTTGCAGATGACTCACGCCCTGCGCGGGTAATATCTTCTAATAGGCGATCTATATCTTGTTCTGTCGCACGATCATTGGCCAGAATCAGACGTATTCCTGTTCTTCCCTTATAACGCGCGTAATCAACATACCCCTTTCCCTGCGACCGCAACTGATGGCAAATATCGATATTGAGAGAACGCAGATTCTGTTCAGACAGTTCATTCTCAGGCTCATATCTGAATAGCACGTTGAGATAACTGGCAGGAGCAAGCAGATTCAACTCATCGCTCTGATGTACTTCATTGACGCAATAACTCTTAAGCTTTTGCAGGTAATCGACTTTCCGGGCAAATCCACTGCTACCAATAGCCTTCCAACTTAACCAGACTTTTAATGAGTCTGCCCTGCGTCCACATTGGATAGAGCGCTCACCGAGATTAAAGTCAGAATTTTCATCTTTGTGAAACAGATACTCACCGCCGCCCCCAGAACAGCATGCCTGTAACATTCCAGGCTGTTTCACGAGAATTACTGCGGCAGTAATGGGCACATTCATCAGTTTGTGTGCATCCCAGGCAACAGAATCTGCAAGGTCACTGCCAGCTAACAAATGACGGTAATTTTCAGAAAATAGAACCGGTGCGCCCCAGGCTCCATCAATATGAAGCCAGAGATTATATCGACGGGCCACAGCGGCACACTCTTCAACAGGGTCAAACGCACCCGTTACTGTTGTGCCTGCAGTTAAGCCCACGTAAAAAGGTTTATGCCCACGCTGGAGGCTGTCCTGTATTGCTTTATCAAGAGCGTCAGGACACATACTGCCAGCGTCATCACTGGCTACAGCAATCAGATTATCTGTACCCAGGCCAAGAACATTCACCGCCTTTTCTGCTGAATAATGAGCCTGATCAGAAACATAGGCGACCAGTGTCTGCCCCTGCGGACCTTTGGTTTTATATTCTGGAACAGCCTTGTGACGCGCCAGCATCATGCCAATAAGATTTGCCTGGCTGGCCCCGGGAACCATCACGCCTTCCCCGTCATCGAATCCAACCAGTGCATTCCATTGTTTAATAAGTTCCAGCTCCATCAACGTAGCAACTGGCCCTACCTGGTAGGTATGCATGGTTGCATTACTCAATGCGGCAACCCAGTCACCCAAAAGTGCTGGATCATTCTGGCCGGAGTACAGCAGTTTGAAAAAATCTGGCTGGGAAACATCAGGGTTATGTTGGAGATAGGCCTTTACTGCAGCCTCAATTTCTTCAATGCTGGCCCCATGTTCGCTTAAAGACACATCAAGGTTTGCTGCCAGATCCTTTGCTGCCACAAGTCGGGAAGCAGGCCTTGGCTCTTTTACCCATTCGCCAACTGCTTTGTTGAGGATATCCAGATACTGCTGCATAACAATCTGCTTACATGGAAAGTTCGGCGCTTACTATATAACTGGTTGATACAGCCATAAACGTTTTTGAATCAGGTTAATTCCCGCACAAACTATTATGCAGGCTACGCAACAAGTTATGTGGCCATATCATGTAGTTTACTCTCCAAAGGTGAAACTCCCCGCAGCTTGCTATGAGCCCACTGCGAATCCATGTCAAAAAGTAGACCGCTTCGCTTGTGCGAAAGCCTAAAGCGAGAAAGGCTTATCTCGATGATTCTTTATTTTCTGCATGCGTTACCAAGGTGATCCCGGAAAACTACGCTATACCAAAGGAGAGTTTATCTGATGAGACAAGGGCTCCCATATCTGGAAATAGAAGCCCCCATATACCTGTCACGGCTTATATTCTGGTCATACCCTAGTCCTTACTCTTCCTTGTAGGATTGCTTCAACCTGATGTGTCAATTCGGCATTTGCATTTTCTTTATCACGTAAATTCACAACTAGTGAATAAGACTCCTGATCAGCCAAAGTGGACTCTGCCCATGTATGATCATGTCGAGTCACCACAATAAAAAACTTCTTAAGCCTCTCTCTGGCATTTACCTGCTTAAAGTCCCACGTTGAGGCTTGTAGGGTGCCAAGGCTACGTTTCTGAAGGCTGACACTTCTACCAGTAGTGTGCTCACTTTTTCTTCCATCAATAATAGGGTTATCACTAAAATACGCTGAAATTTCATCCAAGGAATTAGCTTTCACTAACTGAAACCCAATCCGCGTAGTCTTGTAATCAAGGCGTGTGGTTTTTACCATTGGCGTATGAGCCAGTGATACGGAAACCTGTCTAAGACGTTTACCACCTTCCCAAAACTCTTTAGGAATTGGCACTTCATAAAAATGGTGGGACTTATTATTGAGTTTCCCTTGAGCGAGGATAGAAACATCATCAAGAGACTTAAACAGTGCCTCTTCGTCAATAATACCATACCCTGCAAGCATCAAGGGAGCATCTTTATTATTGGGGAATAGCGTTTCAATTTCAGATGGAAAAACAGTGTGCGCAGCCAAAAGTGCTCTAATCTGGTTCACATTAGCAGTAGGGTACACAGACAGAATACGCGCGGCTAAGTTAGCAATATAAGGAGCAGCATAAGATGTCCCAACATCTTATGCCATCATTCGACCTGAAGCAAAGTCTTTGCAAAAAGAAATTTCGCCTAGTAAATTTTTAATCAAGTTGCCACTTCTTGTATCAACTGCATAATTGCCACCATAAGCAACAAATTCGGGTTTTATGGAACCCTTTATACCTGGTCCACTCCTAGAAAATGGTGATGGCTGATTAATCGCTGCAAAACTCTTCTCTGCTGGGTCACTTTGATATCGAGCTGAATTAAATGTCATATCATAGCGTGCCAATGACCCAACAGTAACACTATTAATTGAAGGAGCAGGATCAATAAGCACATTATCAACTAACGAATCTGGATAAGATTGCATCCAAGACAATGGGGTATCTTGTGAGGAAAAATTACCTGTTGGCACGACGAATAAAACATTCAATTCCCGTGATAACAAATCAAGAACTACAGCTAAACCACGGACTCTCCCACTTTTGTATGGTTTATTACTATCCCCATAAGATAGGTTAAAAATTTTGCAGCCATAATGTTCTACAAAGTACCTAACAGCCTCTTCAACCTGACTCTCTATGAGTTTAGTGTTGGATTCACAATTCTCATCTAAAATGCGTCCACTGAAGAGTTTTAACTCTGGAATGAATTGACCTGCTTCTATTCTAGAAGCCACGTCACCATAAAGAGCTTTGCCGGCCACCATAGTTCCATGACCATTTTCGTCATCGCTCCCTTTACCGTCCAAAAAGCTTTGTGAGTCACCAACAGCAGACTTCAACAAGGGGTGAGCACTCGTCAAGCCTGTATCCAATACTACGATACTTGGAGCATTTTCCGGAGGTGCGGGGACTTCAGGAATATCTTGAATATCTTTATGAAGTAGGGAGAGGTCAAGCTTAACTTTAGGGGGGAGATCAACCAATCGCACATCACGGTGATTCAATAGTTTTTCAAGCTGGGAAGGGTTTACACATAAGCGAAATAGTACGATAGATGCATTGAAAACACGATCGAGCTTAGCTATATCATTCTTTTCGAGCCACTCTTCAAAAGCGCTAACCAAAGCTGTGCGTTCAGCTGCGTGACCTAGCGGCCAAAGCTCCACATCAACATTAAACAAATCTGATTCTGGCACCCCATAGTACCCAAGAGCCCAACCTGTACGATCTTTTTCGGTGAATGCATCAAAGCCGTTAAGAGCCTCTAATAACGACTTTCTAGTGGGCTTACCGCCATCTGCTAGTGTAGTTAGTCTTGCCTCAAACTCTTCTAGTGCTTCTTCTGTGCTAAATACTAAAAAAACACCTTTATCTTCCTGGCTAATAATCTCGACTCCAGGGATTGATGAAAGATTCCCTCCTTCAAAGTCATCGATTTCAACTTTGAATAGTAAGCGGCCATCAAAACCTTGGTCTTGTTTCTTTGCCGCTGCCTTAGCTCCTGAAAACGAGTGCAGCATTTTTTGCGCGTGGCCCGATGGATCATCGAGAGTCTTACCACCAGGGAACCCAGACTTGGGCCTTTTATTATTTATAAGTTGTTCTCTCTCGAAAGTAAGGTGGTTTCTAGCCACAGCGATAACTCCTTTCTCCATGGTTAGATTTATTATCTAACAACCATTTTTTTTGAAGGATTAGACAATCTCTTCTTTCTTGCTTTTTCGTTGCTTAAAGAAATTTTTATATGTTCAACTTTCAAAAACTCTCCGCCATCCAATAGCATATCTTTTATTGACCTTCTCAAAACTCTCTCAATATCTGCATGGGATAAACCTTTAAACAAATCTAAAAGTGCCCTTTCCAATTCGAATTCTCGGCGAACACCTCTAAGCTTGATTTCCAAGAGGCTTTTAATTTGCTGAATTGTCGGATAATCAAACTCTAAAGCTTCTTCAAACCTTCTCCAAATAGCTGTATCTAATATATTCTCATGATTAGTAGCTGCTACAATCAAGCTCTTACCAACAAACCCATCCAACATTTGCAAGAAAGTATTTACAACCCGTTTTAGCTCTCCATGCTCTGCGACGTCAGATCGTTCTTTACCTAATGCATCAAACTCATCAAAAAGCACAACAACAGGAGACGACTGAATAAACTCAAATACTTTTCTAAGGTTTGATGACGTCTCACCTAAATATGAAGATACAACACTATCAAGCCTAACAATGCATAAAGGCCTATTTAGCTCAAAAGCTAGTACTTCTGCACTAACAGTCTTCCCACAACCTGGTGGACCGAAGAATAGAACTCTTTCTACAGGCCGCATTCCCCAACTTCTTAAGATCTCTTCACGGTTATATTCTTTTAAAATTCTTTTTATTGACTCTTTATTCGTCTTTCCTAGAACGACTTCTTCGAGCCCTCTAACTGGCTCTTTGAGCTCAAGAAGGGGCAGCCCTCGTTCTTTGTCAACAGGCACACTCTGCTTTAAATTTATCTGCGCAACATTGTTAGAACTCTGCAGAGGGTCTGAACCATATAGAATTTTTTCTAGATCATTAGCTAAAAGATTATGATGTTTTTGTCGCTCCTCAGCGATAAGCGCTTCAGATATACGCCTAAAATTTGCATCATCTCCATCAACACCAGACCGAATTAACTGCCTAAGTAACTTTCCGCTAGCCATGTCAGCACCATCTAATATTGATCATAATTTATTCACATTACTGCCAAAAACTGTTCATATGACTATAAAGCGCTTACTTCATAACCTAAAGGTAGTAAATCCAACCTAACCAGCTCACACTTTACTAGTTAACAAATATTCCCTCCATAGGTTGTTATACACTTGCAAATTAAATGCACCTACGAAACGCAACCTTCATAAAAATCAAAAAAAATCAACTCAATAATATGAGTGATCATCTCCTATTTTGACTTTCAATAGCCTTCGGGAACCTTCTATGCTTCCTTGTCCCTATAGCAGGCTCAACCAAACGATAAATACATATTTCTCCCTGATCATCCTCCCCCTATTTTCTAGGAGACAGGCCTATAATTTCTGTGTTTCTTTATATCTAAACACTCTCAGAAGTACTCAGTAGTCCATTTTTTCGCTCTAAATATCAGTCATTCTCTTCATTCCACATTTTCTTGTAGAGTGTATGAGTCAAGCTTACAAAAATTATGCCAGCCAGCACTACAACTCCTATACCCGCTAATGTAATTTTTCCAATCGCGTAGAGCCAGTACAAAAACACTGTAAAAATGGCGAGCATAGCGATACTGGCAATAAAGGATCTGGTATTCATAATTAATTCCAGAAGGCCTCAAAAGCCATTTCTGCCCCTATTGCAAACATAACTCCACCAACAAAAATACCTATTCCAACGCACACTGGAGCTCCTGGCCCACACGCTAAACCGGCTGTAGCTCCACCTGCTACTGATCCCAGTAAACCGCCACCGATAACTGCACCTTCTCTGGCTGTAGCCATAGTTTTATCTTCCGCAGTAACAATGTTGTAAACCGATATGGTAATAGTAAGAGCAATAAGGCCTTTTCCAGCTACACCAACAATCTTGGCTATTTTATTCGCTCTAAGCTGGGGTCTACCGGATGCAAAGACTATCTCCTTCCAAACTTTGTTTTTCTGGATGTCACTAAGAGATTCAAACGATCGACCAAACAACTGCTTCGCATAATGATTCTCTAACTGTGGAAGAGCCTTGCCATGTTTTTTCAAACTCTCCGCATAGGCCAAGCCAATTTCTGAGGACTTGCCTCTCATTGCATCCATCAGCACATTACGCATCTCAGATGCTTGCTTGGCACCTTGTGCAGCTGTCAGCTTTCCAGAAGCAACATGATTTCTAATTTCGGCAGAAAGAGCTTTGGCTCTACTGTTGTATTCTCCTCTAACTGCAGCATCGGGTATAAAACGCATCCCATAATTAAAGGCGGTACTCTCCATTGCAGAAAGAGCGTTATTGAGAGCGAGAGTATCATTCTGCTGCATTGCTGCTTGGTTCATGTCACTTCCTTATTGACCTTATTTACACTGTGGTATGCTGCTGAAGCGTTAGATAAACCCATGCTATTGCAACAGAGCACACAACTGAGCTCTTGACAGATTTATTCCAGAAAACTCCAAGCAAACATTAAATAATATCCACAGCTCTTCTTGTTATGATCATGAGGACTACTGTCATTGTTTCGTAGCTTATTAAAACAGTTATATTAGGGCGTTATTATTCTGTCATTGCCACTTTTCTCTGTCCACATACTGTAATTACTTGCACTACACTGCTCCGTTAATTCTCTCTTTACAGGCTACGCCATTAGTAATACGGACAGATCAGTGCCACTGTAAAACTCTTCACATTCTGAGACATATATTGATTATTAGTAATCCTATCAACCATTTCTTTGTAAACTGTTGTTTGTATTGCATTTAACTAAATAACGACAACTGTCTCCTTCACACTCCGTGTAACTATACTGGCTCAGCTATTGTCTAAGACCCCAGTTATTTTCTATAAATTATCTAGCATGGCCGAAACCTCCTTCCTCTCGGTTATGCCGTATCACCCCTCCCAGTGATACATCCGTTCCCTGGATAGAAAGCCGGTTGTACTCTCAGTGCCCTGTTCCCCGCAAGGCACTGAGGGGGCGGCTTTTGCATTTCGGGTTCTTACATTTCAGTTATGCCACAACGTGCGTATTGGCATCCCCTTGACAGACCAGCAAGGGGATGCCAATGGGTAACGGGTGGCATGAGTAACAATCAGGAAAAGGTCATGCCTCAATACAAAACGCCGAACGTGTATGTTCAGGAAAAGTCTATTTTTCCCCCTTCTGTTGCAGAAGTGGCTACGGCTATTCCAGCCTTTATTGGCCGCACACAGATTTCGGGTGATTTAAAGAATATTCCTCAGCGTATTACTTCTATGGTGGAGTTCGCCAGCATGTTCGGTGGGCCAGATACAGAAGGGTTTACATACCAGGCTCATCCTGTGCAGGAACCTGCACCATTAACGCACGCCGATGACACTCCCTTAACAGATGCAGATATCCAGGAGTTTCTCCTGAATCAGGTTACTGGTGTTGATCTGGTAACATCCACTAAGGACAACGCCGGTACAGTTGTGGGTTATCTGTCCCCTCTGGCAGAACATTTACTTTACCCCATGCTGGAACAGTTTTTTGCCAATGGTGGTGGTGCCTGTTATGTGGTCAGCATAGGTGATTATTCAGAAGAGCCAACAGGCAATGATTCTGAAAAAGCCTGGTTTGAAACAGCTCTGGATGAAATTGCCAAAGTTGATGAAGCTACTCTTTTGGTTCTGTCAGATGCTGCAAAGCGTTTGTCTGACAATGATTACTATGACCTTTGCAATACTGCCCTGAATCAGTGCCGCAAAACCCAGGATCGTTTCACCATTATTGACGTTCTGGATTCTGATAATCCTAACGATCCTGACAATGCTATTAATAACTCTTACAGAGCAGACCTTGCGAATATGAGAGATAAGGTCAGCCAGGATCTGAAATATGGTGCGGCTTATTACCCTTATCTCGAAGTAAATGCGCCACGCTATTTCAATGAAGCTGATGTTTCGCTGAAAGTAATCGGTAAGAAAGTCACAGCTGTGAACAGCGATGGTATCGCAACGGACACCGCAGACGTTGAATTCACGAAACAGATGACCGATATAGCCGGTCGTGCACAACATGCCATTCTGAAAAGTGCGCTTGCTGTCAACCGCATGACATTGCCACCCGCTGCATCCATGGCTGGTATCTACTCACGGGTCGATGGTAACCGTGGTGTGTGGAAAGCTCCTGCAAACGTTGCTGTGTCTGGCGTGATTGGCCCTGTTCGAGCCATCACCAACAGTCAGCAGGAAATGATGAACGTGCATGACTCTGGTAAGTCTGTAAATGCTATCCGAGCCTTCACCGGCAAGGGCACACTGGTATGGGGCGCACGGACGCTGGCAGGTAACGACAATGAATGGCGTTATGTACCGGTTCGTCGCCTGTTCAATATGGTGGAAGAGTCCGTTCAGAAAGCAACCGCCTTTGCAGTTTTCGAACCAAACACACCACTCACCTGGTTGAAGCTGCGTACCATGATCAGCAGTTATCTGGAAAGCCTGTGGAAGCAGGGTGCCCTGTTTGGTGCTACAGCCGATCAAGCGTTCTTTGTGAACGTGGGGCTGGGTCAAACCATGACGGAAGATGACATTAACAACGGCATTATGAATATTGAGATTGGCATGGCGGCAGTTCGCCCGGCTGAGTTCATTGTGCTGACTTTCTCTCATAAATCCATTTCTGGTTAACCCACCTTTTTCAGGTATTGGCCTTCGCTGATACCTTCATTCGTTACGGAGAACGATCATGGCTGATAAAGAAACATTTGATTCTGCTTATCCCCTTCCCGCTTACCGCTTTGTCGTATCACTTGGTGATGATGACTCGATGACTTTCTCAGAAGTCAGTGGTCTCGATGTGGAATACGAAGCCATTACCTACAAAGACGGTCTTGGCGTGAAACATATGCCAGGTATGGCAGCCGATACCAATATCACCCTGAAGCGCGGCATCATGGTTGGTAAAAAAGAGCTGTGGGAATGGATTAATAAAACCAAGCTTAATTATGGTGAACGTAAAGATCTGACCATTTCCCTGATCGACAAGGAAGGCGGCGACCCGCTGGTTACCTGGAAAGTACTGGGTGCTTTCCCAACCAAGCTCACTGCGCCAACCCTGGACGGCAGCTCAAATGATGTAGCTGTTGAAACCCTGGAACTGCGTGCCGACGATGTGCAGCTTGAGTTCGCTTGATCCCCTCATCCCCATTCCCTCTTTTTAACACTTACTGACCTGCATCCGTTTCCTGGCGTTTATGTCGGGAAACGGCCGCTCAGTGTGTGCATGAACCAAGGATACCGATCATGCCCCAGTACAAAACACCGAACGTTTATGTTCAGGAAAAATCAATTTTTCCACCTTCTGTTGCCGAAGTGGCAACAGCTATCCCTGCCTTTATTGGCCGAACAGAAATCGCCACCTATGCAGGTGATAAATCTCTGGTCAACAAGCCAATGCGCATCACTTCCATGGTGGAGTATGCCCAGTGGTTTGGCGGCCCTTACGGTGAAGCTTTTCACTTCGTCAGGGAAACAGAAACAGTCGTTGATAAAGAAACCGGCGATTCAAGTGAAGTGCTGGTCGCGGTAAAGCCAGACCCAGCCAAGAAGCCGGCTTCACTGGCCGACTTTATTCTCTATCACATGCTTGCTCAGTTCTTTGCCAATGGTGGCGGTGCTTGTTACGTAGTTAGTGTTGGCAGCTACGCGGATGCCATGGACGCTAACGGTGCTGTAGCTGGCAGCGCAAAAGACAATGCTGAAAAGAGCATGTTCGAAAAGGCGCTGAAAGCCATTGAGCAGGTGGATGAAGTCACCCTCATCGTTCAGTCTGATGGTATACCTCGTATGGCGACTTCCGGTGAAGGAGATGCCAAAACCAACCCATATAACAAACTGTGTGAAATGGCACTAGCACAGTGCGCAGACACCCAGGATCGCTTCACGATCATAGACACCATCGACACTTTCGACCCACTCGATGCAGACACAGCAAAATCTTCTGTTATGCGTGCCGATCAAGCTCTCATGCGCAAGGATATTTCAGGCCCTCTCCTGTACGGTGCTGCCTATTATCCCAACCTGGTTGTAGCCACTCCTCGCAGCTACGATGAAAACAAAGTCATGCTAGGTGACGATACCATGGCCTCCCTGGCAGGTACGCCAGCACACGCCATGCTGAGTACAGTCCTTGGCAGCAACTATATGCACCTGCCGCCTGCGGCATCCATGGCTGGTGTTTACTCCCGCGTTGATGGCAATCGTGGTGTCTGGAAAGCGCCAGCTAATGTCGCAGTATCTGGTGTCGTCAAACCTTCCCGCAAAATCACGGATGATGAACAGGCAGATATGAACGTTGATGCCACATCCGGAAAATCCATTAACGCTATCCGCTCCTTCACCGGCAAAGGCACCTTGGTATGGGGCGCGCGTACGCTCGCGGGTAACGATAACGAATGGCGCTACGTCCCTGTTCGTCGCCTGTTCAATATGGTGGAAGAGTCAGTTCAGAAGGCCACTGCCTTTGCAGTATTTGAACCGAATGTACCGCTTACCTGGCTGAAGCTGCGCACCATGATCAGCAGTTATCTGGAAACTCTGTGGAAACAGGGCGCACTGTTTGGCGCAACAGCCGATCAGGCATTCTTCGTCAACGTGGGCCTGGGCCAGACTATGACGGAAGACGACATTAATAACGGCATCATGAATATTGAAATCGGTATGGCAGCGGTGCGGCCGGCGGAATTTATCGTACTGACCTTCTCTCATAAGTCGATCTCCGGCTGATCTCTACTTCATCTCTCAGGCATCAGGACCTCCTGATGCCTTCTTAATTTATGGAGCCCTGTCATGGCTGACAAAGAAACGTTTGACTCTGCCTACCCTCTTCCCGCTTACCGCTTTGTCGTCTCGTTAGGCGACGATGACTCGATGACTTTCTCAGAAGTCAGTGGCCTGGATGTGGAATACGAAGCCATTACTTACAAGGATGGTCTTGGTGTGAAGCACATGCCTGGTATGGCAGCCGACACCAATATCACCCTCAAGCGCGGCATTATGGTCGGTAAGAAAGAGCTATGGGAATGGATTAACAAGACCAAGCTCAACTACGGTGAGCGAAAGGATCTGACCATTTCCCTGATCGACAAAGAAGGTGGTGACCCGCTGGTGACCTGGAAAGTACTTGGAGCTTTCCCTACCAAGCTGACTGCGCCAACTCTGGATGGCAGCTCAAACGACGTTGCAGTGGAAACACTGGAACTGCGTGCTGACGATGTTCAGTTAGAGTTCGCCTAAATGGCTGTTCTTGATATCGCCGGTGATTACATCACCGGCAGTCTGCCACCGTTGCCAGGCTACCGATTTGCAGCGGTACTGTTGACCGGTCTGGTGCCGCAAATTATGCCGCTGGATATGCGTTTCCAGAAAATTTCTGGATTGAAAGTCACTCGTAAGATCAATCCTGATCGGGATGATTTTTTGATCGACCCCTCGCGTGATCGCCAAGAACTGGTATTGGAACGTGGTTTACCCCGGCTACCAACCCCGCTGCAGGCGACCCATCTTCTTGAACAGGCATTTTGGGATTCCCGTTTACTGCAGACCGATATTCTGGTTGTGCTGCTAAGCGACAAAGACATTCCCTACCCACTCCACGCCTGGGTTGTACGAGAAGCGTTTTTAACAGAGCTTGATTGGGGGGAGCTTAACGGCGGAGACAACAATGTCATGATTGAAACTATGAAGTACAGCTATTCCTCGTTGATTCCTGTACCCATTCCAATAGCAAATTAAATCGAAAACTTCTTGCCGCTTTTGTCCTTTCACATCACAAAAGAATCCGCACATGCCTATCCAGATTGATCAGCTTAATGTGAGCGCTAAGGTTCGCAAGGAACCTGCTCAGGCCAAGAGCAAAACTCCGGCACCAGCTGCAGCTGGCGCTACCCCACCACCAGTTGTGCTTGAACTTCTGGAACGGGCAATTGATGCGAAGAGGTGGTAGTTATGGGTGTTCTTGGAGCGCTGCTGGGCAGCGAAGCCAGCATGGTGCTGGAAAGTTATACCGATGCTGACCGCAGCGCCGGCAAAAAGGAAATGAAGCTGCCTTACAAAGCAGAGTCACTTGAGTTCAAACTCGCTAATAAATTCAAACCCGACGATTCGATTAACACCATCAGTGGTAGCGGCAGTTATGAAGGGGGAGAAAGCGCGAGGCTGACCACAACCTTCTATCACGATACCACCATATTCAACGGTATCGCTGCGTTTACTGCAGGCACGAAAGCATTGCCACCCGGCAGTAAAAGTATGCCCATGAAAGATTGGGTGAAAGAGCTCACTGACATGATGTACTCCATGGAAGGGAGCACTCATGAACCAAGGTACCTTCTGATTAAGTGGGGGGAAATGCCTATTGGTGACAGTAAATCCGGTGCATTTTATGGCGTACTGGAAGACATGAATGTTAATTACAATGTTTTTGGATCAGACGGCCAGCCACTCAAAGCAGAAGTTACCTGTACATTTGTAGAAAGCCTGTCTCAAAAAGCACTGGAAAAGAAACAAGGGAAGAACTCACCGGATCTGACCCATATTCGCCAGGTTACTCCCTCCGACACCCTGCCCCATAAAGTGTGGGATATTTATCAGGATCCACGTTACATGGTGTCGATTGCCAAAGCCAACGGCCTGAACAACTTCCGTCGTTTAAAAACCGGAAGCTCTCTTATTTTCCCCCCCATCGATAAATAGTCACGAGAAATATTATGTCGGCCGTTAATGTCACCGTCACCGCCGGTGGTAAAAAGCTTACCCCCAAACTTCCGGTGGTCGCGCTGGAAACGGGTTATCACTGCCATGATATTCCCCGGGCAACACTGGTGATCTCAGATGGTGATACTGCCACAGGAAAATGGGAACAATCAGAACTGGCGCAGTTGGCTCCCGGTAAAGAGGTTGAGATAAAAGCTAACTTTATGGCCGATAAAGGCAGTGAAGCCACTCTCTTTAAAGGGTTGATTACCGGCCAGTCTTTGAAGGCATCACCTTCCGGGTCATTTTTAACACTGCAGATTCACAGTGACTTGATCAAACTGGTAGAGCCAAGGATCACACAGGTTTTTCCCGCCAAAAGCAAAGACGGCGATATTATTAAAAAGCTGATAACCGATGGCGGAGCCAAAGCTAAAACAGTGGCAGCTACCAAAGTGCAGCATACACAGCTGGCTGTTTATGATGAAAACCCATGGTCTTTTATTAAATATCTGGCCGAAGCCAATGGTCTGCTGATTATGCCAGGGCTGGAAGGTGTCACTATTGACGAGCCAGCAAAGGTCAAAGGAAAAGACCACAAACTGAAAATTGACCAGTTCAAAAGTGTAAACATCAACCTTGATGACACCAGCGCTCTGGAAAAAGTCTCTACCAGCGCCTGGAGTGTGAAAGACCAGAAAAGTGAGAGTCCTGCCAAAGGTGCCGCCCCCTCAAATATTGCCGGAGGCAAAGAGAAAGCGGCTACTGCTGCCAAAGCACTTGGCCGAAAAGAATGGGCTACCGTAGCTGGCCGTTCTATGGCAGCGGGAGAACTCAGCAGCTGGGGCACGTCAGAGCTGGTTTACCGGGAACTGGATCGTTATCAGGGAACATTTTCCACTGAAGGTATGAACGTTGTTCCTGGCGATACTCTGGCAATAGAAGACTTTGGTGCTGTGTTTAACGGCAAATATATGGTCACGGGAGTCAGTCACCGAATTGATGACAACGGCTGGCAAACCACAATGCATATTGGTTTACCGATTACCCGTACCCGCTTCTTCCAGGGACTTCACAAACAGGCACCCAGTGTTCGAGGTTTGTTAATTGGCCAGGTTCAGGCTTACAAGGATGATCCTGATGCGCAGTTCCGTTTCCCTGTACTAGTGCCAGCCTTTGGCTCGAAAGACAATATTCTCTGGGCCCGTCTCGGTACACCTTACGCCACCGCAGAAGCTGGTTTGTTCCTGCCTCCTAAACCAAATGACGAGGTGGTTCTAGGCTGGTGTGACAACGACCCACGGCAACCCGTCATTCTTGGAAGTCTGCACAACCCAAAAAATAAGCCTCCCATCGCCTACGACAAAAAGATGGAGAAGCGTGGGCTGATTATCACCAAAGATGCACTCACCTGGCAGTTCGACGAAAAAGAAAAAACCCTCACTCTCACAGCCAGCGATAAGGTGTCCACAGTTCTCTCTGAGAAAGATGGGCAGCTGATCAGCCAGGACAAAAACACCATCACACTTAATAAAGAAGTGATTGCTGAAAGCGACAAAGATGTAACCCTCAAGCCTGGCGCTAAAGCCATTATCAAAGCCGGAGCCGATGTGGCAGTTGAGGGTGGCGGCAAATGCACGATTAAAGCTGCGAAAACAGAAATCCAATAACAGGCAGGACACCTTTCATGAGCGAATCCCAGTTAATTGGCCGGGGCTGGAACTACCCGCCCCGGTTCAACAAACCGGGCCTTGGCCCGGAGATGGTGGATGGCGTAGAAGAGATCCGTCAGTCTCTGCATATTCTGATTGGTACCAGTCTGGGTGAACGCACTATGCGACCAGAGTTTGGTACCCCATTAGCCGAGTATCAGTTTGCCAGCCTCGATTACGACAGCCTTTCAATGTTAAGTGAAAGAATGACTGATGCCATCGACCGTCTGGAGCCCCGAATTAATCTGGAAAGGGTCGATGTTGATGCCAGTGAAGGTGCCAGCGGCCTGTTAAAAATCAATGTCGTTTATGTGATCCGTTCTACCAACACCCGGGACAATCTTGTCTATCCCTTCTATTTACAGGAACAGACAACCTGATGCCTGACATTGCCATTATCACCGGTGACCAGGTGCAGTTTCTTCCTGCACAGGGCGCTGCAACCCTTATGGCACCGGCTTTAATCCCTATCAGTGGCACCGGTACTATGACCGTAATGGGAAAACCAGTGTGCCTGGAAGGGGATGAAAAAAACGTACAACTTCCTATCCCCTATATTGCCGGCCCTCATGTTATTCCAGGAATGGGATTGCTGAAGATCACCGCGCTGGCAGGAGACCAGCTGTCCAAGAAAACGCTCAATGGCAAGAAACTGATTCTCAAAGGTGCGCAGTTCGATGCAGAAATGCAGGTGACGGCACCCGCTCAGCAACCAACTCCTACAGGGCCTGTTCCCGATGCCACTCCGAAGTACACCGGCAAGGGCCAGTTTATTTCTACTAACATTAAGTTCACGCCCTCATGACCACACCCCAGAATAAAACACTTATCTCATCTGGTACCCGTCAGGACCAGCGCCAGCTTGCTGATCTTTTACCTGATGCTTTCTCTGTGGAAGAGCGAAGCATTACCGAATGGTTAGAGTATCTGAAAAAGTTTGCAGCCTGGCTTCAATATCACACTCCCAACGGGGTGGAGGGCAACTGGCAGGCATTATTTGATGAACCGGAAGGCCTGGAACAGTGGGCACAATGGTTAGACAAGCAACCGGGCATATCCAGTGCTGTTAAACAACGTGCAGCCTCTCCAGACCGCGCGCTTCTTCTTACTTTCCTTTCAATCCTGCGCAATTCCAAAGACCAGTTCCGGCGTATTACAGATCGTCACTTATCGTATTACTACCGGGACGTTCTGGGGTTTACTGAACAGCCAGCCATGGGAGACAGCGCCCATGTAGTGATGACGCTGGAAGATGGTGCAGAAGTACAAACCCTGCCACAAGGAGTACTGTTTGATGGTGGCACCGACAGCGCAGGTGATCAGCGCTTCTATCGTTTGCAGGAAACGACTGCCATAAACCACAGTCGTATAGAAAGCCTGCGAACGCTGGGGCTCGACACTGACTCTGGCAATACAGGTTTTTTACGCACTGAGTTGATCAATACAGGGCAAGGCCTTGAGTTCCCTGAAAATGGTGCACTGACTTTTGGTGAATACGAAGCCCTTGAAGAAGATCTCGACCAACGCCAGAGTCGCCCTCAGATCGGTATTTTAATGACTTCCCCACTGCTCTGGCTTTCCGAAGGGGATCGAACTATTCATGTGAAGTTTCATAGCCATGGTTCCGTTGGCAGTAGTCTTCCCAACAATCTTGTCAGCCTGTTCGATGTTTCCATAAGCACTGCTGAAGGCCTTATTCCGGTTGTCCCTAAGACTACAGGTCAAAACGATCCTTACACTTTCACTCTGATGCTCGACAAACTGTTCCCAGCTGTCGCGCAAATGCCAGAGCCCGTTTCATCCCGTATTACTGCTCCTCTTATTCAGTTCACATTAAAAGCTGATACCAACGATCGATTTGAGGGCTATCAGACATTACGGCAAGTGGCTTTAGCAAAGGTAGAACTATCTGTTGAGGTAACAGGCTTAAAGCAGGTGTTAATTCGCAATGATGACGCGCCCCTTGATCCGGGCGGCCCGATGGAAGTTTTTGGTACCCGTCCCCGTAATGGCAGCCGGGTACAATTCAGTCATCCCGAGCTGGCACTGAAACCTTTAACATCTCTGAACATTTCTATTGCCTGGGCCAACAAACCTGAAAACCTTCAGGATTATTATCAAACATACCGGGAGTACCTGCAGGATATAGGCGACCCAGAATATGCAACATGGCCTCATCATACCGTAAATGTTGGCAGCGCCTGGGGAGTAACAAGTTCCTCTACCCTGTTTTCCAGCGGGCAGAATTCTTCATCAATAGAGAGGGTTTTGATCCCCCTGCCTCAAAATAATGATCCCAATGCTCCCCCATATATCTACCCTGCTGATTTAGACTGGGAACTCTATAGAAATCTCCCCCATAACAGTCCGGAGCCAAGAGACTGGCCATTCTGGTATCAGGTCACACTGGACAACGATAATTTCGGACACGATCTCTATAACAATGTACTGACATGGGCTTCTAATAAAAACAGTCTGGATATGAGTGAGTTCCAGAGTAATCTGCCTGTTCTCAGAGAAGAGTATAAAAATGACCTGATCGAATATGGCGAAGGCTTGGCGGCTCGTCAGCAATATCTCGAAGAAAAAGCAGCCTGGGATAAACTGAACAACCGTGACTGGTTCCGAATCAGGGCCTCAGACACCGCAAGTACGCCTTCTCAAATCTATTACAAGAACCAGCTGCATGAAAGTATCACTGGCTATACGTTCAATGTATGGGTAACTCAGCATGGTCAAGCTAATTTAGACAGGCATAACCACTTCGACCTGGGAACAGGCAACCAATCAACTAACGAGAGTAATGCTGCAAGCATGGCCAATTATCTGGCCGGAATCGACAGTAGCGAATCTGTCATCATTTTTACTGCCGACAGTCTTGATAAAGAAGGGGCGGGAGGCAGAGAAAGAGTTCATCAGGCCCTCATCGCACAGATTGAACGGTTGGGTGGAAGCAGGGAAGTGTTTGCCAATACCGAAAGCGGAATCGAACATGGTGTCTACCTACTGGTAGGGCGTGGCGGCTTAGGCAAGAACCAGGGCTTTGAAGTCTCCCAAGGCACGAATAATACCCTTGATACATTCACTTATACTGTTATCAGGGACATTGATTACGGCCATCTCCTTCCTCAGGAAACGACAACACAAACTTTCTCGCAAGTAATGCCGCCATCTCCGGCTTATGTTAGTGCGCCAACGGTACCAACTCTTCCCGGAGCTCCTGAGCTAAGAATCACCAACGCCCCCTGGACACCAATCTGTGAGACCTTCAGTGTTGATTACACTGCATCAACAGAACTGAACGTTGACAATGCACAGGGTGAAAACGACAGGCTATTAATGCACCTGCACCCAATCGGCACACAGGTTTTGGCCAGCAGTGAAACGCTGGGGGCATCAGATCAGCATCCGGTGATTCCATCCCTTGAAAAATCTGGTTATCTCTATATCGGATTCGCCAACACCCCCGATACCGGCACCTTGAACGTATTATTTGAAATAGCTTCTATCGACAGCCCCCCAGAACTATCAGAGGCAACCGTGCGCTGGGATTACCTGACCGCCGACGGTTGGGCAAAATTCAGTACAGATCGGCAGCAGGAAGGTACCCGCAGAGCCATGGTACTGGGTGATGAAACCAATAACCTGATCAACACTGGCGTTATACGTTTTGAATTATTACCAGACATGCGCCGTGCTGGTGCCTTTGCCGGTGATAACCAGTTATGGATGCGTGCATCCCTGGAGAATGCACCTTCAAGGATTAAGAGTGAATGGTCTCAATTAACAGGTATTTATACTCAGTCCGCCACTGTTGCGTTCAGCAAAGACGATCCGGCAACGGGCCAGGCTGTCACTCCCCTTCATTTACCAGAACCTTTACCCACCGAAACCATTGTCAGTTTGCAGGAGAATAATCCCGCTATCGCTTCGGTCATGCAGCCCTCCCCTTCTTTTGGTGGTCGTGCTCCTGAGGCCTCAGAAACATTTAACAATCGCATCAGTGAGCGTTTACGCCATCGCGGCCGCGCGATTACCTGTTGGGATTATGAACGTCTGGTATTGGAGCAGTTTCCCGAACTGTTCATGGCTAAATGCATCAGGGGCAGTGAAAAAGGTTCAATTGTTCTGCAGGTTATACCAAAAACCACAGATCCAGCAGTACTGAAACCCAGAGCCCCACTGTTTTTGCAAAACGAAATTAGAACCTTTCTGAATCCGCTGATACCGCCACAAGCTTCTGTTTCTGTCACTTCTCCAAGGTTTCAGGAAGTACGTTTATCAATATCGCTCAATATTCGAGACGGTTACGACCAAGGTCTTATGATTCAAACTCTCAATAATGAGATTGTATCCCTATTAAGCCCGTGGACCGGCACTGACAGTTCAGAGTTTCGTAACACGATTTCCCTGACATCTATTGCCCAGTTTGCAGCAACCCGCCCTTATATTAACCAAGTATTGAAAATTTCAGCTGAACGACAGGAATGGAATTCAACAACAGAGCTGTTGGAATTCAAGCCTCTCTCTGACTCAGTTATATATCCAGATGACAAACGAGGAAACACTGACGAAGTGATTCTTGTTCCAGCCAAACTGCATACGATTAATGTTTTACCTGCAGGTGTTGCTGTCTTTGAAGGCGTGGGCCGCATGGAACTGGAGCTGGATTTCAAGATCGCAGCAGGTATACCACTAACAGACGGTATTAGCATGATGTCCATTGTTGATTCCGACTCTACAAACAATACCGATGGGCCAGAGTTTATTGTGTCCAGTTACTGACCACCCCTTATTTTCGACACTCCATTCACACTCACAGATGTATTTTTGAAAGGATCTCTCCATGCCGAACCCAATACCCTCAGGGTTATCGAACAGCAGTCAGATCAAGAGCCATTTTCAAAATGGCGACAAACCCAGTGAACATGATTTCAGTCAGCTGATTGATAATGCTGTGATTGGACGGGTGCTGTGTAACTACGACAACAACTATTTGTTGTACGGATTGAAAGTTGACGACGATGGACACCTTGCTCTGAATCTGCAAGTGAGCCCGGGACTGCGTTTTGATGCCAATACTGCAACGCTTTCCGTTGATCCAATTCTAGGAGATGGGTTGGATATTGATCTTAATACTGGCGAGATCGGGCTTGTTACCAGTACTGGTATCACAAACAGCGCCCAAGGATTGGCGTTGGAATTAAATACTGATGACAGTCTGAGCTACAACGCTACAACCTCAACCATCTCATTGAACAGTTTTAATGGACTGACGGTTGATAGTAACGGTGTCAGCGTTGCTTTGAACACTGAAGGCGCACTGTCATACGACAGTACATCGGCCACCATGTCTCTCAATTCTGGATCAGGGCTTGATGCGTCTAATGGTGCTCTGTCGGTCAAAACCAAAGTTGATGCTGGTTTGTTCGCTGACAGTGACGGGCTACAGGTTGTCACCGGATCAGGTCTCATTGCTAATGCTCAGGGACTCAATGTTTCTTTAGACACAACCCCAGGGCTCACCTTTGATCAAAACCGTGCATCCCTGTCTTTGGATATTGGTTTAGGGCTCGATAATACCGGCCCTCTGGCTCTGAAAGTCAAACCAAACTCCGGTTTGTCTATTGATGCTGACGGCCTCAGTTCCAATATTTCAGCGGGCCAAGGCCTGGAAGATCTAAATTCACAGCTGAGCGTAAAAACAAAACCGGCATCAGGTCTCAGCATCGACAATGATGGACTGCAGGTGCATACCGGAACCGGCCTTTCTGCAGACAATTCAGGTTTAACTCTCGATCTCACCGCCAGTAATGGCCTGGCATACGATCAGTCTACGGCCACACTATCTCTTAATACGGGTGATGGTCTGGACAGTTCCAGCTCAGAGTTGGGCGTAAAGGTAAAACCAGAGTCCGGCTTATCTGTTGATACTGATGGGCTGCAGGTGCACACCGGAACCGGCCTTTCTGCGAACAATTCAGGTTTAAGTCTCGATCTCGCCGCCAGCAATGGCCTGGCATACAATCCGTCCACCGCTGAATTGTCATTGAGTATTGGCAACGGTTTGGACATCTCCGGCTCGGATCTGGCTGTAAAGGTAAAACCAGATTCAGGTCTGGCAATCGATGCTGACGGTCTACAGTTAACCGCACAAACAATTACTCCTGAAGAACGCAGCCGTCTGGCCAGCCTGGCACTCCTGTCTAATGCCAACAGCGGTGATGTTCAGGTCACCATCTCCAACCCTACGGACCCAAGCCAGACCAAAGACCTTCCGCTGCACGACATTGTTCAGTCTCTGGTTGATGCCAATGTCCTAGATTTCAACACCCTGGGTAACTGATCTCGGGCCAGCAGAGAAACTTCATGACTAATTTGACGATTCCCAACCGGCCTCCAGAGGAACCGGCACAGGATTTCTATGCCCTGCGTGAAGAGGCACTGGAAGCGTTACAACACCTAGCGGGTGGAACCTGGACAGATCATAACCTCCATGATCCCGGCATAACCATGCTGGAAGCTATGTGTTATGCCATTACTGATTTGGGTTATCGTCTTGATTTCCCTATCCCTGATCTGGTGGCGAAGGAAGATGATAGCGAGCCTGATGCTTTCCCCCAGCCTCGGTATATGCTTCCCTGCCAGCCTGTTACCAAAGATGATTTCCGTCGCTTAATTCTGGATATTCCCGGCGTTCGCAATGCTCTTCTGCAGCAGACCACACCTTCACTCTGGCACGTTGATGTGATTCCCGATGCCCATCTGGACAGTGAACAGCGGCAGGAACTGGCCGAACAGGTTCGTGAACGCTTTCTGGCCAGTCGCAATTTAGGTGAAGACCTTGCACAGCTTCGCTTAACACCAACTTACGATGTTGTTTTAAGAATAAAAGTAGAGCTTAAGGCTGCAGCAGATCCCGTTGAAACCCTCGCCCTCCTGTTCAGTTCACTGGCTGACATTATTGCTCCCAGAGTTCACTTTTATTCGCAGGATTCTCTTGAGAGAGAGGGTTACAACCGTGAACAACTCCTTACCGGCCCATGGCTGAATCGAGGTTTTCTTCCTGATAAAGAACTGGCTCGCCCGGCTCTGGTTGATCGTGTTTATGTTGCAGACCTGATGAGCCTTGCTCTGGAAACTGATGGCGTGAGTACCTTAGATGAGCTACTGATTGGGACTGGTACAAACCCTGATCGGGATGATTTTGAAGGATGGGTGTACACCCCTCTCCCAGGTCAGGCACCAGTTCTTAATATCGAGCAAACCCTTAGCCGTCTTGAAGTCAGTAAAGATGGTACACCTATCAATATTCCCACGGCGCGATTAATTGAACGGTACAACAACCTGCGCTTTGGAAGTGCAACTCATGGTCGAAACGGAATCTGGCAGAACACCAGCGCTTATCGCAAGCTCGATGACTACCTGACGCTGCAACATGAATTACCCACCATATATGGTGTCGGGCCGTCTGGCATCGCTCCCGGAGAAGGGCCCCAGCGAACCAGTGAAGTCAGGCAGTTACAGAGCTATCTACTACTGTTCGACCAGGTTCTCGGTAATCAGTTTTCACAGCTCAACCATCTGCGGTTACTACTGGGCCAGCCAAGTGAAGAGTGGCTCAAGCCCCTCAGTGAACTTCTGGAAAAAATGCTTAACAGTGAGAATCTCAGCGACCGTGAACTGGCTCTGTTCTGGCACACTCTGGATAAAATTCCTTTGTCGTACGCCAGCCAACCTGTGGACTCAATAGATCCAGTGACAGGTCGGGGAAAAGATTTACAGGAACTACCAGATATTCTTGGCGACAAGATCAATGCCTACAGCTCTGCACAGCTTCAAACCCTCACTGAAGAACCTTTTAGCGCGTCGCAGCTGCAACGGCTGGTCCGAGCAAGCAACCATATTCTGGCCCGAAACCACGAGCAGCTCCCCGATGCTGCCCAGCTCCGTTATGAAGAGGTTTTCAAGCACTATGCCGACATTCTTCTTAACAACCGTCATGCCATGCCTGGATTAACAGCAGACGACCTGACCCAACGTTTGGCAATGCTAAAAGAAGTGATAGACCGCTCACTGTTTATGCGCGATGTTGTTCTCGGTGGTGAACGCGGACAGGGAAGTAATTACATTGATGATGATATCTGGGGCCCGGGAAATATTTCTGGCCTAAAGCAAAGAGTCTACCGGCGACTTGGACTGCCCACTCTCACTGCCAACGTTCTGTCCACCAGCAACACCGAAGGCTTCCATCTGGTGGAAGATACCCTGTTACGGCACGGCATTGCATCTGGAAGCAGTCATCCGCTCAGTGTTCATACTATTTATCTGGTAGCGCCCACCTGGCCCACCCGTCTGGCAGACACAGAGTTTCGAAATATGTTTCTGCGAACAGTGGAACAGGAGTTACCTGCCCATCTGCACCCCTGCTGGCTGCATCTTGGCCGCAAGGCCATGGCCGATTTTGAAAAGGTCTATAACGCCTGGCGCAATGCAATGACCCGTTACCCTTCCGAACAGAGCACGATACCAGTTACAGAGCAGGATCAACGCCGGGAACTTGTACGTCGCCTGTCTGATTACCTGCACACGTTTATTCATAGCGTGCTGACCGATGGCAACAGCCCCGATATCAGCGGTTGGGATTTTGCTCCAGCTGGTATTGGTTCACCTACAGATGGCGCTATTGGTCGCTGGGCCGTTGGCTACAAGCCGATCGATTCCCTGAACTACGACCCGGACAACACTCAGCCATGGCAGATTAGTCATGCAGCAATCGGCGAAGACCAGGATCAATCTGACAAGCCAATGGTTGTTCACATCGGACCCGCTAATTCAACACAAGACTAACAACAGAAAACCTTCTCTCAGGTGCCTGATTACACAGGCCACAGCAATTCAAGCATTCCACCCTCATCGCACAGCTTTCGCTGAAAGCTCAAATTGACACAGCTAAGGACAGGTAACCCCATGGCCAAGATGGACAGAACGTATCTGAAAAGTCAGTTCGCCAATAATGAAATTCCTGACGGAAATGATTTTAAAGACCTGATTGAGTCAGGCATCAATCAGCAAGACGACAACATTCATGTGAACGATGCCAAGCAGCTTGGTGTTGGCACCAGTACTCCGCAAGCCAGACTGCACGTCGATGGTGATGCCCGTATTGACAGCCAGACTGATATTTATGGTGATGTTGTTGTCCATAACAGCGGGCTGACTGTCAGTAACAATGTCTCGGCCGGTTCAGTCTCTGCGCCAACAGGCACTATCGATGATCTGACTGCTCAATCTGTCACAGCATCAGGTGCTGCCCAGGCAGATTCCCTGACAGTCACCCATCATGTCAGTGCAGAAACGGCCTCTATCCAGGGTGAACTGAATGTTAATGACCGGATTCGCGCCAGCAGCGCAGATGACGGTGAGGGTATCCTGGCGGTAAAACGCGATAGCAGTGATGGAACTCGTGCCTCCCTGACAGTCAAAGATCAAAATGACACCTCACATCTGCAGCTGGACGACAGAGGGCGAATGGCTCTGGGCGGTAACAGCCCAACAGCTGCCCTGCATGTGCAATGGAATCAATCAGGTGACGCTCTGCGTGTTGATGATGAAGTCAACGACAGTACCCCCATGATTGTTACAGAAGAGGGGCTGACCGGTCTCGGTACAGCGACTCCGCAGGCCAAACTGCATATTGAAGCAAGCCATGGAAGAGATGCTCTACGTATTGCCCAGGAATCTGGCCAGGCCTGGTTAACCGCAAAAGAAACCGGTGTCGTTGTATCGCCTCCGGTTACCGCAGAATCATCCATGGTGATTCACAACGGCCTGGAAGTCGCCACCCAGTCTCCCATGGAGCGGGCGATGATGATTAAAGGCTCCAGCCAGATAGAAAAGCATCTGCATGTTGGGGAAGACCCTCTGGCAGATGTGATGTTCAGTGTTCGTGGTAAAACCCGCCTGGTGGGTAGCACACAGGTTGACGGTGACAGCGAACTGAATGGAACACTGACCGTCTCCGGTGCCAGTACCCTTAATGATGATCTGACTGTAACCGGTAGAGCCGAAATCCAGACAGGTGCAGAGATTGCCGATGGCCTCAATGTCATAAGCGGTGACACCAATATCAGCAACCGTCTCGCTGTCGGTGGTTTGCCAGATCCGGACACTGACCTCACTATTCACGGCAAATCCCATCTTAAACATGAACTGACAGTGGATGAAAAAGCCACTCTGGCTGACGGGCTGGAAGTCACTTCTGGCTTAACAGATCTTGAAGGAGGCCTGGCTGTCACAGGAAATACCCAGCTTAATGATGCACTGACTGTTGGTAGCATGGGTGATCAGGCGGACCTTGAAGTCCATGGCCAGACAACAGTTGCTGAGGCGACTCATTTAAAAAGCACTCTGGATACAGATGAGAAGGCTACCTTCAACAACGGTGTGCAAGTTACAGCAGGAATGACTGATCTGGACGCTGGCTTGAATGTGTCCGGTACAACCCAGATGAATGATGATGTCACTGTTGGTGCAATGATTTCACCGGCTGACATCACAGTTTATGGTCATTCGACTATTGAGCAGAACTCTCATGTCAAAGGCACATTAGAGACTGACGAAAAAGCCACTCTCAATAACGGCTTGCAGGTAGCCAATGCTGTCACAGACCTCGAAGCCGGCCTTAATGTTTCTGGTGCCACGCAGCTTAACAATGACGTGACTGTTGGTAGCGACGATGCTTCTGCCAACACAACATTCCATGGCTCGGTCACAGTTCATGAGCCAACCCATCTTCTCAGTACACTCGAAAGCGATAAGAAAGCAACTCTGAGAGACGGCCTGCAGGTTACAACATCCTCCACAGACCTGGAGGCAGGGCTGCATGTGACCGGTGCTACTCAGCTCAATGATGAGCTGACTGTAGGACGCATGGATGATAACGCTGATGTGGCCATCTATGGTGAACTGTCAGTATCCGGCCCTACCCAGCTGCAAAATACGCTGGCTGTTGATGATAAAGCAACACTCAACAATGGTTTGCAGGTGACAGCGTCACTGACAAACCTTGATGACGGTCTGGCCGTCAGTGGCGGAGCAACAACTGATACCCTGACAGCGTCCGCCCACACCCAGTTGAACGACACTCTGCATGTGACCGGCTCGACAACCCTTGATGATAGTTTCACCGTTGCCGGTACCAGTACCCTCAATAATGATATGACGGTTGCGGGCCTTGCGACTGTGAACAATGGTGCAACTATTGCCAATGGCCTTGCCGTAACCAGTGGTGATGCAAATATCAGCGAAAGGCTGGCAATAGCCGGTGCGCCTGATAGTGATGTTGAACTAACCGTCCATGGCCAAAGCCATATCAAGGACCAGCTCCATGTTGATCAGAAAACCACTCTGAACAACGGCCTGCAGGTATCTGCCGGACTCACGGACCTCGATGGTGCCCTTGATGTAGCAGGTGTATCAACGCTGCAAAACAGTGCAACCATCAATAACGGATTGATAGTCGCCAGCGGCCATACTCTGCTCACCGAAAGTCTGGATGTTGATGGCGAAACACATATCAAATCCGATTTCACTGTTGGTGAAGAGCCTGAAGACAATACTGTGACTCCTGCTGGCGCCACCATACACGGGGCTGCGACACTGTACAGCACTCTGGACGTTACCGATAAAGCGACTCTCGGCAACGGCCTGAAAGTTAAGATTGGCCGCGCCGATCTCGATGCAGGACTTGTTGTCACCGGCGACAGTGTTATGCATGACAACGCTCAGGTAGATGGTGCTCTGGCTGTTGGCACTACAGTGGAAGATGGCAAAGCTCTTTCTGTTGTTGGTGACACCTCCATCAATGGTGATGTCAGCATCAGCAAGAGCGCTTCTATCGAAGAAGGCGCCACTGTTCACAAAGGTCTGACTGTTACTGGTGCAGTGGTAGGTGACGATGCCATTCATGCCCAGGGCCATATTAAGGTTGATGACAATGCTGTGATTGATGGCACAACCACTATCGGTCAGCAGCTGGTCATCAATAACCTCGACAACAATGGCTCTGCTCTTGAAGGTCTGGCACTGGAAGTGAAAGGTCCTTCCCAGTTAAGCGGCGATCTAACAACAGAAGGCAGCGTAACAGTGACAGAAGATGTGACTGTTAACAAAACCCTGACTGTAGAAAACCTTGAAGCTGATGCCCTGGCCATTGCAGCCACTGGTGATGTCAAAATTACTGGTAAGGTCGATATAACCGGCTCCGAGGAGCTCGATGGCATACTGAAGGTCAAGAACACAGAATCGGCTGAGATTGCTCTGGATGTGGACGGCAATGCTTCTATAAATGGCAATACTGCTGTTGATGGGGCTCTGACCATAAGCAACAGTGCAGAGGATGAGGTTGCACTCGCAGTAACAGGTGATACTGATGTCACTGGTTCACTGGTTGTTAACAATACTGCCGACGACGAGACTGCTCTGAGTGTCGGAGGCGACTCTCATCTTCAGGGGCACGTACAAACAGATGACAAAGTCACTGTTTCTATCCCTGATGATGCTGCTGATCGAACTGCACTGGTTGTTGAAGGCCAGAGCACACTGAAAGAAAAGTTAGTGGCCGAACAGGGTGCCGATATTACCGGTCACCTTGGTGTTTCAGGTGTCGTACAGGTGACTGGTCCTGTTCAGGTATCCGGCGCAACCAACCTGGATAGTCATGCGGCAGTTGGTGATTATCTGGTTGTCGGTGGAACAGAGTGTGACTCCGAAGCCAAAATGACAATCCATGGTAACTCCCACATTCATGGCGATACCTACCTGGAAGGTGATCTTCGAGTTACTGCTGATCTCACAGTGAACGACACCGCTCATATAAAAGGCCATGGTACCTTTGATGAGGGTCTGGAAGTTCGTGTCCCAGCAACATCTGAGGATTTACTGGCTCTCGATATGTCCGGTGATGGCCTTATCGATGGCGATCTGGAAATCAGGAAAATTGCCAAGGTTGGTGGTTACCTGGACGTGAATGGTGGTGCAGAGGTTGAAGACAACCTGCAGGCAGGATCATTGAACGTAGCAGGTTCGACTGGTTTGAACGGTGAACTCTCCGTCGCCGGAGCCACTTCACTATCAGGAGTGGAAGTCGATCAGGACGCTAACTTCAACAAAGATGTGACCATCAATAACGGCGGAATACTGACCGTCACTGGCAACAGCGTTATTGAAGGCAATGAAAGTGTTGAAGGTGCCTTAAATATTGCCGGTGATGCTGTTGAAGGTAAAAAGCTAACAGTAGCCGGCGACTCCCAGCTGGCTGGAGTGCTTTCGGTTGGTGGTGATGCGCTGGCTGATAAGACTCTGACTGTAACCGGTGATTCTCACCTGGAAGGCAACCTGAAAGTTAATGGTGAAACCTCTGTCAGTGGCTGGTTCCAGGCTCTTGATGATGTCACTGTTCGCGGCGTTCTGCGTGTACCGGAAGACAACATTATTGCTTCCAAAGATCTGGAAGTGAAAGAGAACGCCGAAGTCGGTGGTCACCTGTTAGCCAGTGATATCAGTATTCATAACTCGCTCAGCACCGGCGGAGCCGTAGATATTAGCAACAAGCTGAGTGTTACCAACACCAGCACGGAACCAGAGGCTCTGGCACTGGAAGTTACCGGAGCCAGCTACCTGAAAGATGATGTACGACTGGACGGTGACCTGACCCTGAACGGTATTCTCAAAACAGATCAGGGTATGGTCATTGATCCAGACAACAACACTGGACCAGCACTGGATGTTCGGGGTGACATGATCATCACCGGTCGCCAGACCATTTCAGATGATGCCACAGTCGCTGGCTTCACCACCTTGAATGATGGTTTATCAGTCGCCCGGGATGCCAGCTTCACTGAAAATGTTGTCGTTCGAGACAATCTGGAAGTACAGGGTGACAGTCGCCTGATTGGTGATATCACAGCAGAGAAAACTGTTCGCATCACTAATGCGAACGACAGAGACACGGCATTAAGTGTTGCTGGCGGCAGCGAATTCAATGGCGATATCACCCTCAATGGTACGCTGAAAACCAGCGAGGGTCTGGAGATTGATCCTTCGAATAGCAACGGACCTGCTCTGAAGGTCAATGGGGATCTCGAAGTCACAGAAACCCTGTGTGCTCTGGGACAGGCCGAGTTCCGCGGATCAGCTCAGTTCAACTCTGTTATCTCTGTTGATGAGAATGCCAGCTTTGCCCGGGATGCTGTTGTTGGCCGTAATCTTGAAGTGACCGGCGAAGCCGGAATCTTTGGTGATATCACCGCGCATAATGCGGTCAGGGTAAAAGGCCCCAGTCAGTTCGATGATGACATTACTCTTAACGGCACTTTACGCACCAGCCAGGGAATGGAGATAGAACCAGTCAGCAGTACCGGCCCTGCACTTAAGGTAAAAGGCCAGCTTCAGGTGACTGATAATCTGGATGCAATGGGTCAGGCCGCTATTCGCGGTTTTGCAAACTTTGAATCTGGCATTGCCGTACGAGATAACTCATCTTTCGAAAGTGATCTCACAGTTCAGGACAACTTTGAAGTTCACGATACCAGCCGTTTATTTGGCGACGTTATCGCCAACAAATCTCTGTCCGTAAATAATGCGGACAATGCTCCCTTTGCTCTGGATGTTGATGGGCCCAGCCGTTTTGAGAGTGATATCACTCTGAATGGCAGCCTGCATACCAGCCAGGGACTCACCGTAGCCGGTGCAAACACTCTTGATCAGGTTATGAGCGTAGCCGGCAACACTTGGATGGATGGCGAGCTTGAAGTCAATGATGCAGTAAGACTTCACAGAAACCTGGATGTAGACGGCAGTGTCACAGTTAACAGCTCTGCCACTGTGAACGGCAATCTGTCGATCGACGACAGCGCTACAGTCAATAATGATCTGACTGTGGGCGACAACCTGTCAGTGAACGACAACATTAATGTTGGCCGTGATATTAACGTCAGTGGTCATGCTTCAATAGCCGGACAGGGTAGCTACGGTAAAGGGTTAACAGTTAATCCGGATAATCTGACTGGCCGGGCACTGGTAGCCAACGGCAAGGTGGAAATTAACGGAGCAACTGAAGTTGGCGGCCGTGCCACCTTTGCTCAAGGCCTGGACATTGCCAGTAATGGTTTGTCGACTGACTCTCTGGAAGTTCGCAGTGCTGGTCGTTTCCAGCAGGATGTTCAGATTCAGGGTGGCCTGGCCTTCCTGAACAATGTCCAGGTTGATGCTATTGACGATGATATTGATCTGGGAAGTGGCAACAGCTCTCACCGTGTTCTTCCTACCCAGAAAGCAGTCAAAGATTACGTCGACCTGCACTCTTCACCTTTTGGATTTGGTGGTCGCACATTTACAGTGCGAGACCAGGAGACTTTCGAGAAAGTCTTTGGCAATGGCTCAGAAGTCACTATCGCGCCTTACACCACAATTCTATTGATGCCACCAGCAGAGAATCCTCAGCCTAATCCACTGGTTGTAGGCAATGACCCTGGCATCAGTAACCCCAATGAGTGGCCTGCTGTCAGCAGCTATGTACTGAAGAACAGTGTACGACTCAGCTCAGGTGTCAGCATTATCGGCTTTAACGCCCGCACAACCATCGTTGTTAAAGAACATGCAAACCACCGCTTTGTTATTCAGGGCAGCAATGCCAACGACAAAGTGTATGGCATCACCTGTGAAGGCTGGACGTTCAATGGCGGAGCCCGCACAGCCATGACTGATGGCGGTGCTTTCTACTTGAACAATGCAGAAAACTGCGTACTCAACTGCAGCCTGATAGGACACTATGTCAGTGGCCGGGGCGGAGCCATCTTCGGTATGAACGCCAGCCGCATCCGTGCTGAACATATCCGGGCCTGCCGTGCCATTGGCAGTGGTAACAGTTACGGCGGCGGTGTTTATGGTCTTCATGACTCCGTGATCCGGGTAGATGGCTGTGTATCTGACCACGGTGGTGGCGCATCTAACTGCTCCGAAAGCAAGATTATCGCCATGAACTGTGAGGCAACTTACGGTGGCGGTGTATTCCAGTGCTCAATGTGCCGGGTTCATGCCAGAGATTGTGCTGCCAGCCAGCGTGGTGGTGGTGCCTGCTTCTGCAGTGACATGGTATGTGAAGGTTACTGGACCGGTAATACTGGCCTATCTGGTTACAAACACATCTACGCCAACAACAACCAGACCGGCAGTGATCGTGAAGAGCACTTCTGGCGCGGTGATTATGTTGGTCAGCGCCTCACCTTCTCCCATAGCGAGTGGCGCAGCAATAACCTCTAACCGCTGAAATCTGTAAACCGTTGTCCGCTGCCTGTTTTTGGGCAGCGGAACAAACCTTTCACAGTTGACACTTCCTTCAGAGAAAAATCATGGCGAAATATATTAAGTGTGCCCGCAACGGCGGGCTGGTGATGAGTGAACGTCTGTTTGATGCCCCACAGGAGCTTGGCAATCCCAATACTTTCTGGGTACAGGTACAGGAGCCACCCGCTGGCGTCCATCCGACATGGCGTCCGAACTGCCCCGAAGATCAACTCAAGTTTCAGGCCTACCAGACAATCCCACCCAGCGATTCCAGCCCAACTGTGGTGACTGAGAACCAGGGACAATGGCAACACTCCATCAGCGGATTAACGGCCCAGCAGTATGCAGCCGAGCAGATTGAACAACAGCATGACCGGGAAACATTCCGCTTGATAAAAGACTGGTGCGCCCAGCAGCCCGAGGGGTGTGAAGAAGCTTTTCTCAATCTTGGCGTCACTAATATCAACGACTCCCGATATAAGGTTTATAGGGAAGCGGTTGATCAGATTAAAAATATCCGCCGGGCGTCGTAACCCATGAGCTCCCTCCAGACTCCTCCCGTTCAGATCCATCGAGCCAATCTCAACCTGCTATTCACTGATGAAGAGCATAAGCAACAGATGGTGCCACGCTTAGAGCGGGCGCTGCGTAACAGTATTGCGGCCATACCCGACAGGCTGTTGCCGCAAACCACTCAGGATATCCATCTGGGCACGTTGAATCTGGATCTGGGAGCACTGGATATAACCAGCTGGCACAGGTTTGACCAGCTGTTTCAAGAGAAGATTCGCCAGCAGTTAATTAAACTGCTGGGCCAGGTTGCTAAACAGGAAAAATCTGAGTTCTCAGCAGGTGATGCATCAGCCTCTGGTGATAATGAGTCTGCAGTTAGTCATCAGCAGGACAAAGCACACCCCTCAGAAAACAAAGCGTTGCCAGAGCTACAAAAGCTTCTGCAAAACATACTGAAACCAGACTCTCCTGAACCAAAGAAAAGCTTCTCCCTGACTCAAACCACGAAGAGCTTTTCTTCAGGAAAGATAACACTGGCTGAAAGTCTTGAACGTTTGCAGCAACTAGCAAAAGAATCAGGTTTACCACCTGCAATACACAAGGCTTTAGTGAGCCTGGTTGACGATCTCCAACTATGGCTCAATGCAACAAAAGCTCCTGAGAAAATCCTGCCGGAACTGAAAACTGTGCTGTATCAACTACAGCAGGAAATAAGTATTCGTCCCAAAGAGATACAACTGAGCGATGAGCAACATGTACTAAAGGTACTAGACAAGCCTTTCACAGCCATAGAGAACAATGATAAGCCGGCAGAAGTCTCCTGCCTGGCACTGGAAGCGGCTCTTGCACGACTGATTGTTAAAAAAACTCTGTCGCCTGTTTTTTCAGCTCAACTGGGGTTATGGCTGGCTCGTCAGTCCCAACTGGAACCCCGGTTGCGTATGCGCCGACTTCAGGCACTGCACCGCTACCTGCGTAAAGAGCTGTCTGATCAGAACTCCATTTCCCGGTTTAAATCGAAACCCACCCTGCCAGATAACTGGCTGGATCGGGCTATGGCTGAAAATCATGAGAAGGATTTAAGCGACAGTCCAGATGACTGCACAGCAAAACAAGAAATAGCCGGAGCTGAACAATCTTCTCATGCTGTTCATAAGACTCAGGAAGATGCTTACAAGAACGCGCAACCACAAAAAGCGACTAAGAAAAAACAACCTGGAAAGATTATTACTCCAAAGCAGGATAAGACACCTGCAAAGCAGACCCCACCAGAAAAACCGTTAGAACGTTCATCGAACATTCAACCAGCACAAAAATCAACAGAGGATGTTGTTGTGCCAGATAAAAATAAGAGCCGGAAGGAGCCAGCTGATATTCATGCAATCCGGCCATTCACCCATAATGAGAGTGAGCAGACTTCCCAAAGTCGTGACGTTTTAAATGCGTCGGAGACCAGGGAAGCCTCTTCCCCAACAGCTGTGTCCCCTGTCAGGATTCTGTGGCTCACCGAAGCGCTTCTTTCTGACCCGCAGCTGCCATGTTCACTGGCCCGCAGCCTTTGTTCCTGGCAACAACAATATAAACAGCTATCCCCGAAAAAGCGGTTCCGCTGGCTAGAGGCCCTGTACCAGCGACTTCAGGGCTATGAAAAAAGTGCTCAACAAGAAAACAACCAGACATCATCTGAGAAAAAAACAGATGCAGTGCATGACCCGGACTTCATGCACTTGCGCCGAAAATTTCAAAACAGCTGGGCCAGCGCACCAGTTCAATCACTGAGTGTTGCCTGGCTTGCCCCTCTTCGTGAAGGCCGGGAAGCTTTGGAAATGGCATCCAACAGGCTTGAGCTGGCCAGAGCTGTTCGACATATATTCGTTATCAGCTCAGTAGCGGCAGAACGACAAACCGATATGGCCAGCTGGCTGAAAAGTTACCGCAAGCGCTGGAATAAATGGTTGCAGGCTCTTGACCCCCTCACAAAACCGTTGTCGTTCAATAACAGAGCAGAGCTCTGGCAGAATGAAAGTGAACCCCTGCCAGGCTGGCCCAGCGGCCAGTTAATCACAGAGCTGGACCAACAACTCAGTCAGTGCCGTTTAACACTGGAGCGGTGTGCATTTTCTCGAGAACCTTTGGACAAACTGAACCAGGCTTGTCTGGCAGTAAATATTCAGCAGGAATGCGATCTGGAGTCGGCCTGCAAAGATTGGCTCCTCTCAGATGCTCTCCGGCCAGCTTCACTGGCAAGCGCTCTCACAGATATGCTTGCCAAGCCTGAAACCATAACAACCCGAACTTTGCTGAATGAGATTCAGGATGCTGAAGAACAGCTGGAAGAAGATATTCAGAGAACATCCTCTGAACTGGTACAACTCAGATATCTGACCTCGGCGGTACTTAGCGAACAAAGTCTGGAAGATATAAAAGTCCTTGCTCGACATGTGCCATTACCTCCGGCTCCTTTTGAGCCAGGCCAGGTTAAGAAAGTAACATCGCTACCTGGAGCAGTTCAGGAACAAACCGTGAAGCTTCTTAAAGACCTGAAAGAAGCGTTGCAACCGCGCATTCTCCATCCGCTGGAGCATGACTACCTCACAACGGATACCGGGCTGGTGTTGTTCTGGCCACACCTGCGCAAGCTGTTTTCTCCTCTTCTTAACGGTGATGGCCAATGGCTGAGTGAACAGCACCAGCTACAGGCTATGGCTCATTTGGTTGCCATACTGGGTCAGGACTTTGAAGAAGAACAGCCAAGTCCTGTAGCCGCACTGTTGGTCGGTCTTCTTCCTGAAACGCTGGTCAGTTCTTTACCTGAGCTGACTGAGTCACAACAGCAGGCCTGCGAAGAACTTATGACAGTTGTCGCTCAACAATGGCGGGCATTAAAAAACATGCCATCCGCAGGCTTGCGGCAACTATTTATTAATCGTGAAGGGCTGCTTGATCAAACAGCCAATGGCTGGCGGTTGACTGTTGAATACCAGCCCCAGGATGTTCTCCTGCAAGCTTTGCCATGGCCAATCTCTGTTGTTCGTCTGCCATGGATGTACCAGCTACTCACTGTGGAATGGCATACAGGCCCAAGTGGCCTTTGGCGAGCCTTCCAGAACTCTTAACGCCTTTATTCTGCTCAAAACAATAACTTCAAGGAATGAAACATGGCTGAATCTCTCTCCGAGATGCTGATCCGCCACGAAGGTCTGCGCCTGAAACCTTATCAGGACAGTGTCGGAAAACTCACTATTGGCATCGGCCGTAACCTCGACGATGTTGGCCTGACAAAACAGGAAGCCCTGCAGCTTCTGGCCAATGATATTCACCAGGCCCGTACCGAACTTTTTCGTTGTTACCCCTGGGCCGAAACCCTGAACCAGACCCGGCAGGATGCTCTGGTCAACATGGTGTTCAATCTGGGAATGCCACGCTTCTCCCTGTTTCGAAAAATGCTGGCAGCTTTACAGGATGCAGACTTTGACCTGGCCGCTAAAGAAATGCTGGATTCACGCTGGGCTGAACAGGTTCAGGGGCGAGCTTACGAACTGGCAGACCTGATTCAGCGGGGAGAGCCATGAGTTCACAAACACCCAGCCATCATACTGCCAATGATCACGACGATCTGTTACTGGAAGATATTTCCGCTCTGGCGAGTCTTGTTGATGGTGCCTGGAATATTGCCCGACACTCTGCAGGAAACACTGAAGAATCCTGGGATGATGCCCAGCGTGAACAGGCATTAAACGAGTGGTCAGCATTACGTGCCAGTGTTCTCAGCCAGACAGGAAAAAGTCCTCTGTTAAAGAAACTTCAGGAGCGCTTTGGCCTGAATCAGTGGCAACTGGCTTTACTGTATCTCTGCGCACTCCCCCAGCTGGACCCTCGCTATCAGGCAGTTTATGCAGATCTCCACCCCGCAGGACAGCCGGTTCCGTGTCTGGAGTTATTGCTGAATATTCTCTCTGCCTTCCCACAGAGAAAACGACAGTGGCTTGGTGAACTGTTATCAGACAGTCCTCTGCTTAAATGGCGCCTTTTGATTCTTCCCGAAGGTGCAGGGCTCTCTGAACCTTATCTTCTGACATCACCTGTGAGTCTGGCACCAGACCTGCTGCGTACCTTTATGAGTGCCAGCATCATGCATGACGCCGACAGTGCCGGCGGCTGCTTGTCACGAATCCCTCCCTGTCAGCATGACTGCCCCCCAATAACCAATGATGCCCGCCTGTTAACTGCACGTCTGGTTCAGCTTTCCGGTGAAGAAGGTTCCGGGCGTCATACACTGGCGCTTTCCATCGCAGCCCACAGGCCACTGCTGGAAATGGACGGTGATCGCCTGCTGCAACACAGCGAAAATCTACAAACCTTAAGCGATTGTCTACGCCAGGTGATTCTGGCCGATGGAGAGCTTGTCTGGCCCGATGGTTTAGAGTCCCTGCAAAACAAACCCGCTCTGGCCACACGACTTTCAGAGTGGCTGGCCCTGCCCGGTAACCGTTGCTGGTTCATCGAATCAAAAACGCAACCCTGGCCAGTCAGGCTGGCATCCTCACATCCTGTCAGCCTTGAGATTGACAGGCCAGATATCACGACCAGTTCTGCAATCTGGGCAGCTTTGGCAGAACATTATCTCGAACCTGCAAAACATTGCCCCAGCGATTTCTGGCAGACCGTTGCCCGGAGTTATCAGCTCATGCCCGGGGCTATTGTGCAGATCATGTTAGCTCTGCAGAAGACACTGAGCGCAGGCAATGAATTAACTACAGAACTGGTATTGCAGGAATGTCTTGAGAAAACACCAATCTCTCTGTCGGGACTCGCTACCCGAGTACAACCTGTGTATTCACTGGATGATGTGATCGTCAATGCTGATGCCAGAATTCATATCAATGAAATCCTTCAGCGCTACCGGCAAAGACAACAGCTTCACGATCAAAAACTCAGCAGCACACTGGGCTTGCATGTGCTGTTCTGGGGTAAGCCCGGCACCGGAAAAACCATGGCCGCTGAAGCACTGGCCGACGAACTGAAACTCCCTCTCTACAAAGCCAATCTGGCTTCTATATCCAGTAAATGGATTGGTGAAACAGAAAAGCACCTTGCCGCTTTGTTTGATGATGCCGAGCGTCATAACGGTCTGTTGTTTTTTGATGAAGCCGATGCGGTTTTCTCACGGCGAAGCCAGGTGGAAAGCAGTCATGATAAAAACGCCAACCTCGGTGTCAGCTATCTGCTTCAGAGAATGGAGCGTTATAACGGACTTTTGGTACTGGCGACAAACTTCAAAGGCAACCTTGACCCTGCCTTTATGCGACGCATGCATTTCAGCCTGGAATTCACTCAACCGGATGCCGGAGACCGGTTGCAACTCTGGCAGCACTGGCTGGATAAAGTCGAAACAGATGATGACCTTGATCCAGAATGGCTGGCCAATGAGCTGGAACTTTCAGGTGCCCAGATCCGCAATATTGTTCAACACAGTACATCCCAGGCATTGGGCAGGAATACCGGCCAAATAACCCGGGAGCTTCTTGCCCGGGCGATATACAGGGAATCCCAGAAAAACGACAACAGTTTCCTGATCTCAACACGGCTGGCAGGCTGGCATGATCTGCGACAGTCCGTACAGGAATCCAACAACCAGAGGAGCGAAGTATGAGTCAGAGTGAGGTTTATGTTGCTCCATTTGAAGCCGTTTCCAGAGCGCTGAAAGCCCTGATTCGCAGGGATGCACTCAACGAAGAAAACGGTGGTGACCAGATAGAAATTCGCTTCGATGTGCCTGATACAGATTTCATCAGCAGCCTGCCAGAGTTCCCGGTTGTTAATGTTTACCTCACCAGTTTCTCTGAAAACACAGAGCGTAGACAAAGCGAACCCTTCACTATGCGCAGTCAGGACCGCGATGCTGGCCGGGCAACAATTGTACGACGACCAAGGTATATAGACCTGTTTTATATGGTGTCAGTCTGGAGTCGCAGCCAGGAGGATCGCTCACTCACAGAACAGTATCTGTTGTCACGACTGGTTCAAAGCCTCGGCCGTCATGAGGTTATGCCTGAAGAGCTGTTGGAAGCTGAAAACTATATGTATGGTGCCAGCATGCTGCAGATGCTGGGAGGGGATGATCGCCGCAGCCAGGGAGAGTTCTGGAACGCACTGGGTTCTGCTCCACGCCCGGCTCTGAACCTTCAGATTACCGTTCCGGTTCCTGTACATGAGCCTGAAGATACGCCCATCATTCTTGATATCAATCGTCGTATTCGTGATTACGATAAACTCAAAAATGATGAAACCCCACCAACAGCTGAACCAAAGGCGATTTCTGGGCAGGTCACTCTCAGTGGTTTGGATTACCGGAACTTTGTCGTTCAGGCCGTTCGCACCAGCACTCTCGATATTGAGGAGAGGTCATTGAACCCAATTGGCCTCTATGCATTCAACTCTCTGGAAGAGGACCAATATATGGTGCGCCTGATTAATAAAAACACCAGTCTTGGTATTAAATCTGATTCCTGTCAGGTGGTGAGAAACAGCCATGGCCAGTTCATCACTCAGGAGATCAACTTTTCGGTTCTCTAAATCACATAAAGTATCTCTAAAAAAATAATGTCAGCTTTCGTCAACTTTCCCCCCTTACAAGTTTGTTAATGATGCATTTGTCTCACGACGGAAGACGTTTGATCCCATGAAAATTGACACCGTGTCAATTGCTTAAAAATGCACAGAAACAGCAAAAAACAGCAGGTAAATGCATAGAAAACACACTTAGTGTGTTTATGCGCCTCTCCCCTCAGCAGGGCAATTGATTTAACAAAACCGCCGGGATACAACCAAAGAGAGGGAGAAAGTTGGCCCCTCTGTATTCTGTAACGTGTTGTCCTTGCCGGGGTTGTACCTGCGGTAAGAGCTAAACGGAGGACATATGGAGTTGGCAGTATATATACAGAAAAACACGGACGAAGTTGCCGCGGATCTGTTTGGAGTAACCCGACGTACCATCGCAGCCTGGCGGCGGATGGAAAGAGCACCCGGCCCTGTTCAGTCCATGCGCATCATCGAGCAAACAGATGGTGAAATCAGCTGGGAAGGCATTTACAAGCCTTACGCCAGATACCGTATGCGCCAGCAGCGCCAGACTCCCACCCAGATCACGTAGTCATAAACCATGAACCCATCAAATTTCATGCTGCTGCTCAATGCCCGGAGTCAGTCATGGTCTTTTACACCCGGAAGTTCCGGTAACCGCCGATCCGGGCTGTGCTGGGAAGACGTAGCTTCGGCATTGAGCATGGGAAACCTGGACAAAATGGCGTACTACCTGGCCAGAGCCAAGTACTGCCGGGATGGATCATCCGTTGAGAAACTGTTTTCCCTGGTTAAACAGGAAGCCGCTCAACTGGCGAAAACACACCAGTGGGGTTCTCGAGGGGAAACACTGGCTTCGTTGGCACAACTGGCTTGCTACGAATCCCTGGACACCATGCTCTGCAAGAGCTGCGCTGGTCGTGGTTACAGCACTACCGGAAAGGAGTGCAAAGCGTGCAGTGGTTATGGTCGCAAGCCAATGAGCATGAGGTCTCGCTATTTACTGGCGGGATTCGACAAACGCAACTGGGAAAGGCGCTGGTACAGCCGTTACGAAAAACTCTACCAGATGTTATGCGATGCAGAGAATGATGCTCTGGCTCACCTCTCTCACCAACTGACACCGAAAACGTCAGGTGACGGTTGATTCAGTCATCTTCCTTTTTCTGCCACAGGTTCTGATACATAAATCCGGGTGTTCACCAGAGTTGGCTCGATGACAGGGACGTTGTCGTACCAGCCTAACGCTTGAAAAAAGCAAGGATGCAGATATGGAACAAGCAAAAGCCAATTGGAAAGAAGTCGTTGCCAGTGTTGCTCCTACAGTTGCCGGCATGCTGGGAGGCCCACTCGCAGGTGTTGCCGTAAACCTTCTGGCAGAAAACCTGCTCAACGACCCTCAAGCGAGTAAAGATGATGTTGCCACCGCTCTCAGTTCTGCGCGGGTGGAAGACCTGAACAAACTGAAACTTCTGGAGAAGGACGTGCGTGTGCAACTGAAAGAACTGGGTATACGCGAGCACCGCCTTCTTTATGCCGACAAAGCCGACGCCAGAGCCCGACAGCGGGCAACCAGAGATGCCATGCCCGGCATTCTGGCCATAGTTCTTACTATCGGTTTTTTTGGCGTTATTGCCTTTATGGCGATGGGAGAAATGGCTCCCAGTAATGAAGCCGTTATGCAGGTGATGCTGGGCGCACTCTCAACAGCCTGGATTGGAGCCATGCAGTTTTTCTTTGGCACTACCCAGTCCAGCAGAGATAAAAACAAGTGGCTTTCCCGTTAAAACCTGAATCAAACCAGTAATAAGAGCAGCAGATGATTCATTTTAAAGCGTTAATGCAGGCCATTCACAACAGTATGAACCACGCGGTTCAGGTTGTTGAGGATGAGGCGCTCAAACATATTGAAACGTACTTCGAACCCGTTCCTAATCCGCCGCCTGCACCACCTCCCGAGCAGGCTGATCTTGCGGGTCAGGCACGTACAGCACTGCAGGACGGAGATACCGACAAAGCTCACAGTCTGCTGGAAGCAATTCAGAATCCACCATTACCCGATGAGCAGGACACCCTGCCGCCTGAACAGATGGCCACCCATCGTCCAAAGATGGTGGCCATGGCTTTTCCACACCAGACAGCCAATGGCATTGAGTCAGCAATCGTGAATGTGCCACTGATAACTCTGGCTCCCATTGCTACGCCCAAGTTAAAGGAAGTGAAGTTTGTCTGTGATCTGGAAGTAACCAGTAATGAAGACGATGAACTGCTGGTTGCCTTTCCCGGATCCCAATGCGATGGCCTGCTGAAAAAACGTCGTGCCGCCAACACCCATATTGAAATTGTGATTGAAGGTGGTGAGAGCACGGAAGGCCTGAAAAAAGTTATTGAAGGCTACGAGCGCGCCCTGCGGGCACAAATACCAGGTTAACCCCTGACAACGAGCACCTGTTGCTGCTGAAAGGCATCTCTCTCAGCAGGGCTTTCCTGTGCATGAAAAATAAAAACGACAACAACAAAACATTAAAGAATTAAGAGAGTTCAAACATGAGTACTCCCGGACCAGCTCTGCTTTCCATGGCCCAACAATTCAGCGGTTTGCCCATCAAATCCCTGATCGGATCCCCTCTGGTAGCCGCTGCCGAAGCCAACAGCAAGATGGCCATGGTGCAAACGCAGTTTATGCTCGACACCTGTTTTAATCATTCCACCAGCGACTCCGGTGATGAAAATTATGAGCCAATCATGATTAACATGACCCTGAGCCGCCCGGTGATTAACCCAGATGGTTCACAGGGCCCGGCTGCAACAACAGCATTTAACCTGCCACTGCTCACTCTGATTCCGCTGAATTCCCTGGCGGTTGACGATGTGAAAGTTAACTTTGAGATGGAAGTGAAAAGCTCCTTCTCTAACGACAAGCAGACGTCCAACGAAAGTGAAAGCGCTGCGGAAGGTTCATTCAGCGCCAAGGTTGGCTACGGCTGTTTCTCTGCCGAAGTGTCCGGCTCTGTGTCTGCCAAGAGCAAGAGCTCTTCTTCCGAGAAGTCTCACTACGAGAAGTCCAACTCTGCCCGTTATGAAATCGATGTTCATGCCGGTCAGCTGCCACTGCCTGAAGGTGTGAACACCATTATCCAGGCTTTTACCGAGTCCATCGCCCCCATTCAGCTGAAAGCCCAGGACAGCACCCAGGGTGGAAGTCAGTCTGGCGGCGAATAAAAGCCCGCAGTCTTTTAAACAGAGAATCGTTTAAACGATTGCTCACCACTCTGTTCCCATAGGGAGCAGGGTGTTTGAAAACAACAAGAATAAAAACAGGACTCATTGAATGAGTATTGTGACGGAAGTGCCCTGCCCCTGCTGCAACGGCAAAATCACTGTGAATACCGGTCTGTTGCTGTCCGGAAACAGCTTTACCTGCGTTACCCCCGGCTGTGGTGCCAGCATCTCCATGAGTGCTTCCAGTATGGAAGTCACCAATCGTGCCGTTGAGAAATTTACCGAACTTAAAGCCAGCGTGGCCAGCCAATCAGCGATGGAGCTCTGACATAATGTTTTTTCAACACATTCCTATTTTAAAAAGCCTGCCCGTGCGCAGACTGATGAAAAGCTACACCGCCGCTTTACTGGCTCTGGTATTACTGGGTTTCTCTTACTCAGCGTCTGCTGCACAACTCACGGCACGCCAGTGTTTTCAGTCTTTTAAACTGCTGGACCGCGAAGCGCCTGACAAGCCATTCACCTCAATTTCTTTCAATGAATGGCAGAACACCATGCTGCCGGCGATGTGGCGAGACGACAACAGTCGCTTTCTGCAATACATGCAGGATCAGGCCAAACACACGAATACCACTATTTATACACTGTCTGATCTTGAAGAGTTTTTTGCCCGAGCCCATCTGGCAACCACTTCGGTACGCAACCGATTCGTTGTACAGAAGACCTTTGGCAAAGTGGTGAAGTTTTATTTTCAGTTAAACCTGCAACGCAATACCTGCGACCTTCTGGCACCACAAAGGTAATCATAATGCCTCTCTCCAGGGATACGGTTCATGGATGGATTATGGGGTGGACAGAGAGAAACAAGCGCCACATCACCACCATTTGTCAGCTCAGACGCAACTGGGCTGACTGGGCTCGCAACGAGCTGGTTCACGAACTAATGAGCCTGCCCGGAAACCCAAAGGTTGAGCGTAATACCCATGATTACCATGACCCACATTGCGTCAGCAGCATTCGGGTCACTCCTGGTTACAGCTACTGGGGAAATTCACCAATACTGATTGAGTTTCAGGGGCTGACTCTCACGGCTTCCGCTCCAGACAGCGCCAACACAGTCACCGAATTCAGCCGTCAGTATCATGTGCAGGACCAGATATCAGCCGGTTTATTCAAACTCAGGAAGCGGGTTAACCAGAACTACAGGCCTATGGTTATTACCATGGTGATTACTGAGAAGAGCCGCCCTATCCCCAAAATCAAACACAGCCAACCAGTCCTTCGAGAAGATCTTTACTGCGAGCAGTATGTGATCAGTGTTTTTCGTTGCAACGGTTAATAAAAACGTTTTTAGAAAATAATAAGAATTCCATGGATATTACTTTTAACCGGCAACAATTCTCTGCCCGCTATAACCGTATTATGCTGCTGACCGCACTGGTGCTGGTGTTAATAGCCGCAGCCCTGCTCTACCTGCAAAGCCGGGAAAAAATTCGCAACGAACAGATTCGTATTACTGAAGAGTTCCGTAACCAGGCACTGGCACTGGATAACCTGGTGGTCAGCGTTGGTGAGCATCTGAATCTGTTTCAGAAACAGGCCCAGAGTTACTTTCTGTCTGATCAGCAAACGTCTACAGATCAGGTATTTTCGGCCCTTCAGAACGGCGACTCTATTTATCATTTGGATGAACTGCCAGCCGGATATAACCAAGAACAGCTGGCTAACCTTACCGGCCGCGGAACTTTGCAGAAGCTGAGCTTGAATCAGCAACAGGAGATGGGCATGGCCCTGTCTCTTAATCCTTTATTTCAAGCTGCCAAAGAAAATATTCCCGACTCCTCATGGATTTATTACACCTCGCAGCGGGCATTTATCAATATTTACCCCTGGGTTCCGTCGGCTGATTTTCACTATGTAGATGAACTGCTGACCCACGAGTTTTACCTGTGGGGCCTGCCTGATGCCAACCCGTTTCGGGAAGCGTTCTGGACACCGGCTTATATAGATGAAGCCGGCCAGGGATTAATGGTTACCTCTGCCAAGCCCGTGTATCGAGGTCACACCTTTCTTGGCACCGTGGCGATTGATATTACCGTGAACCAGCTGGTGCAGTTTGTATCCTCCGAACAAACCATTGCCCTTGGGCAGATGATGATTATTAACTCCCAGGATCAGCTGATTGCCCATCCCAATCTGGACAGCAATAACGACGGCGCTTACGAACTCTGGAAGTTTGAAGAACTTCTGCCAGCAGCGTTGCAGAATAATCAGACAGCTTTGTTTGATGCTCCGGCCATGACCATTGAGCAGCGCAATGGTTACAGCTACATCTGGTACCCGATGACCAATGCCCCCTGGAAAGTGCTGTACATCTACAAAACCAGTGACCTCTATGCCCAGTACTGGAGCCGTATGAATATAGATTTCGTGCTTTTGATTCTGGCTCTGGCAGTTATGGTTTATCTCTCCAACAAAGTCACGTTTAAAGAGTTTATCCATCCTTCTGAACAGCTGGTGCAACATATAGCCCACGAGAGTCAGGCTCTGGAACAGGCGGACGCCAACAGGAAAGTTTTGCCTGTTGTTCCCGGGCAGTGGCTGCCCTGGTTTGGCCGTATCAGCCAGCTGTTTGCCGAAAACCGGCAGATGGTGGAAGAGATTCGGGAAAAGAACGAGATACTACTGGAGAAAAACACCGAGCTGGAACGCTATATGCCCAAGACTGTGGTGATTATCAGCATGCAGCCAGACTCCAACAGCCACACCAGTGTGGCAAACAGCAGTTTTGCTAATGCGCTGGCCAGTTGTTTTGCTCAGGGAAGTGCTGACCATGGTGACAGCAAATCCACCGTATACGTGGAGTATCCTGACCTCTCGGCTTCTTTCCAGCGGCTGAGCCTTGTTGAACCTAACCATAAAAGCCACCACCTGCATCAACACCCTAATGGTTACGATATTCAGGGACGTTATGATTTTGGTGATATGCCCCGGGATGCTCATTCTTCTTTATTAATGAACAAGCTACTGGAGAACTACAGCAATGTAGTGATTCATCTCACTGTGCAGGAGAGCCTGACGCCAGAGCTGGAGGTGTTTTTACGTTACGCCAAGCTGGTGCTTATGATGGTGCCTTCACAACCCAATGCAGAATTTGCACAAGACAGCAGCACGACTATGGATGTTTATTCCCTGGTTGAGCAACAGGTAAAGGCTGGCATTCGTCAGGATAAAACCGCTCTGTACACTGTTTATAACCCCCTTGCGGCTCCGGCTCCTGGATCTCATCCGGAAGCGGATTTTGTATTGCCTTCTATTCAACCGGTTACTGAACTCAGTGCCGATGCTTACCGTGTGCCCAAAGCCATGGAGACGGTGATTGAGGAGTTAATTGATCGGGTTGAGCGGGTTCACCAGATTTCTGTGTTTATTCCTACCACCATGAATATTGATGAGGTGATGGACACCTCGGAGTATGTGGAGCGCACTATGGCGTTTTTTGGTGAAAAGTTTGGTGGTGCCACCTGCAGTGAGGCTAATGGTGTGTGGAACAGCAGCAAAGGGGATCTGGTGAATGAGGTGGTGAATCTGGTGGTGAGCTATACCACGGAGGAGAGTCTGAACCGCCACGTGGATGATGTGATTGCTTATGTGAAGGGGATTAAGCAGGAGCTGCAGCAGGATGCCATGGCGATTGAGATTAATAAGAAGATGATTCTTATTTGAGTTGTTGTTTTTCTGTGTGTGCATTTCGCCAGTATTCGGTTCGTTCTTTCCGCTCCATCAGACCATCCATGGTCTGGGTCGCTCGCAGGCCATCCTGGCCTTTGAAAGAACAAACCGAACACTGTCTTTCAACTATCGCGTTTAACGTCTGAATCATCTTCTTATTTTTTGTGAGTGTGTGGGATGGAGTCTCTATTCAATATTGTTGGTATGGCCGCCGGTTTGGTGGGTATCTGGATGACTTACTGGAATTACGTAAGCAGTAAGCGGTTGGAAATCTTTCAGGTGTATACCGAAAAATTCAACGCCATTATCACCCCGGAAGATACCCAGTGGTGGAGTATGGCAATGCGTGATGAGCCAATTCCTGCAGCGTTGCAGAATCATGCTGAACATAAAATGCTGCAGTACCTGAATCTGGTGTGGGAAGAGTTCTATCTGCACTCTGAACGGTTGATTTCTCGCAAGCTATGGCAGCTCTGGTTGCCTAATGTGGTGTTTGTTTTGAATACCGAGTTCTGCCAACAGGTGTTTACTAAACATGAGCAGGAATTTGGCCCCAAATTCCGCGAATGGGTGTATTTAACTGTTTCTTATAACTCCGTTATTGAGGACTGATCTATGTACATGGAAGAACAGCAGCTCGAAACAAAGAGCCAAAAGAAAAAGCCAGCCCCTCTTATTCAAAAGAAGCCGGTGATTCAGAATAAAACCGGGCTGCCAGATAATGTAAAAAGCGGTGTTGAATCTCTTTCTGGCATGAGTATGGATCATGTGAAAGTGCACTATAACTCGCCAAAGCCGGCTCAGTTAAATGCCCATGCTTATACCCAGGGTTCGGATATTCATGTGGCTTCCGGGCAGGAGAAACATGTGGCTCATGAAGCCTGGCATGTGGTTCAGCAGGCTCAGGGGCGGGTGAAACCTACGACATCTGTTGCAGGCCAGGCGGTGAATGATAATTCAGCCCTGGAAAGAGAGGCGGATGTTATGGGAGCTAAGGCCAAGGCAATGGGGTAAAACTCTTCCTTATGAAAAGGAAGAGTTTTGAAGTGCGTAACCGGTTAAGCAAACACCACGGTTTTATTTCCGTGCAGTAGAACTCGGTCTTCAAGGTGGAAGCCCAGGCCGCGGGAGAGAACCATCTTCTCTACATCTCGGCCCATACGCTGCATATCTTCTGGGGTGTCGCCGTGGTCTATACGCAACACATCCTGTTCAATGATTGGCCCGGCATCCAGATCAGCGGTGACATAGTGGCATGTTGCGCCAATCAGCTTAACACCACGTTCAGCAGCCTGATGGTAAGGGCGTGCTCCAGCAAAAGATGGCAGGAAGCTATGGTGGATATTAATAATCTGGCCTGAGTACTTTTCACACACAGGTTCTGGAAGAATCTGCATATAGCGCGCAAGTACAATCACATCAGCGTTGTAGTGTTCTATCAGCCTTTCCACCTCAGCAAAGTGGGGAGACTTGTCGGCTTTGTTCACGGGCACATGGTGATAAGGGATATCCATCCACTCACTCATACTGCGCAGGTCATCGTGGTTGGAAATGGTTGCAACAATATTGCAGTTATACTCGCCACTTTTATAACGAAACAAAATCTCATTCAGGCAGTGGGCTTCTTTGCTCACCATCAAAACCACATTGGGTTTTTCTGCACTGGCAGTGAGCTTCCACTCCATGCTGAATTGCTCGGCTATGGGTGCAAACTCCTGGCGCAGTTGCTCAAGACTAATGGAGAGTGAGTCTGCGACGATCTCATGACGCATAAAAAACCACCCGGATTCTGTATCTGAGTGATGGTTGGCCTCACAGATCCAGCCGTGGTGGCGGGCTATAAACTCACTGACTTTGGCAACAATGCCAACCTGGTCGGGGCAGGAAATACTGAGGCGATACACGGACTGCATTATTTGAGTTGTCTTTTGGTGGATTGTGGTTGGTATTTTAGGAAGAGAAGGTTCCGAATGATATAAAGGGTGCCTATAAAGTTTGGGCTAATTCGTGTGTGCTACGCATTTTACTTACTCCGATATAGAAAATATTTTCCAAAAGCTATCTCCTTGAAGGGGTTTGTGGTGGTAAATGTTCAACAACACGTTTCCGAAAAATATTCCAATGCGCTCTTTATAATTCAGAAATAAAAACACAGGTTTCTCTGCATACGTTTCGCCATTCCTTTTCCACACACTTTTTGGAAAGTGGAACTGACCTTCGTTATATCCAGGCATTACTTGGTCATTCAAGTTCAAAGACAACGAAGATTTACACGCATATCACAACCAAGGGATTTGGGTTATTGGTTCACCTTTGCGATGTTGTGGATATTTAGAAAGGATGGCTCTTTATCTCTTCTAGAAGGTGTTAAAGAGTCATAAAAGATAGTGGTAATAAAGTTCACTTTTTTAAACAGGTGTTAGAGAAAATAAAGAAAGCCTATAACAACCACTAAAGAAAAATTATAAAGGTTTGAGATATGTATGCACAAGAAAATAAATCCAAAGAAAACAAAAGTAGAACCGTTGCTAATTCTGTTGCACAGAAGAAAGGGCAGATGAAGCAAGGTTTTTGGTTTGTGGATAATCGACCTGAGCTTGTTGTACAAAGAAAGTTGCAAGAAATATCTATGAATAAAATACACGTCATGCAGATGAGAAATACTCAGGAGAGGTTAATTCAAAGACAAAGTTTAAGTGTGTTCTGCTCAAATACTCCTCAAGAGACAACGGAGAAAAGTGCCAGATATTCCGCAGAATCGATAATTCAACTTGCGATGGGAGCAGATAAAACTGGTTCGGTATGGACCTTAACAGGAAGGCCATCGTTTATTTCAATTCAATCATTAACTAGTACTCTGGTTGATCAATATAATGCCCAGACTGGTGAGAGTTTATCAAGCTCTAATGTGAATTTGACTGACGAAGCGCTAGCAAGATGCCATATCACTTCTTGGGAGACAATTAGAGATCATATTCAGATTTGGATAAATGGAATTACAGATTATAATTATTTCGAAGGCTTTTCAAATAGCCTTTATAGTGAAAATGATGTTTGGAAAAAGGATATGGTCCACGCAAGAGATAAAATTAAAAATAATTGGTCAAATTTTTCAGCTAGCGATGTTATTGCATTGGGAAAGGAATTAAACAGTTGCCCCTGGAATTTGCGCCTTGCCAATACACTTATAAATAGCACCATTCAATCTCATTTTGACCCAGAAAGCTATGAATTAACAAGCGGTAAACTGGCTTTTTCCGATGAAACGAGACGACAGCTAGACTTTCGAAAAGGGTCAGTTGGATTTAAAAGAAGCGATAGTAAAGAAAAAATTATGTCATCTGATTTACATGGTTTTAGGCGTATAGATTCCTTTGATTCTGAGGATGCGGTTAGAATAACAGATCACATGAGTTAACATTGGTAAAAATATAAAGAAAAATTATGTCATCTGATTTATATGGTTTTAGGCGTATAGATTCCTTTGATTCTGAGGAAAAACATTATGTCAGTAGTACAAGGTAATAATAAAGTAATAAGAATAAAGGACACCCATAAAATTTGACCTAACCTGAATCTCTCCTACATTTCATCTACCTTGTTCATGAAGTAGTAAATAACACTATGACTCGTGCCCGTGGTTCTTTAATTGATGTAGCAACTACACCCTATTACCACTGCATGGCTCGCTGTGTTCGCCGCGCTTACCTTTGTGGGGAAGATCATCTTACCGGAGCTAACTACGAACACCGTAAGCCGTGGGTTGTTGATCGCTTGCGTGAGCTGTCTACTATTTTTGCTATTGGGATCCTCGCTTACGCGGTCATGTCCAACCATTATCACGCTGTTTTGCATGTTGATAGCCAAGAAGCTACACGCTGCTCTGTGTGTAAAGGGAATTAACGCAAGTCATCGTTTGTTTTTTAACTGATGGCAATTCTGAAAAATTATGAATTTCTATATAGTATCAACTAAAACCATTCTGGTTTTAGAGGTTAATAGACCCTCTATTTCTTCATTTTTATTCATTTAATAAAGTCACCTACTGCTTTATAAACTTCAGACGGTAGCCGAACTATTTTATTTCTAAAACCTTCAGGCATTCTTTATTTTTACTACCTATTTCATATAGAAATTGAGGCTCTGTATCTATTATAAAAGGTGATAAAGAGTCATAAATAATAATTAAATAGTGTTAATGAAATTAATTTTTAAATAGATTTAATAGGCAACGGGGAACAATCTATAACATTCAATGAAGAGAAATAAAAAAGGTTTTAGACATGCATTTACAAATAGAAAAGTCAAAAGGCAATAGAATTAGAACATTATTCAGTTCGGTATCTCAGAAGAAAATTAATAATCAGAATGGTTTTTCTTTTTTGGATAACCGCCCTAAATCTCTTGTTCAAACGAAATTGCAACAAAGCACAGGAGCAAGAAAGAATGTAGAAACTTTACAATTTGCAACCGATATAACGTATTACAGAAAAAGGAATTTTGGACATGGTGCACTCGCTATGGGTGCATATGCTAATAATACTCCAGTTGGATATTCGGTTCATGCAAAGCTAGATAGAAATGACCCAAAGCAAGGGTCTGATACTGGAGTTGGAGCCCTTAACGCAGCCATGGCCGCACTTGGTGCAGGACCTTTTGCAGCAGATAATTGGAGACAAGGTCACTTACTTAATGCCAATACAGGAGGATTAGCAGTTGATTCAAATTTAGTCCCAATTACTCAAGAAGCGAATCATTATCATGAGTCACTCGTAGAACGAGGTGTGAAGTATCGACTACATAATGCAAATACTGCTGTAAGAGCCCTTGACGCAAATGACCCTGGGTACGATGTCGATTATAGGGTATCAGCTTGGCCACAAAATTTAGGAGGAAACCCTTATGGTGAGAATAATCCAGATGTGGATATTGTTACTAGTTGGAAATACTGGAGAGCAGGAGATAATAAGTGGTCGGCTCATAGAGTAGATACCATTCCTTCTCGAAACGGTGGTGCAGGTGTCGCAAATGATCCCGCGTGGATGAGTGCTGGAACGAGGTTAGGTGGAGGCATGGCAGTTGTAGCCAATAGAACTATAGTGCCAGCTGGACATGCTGCATTGGGACCAGTTGCAACTCCAGTATTAATGAACTGGGCAATAATAGATGCTGTATATGGTGGGGGGCCTCTTGCTGCTCCTACAGGACTGGGACCTCACGGAGTGATTTCGTGGCATGCGGATCAACCAACCCCCTAACAGTAGTATCGCTCTAGTAAAAGTGGGGGGATTAAGGGAGTCTGTAACATCCAAAAAAATTTAACAAGGATAGATATATGTATACACAAGTTGAGAAGCCGAAAGAGAGTATAAGTAGAGCAGTTTCTAATTCTGTTACCCAGAATAAAAGAAATAATAAACAAGGTTTTGGAGATGTTGTTGTACAGCTTTTCGCGCGACCGTATACCCAAAACTATTATACGGTAATGCCCCAAGATCACGTGCTAGGTGGCGGGAGAACGGTGATGATTGGGGATCGTGATAGGGTAGTCAACTGGGACAATAGGACATACTGGCCACCTAATTTAAATATAGGCCAAGGAAATAATTACAATCAAATAGTTGCAAGTGCTGTTACCACAGCAGATGGCTTAAACATGTGGGGAAATAATCACGGTACATTTGAACTAACTAGCCTAGTAAACCACATTGCGGCTGATGGTTTACCAATTACAACACGGATTCTCGCATCCTATAAAAACAGGATAGATGCCTATTCTATGAAAGCATACCCCGTAAATAACACTCAAAACCAAGTACGGGAAATTAGCGTGGAATACAGTGATAACCCAGAAGTATAAAGGCTAATAATTAAATGTTCGCTCCCAACTTTAGAGGTACTAAAATTAAGATTGAATTTTAACAAGATATCAGTTGACATAATCCCATAACAAAACCTAAAGATTATTAAAAATGTCTTTTAGCTGAATTGTTATTTATAGCAAAACCGGAAACTTCAATAAAAGTCACTAAAGTAACAAACAAAACTCTTAACCAGAAAGAGTACAGAGCCGCCCGCTCTGCCACCACTGCGTAATCCTCATTCCCAAAATAATAATCAAACAAGGACGAAACATTATGTCTGATGCAACCTGTGGTTGTGAAAATACCTCCTGAGAGCAGGATAAGCCTTTTGGTTTAGCTTTAAAATATAACCGCAAATACAACCAGTGCCTGCAGTGATATCGATGGCACTATTGATCTGAATATAACCTGTGGGGCACTACAGACTCTCAGCAGATGGCGACTGTTCGCCTTTCTGATGTGGTGTGTAATGATCAGGAACGTGAAACACTGATCGCTTACCTGGAAGATATTACTGACTGGGCAGTTGCTAAAGACAACTCGACCGCTTATGTCAGTGGTACTATGTCTGAAAAAGACCAGACTTTGCTGTTCTCCATCAGCAAACTGACCAGCGCCCGTATCAAGCAGTAACAGATACTGGTAGTGATAAATATGGGGCAGTTGTTAACAGCAGTAAGCCGCCTCGCATTATTGCTATATCAAACCCTGATAGGCGAATAAACAACAGGAACCACAGTTATGGAAAACTGGCCAGTACCACGGGAAAAACAACGTACCGGAAATGTGCCTTACAAATTCACCATTAAGAAAGATTACATCTGTGAATCCGGTTGGTTATTAAAAGATTCATTTGAGTCAAAGTGGCTGAATATTTCTACCAGTGGTCAGATTACAGTGAAAGCCAACAAAACCGGCTACGCCTGGGATGGCTGCACACCAAAGTGGAGTTTTCTGAACCTGTTTATTATCGGCACACCCGATGGCCATATTGATTACCGTACCGGGAAGCCTTTCTGCTTTTATGCATCCATGGTGCATGACGCTTTATACCAGTATCTCGACACGGTTCCGGTTCCCAAAAAAGATATTGATCGTCTGTTTATGGAAATGCTGGGTGATTTTAAACTGCGCTGGGTTTATTACTTTGCCGTTCGTCTGTTTGGCGGCAGGTGTGTGAAGCAGAAGAATCTGCCGAAAGAGTCTGTCTTTTCTCTTGTACAAAAGGATTAATAACGGCCCTGCAACGTATTGCAGAGCCGTTAAGTTTATTTTGTTTCCAGCTGTACACTCACTTCTGAGAGAGGGTTAGCATTCAGGAAACCCCAAATAAAGTCTGTTTGCAGAACCTGCAGTGAGAAGTTCGGGTCATCACCATAAAACCAGCTGTGATTCGGTACTCCTTCCTGAGACTGTTCATAGCCAAATTCACTGAGAACAGGTTCAAATACACCCAGTTTCAGGAAGTTGGCATTCTCTTTGTGCAGGGTCACGCTGGCACTGAGGCTCTGGGTAATGTCATAAGACAGTTTGGCTTTATCCACAAGGCTTAGCTGTAAGGCAACTCCTGCCCGGGCATGGCAACCTACACAACTGGAACGGCTCATAAATCCAGCTTCGGTAATAGAATTACCTAAATGTGTGGCGCGCCCCTGGTGATCAGTGAAATCTACCTGTGATCCTTTCAAGCGATAGTTCGCCCATGCCTGATCACCTTTTGCAGGCAGCAGGCCGCTGGATTGGGACGTTGCTGTGGCAATGCCATACAGATTAAACAAACTTGTCAGCGCTTCACTTTGCTGGCCATCCGGGTATTGTCTGTCCCGCTTGTATACGATGCTGGAAGAGGCTAAACCATCGTTCTGTTGCAGTGGAGTGATATAGTTGCTCTTCTTTCCATCAACCTCAACACTGTGGCCAAAACTGTCGTTACACCCGGTGAAATCACAACGGCCCGGATTATCTTTATGTTCAAAGGTTGTCCATACCCACTGGGGAATATCCTTTGAAGAGATGTGAAACGCCATCAGGTAATGTGTGTCAGAGAGAGTGCACTTGCTACTCCCTTCGTCTACTTCAAGAATAGTGATCAGCGGCATCTGAATGTAGGAGTCGGCTGGTCCGAAGCCGACAATTTCATCCGGATACTTGGACTTCATAGCCTTAACCAGGGTATCGCTGACCCAGTTACTCTTGATCATAATGGCATCAGGCGGTAGATCGATAGTAGACAACTTACCTGTACCGCTGACTGAACCAGATGTGTTGGCCAAATGATAAGGAGCATTCGCCTGCTGGTTGCTGTTGTTCAGGCGATAGACATCCAGTACGCCATTGGCATTGTAAAGATTATTGTTGAACAGATATTTATGGAATGTGCTGTTACGGATAGTTATCTCAGAGTTGCTCTGCCGTAGTATCCGCCCAATACTTTGCGGATTATCTGGCAATACACTTTTAACCTGTGCAGATGTGCACGCCGAAAGATTTTCTGCATCGGAATAGTTCAGGGCTGTTCTTTGCCCCTTACGACGAGCAGTACCAACTTTTACCAGCTCACGATTATTCTTGAAAAACATTTGCAGAGACTGTGTATTCTGACTGTTTTTCAAAACATTGTTGATAACACCTGTGTACGTTGCAGCCGGATAGACCGGGCAATGATCTTTGTCATTTGTAGCACTTCCTGGCTGACAGCAATCTTCCGAAGAAGTATTACTGCACAGTGGCCATGGATCTTTGGGCCAGTTTTGCCTTTCGTTTGCCCAATCAACCCAGAACTTGTCTTCAATCACTTGCGCGAACAGGTTCCAGGAAAACGCATCCGGGCAAGTCATGGCAGGGTTCGTGACCAGAGAACCATAATCGAATTTGCCGTCTTTAATACTCGGATCACAATATTCAGCATCACGAATATCGGCATCAAAATACATGATTCTGTCGATATCACTGGGATCAGAAACTGCGTATTGGCTCAAGCTCAAAACAAACACAGCCATAATCATAAATGCTTTTAGCATTCGATTTATTAGAAACGTGTTCATAGGGTTCAAGTTCTCCCAAGCATTGAATTCAGTTAATTATTTATTGAGAACCCTTAAGACAACCTCAACAACATTCCTTCTATATTTATGATTATGGAATATGCAATAACGGCTCATAACAATATATAAGAGCAAAAGAACATAAATGAAAATGAAATTTTGATTAATAATGACACCGTATCAATTTCGCAACACTGCCTGATTTAAAGATAACTCTTATTAAAAATATAAAAAAATAGAAAACCATTTTGGTAATTACTTATCAAAACAACCATTTTTTAAATCTGCAAAAAATGGAAATCGAACCTACTCCCCATTGATATAACACCATGCTTAAAGGCAGGAAAACCTATGGCTGACTCACAAAAAAAGACAACCGTTAAAAGTTACTTTGAAGCGGGCGATGTTCCTACAGCGCAACAATTCTCAGAGTTTATAAACCTTGCCACAGATGCTTCGGAAGTAGTCGGCACCATAACTGAAGATCAGGACATATTTATCCACGGCAGCAGAATACAGGGCGATGTGAACCTGGGTAGCAATACCACCCTTACTGCAACAAATCTGGTGGGTAACGGTTCACAGGTAACCGATTTGGCCAACACCAACCTGCCTGATGATATTGACCTTTCAACTCGTGCGACTGGCGTTATCAAAGCCAAGTCTTTCGAAGGCAATGGTTCTCAGATCACTGATCTGAACAATAACAATTTGCCTGACGATATTGACCTTTCAACTCGTGCGACTGGCGTTATCAAAGCCAAGTCTTTCGAAGGCAATGGTTCTCAGATCACTGATCTGAACAATAACAATTTGCCTGACGATATTGACCTTTCAACTCGGGCGACCGGCGTTATCAAAGCTAAGTCTTTCGAGGGTGATGGGTCTCAGATCACTGACCTGAACAATAACAACCTGCCCGATGATATTGATCTTTCAGCTCGGGCGACTGGCGTTATCAAAGCCAAGTCTTTCGAGGGCAATGGTTCGCAGATTACTGATCTGAGCAATACCAACCTGCCCGATGATATTGATCTTTCAGCACGTGCGACTGGCGTTATCAAAGCCAAGTCTTTCGAGGGTGATGGGTCTCAGATTACGGATCTGAACAATAACAACCTACCTGACGATATTGACCTTTCAACTCGGGCGACTGGCATTATCAAAGCCAAGTCTTTCGAGGGTGATGGTTCACAGATTACGGATCTGAACAATAACAACCTACCTGATGATATTGACCTTTCAACTCGGGCGACTGGCATTATCAAAGCCAAGTCTTTCGAGGGTGATGGTTCACAGATTACGGATCTGAACAATAACAACCTACCTGATGATATTGACCTTTCAACTCGGGCGACTGGCATTATCAAAGCCAAGTCTTTCGAGGGTGATGGGTCTCAGATCACTGACCTGAACAATAACCACCTGCCCGATGATATTGATCTTTCAGCTCGTGCGACAGGCGTTATTAAAGCTAAGTCTTTCGAGGGTAATGGCTCTCAGATCACTGACCTGAACAATAACCACCTGCCCGATGATATTGATCTCTCAACTCGTGCGACCGGCGTCGTAAAAGCCAAATCATTCGAAGGTAATGGTTCTCAAATCACTCATCTGAATAATAACAATCTGCCTGATGATATTGATCTCTCAGCACGGGCCACTGGTGTGATTAAAGCCAAGTCTTTTGAAGGTGATGGCTCGGATTTAATCAATATGAACGCCAACCAGATTTTCCTGTTTGCAGAAGACACTGGTCAAACAGTTAATGCCTCCATGGTGCCTGAAGGCAAAATTCTTGCCCTTTACGAAGACCTGCCCTGAGGTTGCTATGTTCTATATCAAACAAAACCAGCAGATAAAAAAATTAAGCCGGTGTTTTATTAACACTCCAAACGGCGTTAAGCAGCTTAGTCGCCTGGTATCCAGACAAGGTTCACAACTCCAGATAACTGAACTGACTCCACCACTGGTTACAGTAGGCCTTAATACCCAGAGTTACAGCAGTGGCATCATTGTTCTTGAAGGCCGCGGCGTTATCTATACCAGTCCCGGCAATTTTACTTTTCAGGTACCTCAAGGTGTTGGTGAACTGCATATGGTAGTTGTGGGTGCCGGTGGCGGTGGCGGTCGCGGGAGCGGTCATGGATCCGGCGGTGGAGGTGGTGGGCTGTCTGCAGCAAATAACATTCAGCTTCAACCTAATACCACTCATCTCTCTGTCGTGGTCGGTCAGGGAGGGGGGGCATTAGCGCAAAACGTAAATGGTATTCCGGGAGGAGTAAGTGAAGTTACTGGATATCTTCAAGCTACAGGTGGGGCTGGCGGTTTGAAGGATTTAGCAGCAGGCGGTGCTGGCGGTACAGGCACTGGCACAGTCGCTAATTTGATTACAGGCTCAGGTGGTAGCGGCGGAAATGCTACAGAATCTACAGCCGATGGGGCCGGAGGAGGCGGGGCCGGAGGGTACGGCGCACCCGGAGGACAAGGCGGTGGATCTAACGGACAACCTGGCTCCGGACAGAATGGTTCGGGAGGTGGTGGAGGCAGCGCCACAAATGATGGAACTGGAGGCCCGGGTGGAGGTGTAGGTTTGTTTGGCAAAGGCAGCAACGGTGCACCGGCGAGCAATGTCAACGCCACTACTGGTATTGCCGGCAGCCCTGGGAGCCTGAACTCCCAGTACCCTTATGTGGCCGGTGGCGGTGGCGGTGGCGGTGACGATTCAGGTAATTCTTCAGCAGGTCAGCATGGTGCAGTACTCATCTGCTGGGGCGAACCTCTGGTTCTCACCTGATAAAACTTATTTCAGAGAAACTATCACTGGAACAAGTAATAGGGACACACCTGTGCCAAATGCCAAGGCCTGTTTAAACAGGCTTTGGTTTACCCTTTCGGTACCAGGTACGCCGGCTTATTCCCAGTTCTTCCCAAGGCTTTTTCTGGGTTATGGATTGCGCTTCCCACGTTGCTCTATCTATAGCTCCGGCAGCGCGACGTTTGCTTTGCTTTCTCAAACGATCCCGTTCTCTGGCTTCGCTTTTAGAAACAATTGTTTTTAATTGTTTCTGCTCTTCATCAGTAATGCGCAGCTGATTTATCAGCGTGTCATTTCTGGGTGTATATAAAGCAGAGTAAGAGCGGCCGTTAAATTCAATCTTCTCCCCGGATTCATGAGCCCGAGCCTTTCGGTAGAGCGTAGAGAGTTCCGAGGATTGGTAACCCCATTTTGGGTCAATCTGTCGGGCCAGCTCCGCCGCTTCATGCCACAAACCGCTGGAATGTGTTGCCCCGCTGAGTAGCAGGAAATTAATCTGCCAGAACAGCATGCACATTCTGTCGCCCTCTTTCACTTTGCCACGCAGTTTGTGCAAAGTTCGAATGTCTTCCAGCCTGTCCCAAGCCAGGCGACGACCGCTGAATGTTTTCAGTCCCTTCCCTTCTATCTCTGAAACCAGAGACAGTGCTTTTTTCCCCTTCTTCTTTTTCTTCTCCAGATCCCAACGTGCCATAGGCAATAGCATTTCGCACAGCCATTCAAAGCTGTAACGAACAGGTTCGTTATTGGTACCCGATGCCACATGAACAGCTCTGGCAATATCACCACTTCGTGTATTAACGGTGTCGACTAACCTGAGAACACGGGAAGCATCCTTTGCTCTTGGATCTGCACCCAGAGTTTTGAGCTTTTCTACCAGAAAGCGCTGACAGGCATTCCAGCGGGGTAATGCCTGGCGCGGTACCGGGCCATCAAGTATCCACTTTGCATGAAGCCCCCTGCCACTCCAGATAATCATTGATGGTTCTGGTAAACCTTCTTCCTGGCAAAAGTACAAAAGGCTTTGTGCCTGTTGTTCAGGGTTACGATCGTCAGCCCAGGGCAAGTTGTATGAATCAATATCAACAAAAAGAAGGCCAATACGCGCCAGATTCACTATACGACGGTTGGGAAGCAGGAACTCTGCCTGGCTGATCCAGGTGTCGTTGCGATTGTCGACCAGGTTCAATACACGAGCCATGTCGGTTAATCGGTAAGAACTCTGTTTCTTGCGGCTTCCCTGCTGAACCAGCAGAGAGAAATATCCGTAACGTTGCGAATCATGATAGGCACTCGCTTCCGTGCACGAATCTATAGCGAGCGCTATCTGCTGATCGACCATGATCCCATCCCCTGCCCTGGTACTCTTCTCTCCCGAAAGAGCTGCAACGTTTACTGTTGCATCGGTACACAGAAGCGTCCATGGAGGGGACGATTAGATTACACAGATGGTGGGGGAATATTTTAAAGTCAGGGCAGAGACTCTCCGGCAAGCCCCATAAGTAAGCCGCGTTCTTTCCACAGGCGAACCTCTACACCATCGGCATAACCCTCGAAATCAGAAAAACTAGTCATCTTCTCTGGTTCCAGAGCCTGATAGAACGTGTAAATCCGTTGATTTCTCTTGTTGCGTATCTTCAGCTGTGCGGCAAGCTGGCCATCGATACTGCAATAACGTCCACCCAGTAATTGCCACTGCCCGGAAGTCAGAATATTGGAATTTACGAGTGGAAAGTCCAGCTGAGAGAGATAGCCGCTGACATCTTCTATATTGGCTGAAGCAACCTCAAGGGACATTTGTTTATTATGGTTGTACGCCACTTCATTCACCACTTGCCAGGCTTTGTCCTGATTAGGCATTAAAAACAAACTGGCAGTAGCGATTAAAAATAGTAGGCATGTTGCTGTAACCTGCAGCTTGGTTCTTTGCTCCAGAAAAAACCTGAGCTGATTAAACTTTTCGGTTATGCGTTGTTTGAAGGAAGTCCTTTCCTGCTGAACAATTAATTGCTCAAGCTGTGATTCTGACAGTTCGATAGTAGAGAAATGATTTTTCAAAGCCTGGGGGAGATCAACCTTTTCTGACCTATTCTTACTGTTCTGGTTCATAGCTCAACCCCCTGCTTCTGGTCTTCTGTTTCCAACGTTGAGAGTTGCTTTCTAAGCCGTTTTTTCAAACGGTGTACCTGCGACAGGAGTGTTCCTTTTGGAATATTCTTTAACTCTGAGATTTCCTGAAATGTATATTCTTCAACCGCCCAAAGATAGAGCAGTTCTCTTTCTTCAGGCGATAACAGCATCATAATCTGCTCAACATCCTGCTGCTGAATCAGAATATCCGAAAGTGTTGGCAGCGATGTTTCCTGATAATCCTGCTGTATTTGATCACTAACAACCAGATGCAACCGGTTTTTGCGCAACTGATCGTACCAGCTGTTACGAATACTACGCATAAGATAAAACTTTACAGACTCTGCTGAAACAGCCTGACCCAGATAGTTTTCCAGCGCCTTCTGCAGCAGGTCGTAGGCATTATCGCGATCCCCCGTGAGAGTGAAGGCATAACGATATAGTGTGTTCAGCAGTGCTTTATCCACTCGGGAATCCCGGTTGTTTGTTATCTTTATGACCGCTTTATGAAATGTATTGTTATTGAGCTGTACGCTTCGATGAGTAACCTGAAAACATTACCTGCCTGATGTAATTACGGCACCGGGTAAACAGATCGTGCAGAGTAAACGCATATCCGCCACCCAGAATCGCAAGAACAATTCCAGCACTGCCCAAAGCGAATTCCCGTTTAAAGCTGTTCAGGTTACCAATCAGGTTTTTATCCATATTCAGCTTATGGATCATGTACCAAACCATAATGCCAGCTGAAACAGCACCAAACACTCTCACAACTTTCGGGCTGCCAAATATCAGAGCAAGACCTGTTATTGCCAGTAGCCACTGTGCTGCGGCAAAACTTGGAACTTTGGGAAAGTGTCCAAAGAAACCGCCAACAACAAACATGGCACCGAGAGAGAAGCGCAGCAATAACCCCATGTGCGACCAGTTTATACTGGGTTTGTGTTTTATTATTCTTCCATCCAGGCTGGCAGCACCTGCCCCAAGATTAAATAAAACAAACATCATACCTGAGAGTGCAATATCCCGAATTTGCACAAAGATTGCTGGAGATGTGTAGGTTTTTACATCAATGCCAACACCAGGAACAGTATGAACAGGTAAAGACACGACAAAACTCCACAACAGAAAGCCGTAGAATAAAGCCAGAGGCCTGACCAAAAGCCCGACAATTAGCGCAATTCCCGAAAACAGTTCAAACGCAGAAAGAGTGGTAAGAAATCCGGACGGCGTGAGCACAGAGCCTTCAAAAAACAAATAATCCTGGAACAGAGAATTAATATACCCGGTTGTTCCCATGTAATTCGCAACCATTCCATCGTGGGTTTCAGGGTTGAGAAGCAGCCCAAGCTTGGACCACCCTCCAATAAAAAAAACCAGCCCAAGGCCAATACGCAGTATCATTGCCGTTATCTGGTAATGCGCATGAGAAAGCATTTGTGGTGAAGATAAGGTTTCTGCCTGGGTCATTCTCTATTCCTTAGTTCCGGTAAGTTCTTGCTGATAGACGAAGCAGACAGGCATTTGATTGCAGGTTGTTTGTAATTAAATTTATATTTTCCTGAAGATTTGCTGAAACAACGTATTACTCGTAGATAAATGCTCCTTATGAACCATACCTTATTGTTGACACTCCAATTTCCCTGACACATCTTCATTCAGTAATTACAAATAAAACACACAGGGAAAAGGTCAGAGCATGGATAGCAATAATCCAATGAAAAAGAACATCAAAAAGATTGTCTACGTGATGTTCGAAAACAGGTCATTCGATAACGTGCTTGGCTGGCTATACGATGGGAACCCCAATCCTGATGTGAACAATATCCCCGCAAACACGGATATTCCCTTTCATGGCCTGACATCTGAATTAAAAAACATTTTTGCTCAACCTGTTGAGTACCGCATTGAGCGATGGAATAACGGTAAAAAATCGATTGTGAGAGGAGTGGAAAAGAATCACTTCCCTACCTGCACTCCCATTATTGATCCTGAAGAAACCTTCAGTAATATCACCCAGCAACTGTATGGCACTGCCCCTGTCTGCGCATCCACACCGCCATCAATGGATGGCTTTCTGCAGAACTATTACGATAGTCGGGCTGGATACGTAAATGTGGAACTGGAAATTCTTGATACTTACGACAATACCCAGCTACCCATTCTGAATACCCTTGCCAAATCATACGGTGTATCTGATGAGTGGTTCTGCTCCATCCCGTCTCAAACATCCATAAACAGGGCATTTTCTATCTGTGGTAATTCAGTGGGTTTGCCTGAAAAAAATTCTAAAAAAACCATGGCGATGGTGAACAACCATTACTGGAACCATGAGTTCCTGCCTGCGCAATTCACTGGTAAAACAATCTGGCAAGTGTTGTCTGAAAATGGTTATAACACTGAAGATGACTGGAAGGTGTATTACTCCTGCCCCTATCTCCACGGTACGTTCGGTTATAAGCACAGCTACAGCTGGTATATGTTCCAGGGTTTACAGGAACAGCTTGCAAAACCTGAATCCAAAAACCAGTACCTGAATATTGACCAGTTTTATGAAGACGCCAAAGCTGGAAACTTACCCCGTTTCTCTTACATAGAACCCAAGTATTCGATGGACCTGGTTGGGGATCTGGGTATTGCAGGCAATGATTACCATCCACCGGGCAGTGTGGTTGAAGGTGAACAGTTTTTGAAACAGCTTTATGAAGCCGTGAGTCAATCACCGGACTGGGAAGAGACTCTGTTCATTGTGGCCTGGGATGAACACGGCGGAACCTTTGATCATATGCCTCCACCTCATACAGCTATTAACCCTGGTGGGGCAGATGAATATGAGTGCGGATTCGAATTTGATCGCTTTGGCATAAGAGTTCCAATGTTATTTATATCTCCATGGGTGACGGAAAACACCGTTATACGCAGCGATAACCCAACAACCCCTTTTGATCACACATCCTGGCTGGCAACGCTGTTGGACTGGTTTGACCTGGAGCCTTCACTCTTGGGCAAACGAACCGCAGTTGCCCCCACATTTGATGCTGTGATCAGTGATCAAAAACGTGAGACGGTCACCCTCCCGAATGTATGGAAGGGGCGTTCCCATGCAACGCTTACTGCTGAGCAGGGAGAAACAGTGGATGTACAAAAGGCAGCTGCGCTGGCTCATGCCATGGCGTTGCAATCACCTGATACAAGTGCTGCAGAGCTGTTAGAAAACTCTTTGAAGAACGCTAAAACCCAGGCTGATATTGTGAACTTTTATAAATCGAAAGCGAAGCTTTGAACAAAAGTGAAGAAATAAACAAAACGGCAACTGCAGACTATATTGATACAGTCACGCAAAACCATATGTATCGTGGAGGGTATTATGTCTGCATTGCCCACTCAGCAAATGGCCAAAACCAGCCAAAACAGTAGCCAACCCGGCTACAAGCACCTGCCGGAGCATTTGCGTTGCAAAATGGTTGATAACAACATGCGCCACCTGCATCTGGCTGTTCTTCTGGGAACAGAGGCTATAAAGCAGCGGTAAGAAAGAAAGGAAAAGTGAGAGCCTTGTCGGCTCTCACTAAGGCTTGTTATCCAAGCCAGTAACACTGGCAGTCTGCTTTACAGTGCGCTCATCAGCTTCTTGCCGATGTCTGTGTGGTGCTGCATACCATCAAACTGATCAACCAGTTTTTCAGGGCCAAACGCCATAACAGAAACAGGCGTGCTGGTGTGTGTACCAGTTCCCCATACTACGTTCTGCTGTTCAGCAAGTTCACGACCCAGAAGGTTCAGGTGGATTTCATCGCCATACACATAGAAAGCGGTGAAGTCTTTGACAACCGGCAGAGTCTTGGCAGCCAGGTATTTGTGCCCTTCTGTAATGTACGGGTTAGGGCCACGCTGGAGAATACGTTCAGCCTGCTTCTCACTGATCTGGAAAGGACCGGTTTCTGCAACGACAGCAGCCAGAGCTTTAGGAGTCTGCTCTGCAGCCGGACGGGCACGGAACTTGTCCATAATGCCGTAGAAGCTGGCAGTCTGGTTGTAGAGGTTATCCAGGATCTGAGGCGCACCAAAGTTGAAGTTAGGCTTGTAGTCACGCTTGCTGAAACCTTTGCCTGGCAGCTTGGTAGCCTTAGGCAGATTGCTGGCAGAGTAGCTGAAGCCAAAAGAACCTGTTTCATGGTCAGCAGTTACAACAACCAGCGTGTCATCACGATCAGCGGCCCATTCGTAAACAGCTTCTACTGCTTCGTCGAACTTCAGCATTTCGTGCAACATAGTTGCCGCATCGTTGTTATGGGCAGCCCAGTCAATCTGACCACCTTCAACCATCAGGAAGAAACCGTCTTTATCCTTTGAAAGAATCTCCAAAGCCTTAACAGTCATCTCTTTCAGAGTTGGCTGTGCACGATCTTTGTCGTTTTTGGTCTTGGAATACTCAATGCCATCCATCATGCCGGAGTATGCAAACAAACCAAGTACTTTACCGTCTTCAGCTTTGTTCATTTCATCCCGGCTGAAGGCCAGCTGGTAACCGGCTTTCTGGGCATCCAACAGCAGGTTTTTGTTGTCCTTACGCTTGGACTTCACCCTTACGTGGCCACCGGTCAGCTCTTTCACCTGCTCGTAGGTCGCACCTTTTTCATTAACAGACTTGGGAATCCAGTAACGAATACCGCCAGAAAGCATAACGTCTGGTCCTACTTTCAGCATTTCTTCAGCAATCTGGTTTTCCATAGAACGATGAGGCTGATGCGCTGCAAAAGACGCAGGTGTGGCGTGAGTCAGGCGAGTGTCTGAAATCAGGCCAGTAGCCTTACCGCGCTTTTTCGCAGCTTCGAGAATAGTTTCTGCCGGATCACCGTTGCGATCCAGGCCAATGGCCTCTGAAGGAGAGAGCTTGCCAGTAGCCAACTGACTTGCGGAGCTGGCGGAATCAACCACCATTGAACCATCCGGATAAGTCATAGACAGGCCAATGGTTCCGGCATTGGCCAAGCGGGTCATGGCCGTGTCTTTGCCCTGATAAATAGAATTGGGTGCCAGCTCAGCATAGCTTTCCAGCATGCTGAGCTGCTGAGGCCCCATACCATCGCCAATCATCAAAATGATGTTGCGAGCTTTGTCAGATTCAGCAAAAGAGCCGGAAGACAGCGTAGTTAACGCCAGTGCAGCAGCACAGAGTTCGCGCTTAAACCTCATAATTATTATTTCCGTTTGCGTTGGTTTAATACATTCCTGTTTCGCACGAAGTATATTGTCATGAAATCGTTTAATTTGTATTACATTTTTGACACATTCCCTACAGATTTTTTTACATTGTCGTTTATCTCTGTACACTGTGATTCGGGAATAAACTATTACTTCCTCGCAGTAACACTCTTTTGGGCAATTAAGCTATTTAATGGCTTTTAGTATCCAAGCTGTAGGGCGTTTGAGGTCATACGGATTGACTCAAGATGCATCCCAGAAAAAATTTAATTATTGCTTCTCTCTGCCTGCTGGCTTCTGTTTACACTTCCACAGCTTCGTCAGCGGCTCGTGAACGTGTCACTCTCTGTAGTGATAAAGGCTACTGGTTTCCCTTCACCCTGATGAAAGATTATCGGGCGGCGGGTGTTTTTATTGACATGATGAATGAGGCTGCCACACGCACAGATCGAAGGGTTTTAATACGGCCAACCAGCTGGTCTCGCTGTCTGCGCCTTGCCAAAGAAGGAAAAGTTGATGGTGTACTTGGCGCCTCCTATAAGGATGAGCGCAATGAATGGATGGAATATCCTCCCACAGCCAGAAAAGGCAAAGGTGGAGAGCACAGCATGAGCCTGGTGGACTACGTGATTGTGACTCCCAAAGAGTTGTCATTTACCTACAACGGCACGCCTTCCACACTTCCCGGGCCAGTGCGAGTTCCACGTTCTTACTCTATTGCAGATGACCTGAAAAAGAATCAGGCCGAAGTTAAAGCCATCTATTCAACTGACCGCAGTGCTCTTGTTGACCTGGTACGGAGAAAAGATGGATCAGCCGCTGTACTGGGCAGCATCGCTAAAGAGTTCCAGAAAAACCCTTTCTTCGCCAATAAATATGATATTCAGAAAAAGACTCTGAAATCTAAAAACTACTATCTGACGTTCTCCCGTAAAAGTGATTTATCACGTGAAACCCGAGAAACACTATGGTCGGCTTTACAAGTGATTCGAGAAGATGAAGACTTGATGGGGCTGTTCTATGAGAAACACCTAAACGAAGAAGAGATTTAATTTTATAAGCCATAGTGATCACAATTAAAGGGAGAGGGGGGGGCCATGCCTGGAGCAATCGTTGGTTTTAACCAAGCGGTAACCAGTATGAATCTGGTTTGCATTGCAGCAAACATCAGAGATGCTCTGCTCGATGGTACCTGTATTATGGTTATAGGTAATGCTCATATCGCAGGAAATGGCAGAAACCCTCCACTTCTGGCTCTGTCTAAGAAATTAACTGACAGAAACGATTATAACCATGTAACACGCTACAGAGTTCCCAAGCAGAGTAATAATCAACGGTATGTGAACATTCACGTTGTTCGCAGTCATCGTATTGTGTTGAACCCCGTTAATACAGTTCCTGCCCCAGTGGTTGGCTTAGGCGGAGTGATTCGCCGCGGCAACAGCATGCACCGGTAAATGAGAGTTGCCCCGAAAGGGGCAGCTTTACTGCAGTTCAAAATGCTTTTACCTGACCAAAGAAGCCGCCCATTTGACAGAAGCATCCATAGATTTGTAACTCGCAAGAAGTAAATATAGGGTCATTGCCATTCAGACTAAGTGACTTTCATTAACTTCCCTATTTAATATCAAAATGGATCCTGTTTTTCTTGATTCGTACAAGAAATCTTTAAGAATATCGGGATATGATTAAGAATGTCTACGGTTAATATTTATTACCAGCACAACCTCATCTATCTAGATAAGTCCATTAAATGATCAGCTTTGAAATTTGGCGTCAGTCTCATTCCTCTATCCAACATTTCAGCAGCATATGGAGAAACACGAAAGCTTTTTATTTTCTCATAGTCCTTAAGTACATACTTTCTAAACATCATATATAGATGCTTGGATTTTCTATTAGTAATATCCAAACCTGCAATTGTTCCATGGAGAATGCATCGATCTTCGTACACACCGCCTGGAGTAAATGTAACTGATGACGGGGTAGTTCGCGCATTCACCGAGTACTTCACTCCCCCACACCTTTGGGAAATTTCTTTGACTGTTAAATCGTCAACACTTTCAAATATGAGAAACGTAGGCAGTTTTTCTATTCGACCATCCAAACTGACACCTATATTCTCGATATCTCTATACGTCTTGTATAGAGCCATTTTGGGGCTATCAAAGAGCCCCGTGCGCACATATTTAGTGGCGCACACGGCTTCGAATCGCTCTAAGCCATTGAACAAATCTTCAGTAGTTGCATAAAACTGGATCTGCTTAGCTGGCAATACCTGACTCCTAGCTTCTTTTGTAATTTGAATATATGTGAACCTTGATCTGGAACTCTTATTCCTAGAGTTCTAGATCATGAGTCGTCATAATTCATATTATAAGAACGTATTATGCGACTGGTGGATATAAAAATAACTAAATTGTCCGTCACTTCCCACCATAAAGTGCTGCTTTTGAAATTCGCCGAGTCTATTCATGTGGAATAAGGAGCCCATCCCTGAGAGGTAAAAGAAGGGAGCAACCTGTTAACTGCTTCCCCGAAAAATCTTAAGGCTGTCAAAGGTTTGAGCATTTGACGCTATCGAGATGGTATGTCCAATCTCTGCAAAAGCTCCATAAGCTGATCAACTTTTTCTCTCTCAAAAGGGCGAACTAAGTCGTACAACCTATTACTATCCTGAAGCTCCCGCACCGCAGCCATAAAATCTTCTTTATGAGCCTTTTTCTTTATCGGCGAAGACTCCATTTTAGTCTTCATTTGTATGTATTTATCAGATTTTCCATCTGCAAATTTTAAGAATTCTTTAGAAGAGCAGTAATCAAAAGATGTATACAAATCAGCCACTATCAGTCCGATTCTTGCAGCATCATCAGCACTACTTGCAGATAAGTTTTGACCTCTCAAAATAGACCCATGCTTTAGAAGGTCAATATCCCCTCCTTTGATTAAAGTCAGAACCAGGTGAAGAACATTTTGTTTAGTGGTCATAAATTATATAGTTTTAAATCTCTCTTCGAAAAAAACATATATTGTAAGTATCAAAAATTTATTACAATTATTACGCTACATACTAAAACCTTTTAATCCAAAACTAGCCAAAAAACTTATACTCCAGTGTTCGATTTAGGCAAGTAAATTTATAAGTGCAGGTTGCCCCTTTCAGAGCAACCTTGGCTACAACTATATTGATATATAATTTTTTCAAAGCACTACTCTGCAATTGATTTGAGCACTATAAGTCACTAAATGACCGAAGGTCTATTCAAATTATAAATATCAATGTCATTATCAGAAAAAAGATTTTCTAGCTTGTCTGATCCATTTTCTTGCGCAAACTCCCTCTCTGATTTTGAGATTGGAACGGCCAACAGCCATGCTACAGAGTGATTATCCAGAGATATTGATGAAAACTTATCACCCCATAGAAATGGGCTAGTGAAGTAAATATCACTCATAGTTTCAGATGCTTTATACATAGACACAAGGTCAGGAAAAATAGCTCCGGGAGCACAAAACCATTTTGAATTAATCACGTAAAATGCAATTGTTGCCAAGATATTCTCAAAACCAGAAAAAGAAGATCCACACGCTCCAAGGACCTCAACACGAGTACTAAACTCTTCTCCTTTATGTATTAAAGGGTGGTCAGAAAGACCAATGGTTGCATATGAGTTAACACCGTCCTGAAGGCTATTTCTAGCTTCAAGAATAAACACGCTGCTTTCTTTATTATCATCCAAAAATTGGATTATCGGTGGCCTTTCTGCGCCAAAAGCCAATGCAGTGTGTTTTGCAACGCTCTTCTGGTAATTAGTAACTGCATCCATTTTTCTATATAAAATACATCCATAGATACGCCCGCATAAAAAACGGGCATGCATTAACAATATTACTATAAGTAATCGAACTTATCGTATAAATTTTTTATATAATACTTGTTACGTAGCCTTCCTTTTTAAAAAAATCCAACTGTTTATTGAATTCTTCAGATGAAGACTTTCCCATAGGAATAGAAAAAACACCAACATCCGATCCATTCCTTGTAACTTTAGATGCACTTGATATAAAAAAATTAGCTCGACTTAGTTTGAAAGCATCTTGTTTAAGAAGATCTTTTTTTATAAATTGGTGTCTTCTCTTGTCAATTTTCACCCTTGAAACATCATTTCCAGTAATAATAACATCACCAAAAAATTCTGATATATCTAGATCAATATTGTTTTTGGAACAATCAGTAGTTCCTAAGATATTTTTTATCCAAAGCATATTTTCGTTATTTGAACTGGAAATTTTAGTATTTTTCATGGTGACGCCAGAATGTATATCAAAATCACCGTTGACTTCAAAGTTGTCAAATAAAACATCTTCCAAAGAAACATTACTTCCGATCTGAAAGCTTCCGCGCGAAACTTTACAGTTTTTAAAAGTGCAATTTTTAATTGTTACTTTTACACCATCTATTGGGTTGATGGAAAAGTTATCAAATAAAACCCCATCAAAAATCTGTCCATCAATTAAAGTATCTTCTTTACACCGCCCGGCGGTCACTTTTTCAATCACAATACTTTCCTCTATCAGTTACCCATCAACCAATTATGGAAGGCGAATATTTCTTCATTCGTCAATGAATCATAAGTAATAACACAATCTATTTCCGGCCTTCTTTGATGTAAAAGTATTGAAGACTGTGAATTACCAGTTAGGTCAAACCCAAAATCGTTTTCATCAAACCAATCCTGCGGAGCGTTAGACTTACCCGTCCATGTAAGGTTCTCAAGCTCGGGAGAGTTCATCCTCTTTGCATTGACAAGTTCTTCAATTGCCCCCCCAAAAAAAGGTCTTAATAAGAAAGGGTGAGTCTCCAATTTAGTTAATTGGGGCTCAGACAGAAGATCAGCTAATAGCTCAAAATCAGCCATCAATTCTTCTCGGGACTCTTTAGCTAATCGAGTCAACTCTCTCTGCTGAGTTAAAGTCGGAAACTCCTTGATCGTGCTTACAACACTATCATCAGCTTCTGAAATATCAACCGATTTAGTTTTCTTATCTCCTTTTGGCGTATCACCGATAGTAGGTATCTTACCCTCACTCGCGAATTCATCTATCTGAGACCCACTACTTTTTGCGCTCTGCATCTTCTTTGGGCGAGCAGGACGCTTACCCTGTCGTAGATCAGACAGCTTCTCAAATAATTTTCCGACCTTAGCTAACTGCCCCATCAGCCGAGCCTTGCTTCCTGCACTGGCGGCAGTTTTGGTGGCTGTACCAGCCGTTTTGGCAACTGCCCCTACACCTCCAGTTGCTGCTGCTAGTACAATTGTCAGCAGCACTTCAAAAGCAGCTGCACCTGCCAGTTCGGTAATCTCCAGACTGTGTTGAGCTCGGGTATAGTCTTTGGCGAATTGCACCAGCAATTCCTGGCTACTTTCATCTTCCCAGATGAAGCAGGCTAGATCCCAGGCTTCGCTGAACATATCTGCCGTGATGGTTGAAGGGTCAAACCCCAGAGCCTCTACCATCTCCCGGTATTCACCTTCCCGCCACTCAGTGTAAAAAGTACGCCCCCAGTCTTCAAAAGCGCTGGTGCGATAAGTTTTTAATGCCGCTCCTGCCGCTCGCTGTAGTTGCTTTTGAATAGAAACAACGTCGTGTACTTCTTTCGCCCAGGTCAACAGTGAAGTACCAGCATCAACCAGCCCACTGCCAAAGCTCTCACCATAAGCCAGCACTTTACCCATAGTGGAGCGTTGCTGATGCTCCTTTTCAATACCTGCAGCTTCCAGTTTTTCTGCAGCAATTATCTGGTTTAACTGGTTACGTATATCGATGTAAGTTTCTTTAAGCGCTTTTTCCAGGTTACCAGAGGAGTCAAGGGAATAAGCGTAAAGGCGCCCTGTGGCCATCTGCTCTACTACCTGCCCACGTTTGTTCGTGGTAAGCCCAGGAAATCCAGCATCAATGCGCTTTTGAGAGTCTGGATCAAGATCAAACAAAAACCGCCGGGCACGGCCTTCATCTCTTAGAGAGAGCCTTTGAAGCCCCTCAAGAAATGAACGGGTTGTGAGTAGAAAGGCATCACCATAGAGGTTTTTTACCTCCAAGCTCAGCTCAGTGCTAATTCCCTGATGCACGCTGATATCCCTAATTACAATTAATTAATTTTTTGTTTGTTGTCTATTTGTTATAGGCATTGAATCAGAAATACTATAGAAGAGCTAGAAGCAACCTCAAAACTTCCCAATCAATCGTTCAATACACATTTAATCTACTTGAAAATAGTGTTCCTTCAGTATTGCCACTACTACTATTCCCAGCAGGAGTACTTTCAAGATTTTGACTGAGCACCTGCAAATACTGCTAGCAGAATTTAAAAACGGTTCATAAAAAAAACCTCTCCGAAGAGAGGCAAAAATGCCAACCGGGGGAGCTGGCATGAGCAGTGCCTGGTAATCAGACAGAGGCCGTATCAGCTTCTATCTCCCAGCGTAAAACCACCCGTCTATTTTTCCGACTGCGTTTTTCAATCTTTGCACAAACAATTCGGCCAATTTCACCGGTCGTTTTAACATGAGTTCCACCGCAAGGCTGAACGTCGGTATTTTCAATATCTATCATTCGCACGAAGTTATTAATAACTGGTGGTTTTACATTAGATGTCTTTGCAAAATAGCCGGACTCTTCCAGCTCTTCAGGCGTCATTCGAAATACATTGACAGGCTGATTCAGTGCAATGAGAGCGTTGATTTCCCTGGTCAAACTGCCTTTTTCAATTGTTGGCTCCGGGAGGTCGAAATCAAGCCGGCCTTTTTCTTCAGCAATACTGCACCCGGTGACAGGAGCATCAACCATGGCAGAAAGAACATGCAGGCATGTGTGCATTCGCATATGTCGGTAACGTCTCTCCCAGTCAATCACACCTGATACAGCCATCCCCACGCAATCATCAGTTATTGAATCATTTATCTGGTGCCAGATTTTTCCCGGGCTTTCCCTGTCCCAGACGGTTCCAGTGACGGTTAAGGTCTTCCCACCTTCGAGAACCAGGGCACCAGTATCACCAGGTTGGCCTCCACCTGTGGGATAAAACACTGTTTGATCGAGCAGAACCTGGATGCCCTGCTCCCGTTTCCTTACTGCAAGAATAATTGCACTCATTTCTTTCTGGTAAGGGTCAACATCAAACAGTTGTCGTGTGGGAGCGGGTGTATTTTTCATTATTATTTCCCTGTAGCTTACGGCTATTTTCAGTTATTAATTCTGTTAAGCCATATGGGTTCAAAAGTGTGAACACGTGATTTTTATCTGCTAACTGTAAATGAAGAGGCAGAACAGACAACGCGTGTGGGGTTATCGATTGAAAAGCCTGTGGCTGGAATTCAAAAGAAACTTCAAACAAGTAACTGGTCAGAGGTTTAACCCTGCATACGGCAAAGTCCGTTGGCGCGTAATTATTATCAACCAATTGCACATCGCATAATTTCAGGCCAGTACACATGAGCAGAAGTTTATCCCCTTGTCTCATAACTCCGGACACCTGAACTCTTTCTTTATTTGAAAGTGCTTGTTCTTTTGCACCAGTCCCACTGCGCTGTAATTGGATCTGATTGATAATATTTACATTCTCATGCGCAGGAATATCAGTTGTGATCACACTGTTAGGACTGATAAAAACATGATTACCAATACAGACATCGCCCAAGACTCTGGCAAACGCCCCAACCTGCACATTATTTCCCAGAGTAGGATGACGCTTACCCGAAGGATTGCCTGAGATTCCTTTCGCCCCCAGGGTCACACCTCCCAGAATATAACAGTCATCACCTATACGGCATGTCTCGCCAATAACCACACCGTAAGCATGGTCAAGAACAAAACGACGCCCTATGCAGGCCGCTGGATGAATATCAACACCATTATTTCGCCTGCAGTTCTCGGTTATTTTCAGTGCCAGCTTATCTGCCTCAGGGCACTGACTCCGTATTAACCAAAGCTGGTGTGCAATTCGATAATGCATAACCGAGCAATAGGAAGAAGATGTTTCCGTTAAAAGGTCTGTTCGCCCTTTTGATGCTGGATCTTTTTCTGCATAAGCCAACAGGTCTTCAACCATTAACTCCACCAGGGAGTCAGTGTCCATTTCCCCCGCATCAAAAAGGTTGATAACCCACCTGTATTCTGAAAACGACAATGACTCTTTCAAGATAGCCAGCAATACTTTGTCGATTCCATTCTTAACGTGAGTACTTTGCAGGAAAAGCTCTTCCTGATTTGTAAATGACATACAATACTCCTTTCACTGCCCCTTCCAGAGATTGGATATTTTTATGCCTCAAAGCGCAGCTAAGCTTGCAGGCTGTGCCTCAGAAAAGTAATCCAGGTATGAATCAACACCGTCATAAGAGAACGTCAGAATATTTGAACCAGAAGGTAAATCCCTTGGACTTAATAGCTCAATAGCTACAAGGTTTGCTGCAGAAGAAACACCAAGACTGATTGATTCCTTTTTCGCTATATACCGAATCATGTTCAAACAATCCTGAGTGCGCACTTTCACCATTCCATCCAGGATATTGACATTCAGAGCATCCGGAATCAGGCCAACAGATAGCCCCTGGATATCATGTGGAGCATGCTTGTCATTTAATAAATCACAGGCCTCTGGCTCAACGCCAAGCACTTTCATGGACGGCCACTTATCTTTCAGCCGCTCCCCTACCCCAGTGATATGCCCACCGGTGCCAATACCGGCAACCATGTAATGAATTTCCTTTTCACCCGGGCACATGCTGAAGTCATTGATAATTTCTATTGCGGTTGTATTTCTGTGGGTTGCTGGGTTGGCTTGATTTCGCTGCTGGTTCAGCATCACGTATTCAGGATTTTCCAGCTGTAGTTCCATCGCCTTCTCGCCATGAGAATTGTTTCCAAGCCGACTGTCAGAAAGAACAATTTCTGCGCCAAATAGCCTGAGTAGCTTTTGCTTTTCAGGGCTGTAGTTATCCGGAATAACCAAAAGAAGTTTATAGCCACGAAGGTTGGCAGCCATTGCCAGCCCCATGCCGGTATTACCACCGCTGGGTTCAACAATCGTTTGGCCGCTACCCGGCGTGAGAATCCCCTTTCGCTCTGCATCATTAATCATGCCCAGAGCTATACGCGCTTTATGGCTCCCGCCGGGATTCAGCGACTCCATTTTTAAATACACATTACTTCCAATATCTTTGGAAAAATGCTGCAGATGAACAAGTGGTGTATGTCCAATTGTTTCTAAAATTGAAGGATAAATCACTGCTACGTTCTCCGATTCAACGTATCTGATGAATTGTTTTTTTATTTTTATCAGAATCAGTAAATCGGCATTTCCGGGTCTATGTTTTTAACCCACTTTTTCATGCCACCATCAACAACGAAACTCTTATTAAAACCGTTATCGCGAAGCAGCTTCACTGCAGCCTTTGCCCGCCCGCCAGAGTAGCAGGTGACAAAATAATCCCTTTCAGGGTCCAGCTCTGTTAATCGGTCTTCGAGATGATTCAGAGGAATATTTTTTGCCTCGGGCAATACACAGATTTCCAGCTCTTCTGCGTCTCGTACATCAAGAAGGGTGTAATCGACCCGGTGGCTATTATCCAGAATACCTTTCAGAAATTCTGGTGAGACAAAACACTGCTCATCCAGATCAATATTCGAAGAGACTGAACTGCATGTCTGGGTCTCCTCTTCCAGACTTGTAATCGTGGGGTGCTCAGAACAAACCGCGCAGTTCTGCCGCTTGCTGAACCTGATTTCGCTGAATTTCATGCTCAGGGCATCAAAAGTCATCAGTCGTCCAGACAACGTTTCTCCAAGCCCGATAATTGCTTTTACTGCTTCGGTAGCCTGAATCATGCCAATTACACCGGGAAGTACACCAATCACACCACCGGCAGAACAGTTAGGTGCCAATGCTGCAGGAGGTTGCTGAGGAAACAGGCAGCGATAGCAAGGACCTCCTTCATAATTAAACACGCTGTTCTGGCCATCAAACTGGTAAATAGCACCATAAACCAGAGGTTTTCCCGCCATCACACAGGCGTCGTTCACCAGATAACGAGTCGAGAAATTATCCGAACCATCGATCACAAGATCATATTTACTGATAATTTCCAAAGCATTCTCAGCATTCAGTGCCGTGGCATAGGTTTCAATCTGAATACTGTCATTAATGTCTAAAAGCCGCTTTTTCGCGGAATCAACTTTTAACTGGCCGACGGTACTTGTTCCATGAACGATCTGGCGCTGAAGATTACTGGCTTCTACCGTATCAAAGTCAACAAGCCCAAGAGTGCCAACGCCTGCTGCCGCCAGGTACATGGATACAGGAGCCCCAAGCCCACCAGTTCCAATAAGAAGAACTCTTGCCGCCTTAAGTCGCATCTGACCTCTTCGCCCAACTTTGGGAAGAGTCAGGTGCCGCGCATAACGCTGTACCTCTTCCCGGTTCAACTCCTGGGGTTTTTCAGCAAGATCCAGCCCCCCTGACGCGGCAAGCATCAGATCAATGGTATTCCTGCCTTCAATGGCACTGTCGACTTCTGCAATCTCACCATCTACCGACAAAAGAAAGTGCCCTTTCATTTCTCCATTGTCGTAAAACAGATGGTCTCGTAACTGGTTGTGTTCTGTACAAACCTGATCGAGAATCTCTCGAATCGTTTCACCAGCCATTTCAAATTGTGTTGTAGGAAGTTTGGCTACACGACCCAGAACTTCTGGAAGATTCAAAGTGTTCATAATTCAGTCCTTGTTATTCTAAGTTTTCATTTAAAGGTGATAGATAAAAATCAGACTGTTTCTGTTTTCTTGATATCAATACTTTTTCCGAACGCATCAAACTCAGCGACGCATTCAAATAAGCCATTATCAAAAGCAAAAAGCTTTGCCGATCGAGACAAGTACTTCTGGGTATCAACAACCAGGTACATCACTGGGTAGACAGGCTCCCCATAAAGCAGTGCCTGTCGAGTATCCTCTTCACTGAAATAAGCACCAACATCTGGGTGCGAGTGATAAATCACCGTGACTGGGTTATTACCTTTGAAACTCTCCTGCAAAGTTTTGATATCAGAAACAGACAATGTATAACCGGTTCTGGCAGTTCGGGTATAAATCTCTGGTTTCTGTTCATGCAGTTGATTCTGAATGTTTGTTCCCATATGCACAGTGTCATTCGAAAAAATAAATCCGCACGCCTCTTCCGGATAAACACTGTTGCAATGGTAATAAATAGCTCTGATAGTCTCGTCACTGGGTCGTTTCATACTGATACTTCCTTTTACACACCTACAGTCTGCCTGTACTGCTTCCTGCAGGCAGGATCAACCAATCAACTGTTTTATTTTGACTTTTATTAATCAGACGATCTGTCTGGAATTTTTGTGATAGCAAAACCAGCCAGCATTGTGGCCGTGAAAATCATAAAGTTCTCTGAAAGCGTTTGTTGCTCATAAGCAGCGCCAATAATGATGGCAATGACGGGAAAGAGAATGAAAACAAACGACAATGTAACTGGGTTCATTTTCTTGAGGAGGTAGAAATACACAATAAACCCACCCACAGAGGCGATCAGCCCCAAGTAGAGAGTCGCCATCAGGCTCATGTTACTGACAGCTGTATAGTTTGGCGTTTCGAGCCAATACCCGGTTGCAAACAACAAGGCTCCAGCTACACCAATTGGAAGAGTGTTAAACGTGATTACACTGATATCACTTCCCAGCTTCCGGGTAAGCACGTAACAAAAACCATGGAGGATCGCTGCAAGCAATACGGCCATAACGCCCGAAAACTCTGTCGCTGAGACAGTAATTCCTTCGCCATGAAGAATCATCATCAGGCTGGCAAACCCAACTGTGATACCAGCCACCTGACGCATAAGCATGGGTTCTTTCAAAATGATGAAAGAAAATATCAGGATGAAGACCGGCATAGCACTAAAAATCAATGATGTTAGTCCTGAAGATACGTACTGCTCTCCATAACTAATCAAGTAATAAGGAAGTGAAAAGTAAGCCAGCGTTATAAATATAAAGAACCCTGTTTTCTCTTTTGGGAAAAAGATCGGTTCTTTCATTAATTTTGCAAATACCAGGAATAAAGGAAATGCCACAAGAAAACGCGCACCAGCAGCTGTAAATGGTGGAATCGTTTCTACAGCAATTTTAATTCCCAGCCAGGTTGTCCCCCAAGTCAAACAAACAATGAAAAATAAAATACCAGTAATAATCGAAGTTCCGGTGAGGATTCGATTTCTAATACTGGAAACTATGGTCGTACTTCGCATCTGATAATCCTTATCTTCACTACCTGCTTCAATTTCTCGGAGCAAAATAGTTATTACAATTCACAACTGATAGCATTCACAAAAAATGAATTGCTTTAAATAATGTCAATATTGTTATAATTGATTCAAATTAATAAGACATGTATGGATTTTTATCGAGGGAATTATGAGAGTCAATAAGAATATTGACACCGTGTCAATTATAAAAAGCGCACTCGAATCCGATACAGGCCCACGCTACAAGCGAATTGCACGGGCGATCGAGAAGGAAATTAACCAAGGTCACCTTTCCGAAGGAACAAAATTAAAACCCCATCGCATCATGGGTGATCTCCTTGGGGTCACCAGCGGCACCATTAGTCGTGCTTACGCGGAACTCGAAAAAACCGGTTTGGTGCTATCCCGTATTGGGGATGGAACTTATGTTTGTGGAAAACTGGACCTTATAGACGACCAAGGCTTCCGAAACATCCTGGAGTCTTCTCGCGCAATAGACCTCAGCCGGAACACGCATATCAAAATTGCGAATACCGATTTTGTTACCGCCACTCTGAGAACAATGGCTGCAGCTCCACAAACAGTCAGCACTCTTATGGAGTACGCTCCTGAGGCGGGCCATCTTCATCATCGTCAGGCAGGGCTTGAATGGCTCAAATACAGCAGAGCAAAAGGTGACGAGACTCAAGTCATTTGCACCAATGGAGCACAGCACGCTTTGCTTATCACTCTCCTTGCCTGCGTGAAACCTGGTGAAACTGTACTCACTGAGCAACTCAGTTACCCTGGACTGATTGAAGCCGCCCGAACCCTTGGCGTGCGTCTGGTTGGCCTTGAGATGGACAGACATGGCCTATCGGTAGAAGCTTTGGAAAGTTACTGCCAGCACCACAAAGTAGCAGCTGTTTACTGCACACCAACCCTGCAAAATCCAACTACCTGCATCATGCCCGATTACCGTCGACAGGCACTTGCTGATGTGTGCAACAAATACAATGTGTTGATCATAGAGGATGATGCCCACGGGGTTCTTATGGATCACCGTCCACCTGCAGTGCAATCTTATGCGCCAGACAAAACAATCCTGTTTTCCAGCCTGAGCAAAGTTCTTTCAGCTGGTGTACGTGTGGGCTACCTTCTTGCACCACAGTGCCTGATAAGTCGACTTAATCGAACCATTCGCAGCACTTGCTGGATGGCTACGCCTATGACCTTGGAGATAGCCAGTCGTTGGATTATGGACGGCACGGCAGAACTTGTGCGACAGCAGCAGCGCTATGAAATTCAGCGCCGAAAAGATCTGGTTGCTCAGTACCTGGTTGATTTAAATGTGAAAACGCACCCTGATTGCCCTCACTTCTGGATTGAAGCCCCAGAACCATGGCGAGCAACAGAAATTGAACAGCATCTTGCCAGTCAAAACATACTGGTGAAATCATCTGAAGCTTTTGCTGTAGGGCGACAAGCCATTCCGCAGTACATACGTGCAAGCATCAGTGTCGCACAACACGACAACGATCTTATACAAGGATTTCATCAGTTACAGCAGACAATTCTTGAAGAGACAGTGGCGGCTTGGTAACCAGAAGCAGAGCAAGCTCCAGGTTAAACTTGAACAAACTTCGACAGAAAAAACCAGCAACTCAGCCATAAAAATGACTGAGTTGCTGGATAGTTACAACGTTTTAGCGACAACTAGACTCTGTTGACGTTAGAGTACTTCAAGGGTTCAGCTGAATCTGCCAGCTATTCAGTGAACCAGTATCCTGGTTATAAACATCCTCAACAGTCAGTGTCCAGCTTCCTTTGAAGTCGCCGAACTGACTGGTCGTTAATGTTGCACTGTAGCTTTTCGTTCCGCCGCTACCATCATTACTGCTGTTGTTTTTCACCACCAGGCTGTTGCCATTTGCCAGAGTGATTCTTAAATCACCGTGATAGGTGTGAGTTGCTGTTACAGTCACGGTTGCACTGGTTGCTGCCGGAGCATTACCCGGTACAGACAAGGTGCTTGTTACACTGCCATTGTCTGGAATATTCTGGCTATCAGTATTGGTGTAGACATACTGGTCATTGCCACCATTCCCTTCCACGACTTCCAGAGTGTAATCCTCTACTTCTCCGTAATTGAAACTTCCACAGGAAGATGGTGTGGTGTTGTAGCGCATAGCTACTCGCAGACGAACCTTGCTGCCCAACGCTGATGCTGGAATAGTAAGGCTGCCACTTACAGCACTGCTGGATGGTGATGCACTGAACAATTGTTCACCACTGTCTTCAAAATCACCATCATTGTTAAAGTCAGCCCATATGCGCCAGCCTTCATTATAACTCCGGCCACCGAAGGACGGTGTCAAAGTCAGGTTATGACTTCCTGGTGCCAATTGTATCAGGGAACCACCATTGGCTTCAGTGAAGTCGGTATAACCGGCAGCTGAAGAGCTGTTGGTGTAACTGCCAATACTCACTTGGCTGATCCATTCATCACTGCTGTTATTGCCTTGAGCTGAACAGTACTCCGGTGTTGGATTCGGATTATCATCAATAATCAGGAAGCTTGCACTTACCGGCCCCCAGGTTCCTGATGCATCTTTACTGCGCACATACACCATGTGCTTACCATTGCTCAGGCCACTGGTATCAAGTGTGCCGCTGACAGACTCCGTCTTCTCATTGAACTGGCCGTCATCCGACTGCATGGCAATTGCCGTTGCCCCACTTTCCCAAGGTGCAGTATTCAGATAGAACTCAGCTTCTGAGATATTCTGTGTGCTCTCTGTTCCATTACTTTGGTTAAAGCGAACATCTGTAGCACTGGCGCTGATTGTTACAGGAGTTCCAGCCTGCACACCGCCATTAGCTGCACCATTACTCAGACTCAAATTGGTAATGTCCGGACCAGATGGAGTGATATAAGGCGTGCGTACAACTTTGGCCGCATAGAGCAGTGCTGGCAGGTTCTTTGGTTTGATCGTGTTGTTATAAACTGAACAGCTCTGGAAAAAGGCCGTACCCAATTCAAAGGTGTACGCGGCAACTCCAAGCTCACCATAGCTCACCCCATCACTGGTTCCGTCGGTTGGATACAAACCAATCGACTGCTGAGGTGTGTAGTTATTAAACCAGGCAAAGCGTCGTCCAAGGGTTTGAAGAGCATCACCATTAGGCGCTGGTGTAGAGGTATCACCCCAGGGCCACAGAACCAGTTCACTGTAACTGTGAACATCAAGATGTATCCCTGACGTGTCAGCAGGTGCTGCATCATTCTTTCCAGGGCCACGTTTGTCTGGGAACAAACTGCGAACATAACTCTCTATGGCTTGAGTTTCTGGTTCAGACGCAGCGAAAGGACCGCGATAAGTTGCATCACACTGATTACCACTGGAGCCATTGGCACCATTCCAGCCATGGGTAAAGTTGCGGTTAAGGTCTGCACCACGATTATTACTGGTTGGGCCGCAGTAATTGGTGTTTACATTTTTGCGCCAGGACAACCCGGTTTCAGCTTTCTTGCGTCCGTCTGGATTGGTCTGCAGCATGAGGTGGATTTCATGATTATCAAGAATCCAGGTCACGTCTGCATCCTGGCCATAACCACTGGTCAGCTGTCGGGCAAAATCCAGCGTCAGTGCCGCGGTTGTATATTCCCGCGCATGTATTGCACTGTTGATAAACAGCTTTGGTTTTTCGCCACCATTAATCCCGGTTGTCTGTTTGTTTGTCAGAACCAGTACATAGATGTCATAACCACCCTGCCCCTGCTTCTTTTCCCAGGAGTCACCAACATCAATCCAGCTGGCCAGGTTGGGATAATCGTTCACCATCTGTTGTGCAACACTAAACGACTCTTCCACTGTTTCATAACAGCTGTAATTCGGAATACTCTGTGCTGAAACACTGGCAGAAAAAATACTGTCTGAGGAAAGTGTTGACGGTGGGCTTGTGCCAATACTTTCCAGCTGCTGATTGCGCTGCGTTAACCAATCAGTGGCCGGCTCAAAACGAAAGCCGAAAGCCGCCAGTCGATTACGATCTTCCTGATTCAGATCCATAATCATATATCCGCCAGCCAGGTCTGTTTCTAGAAGCTGTGCATGAAAACTGATTGCAGCTTTTCTGGCTATCGTCTGATCAGGAAAATAAGCTTTCACCACATTACTATTCGCGGCGATCTCCTGTTGAGCTAATGCTCTGATAGCATCATTGCCTGCCGGTGGAGTTTCCGCTACAACCTGACTTGAGAGTGCGGCTGTAACTGCGCCTGATACCAGCACACCAGCCAGAGTTTTCTTTATAAACGACGATGATGTTTTTGTAGGCATTATTGTTTTTGTCTTCCTGCTCTGTATAAGAAAGCTGTTCAAGACAACCAGGGAATACCTGCTTTGAAACAAGTGAGAACTACAAAAACAAGTACAAGGGAATTAAAAATATGAGTCAATGAAAGTATTGCTACCGCATCAATGCTCGCCTGTCATATCTCCATTATTTAGTAGCAGTTACTGGCTTTAAATTCGCACCGTTAAGGCTCTCCGGAAAATCCGTGGTTATTTCTTGTAGTTATGATGTATCCGTTGCACTTCAATCCACTGACAAGAAAATAATAATTTATGAAACTCTCTCCCCTACTGTTTTTACTGGCCAGTCTGTTTTGGCTGCCATCCGCTAATGCTCAATCAGGAACCTGTGTCGGCGCTTATAATGATACTTGGTATCGGGGCGCTGTCAGCTGGCTTTGCCCTGGTGCTGGAACAGTCACTTCATTTACAACGGCGAGTTTTCCTAACGACCGCATTTCATCCCTTAAAATCCCTTCCGGTTATGCAGCAGAAATCTGCGAACATGGAAACGGAGGGGGCGAATGTCGAACCTATTTCTCATCGGTACATAATATGGGTGACCTGTTTAATGACAAGGCGTCGTTTATCAGAGTCATTCGCTTCAATTACAACGACTTCTACATGGTCATGTCCTCAGATCCACAATACCCATGGAGCTGTGGCAATGGGCATAGTGACTGTGACGACGAAACTCTGGCCACCATCGATAATGAAGGCCAGGTTGCAGCCATGAATGCCCTGCTCCGTGATCTCGGGAGAGACCGCCTGGCTGGTTCGATTATTAATGGAGATCTGACTGCATTCGGCCATGACTGGCAATTCGATAAGTATCGCCAGTTCTATGAGAAGGACCTGAAGATCAATAATTACCCTGGCCTGGGTAATCATGACATTTCCAATAATGTAGACGACTGTGCTCGTAACAACTGTGCTAATCGGATGGCTTTGTACTTGATTGACCAGGTGCGCAGTTTGAATCCGAAGCGATTTGATCTGTATGAAGGTGACACCTATTACAAGTTCCCCAGCCGACGTAAAGAGTACAAGAACAGTCTTGGGTACTCCTGGGAGATAGGAAATGTGCACTTTGTACAGCTCAACAATTACCCTAAGTACGAAAGAAAATGGAACGGCTGGAATCTTGGTTCAGCGCGCCGGGACTACTTTGATCTTAAAAGTGCAATGAACTGGCTGAAAACCGACCTTGCGGATGCTCATAGCCGCGGTAAGAAAATTGTGCTGAATTACCATATTCCCACGAATTTCTATGACCCAGATTTTCAGAAGCTGATGAAAGATTATGATGTCTCTGCGATTTTTGCGGGCCACTATCATTCCACCAATGGAATCTACAGAACCCTGAGCAATTTTCATGGAAGCGGTAAGCATCTTCCGATTCTGTTAAGTGGAGCAGCTGTGTATAACAACTTCCTGCTGGTGAGATTCCAGGGAGACTCGATGGAGGTACAACGAGTGAACAGTACCGGTAATGGCGCTTACACATTAACCACTATTGGCAGTTTCTCACTCTATTAAGAGCTCGCATTCTGTTTCCTGAAAGTCCTGAACAAGTCATTGTTCAGGACTTTTTATTAGTCACGTTCACTGTCATCTGGCCAGGCGTTCATCTTTTCCAGAATCGTGCGCATCTCAGATTCGCTGGTAAACGGAATATGAATAAAGCCGCCGCCAGCTATTTTGGAACTGGGCCGTATAGCAACTGGAGCGCCAAACTTTCCTGTGACAAGTTCTTCCAGACGTCTCAGGTTCGCATCTTTTGTTCTTGGAATAGAGGCCTTCTTGTTAGTGTTCAGACTCTGAACTTCTGCCTCAAGGCGTCGAACCGACCAGTTCATTCGAACGCATTTTCTTGCCAGTTCCCTTTCGGTAGTCACTGAATGTTCATTGAGCCCGGCAATAGCTTTACCATGCCCCTGAGAAAGTTTGCCACTTCGAAGCAGGTCGCGAACGCCAATATCGAGCTTTAACAGGCGCACAGCATTCGCAATAAATACCCGGCTTTTCCCCACACTGGTGGCAACCTCCTGCTGTTTTAAGCCTTTATCCAATAGCGACTGAAATCCCTGTGCCTCTTCAATAGGGTTCAAATCACTGCGCTGAAGGTTTTCTATAACAGTAATCACGTGGCACTGATCATCATCAAATGCACCGGTAATGGCCAGTACAGAATCCAGCCCGGCCAGAAGAGTTGCCCGCACCCTTCTCTCACCTGCCAGAATCTCAAACCGTCCATTGGCTTTAGGCCTCAGTATGACGGGTTGAATATTTCCTCCCGTCTGACGTAATGAATCTGCCAGTTCCTGCAGCTGTTGTGGATCAAAGTCCTGCCGGGGCTGATAGCGTCCACGATCACACAAATCCACCGGTACACGCCCATGATCAATGGCAATCCCGGAAAACAGTTTGGCAGTTGTCTTTCCTTTAAACAGTTTCTCAGCGGCCTGCTGCACCGTTTTATCGGATCGCTGTAGCGTTGCAGTTTCCATGGAAACAATCCTTTTTTACACCACTTCAGCATACCGGCTGCATGGAACCATTTCACTGTTTCACAGAAAACCCCATGTAAAAAAAAGTTTCACGTGTAACTTTTTCCACATACTGAAAGTTGCTCATGAGCAACTTTCAGTGATAACAGACACATAAAAAAGTGGAGTTGCTCATGAGCAACTCCACTTTTTTATGTGTCTGTTATCAGCAGGAGTAAAGGGTTAGATAAACCACTTCCACCAGATAAATAAAACGGAAAAGCCAGACAGGAAAAGTAAACCAAGAATACTCAGAATAAACAATGCCGGTCCGGGTTTGTACTCATTGGGAACATGTTCACCCTGCATCAGCCTGTAATTCATAAAGGCAAAAACCGGTGTTGTTAAAAACGCCACAGTCATAGCAAACTGCAGCATCGCCAGCATGGAACCAGCAAAAAATGTCACGAGAGAAAGAGAGCCAACTGTGGTTAAGATAACCAGCAGAGGACTTTCTGTATCAGGGCTATCATTTCCCTTCAGGTTCTCATAGGCACTTTTATTCACCCGGCTATAACCATCCATACAAGTCAGGCAGGAGCTATAAATACAAAACACAGCTGCGGCCATGACCAGAAAGCGGCTCCAGTCACCAATGGCAAAAGCATACATATCTGCCAGCTGCTGACTAAAGGCTGCACCACTGGCTGCAAACTCAACGCCCGAACCATAAAGAACCCGAGCACCTAAGGCGACGAAACACAAAGCAAGCAGGGCGGTTCCGATATATCCCACATTCAAGTCCAAGAGAACCGTACGCATATCTCTCTGTCCCTGATTAACGGACTTACTTCTCCCCCAGACAGAGGTCATAGCCGATACTTCAACCGGGGCAGGCATCCAACCCATAAGAGCAATCAGCATGGCAAGTGAACCAAGGGTCCAGGGATCCGCACCTTCAAAATCTGGTTTAGAGACTGCAGGTTGGGTAAATGCAAAAAACGTTGCGATAAAGGTCACTAATGCCAGGGTGACAACAATCCATTTCGAAAGACTGTCAACAAGGTTGTAGTGCCCCTTGAGAATAATAAGCAAACTTATAACCGCCACAATCGCAGCTAAGACAGCTGGAGAGTAGCCGGAAATAGCCCAAGTTAATAAAGTCCCCGTTAGCCCCAACAACGCAGCAATATTCACAACGGCGGCAAGCAGGTTAAGAGTTAAAAACAGCATCAGCCAGAATCGGCCTAGACGTGCATACCCTGCTAATAAACTTTCATTAGTCGCAGCTGTGTAGCGCGCGCCATATTGAAAGAAAGGATATTTAAAAAGATTAACCAATATGATCAAGCCAACAAGTTGCCAGCCATATAAAGCACCAGCTTTGGTTGATGCCACAAGATGTGAGCCACCAATAGCAGCGGCAGCCATCATAATTCCGGGGCCAAGAGATCTGAATAATTGGTGAGACGGAGTGGAGCTGTTAATCGATTTGGGCGAGAGATCGGTCGTCATAATCAGTTAGCTCCCGAACGTGAACTGGTGATTGAATTCACAGAACGATCGCTAAATAACCACGCACCTAATGGTCGATTGGCACGCGCCAATTGATAATGATTTGTCGCCATACTTCATACTTCCTGGCAGATATTTATAAGAGTTGTATTCCGGGATCACCGGAAGAGTGATTATTGCATTGCAATAAAGGGGAATCTAGAAAAGGGTTTAGTGGCAGCTTAAAAGTAAAGGCTGTGGAATTAAATAAAAAGAAGTAGAGAAGGGGAAATGTCGCCGGAAGATAACCGACGACACGGGACTGTTATAAAGATTCTAAAACTTCATTCACTTCCATGCGGATTTCATCATCAATGAAGTCAGACAGCTGAGTACTGTCCAAAGTGATGGTGATCTTTCCATCGGGAGTTTTCTTGATATTGCACACCTTCCTGCCTTTGCAGGTAATAGTACGTTTCATATCCGAAGATTTTGGCGGTTCAATAAGCTTTTTATAAGCACTCTCTAACTGCTTATAGCTGAGCTTACCTTCACGCACTTTATCACTGTGCTGAATGGTGTAGGCAATACACTTCTCTCGAACTACCTGGTCTTTGTGACACGTATAAGTGCGAAGGATACGAGCAGTATGCATAGAAATTTTATGCATAGGATCAAGCTCACTGGAAACTTCAGCTGGCAGTTTTATGTAATTCATTAATTGAGAGAGTTTAGTTTTCTCAATACCTAAATGATCACACAATGCCTGCTGTGTTGGGTAAAGACCTGTATCCAGATAACGCTTGTAAGTTTTTGCGTCATCATAGTTACTGGGGTCTTTACGCCGGTTTTCCATCTCCTGTTCCAGCGCAGCTTCCTGATCCGTCAGGTCACGTACCATACAGATCAATGTTTTATCAGCACGCTTGCGAACAGCTTCCCAGCGACGACGACCGGCAATCACTTCGTGAGTGATCGTCTGCTCTGGATCAGTAGTCGATGGTCTCGGGGCTATTAACTTGCGCACCAGAACAGGAGATTTCTGGCCACCTGCAGTATCAATATCCCGGCTCAGTTCCTCGAGAAATAAAGCGTCTTCTGAACGGTTGGCATACTGCCACGGCTCAATGTTCAAGGCACTCAGCTTTACTAACCCGGTGCCGTTTACCTGTGCATTATCAAGATCAGCTATTTCCCGGCCATCATCAAAAACCAGCTCGCCTTTCTCGGGGGTAAGAATAGTTTCAGGCTCTTTATTTAAAGCCTTCATTTCATCCTGAAAATGGCGAAACGCTCCAGTTAACCGAGGTTTTGGTTTGTTAACGGGAACTTCTCCATGCCCCTGCAGTTTTGGTTTGGGTTTGACTGTATCACTCATATCAGGCCTGCTCCACCTGTTCGTCACTCATTTCCTGCTGGCGTTCCATGGCCGCTTCAGCCTGTTGGCTCCACAGGGCTTTAAGATCAGTGATGATCTCATTGTTTACAGAATCCATATGCTCAATGGCACGGGTATAGGTAGACTTGGATTTACTACCGGGTTGGCGATCATAGACACTGGACATGCTGGAACTGGATCGTTCAACCTCAGCAGAAGCCGCCATAACACTGCCCATCACATAATCGCCATAGAGCTCCCGCAATTGAGCTTCATTTTCAATCGCCGATTTATTGCCAGAATGTTTGGTAATCAGAATACGGAGATACTCGAGTTTCTTTTTCTCTTCATAAAACGCACCAGACAAACTGGTACATAACATGACGAACGAGGCATGATCGTAGGCAGAAGGAGGAACAGGAATCACCAGGCCATTGCAGCAGGTGAGGGCGTTGAGAGTAATACTGCCCATGTTGGGCCCGTTATCAACAATGATCAGGTCATAATGATGTTTGACCAAATCCAGTGCCCGCTTCAAACGCAGAATAACAGGACCCATACTGCGTACATTATTAATATCGTTGTTTGGCAAAGCCAATTCCAGATCCTGAAGGAACAGGTTGGCCGGAATAATATCGATACCCGGGAAATAGGAGGTTCGCACGATTTTGCGAATATACTCCGGGTTGTTCATCATCGCATTGGTCAGCACATCATCCTGATCCAGTTCCAGGTCAGGAATGAACGGCCCAAGAGAAAACGAGCTGGAAGCCTGAGGATCAACATCCACAAGCAATACTCGCAAGCCATCGATTGCTGCTTTTTGAGCCAGGTGCACACTTGAAGTTGTTTTTGCGACTCCACCCTTGAAGTTCAGTACTCCAAGAATCATTGGCTCACTGCCTTCGGGGCGCACATAACGGGTGTCATAATAATCTCTCAACATATTGATATCGTTGAGAGTTAAAAAATAATTCCCGTTTGGCTTTTTATTCAGTTGATCAGAAAAATCACGGCGGATCAGGGCATCAGAACGACCAATCAACTTGCTGGCCTCACGTAAACTCCAGGTACGTGCCTTTTTACGTTTTTCCGGCGAGATAATTTTGGTGCGAATTTCTTTCAAACGCTGATTGCCAATGGTGGAAAAATGGGCAAACAGGCTGCCGGCATCATCCGTTCCCAGAGGTGCCGGTTCTTCTTCCAGATACTGGGTCATAGTGTCGGGGGGGTCATCATAACTATTAGTAGGAAATGTCATGGATTGCACAACCATGCTTTCGTTCGCATCAACAAGGGAGCCAGTTCTCGTTGTCTCATTACCAGACCCGGAATCTGTCACCTTTGAAGGTGACATTTTGGTGTCAGTTAGCTTGTCCTTGCTCATGAGCACTCCCTCGCATGCTGTAATGCTTGACACTATTTTCAGGCTTTTTACGAATATAGGCAATAGAAGACAAATATAACAAGTATTCGTGTGCGCACTTTTTTTAAAATTTTAGAAAAAGTGCGCACACGATAAATATTTACTGTATATTTATTAACCAATTGTAAACTGTCGTATAGTTTATGTCATGGTTCGTCAGGGCACACAGAGTTGCTCATGAGCAACTCTTGAGCAAAAGAGAAGTTCAAGCATAACAGTAATAGCTAAGCAGAGCCTGATATTGAGATGAATTTGAGAGAAAAACCAGGGTAAGAAAAACAGAACGGTTTTGAAAAAGAGACCCTAAGGATGTCACCTTTAAGATAAAGCAAACGAAAATTACCTTTTTGGGACGCGAATTAAGAATAAAATTAAAAGCAAAATTGTTTTTATCTTTTGAAATAGATGCTCTGTTTGATGGTTTTTATATAAAAGTCGGGGAAAAATTAAGGTAATTAACTTTTTTCCTGGTGCAAAAACAAAAATCCTTCTGATTCTCTATATATGGCCTGCCAGTTGTCACCCATGGCCCGCCAGTTGTCACCCATGACCCGCCAGTTGTCACCTATGACCCGCCAGTTGTCACCTATGACCCGCCAGTTGTCACCTATGACCCGCCAGTTGTCACCTATGACCCGCCAGCTGTCACCCAGAGCCCGAAAACTGTCGCCTAAAAGCTCGCTAGCCCTTGGCAATAAAGGTATAGAAAAGACTTAATAATGTTTTAAAAAATAAGTAAGAATTAAATAATAGGAGAATAAGGATAAATAAAAGATAGAAAGAGCTATTAAAGGTTTTACTGGTAGAAAGTCAGAACAAAGTACCTAGATAGAGATGGAGCAGAGAAGTATCACAGGAAATTTTCTGAAAAGTGACAGACACTAGCCTGAACGGATGAATTCCATTAGAGTGACAACTAATAAGTGAAAATGTCACCCATAATATTCTGAACTACACCATGTCCGAACAAGAAACCGAGCAGCTGGATTTGCTGGGTAGTAAGCACAATATCATTACCAATGCCGAATATCGGATCGTTAAAGAGTCCAATGACTTCTATCGCGTACGGCATAACATGACCCTGAACCAACAACGGCTGGTTCTCTTTGCGGCATCAGAAACCCAGTTTCGTCGAGATGTGGCCACAAGAACGGACGACCCTGAAGACATTACCCTGTATATCCCTGATCTGGTCAAAGCGCTAGGGGTCAGCTCAAAGAGTGCATACAGTGACTTCTATAACGCTGGAAAGAACCTCGGAAAAGTGGCTTTCGAAAGACGCCTGGCACCAGGTGAGTATGAGGTTATCAGCCTGATTGATAAGGCACGTATCAGTAAGGGGCGTGGTCTGGTGCAGATAAAATTTGGCAAAAGCGCTATGGATTTTTTTGGTGATATCTCTGATCACTATCACCGATTTCAGCTGCGACAAATTGCCTGTCTGTCTACAACCTACCAGATCAATCTTTACAGGGCCTTAAGCTCTGTAGAGAACACACCTCACAAAACACGTGTGTTCTGGCTTTACAGCGAATATCTGGAAAAACCGACAGATATGCTGTTACCCGATATCATGGGTTATAACCCTGAAACTACGAAATCATATCAACAATTCAAAAACGTCAATCGTCGCATATTAAAACCGGCTGTAGAGGCTATCAGCCAGCATACTGATATCGCTGGTGTTGATATTGAGGAGATTCGCAGTGGCCGGAAAGTGGTTGGAGTGAAACTCAGTTATCGAATTGATTACAGCCGCCGAAGCTCTCTGCGTGCAGCTTCCCAGGCCTGGATGCATCCGCTTGAGTTTCATTTTTCTGTTGAGCATTACAAAGAACTTTCTCCGACAAAACAGAAAGAATATGACCGTAAGGGCTTTGAAGCCGAATCTATCCGTGAGATTTTCCATACCTTTGTTGAGCAGGAAGAAAGCCATGTGCGGTATGAAGTCCTGGATAAAGGGCTGGTGTACCCAGATGTCAGTACTATTGGCTGGTATATGGATTGGTTGGAAGAACAAGGACATCTCAAGCCAGAAGTCGATGGTGACAGCTGGATTGATCAGATACTGATGGAAGAGGGCAAAGGGCTGGCTCCTGAACAGTCTTTAGTGGCCGTGCGTTATGCCTCTCAGTTTTCCACGGCAAAAGCTTTACCGCTTCCGGAAAGCTTCGAGCTGGATAACGCCCTTTACCTCTGGGCCAGTAACTTTTATCCATGGGTCGATGAAGAGAAGGAAACGACACGGTTTATTCTGCATGCCAGGGAAAAACAGCTGACTTCAAAGAACTGGGTCTATGCCTGGATGAAGTGGCTGGCAGGTAGCAGCCAGAACAGCCATAAATAACAGCAACGGCTTCAGGGGGATGGTTATCCCCCAAGTATTCAGAAAGAAAACGTTTCCAACCTCTGTTAAAAATGGCAAAGATCTTCATAAATAGGGAAAAGAACCTGTTCTTCGAGATCTATTCGCTCCTTAAGTGACTTGCCAATTGCAGAAAGTTTTATCTCAAAGCGAGACCAGTCCCGATCTCTCATTTCAGGGTTTCTGGTCTCCCGTAAAAACTGTGCAATCCTTTGACTGGCGTTATGCATACGCAGACCAACATTTTCAATAATCGCCTTAGACGATGGATACTCTTTTAAACCTTTAAGGAGGTTGGGGTAAAGCTTTGAGTCTTCAAGAATAAAATGATTTTCCAGTTGGTTGGTAAACCGTACTAACAACTGCCCATTGTTGGCGTTGCCTTTTTTACAACCCAGTGATAATTCAATGTAAGTGGCAAGAATCTCCCGGTGCTCCTGACTCAGAACCTTGGTCAGGCGCTCGTCATAGCTGGCGAAACCCGGATAAACAGATATTTTTCCAACTGGGCGAATTTGAGTCTGATCAAAATAGCACTGGTTTACACAGTTCACGTAGCAACTCCTCTGGAGGAAAATAATAACCGTGTTTGATTTATAGTTGAGGAGGGGGAATGTTCTACGACGATTTGTTGGTAATTATGCGTAAAACAATGGGGTTGAGCGCAAGAGTCAGTAGCTTATCTGGTCAAGCAAAGAAAATTAACAACCTCAATAAATTCTTTATGATTGATTTTTAGTGTAAGGAAAATAATTGGAATAGGTAGTGACTATTTAAAATTATAATAATTAAATTTGAATCAATGCTGTAATTGATATGAAAAACAAATCAATTTTTGCATCTGTGACATTTATGGGGTGTCATAAAAGTAATATTAAATAGGAAAGTAATTTCTTAATTAAAAAAACGAAAAGACAAAGCTCACTAAACTCCGTTATCCAATAAAAATAATTTGTTGTTTGTCACAGTTTTGTCGTTGACATTTAAATCCTAACTCTAGGAATATAGAACAAAAGTACTAAGTGAAATGTCAATTACTGCTTATTTTATAGGCACGGATAGCTGTTGCTAAAAAACAGGGTCTGTTATGAAAAGACGTGATGTTCTTAAGGCCGCCGGGGCTTTGGCTGTATTGCATGGTACAACGCTAACTCCTTCAATATCCCACGCCAGACAGCGCCTTTCCGATTCCAGTTTTCCGGAATCTATTATGAGGGCCAGCCTGAATGATTCTTCCGGTCGACTCACAGTGATTGATGGTCGTTTACCAGATGATATCACTGGCCATTTGTTTATGGCCGAAGGCATTCCGCTGGAGCCTAACCATTTAACTCCCAATGGCAAGGGGGCTTTAACAAGACTCGACTTCAGTGGGAGAGATAATAACAACCAGATTCCTTTCACCCGTAAGATGATTCGAACAGCGTCTGCGATTATGCAGGAGCAGGATCTTGGGGGGCTGGATAAGTTTAACCTGCTTGGTGGAACTATTTATTCCAGCTTGAATCTTGGTTTTATGAATTACTGCAATACTGCGCCGAACTATATGGGCAATAACCGTTTCGCCATGAGTTATGAAGGGGGAATGCCTTATGAATTTGATGCCACTACTCTGGATATGGTGACACCAATAGGCAATGTTGAAGAGTGGACATCGAGTTTACCCCCTGCCTTTCAAGCACTGACTCCCAAGAAATGGTTATTTCCGCAAATACGCACGGCGGGCCATCCATTCTTTGATCTGGAAACCGGCGAGTGTATTACCATCAATTACGGTGGTAATACCGGTGATAACCCGAAAGACGGCTTTATTCGTTTAATTTCCTGGGATCAGGAGGGAGCCTTCAAGACCTGGAATATTAAAGATCGGCAGGGAAATAATGCATTTATCGCAGCAACTGCCCATTCTTTGGGGGTAACCCGAAATCACATCATTGTTTTTGAAACTGCGGCCCGTGTGGAAACAACCCGTATTCTGGGTACCCATATTGTATTACCACAACAGCACCGTACCCGTTGCTGGATATTACGCAAAGCCGACATGGTGCCCGGGCGAGCAGATATTGTGGCAGATTATCTGGAGCTGGGTTTTGATACGTCAGATATCGTGTGTAATTACGATGATCATGACAATGAAATCACGCTGTATGGCCAGTATATGGGAGCCATGGACAAATCTGAGCAGCTGTTCCGGAATGAGATGCTGCAATATGGTGAACTGGTTCCTGAATGGTTATCTGGTTATCCGGTGGCCCCTGTTGATGTGGGCGGGCTTATTCGTGCCCGTATTCAAGTTACACCGTCATTCGCCCGTGAGATTAAAGAAGATTATCAGGTAATTCGGGATGAAAACCTGCTCTGGGATATGAACGACCCTGCCTATAAAGGACACTTCCAGTTTCCGGAAACCTTTGAACATTTGTACTGGTCGGCCATTGGCTACCGACCTGAGCTGGTGTCCCGGCGGGTCTCCTGGGCGTACCGCAATTATCCGGAGCGTTATTACGGGCATTATGATCTTCCGGAACAGAGCCAGCCATCGGCACTGGTTCACATGGACTGTCGCCAGATGCGTATTACCGACTCCTATCAGTTCCCGGATGACTGCGTTATGCGTACACCGCAGTTTATAGCCCGGTCTGGTTCTACGGAACAGGATGATGGTTATTTGATAGCCGCCGTTGTACGCAAATTCCCCACCGCACCGCAATCCAATGGTAAGGAATTCTGGATTTTTGATGCGCGCCGTTTGAATGCCGGACCCGTTTGTATCTTGGGAAGCCAGACACTGGACTTTGCCACGACCAACCATGCCTTGTGGGTGCCCTCTATAGGACCAAGACCAACCGGAGCTTATCGATCAGATTACGGTGATTTTTTACGAAGCAAATCTCCTGATCATAACCGCCGTATTCAGGGGATCATTGAACGTGAACTGCTACCAAGATTTGGATAGCACAACTGGATAACTACTCTCGCACAGTCTCTTCCCAGATTGTCTGTGCCTCTTAAAAACAAGGAAGGAAACAACACGTGTTGAAACAACGCTCTCATTTCTGGCGTCGCTCAGCCAGTTCATTATTAACGGCGGGGTTACTGACCTTCGCTGGGCTGAGTGGGGCTGCCTCTCAACTGCCGCCACCGGCGGAAGTTCCTGAAATACTGAAGAACTATCAGAATACTCAGGAGTGTTATCCCGGTGTTATTTATGACCCGTCGTCCATTGAAGAGGTGCAGCAGATTGTGCGTCAGGCTGCGGCAGATGGCCGCAAGGTGATGACAGGTAATCGTCGATTCAACAGTCAGATTGATGCAGCCTGTGCTGGCAACGGTGAAATGCAGATAACGCTTAAAAATATGGATCAGGTCGTGAGTGTCGATGAGCAAACTCAGACTGTAACTGTACAGGCGGGTATGCGCTTTAACGATCTGGCAGATGCCATGCTGGCTTACGAATTAAGTATGCCGATGGTGACTGAGCTTTCTACATTTACGATTGGTGGAATGATCGGAAGTGGTACCCATGGTTCCACCTTCACCTCCAAGAGCAGCATGATCACTGATTATGTGACCGAAATGAAGCTCGTTGATGGCAAAGGTAACCTGCGCGTATTAACCGGCGAAATGCTGAATGCCGCCCGTGTAAACCTGGGTGTTCTGGGTGTTGTTGTAGAAGCCACCATACAGCTGGAGCCAGGCTATAAAGTAGAAGCCAAGGTGAAAGGCTATCCCAGTGATAGAAATCTGGAAGAGGTGATTCTGGATCTGGCTCGTAACAACCACTCTGCCAATGTCGCATGGTTCCCAGGGCTTGGCCGTTACACTGTCACTACCTATAACAAGAAACCTCTGTCGGCCAGAGGGAACTCCTATAATGCTCAGGCCGATGTTTCTGATTTTGCCGAATATATGTTTGGCCTGATCTTTAACGGCCTGCATGAAAGCGATAACGCCAGCCTGCAGTGTTTTGCTGCTTCTTTGCGCTACAGCGCCCGAGCCCACTCTTACTTCCGGGATAAGGACAATGGCATTCAGCAGCTGATCAAGCCTACTGGCCATGCCAATGATATGCAGCACTTTGCCTGTAAAGATCCTGACAAGTGTGTGTGGGATAAGCTGCCTATTGCCCTGCAGGAAGTTGGTATTCCTTTCGAGGAGCTGCCTAACTGGATTGCAGATGTACGACAAATCGTTGCTAACAGCGATCGTACCTGCTTCCCACTCAATGGTATTTATTTCCGTTTTGGTAAAGCATCAGACAGTTACCTGGGTATGGCTGCAGGTCGTGACACTGCTTATGCTGGTATTGAATACACTCTGCGCCAGCGCGGTGAAGCTGTACCAAGAAACTACTTTGTTAATCTGGAAATTGAGCAGATGTCCCTGCGCAAGTACGGCGCTCGACCACACTGGGGGAAAAACTCTGTGGCTATCTTTGAAGATATGCCAGCTCGCTTCCCGAAGTGGGATCAGTTTTTAGAAGCCAAGGCCGAGCTTGATCCAGACAATGTATTTACCAATCCTTTCTGGGAAAGAGTGAGCGGCGCAGATCCTCTGGAAAACTACCTGACGCCAGAATGTAATGCCGCAGGGCAGTGTTACTGCCAGATTGATGAGCACTGTGAGGAAGGAGCCACCTGCCAGGCCGGTGCCTGGTACGAAGGCGCTCGTATTTGTAAGGCTCCCTGATATTTCAATATCCATCCGTGAGAAAGCAGGCTCTGGCCTGTTTTCTCACTTTCCGGTTTTAACTCATCTGTTCATTGTTTTAATCATGGAACGATAACTATGCACTTCCCGTTTACGAGGCCGCTACTGATTACTGGCCTGTTGGTACTGTTCGCCCAATTCAGTTTGAGCGTACAAGCCACGACATTGAAAGATATTCGGCCTCACACACCTACAGCAACCCCCTGGAATGAACAGTGGTATTACTATATCAATGACCCCTCTGCGGGCTATTTCAAAATTACATTCCAGACGTTTCTTGAAAAAGAAGATACGGTTGATTCCACCCTTAAAGGGCTGGTGCATATCATGCACAGCCCCGTTGGTGGAACGACCAAAGTGTATGACTATATCGCTGATGAAGTGACAGTAGAGAGCACCGGCACTCTGTTTTCTCCAGGGTATCGCTTTGTTGTACCCGGTGTTGGAGAAATGACTGAAAAACATATTCAGCTGACATTGCCTGATGTCAGTTTGACCGCACAGGTAACTGGCGATCATCTGCATTACTGGAAACTGAATAAAGGTGCCAGCCCTTTCAGTTTGATCGGCGCTTTGCCATTTGTGGAAAACCGCTGGTTTGTTTACAGCCTGGGCACGCCGGTACAGTACAGCTGGAATACACCTGAGGGCAGTTCCAGCGGCTCTGGCCTAGCGTATATCGACAAAGGCTGGAGTACCAGCCAGGCAACCAATTATGCGTTTTACATGGCGGTGACTGATAACGCAAAACTTATGCTCTCTGCCGGCAGCGATGAAGGCCTGCCTATAGAAATGTGGGCCGGTCGTTATCTTTCTGATAAGTCTGATATCACTATGTTTCCAACTCTGGAAGGGCTGGGAGTCACTCGGACTATGGATGCCTGCAATGGTCGGATGAGTTATGAATGGAAAGGTGTTGGCCGAACCCTGAAAGTTTTAGCGGAAGTGGATCCCAGTGAATTGATTGACTCAACACTTCCTTCGGTTGATGTGTTTGATGCCGAATTCCCATCAATGAAGGCGGCAAATGGCCGTATCACTGTGGATGTTTATAAGTACGGTGAGTTGGTAGAGCACACTGTGTTTCCACAAGGTGTAGTGGAGTTTGGCGGCGGCTGGCACTGTCGGGCGCAGTCACAGCCATAGTCTGTATCAGGTATGTTGGCCTTGAGCATCGCAAGAAGTCATCTTGTATATGCTCAAGGTTGGTCTGATAGGCTTAAGTGGCTTGTGCTTCTGGTTCCTGCTGGGATTTTCGCAAATACATCTCGACAGCAATAAAGGCGAACGGCACAAGGGCAGCCAGAAATACCAGAAGCCAGACCATAACAGGCCAGCCCTGCTTGTGTGAGGTATGCAGCGACAACACCAGATAAAGAAGAAATAACACACCATGGGTAATTCCCAGGGCAAATACAAAGTCACGACTGATCAAACCCGCAGTCACAGACAAAATAACCAGATAAGACAGACCTTCCAGTACACTGGTGATTCTAAACAGACTCAAAGCAAACACCCTTGCCGTAGAATTATTTTATTTCGTTGTTATACCGCAGTTATACGGCGATGGTTATGCAATCATACGTGTTGTCTGTATGAAGGTATAGAAAGTAACCAGTCTGATGTTTTCAGTGTCATGGATGTAGGAAGTAATGATAACAATCGAAAAACTCACCGATACCAATCTAGCTGCTGTACAGAAAATCCAGATAGGAGATGACCAGCTGCAGTTTGCGGAATCAGCAACAGCCTTTCTTGCAAGTAGCAGTGAAACTGTACATCTCCATATCATCAAATTTGAAGGTTCTGTTGTGGGATTCTTTAAGTTGGATATGGCTTTTGCCGAGAATCATGATTTTTGTCTTGCAGGATCTATTGGGCTGCGTTCTTTTGTTATTGATAGCCGACAGCAGGGCAGGGGGCTGGGAATAGCATCCGTTAAAGCTCTGATTCCTTTTGTGAAGAACCATTACCGTGATATTGAATCAATAGTTTTAACGGTCAACTGCAGAAACCTCGGTGCTTACCAATGTTATTTAAAAGGTGGCTTTGAAGATAGCGGTCAACAATACCTTGGCGGAGCGGCAGGGCCTCAACACATCATGTGTGCCCGTATCGCATAAAGTGACACCACAAAGGGAAAAGGGCAGGTTGTCACGGTATACATCGAACTCGGTGACAACCTTGAATATCCATCTCCAGATGGCTTTTAATTACAGGCTGCTGTGCGGGCCAAACACTTCATAGTGAATACGGTGTTCTTCCACTCCCCAACCTTTCAGGGTGTCATTCACAAACTGCATAAACGGAAGTGGACCACAGAAGTAGAAATGTGCGCCGGGCAGGTCAATATCATCACGAACCTGTGTAAGGTTCATAACTCCTTCGCCCGTGTGGGCAGAGGTGTTTACATCGACATCGCTGGGTTTGTTATACCAGATGTAACTTTTGAGGTTTTCATATTGTGCTGCTTTCTGTTGAATGTCTTCAGCCAGAGCATGATGTTCACCATTCTCACAACCATGCAGCCATAACATCGGCCCCTGATGCTTCTTTTGAAGCAGTGTATTGAGCATTGCCATCAATGGTGTGAACCCGACACCACCGCTCAAAAGAACTATTGGACTCTGTGACTGAATTTCAAGATAGAAGTCACCTGCCGGTGGCATGACTGCCAGCTTGTCACCGACCTGAATATGGTCGTGCAAGTGGTTAGACACAACACCTTTCTCTGCACCATTCTCACGTTTGACACTGATGCGGTAATGCTCACCATTAGCGGCATCAGAAAGGGAATACTGGCGAATTTCCTGGTGTTCGGAACCTGCGGGTTTTACCTGGATACCAAGATATTGGCCTGGCTTGTAACCAAGTATTGGCTGTCCGTCTTCGGGTTCCAAATAGAATGAAGTAATCAGTGCACTTTCTTTTTCTTTCCTGGAAACCACAAAACTTCGGGTACCTTCCCAGCCGCCATGGGTTTGGGCCTGTTGCTCGTAGAGTTTGCTCTCACGACCAATAAACACCTGTGCCAGCAATTGGTAAGCCTCAGTCCAGGCCTGCAGCACCTCAGGAGTCGCCGCTTCACCAGCCAGCTCGCGAATTGTCTCAATCAGATGATGACCAACAACATCGTACTGTTCGGGTTTCACCAGAAAGCTGGTGTGCTTGTGGGCAATACGCTCAACTGCAGGCAGGAGCGCTTCCAGGTTTTCAATGTTGCGCGCATAGGCCAGTACAGCATCAAACAAAGCAGCGGGTTGTCCGCCAGTGCGCTGATGGCTCATATTGAACACATCCTGTAGCTCTGGGTGATGATGAAACAGGCGCTGATAAAAATGTTTGGTGAGGTCGGTTTTGACTGTCTCGAGCAACGGAATTGTGGCTTGAATTGTAGTAATGGTCTCGGACGAAAGCATAAACATCCTGCGGTCTAAAGTTGTTTTTATAAGTTGTACTTAAAATGCATCTTTATAATGTTGTATTTTAAATACATGTTCAACAGAAATTCGGTTACAATTTTTTAAACCGTTTGTGACCGCAGAAAAAAAGAGTTATGCGACTCACCACTTATACCGATATTGGCCTGCGTGCTCTGCTCTATCTGGCTATTCAGCCACAGGGACATATTTCCAGAATCAGTGAGGTTACTGAGGTGTATAACGTCTCTCGTAACCATATGGTGAAAGTCATTAATCAATTAACCCATGCTGGGTTAGTGCGTGGAATACGAGGGAAGGGTGGTGGCATAACCCTGAACAGGCCTGCTGATGAGATCTTTCTGGGAGAAACAATTCGACTGCTGGAAAAGCACCTGGATGTGGTCGACTGCAGTCACGGCAACTGTATATTGGTTGGCAACTGTCGTTTGAAGAATGCCTTCTCCGAAGCTATGGACTCCTTTCTAACGACGCTGGATCAATATACTCTGGCAGATATGATTGAGGACCGACAGGGGTTAACACAGATTTTGCAGATTCACGATGCAATCCCTGCTTGAAGACTCAAGGAAGTTATGTGAACTCTCATGCTGCTATAAAGCAGCACAAACTATATTGAACTAGCCTGACCTTTGTCTTGTAAGTGCAGGCTTTGTCACATGTTATGTAATCACTGGAAGAAGCTTACTGTAGTTGTACTTCCTCTATCTATAACCCTTTACGGTTGTTCCACTCTTCAAGAGAAAGAACCTGCAAGCTCTGGCTCCTGCCCAGTTGGAGAGCAAGGGCATAACCCGCTGTACGATGCGCCAAAAGAGTCAAGCAAGATCAGTGTGCGAGAACTTGCCAGTCTGGATCTGGGCAAAGAAGCACCAAATCTGGAAGGAAGACGACTGCGAATACGTACTATAACTGTTGAACCTGGCGGTTATGTATTAATACATTCCCATGATGTTCGCCCGGCTCTTGCAATGGTGACAGAGGGACAACTCTATGAGCATGTCAATAATTGCAAAGTTCCAATTTTGCATAGAAAAGGGGACATTATTCGAGAGTACAAGGGCGTTGAGCACTGGGTTATCAATAAAGGTAAAACCAAGGCTGTTTTAACGGTCTCAGATATTCCGGATGACAGAAAAACCAAGGGGTCTTTCAAGTGATGGCCTGACCGGTGATCAATAAATAAAGACTGGGTTTAAGATCTTTATATGAGTTTTCCCCTGGGACGCCAACAACGTTCCAGGGCACCTCCTAGCTAACCAAGTTGATCAATCATGACGGCATTGCTGTATACGAGACTGTTATCCACTTCTCGGTGACCTACTAAGTGGAACTGCCCTCGTTGATCGTCGTTTCGAAGGTATACTCTAATCTTGCAGTCCTTTAATGAGCCACAATCACTGGATGTGGACAGTTCCATTGTAGAAATATCGATAGGCACATACTTCTCTGGTTTATGGTTTTCCTGTAACTCTTCTTCAGCCTGTTCCAGAAGAAGGTGGCACTCATCGTTTATTCTGAAATGGATTTTTTCTACAGGAGACGCTTGCTGAGAAGCATTTTCTTTACACCAGCCTTCAAGTGTAAAAGTATTCATGAGCACTGGCTCCTTCGGTGTACAGATGAAGGAGTATAGAATTCTTCGGGTTTGTTGCTTGTACCTCTTAAAGGTCACATGCCTATGAGAACCTATCTTATTAACGACCCTCTGGCTCTATTTCTTTGACAGCTTGTGAGAATTCCCGGATTTCATCGGGCGTATATCTGGTATTCACACGTTTAGTTGATGCAGGCTGGTGCTTCAGACTGATTCCTTTTCTTCGCTCTGTTTTTGGCCGAACCGGCCTTGAAGTAAAACCACCACCACAATTTGGGCAGACGTTGCTTAACAGGTTTTCCACGCAGCCCCTGCAAAATGTGCACTCGTAAGTGCAGATGCAGGCCTCGGTTGAAGTGGGAGGAAGGTCTTTATCACAGGCTTCACAGTTTGGCCGGAGCTCCAGCATGGTTAACTCTCCATGTTAGTAAAGTGTTGGAATGAGTCGCTCAGAAGATCACAGGCGCTGAACCTGGATGTGCTGAATCTTGCCATCAAATATAATTACATCTTCCAAACCAGAATACTCTACGGTTTCTCCTGCTTTCGATGTGCCAACAAAATCAAATTCAAAGTGAATAATGCCAGGTTTAATTTCCGAAACTGTGTTCACCACCCACTCAAGCTGACTAAACATGCCGTGGTGAAGCCTTTGCATAGCCATGATGTCACTAACACCTAGAAACAGCTCACCCTTTCCAGACCGGAACGTGGAACTATCACAAAACAGCTTTGTAATTTCTTCAAAGTCGCTGTCGTTGGATAGTGCGAAATAGTGCTCTGCTAGTGCTAAAGGGGTCATTGTCTCTACAGCCTCACCGCTTTATATAAGAAAGTGCAGTATAGGTTTTCAGAACCTGGTGAAATACCGGCATTTAGTGTAATTCTGGGTTCAATTGGAATTATTTGTTGCACGACTATTAAGTAAAAGTTTTGCTTTACCCCAACATACCGCTGTAAAAAAGCCGATTGCTGCAAGTAAGCTGATGCAAACAAAAAACCACTTTGCAGGCGTTGCTATCTGAGCAATGTTGCTGAATACAAGCCCTTTGTCTGGGTAACTGGACATAACGAGAGAAACAGAGATGTTCTCGATGAAATCACACAATAATGCTGCTAGCGGAACAAGGTTAATAACACTTGTTCTTCTATTTTTTCCGAGCTGAGCATGGCACCAGCTTATAGATGTAACCAGGAAAAGCGTATAAACAAGGGGCCAGGCGATATCATATTGAATCCTGCTGCTGATGTATGCAGACCGACCAGATTCACCATAGGTCTCCACTAACTTATAAATAAGATCTTGTGAGTAAAAGAGTTGAGTGTCCGGTGTTCCCAGGCCAGAAGAAATTTTAGCCATCTGTTCAGCCAAGCCTGGCAAAATAAACACAGAAAAAGCAATAAACACGAGAAGAGAAAGCAGTGTTACTGTGGCCGTTGAACAATCCTGTAAAGACTTTGATAGCTTTTCAAGCATAGAAACCTCTGTTGTGCTTGAGTTGTATAACGTGAACTGATGGCGTACTTCGTACGGCACTTAGAACGTAAACCCTGTTTTCTTGCCATGTTCAGGCTTGCACGGGAGTGATCAGAAGACTGATTGCCGCTGCACCAACACTGGCAGTATTAGCGAGCATAAACCACAGAAATACCCTGCTTTTAAAGGTGAATTCAAATCTGAAAACTTTTTTATAGACTAAACCTTCAACCAGAACATTCACTGCACAAGCCAGTATGAAGGTTACAATCCATGTTAAGGGGTTGAATGTACCGATACTGAAGACATAGTACATAAGAAGCCCCGGCCCAACCTCCCAGATTATTCCTGAAAGTGGGATCAATATAATCCCTAAAATTGCTGAGGCTGCATTTGCACAAATCGTAGCTGTGAAAGCTTTTCTTAAGTTCGGGCAGACTAATTTCTGAACAAACAGCATTTCAATAATTAAGCCGACAGTGATTGCCCACCATGAGAAAAGTCTTGTTTCAAGATATAACGCTGGCCATACGACATTAGCAGACGCGGCTGCTGGAATGGTTAAAAGTATTAGAGCTTTTATAAAGTTTGGCACTCACCTATTCCTTAACATAACGCCTATGTGGGAAGCCTGCAGCCTTACACGATACACTTGCTATGATCACTGACCTATTTTGGTTTCTCTGGCAACACCCTTCATTTTCTCGAACGTTCTTAATCCACCCATGCCCAGCATTGCTAATACAAGCTGGTACAGACCATCAGTATTCATTACAGGGAGATCTTTCACACTTAGATCAAAACTTGCGATTGCCCAAACGAGTATGGGCTGCGCAATAAATGCCCAGAGTAAACCTATACCACACACCCAACCAATAAATGGTCTCCAGCCAGCAACAAAAACACTTCTGTGTGAAGCTTCAATTGCGTTAATTTTTGCTTGTTCAGAGCTTGCCTGCGTTACAGCAGCGAGTAACTCTTTTTCAAAGTCTTCTTTTGCTTTCGCTCTGGCTCCAGGGTCAGGGATGCGGTCAACCAGTTTGTTAACGACAGGGCCAATTAGGGGGAGAAGGAAGTTCCACATGATTATTCTTCTTCATTGTTATTATGTAGTTAGTTATAGCTGAAACACTGTGTAGGTAGCAGAAATAATTCGGTCATATCAAATACCCTTTCTCATGCCAAACACCTATAACTTCGCAATGTAGAGAGTACCAAGTATGATGGTTGCACCTATAAAAGAAATTACCGCTCCATGACTTACTTTACGCAGACTTAAAGATTTCTCTTTTAAATTTACATCAATCTCTGCTGATTCTTCAGACCTCTGTTCATTTAACCCAATAATAATCAGTTTAACTCCCAAGAAGGCTACCAGTCCGCCGATCAAAACTGCAACACCGAAAATAGCGTATTCGACAACAGGCGGGTAATAATTTGTGATGTTTATTTCCCTACGGCCATCTGGATGTATTATCTCAGTTTGCGATGATCCGTATGAGAGTGAGCATCCAAGAAAAGTAATAATAGTTGGCAGCGATTTCTTCCATAAACTCATATGCACTCCGTTGTCTTATAAAAACCTGTGATTTCTCCTGAAGCTAAAAAGGTACCCCATACAGTCCGTTGCTGTACACGAAGTACCTCTTAGCTGAATTCAAAACCACATAGACTTTATTGCTGTGCACATGTCATTGGAATAGCTACCAGTAATAACCAATCCCGACTGAGAATTCGTTAGCGTCATCTGCTAGATAACTTAAACGTAAATCCCATGTTTTCCCAATTGGACGTCTTACCGTGAATGAGTGAGTATTCAACACATCATCACTCTTACGGTGTGGGTACCAGTTCTGTTTGTACTTTCCTTCAAAGCTGAACTTTTCTGCAGTATATATGGCTCTGACCTCGCCATATCCGAATACCGGAGAGGTGTTATGTTTCCTGCTTTGCAGGGCTGCTCCGAGAGAGCCCACCAGAGTTAAATTGTCATGAAGCTTCCAGGCTTTTCCCCTGTTTGTATCAAGCCTGAGCACGCGACAATCTGAACAGGAAGAGGGTACCCTTTTTAATGTTAGAGCTAGCTGCCAGGCCTTATTACTGTCGCCGGGAAGGCCCGTGGAACGTGAGTTCACATTACTGATACGAAAAACCTCGAACTCTCGTAGAGACAGCTCACCTCCTGAGTGCTCAAGACTGACTGTTGCCATGCTGAGATGGGCATCAGCGCGATGACCAGGGCCAGCATCCAGTGCATCGTAGTAGGCTGGCCGCAGTGTGAATAACTGTCCGTTCCCTCTTTGATTGTTATGGAAAGTTGATAATTGAAACCATGATGGTGGTCGTCCTTCATGTGGTGAAGTCGGCGGTACAACAGCGAAGTGAGAGCGCCCTGGTGGGAGTTGATAACGCAGGGATAGAACCTTTCTCTGCTTCTCTCGATCACCTTCTTCATCGTGGCTGTTGGTTACATCCCGATAGCGGAAATAATCCAGTAATGTGTCCAGAACCTGGTGCTGGGATGCTAACGACATGTTCTGGAACTTGGCAGTATCCAGTAGATCCATATTATGAATACTTTCTGAGACCAGTTTTTTTTGTTCTGCCGTCAGTGTTTCAAAGCGCTGGTAAAGGCGGGTCTGTCGAGATGGGTGAAATACAACGTCTTTCACTAATGGCTTTCCGGAATGGTGCGCAGAGCCTAGCAACTGGATTTGGGTTTGAGGAATCACCCAAGGATAGGGGGGTGGATTTACAGTTACATCGTCGACAATTTCCAGCAGTTCACCCAGACGATAGGAACAGTTGTGAGTGAAAAAGTAATAGGTGTACTTTTGGCGTTGTACTTCCCATGCATGGGCCAGAATAAAGGAAACAGCCTCATCAGGAAGATCTAGCTCGTATTCCCATAGATCACGCAACTCCAGCTCGCCATAGCTTTGATTGTGATAATAGTAGCGTGCCTGGCTGAAGCTGGCTTCATAAAACCCTCCCATGCCTTTTAAAACATACAGTACAGGATTTTCTTCATCGGGAACCAGAGCACCGAAGTTTACCGCTGTATCCAGCAGTTGCCGTGATCTGGGGCTATGGCGTTGATTAAACTTGAGCAGGGTATGGCCATAGTAAGAGGCAGGGTTACCCAGGAAACCAGTGGCAAAAATCACACTGACTGATGAAGCTTGTGTCTGCTGTCGCCACTGATTGTAAGCAGGGCAAACAATGTCAATTGGCTTGTGCTTTTCTATGTTTGTATCGGACGTAAATAAATGACGTTTCAACCATTGATAGCGGGCTGGAAAACGACACTGCGGATGGCTGTTTGCGTCCCCCTCTAAGGGTTGGTAAATACCCTGTATAGTGGCCTTTAGTTCTTTTTCGGGATGTGTTGCACCGTCAGGCGAAAGGAAAAACTCTTTGGAGTGTATAGCGCTTTTCAGGCTGGAAAATGCTCTTGGCTCCAGATGCAGTAATTTTAACCATGTAGGATGTTGTGCCAGGCCGAGCGTTTGAGCGTTATGAATAATAGGTTGCACGTTACTCGATGGTAAGGTCGCATGCACCAGACAGGAAGACACGAAGAAAAGTATGATAAAAAGCGAACGCATGGATAAAAGTCGATACAACTGTTTGCGGAGTGAAAGGCTGGCATGTAAAACGCCAGCCGAATAGACAGGCTTTAGAGCACGCAGCTTGTTGGTGCGTTAGCAATAGCGCTATCCAGTGCGTCGTAATAAGCAGAAGACTTCTCTACGAGAGATTGATCTGCATAATCAGACTGGCTCACAATAGCAGCCATATCTTTTCTTACAGATTGGGTAAGGGAAGAGTGGACAGCTGTTTCACAGCCTCGCAGAGACAGCATAGCGGCCACGTGCTGGCCTTCACCATAAGCTGTTTCCTCTGCAATATTTTCGTAGTTATCAATGATAAATTGAGCAGTTTCTACCTGTTTCCCGTTACAGGTTTCAGGGCTTGCTGTTGCGGAAGTGAGACCAGTAAGACCTAAATCCCAAATCACGTTGGATGTTACAGCGGCCCAGCCTACAGTAGGGAATATGGCAGCACCGATACCGCAGTCAGTAAAAGGGTTGGGGCCAGTACCAGCTACCCCTTTATTCGCTGCAGTTGCAGTAGCACTTCCGAGAGAAATAGTCAGTGCGGTTGTCAATAAGCCAGCGGTCAGTATTTTTTGAAACAAAATACAAATCCTTATTGTTGATGCTTTTTATGTTGTGTGCCGATAGAAGGCGGGGCCATTGTACGCACAGGTAATCAGGATTGAAATTGTATACAGGGCTCTATAGCCGTGAAATCGTCAGACAATCACCTGGTTCTGATATAACTAAGGGATGTGAGTGATGGCGTGGTTTGTGATGGCAAGGCCACAGCACCTAGCCGGCGTCTTCAAAAGGGTTAAGACAAGAAGCCACCGGTAAAGAGTCTTGGGTGCCGGGCTTTTAGCGACGTGCTTTATGCTGGGTATAAGAGGTTGTTTATTAATTATCTACTTCTTACCATAAATTTTCTGATAGAGCTTTTTCCCTTTATCCGCGAGTTCTTGAATTTCTTTTTTATCATGTGTAAGGACATAAGCAATAGCAATTGGAGCTACAACAACTGACGCATTAACAGCTGTTCCAAGAGCGGCAACTCCAGCAGATGTAGAAGCCACAGTCTCAGCGGTGCCTATAGCACAATGTTTAAATAATTTTTTCATCAAACTTCAACTATACATACTGTATGGAAGAGAGCGATAAGACTATTGTGGATAGCCACATAACGCCTGCCTATAGGGCATTAAAGGCGTCTCTAGCAGCTTGCTGGCGCGTACTAAAATCATTTTGCTCCCCAAAGTGTGCTAGAAGGGGTGCTTTCTAAACGTTCTTCTGCCGCAAGGTCTAACTGGTTAAAGAAATCAAGCCCTGTTAATCTCTCTATTTCATCAATAGATACAATGTAATTTTCAATATCATTAGATGCTTCATCTGAGTTAGGAACAATAAAAGATAACGCTTCAATATTAGAACTGTCATTCAGGCGATAAATTATTCTAAAAATATGAGTAGGCACCGCTACGTCGTTTTTTCCAATGGTAATAAGTTTAACTCTTTCGTCATCTCCCATGAATATTGGTCCGGCTATTATTCCTATTCCGTCCTTAGCATAGGATCTTCCAAGATTTTCTAATGAGAGCCATGTCGTTCTATTTACAAGGAGTGATTGAGGTATCACAGTAGCCAAACTATTTGCTTCATTTAGCTCATGGCTTCCAAGGTATTTCATATCTGAAAGTGACACTAAATGCCCTCTATCATAGCCAGACCCTCGGTAATCATCATTTGAGGATTGGAACACGGTGTTAATAAGCGGTTCATTTACAAAGCGGTTTGGCCGCTCTAGATCTATACGTTCACCTTTAATCCAGTAAGCAACCCAGTTAGGTATTCGTAGAATATGGTTGAAGCTAAGAATGTACCCTTTCTTACTGATCAACCCCATTCCACCAGGTACTCCGAATTTCACATACGCCTCATACTCGGAGATATCAGCTTGTTTTATTTCCTCCATATTAAAAGAGCGGAAATAGTTTTGAGGCATGATAAATGATTGAATTCTTGAAGGTGTAGACGAAAAAATAGAACTGTCTTTTACCAATTCGGCATTACTTAAATTAAGAGACTTATAAAATAGTTGGCTATCAATGGTAATAGGTTGAAACACATAATGTCGATTACCAGATTTTGTAGATACTTGGACAATGCTGCCTTTATTAACTCTAAATCGACCTCTTCCGTTAGGCTCAATGGTACTGATGAATTGATCTCCAGTATGTATATCTTCCATTTGCATACTAGAGTTTGTGGTGATTTGTTCTTTCTCTGTATTTATCTCAATTATGGCGTTAAACTTCCCTTTCTCCCATTTTTCGTAAAGCTCAAATCCGAAAAATCCACAAGCTATAGTTATCAACGTTAATGTAAGTAATGCTCTTTGTTGGTTTGATAAAGAAAAAATCCATATAACTTTGAGAGCCTTTCCAAGCCAAGTAATTTTATCACCAAAGAAAACAATGGATATTAGTGAAGCATAACCAATTAATGATGAAGATATTAATGTAAACACTCCTATGCCATCAGACCAAGAAAGCCACAACGCAACTTGTGAGACCAGAAGTGCTAGTACCAACAAAGTAGCTATTTGAAGAGCTTTTAGCATTATGAGCTACCTCCCTGGACTCTTTGGCCTAAGTGTGTGATTGTCCCACACCTAGGCAGTTTGTTGCCATACACGGCGTATTTTTAGGTATTTATTGACTGATTACTATCAGCACAAAATAAATTTATGGACTGGTCTTTTTGCTCTTTTCTTAATTCTCTAAGACATTCCGCTATCGAATTATACGGAGTAATAGACATGCTTTTTTTATGATCGTAGCGCACTAGATATTTCTTTGTGTATCGATTTTTATCGTGCCAGCGCGATAGTGTTTGTGGACTGGTTGCACAGCGGTATTGTGTGCCAAATCTTAAACTTTTTGTATTGAGTATATGTGTAAATACCTTCCAATTATTGTAGCTGCCATGCTCGCGCTCTTTTTCACATTCCTGTAAAGAACTTATTTCATCACTTTTAAAGAAAACTACAGAAGTTAAGGTAGTGCCCGTAACTTTCGTTCGAGCCAGTAAGTAAGTATTTTCAGCATTTACGGTTGAACATAGAAAAGTGAAAATACTAAAAATTGAAACCTTGAATATATACATATTTTAATTAATTATTGTTTAATACTACCTTATTTTACCGTACACTTTAGGTACCACTCAACATGTTCTCATCATTGTTTATTGCTTAATTGATTTTTATAGCTCTTGAATTCTACTGATTTACATCGATCAAGGTCAGATTTGAAAACAATACAGTTTGATTTATAACCGTTGTTTGCATCGATATACCCTTGCTCTTTACATTTCGTTAAAAGAGCCTTTTTCTAGGATTTCAACGAATAAAGATTAAGGTTCAGCATATATATTCATGTTAATTGACAGAAGTATCAGTAAACAGAAGGTTATATTAGTTTTACTCACTCTGAATCTGTTTGATGTTGTTCTACTGATTTTTTATAAGGGGGGCAGGCGTTCCAGACAGCTTGTCTGCCGAACACCAGCATCCTGTTGTGCTTTTATACTTAAAGCGCCTCAAGAAACAGAAATAAAGTAGACCTATAAGCGCCCCCCTTGTCACACGTTTGCGTCGGCAATGTTAGGAAAACTAAGTCTTTGTACTTGATAAGTTTGCAAGCAGTTCCTGCTCCAACCCCTGTTGGTCGTGGCGCAGTTTGTCTATAAACTCTTTCGGCACTTCTGTATGTGCATCGTACTTTTCTGCCCAATCCATCATCGCAAGCATCATAGGCATCAATTCATTGCCTTTTTGCGAAAGGGTGTATATATAGCGTGAGCCTTTTTTAGGGTCTCGTGCTTTATTGATAATGCCATTTCCTTCCAGGTCCGCTAAGCGGGTAGCCAGAATGTTGGTAGAGATTCCCTCTCCTGCCTCCATAAACTCGTGATAGTACTTTCGCCCTTTGAACATCAAGTCTCGGATTATCAAAAAGCTCCACTTATCGCCAAACTGGCTCATGCCAAAGCGAACCGGGCACCCAGACCAGGATTTTGTTTTCTTATCAACCATGGCCACATCTTACCACGAAAAACACTTGCAAAAATAAAGTCGTTTTTCTAATCTGAATATTCACTTTCAAAAAACAAGTAAAAATAAGGAAAGTAACCATGAAGCTCTACGCTATTGTTGGGTCCCCCAACTCCCGCAAAGTGTTATCAGTGGTAAACCATTTGGGGTTGGATATAGAAATCGAGTATCTGGATTTGTTTCAGGGGCAGCACAAGGCTCCCGATTTCCTGAGCATCAACCCAAACGGCATGGTTCCTGCGTTGGTAGATGGTGATCTAAAACTCTGGGAATCCAATGCGATTATTCAGTACCTGGCTGATAAAGCCAGTGACTATGAGCTTTTTCCAACAGAAGCCAAGAAGCGTGCCGATGTAGTGCGTTGGTTATGTTGGGAATTGGCCCACTTCAATCAGTCACTCGGTACTCTGGCATTTGAAGCTGTCGCCAAACCTTCATTTCTGGATACTCCAAGTAATAAAGAAGTGATGAGTTGGGCAAAGGAAAATTTGTCTCGCTTCGCTCCAGTACTGAATACCCACTTACAGGGACAGAAGTACATATGTGGGAGCACTGTGACATTGGCAGACTACGCTATGGTCCATGTGGAGTTCTTCAAAGAGTCAGTTCCTTTTGATTGGTCTCTTTATCCCCACCTAAATGCATATTACGAGCGGATGCGTCGGAACCCTCACTGGGCTTCAACTGCCCCTGACCCGGATAAGATTGGCAAAGCTGCGAACTAAAGGTAAAGGATTTTCATTTAATACAAAGTTGAATGTGCGGTTTTCATGTTAACGACAAAAAACCGCAATTTTATTGCCGTCAAGATCTCTGAAATACGCCGCATAAAATGCACCATTATTTCTATCACCTGGGGCCCCTTCACAGGTACCTCCCAAGCCTATTGCACGAGAATAAACGTCATAAACCTTTTCTTGAATATCTACATTGAGGGCAACCATTGTTCCATTGCCCGTTGTTGCAGGTTCGCCATTGTAGGGAAGTGTGATAGCTAATTTTGTGTCGCTGTTTTCAAACTCCCAGAATATTACATGATCTGAGTCGTAGATCTGCTTTCCGCCAACTATGGGCAGTATCTTAGTGTAAAACAATGAGGCTTCATCAAGATTATTTGTTCCCAGTGTTATATGAGAAATCATTAGTTCAATCCTTTGACAATCTCTTATTATTCGCTCAGCTCATAGAGACTGTACTTTCTGTGGTATAGAGCTAACGATATAACTGCTGTCAAAACAGTTAGAATGGTTACTACTGCAACAGTCTTTGTTGGAGGGAAGTCAATACTGTTGCCAACAACAACATATTCACTGTCCCATAAGTACATCATAATTGCTGCAATCAAACATGATAATGTATGTATTCCTATTACTGAAAAGAATAAGCCCCTGGATAACCTAAGGGTATTATCCGATAAGGTTATGAAGGTTAGGATTAGAGGCCACATTATTGTGAATATTACCATTGGCACGTCTAAACCAAATATCTGATCAAGAATTTCTTGTTGGTAGCCAGAAGAAAAATACGCAAATGGTTCGTCAATAACCAAATAATAAATTGATCGTCCAATCATGTATATGGATAGGTAAACTAGTAATGCTCGCAGGTTTTCTAATTTTAAGAGATCTTTGATTTCCATAAATCTTCCTTGAAGTTTCTCTATCTATAGCGATCCATTTTAGAGTTGTCGTGGGTATTACGCACATAGCGCAAAGTTGTGGGGTACCGAAGGTATCTCAGACAGCTTGCCTGCCGTTCACTAGCGCTTTGTTATGGGAGTGTTGTGAAATTACTCGTATCCCAGTCGATCACCCACTCAGATTCTTCAAAGTAACCTATTAGGGACTCATAGTCTTCAACCCAGTCGTCATAGCCTGTATGACCTTCCCCTTTAAAATCAGGTCTGACCAAGATTAGAAAGCCACCTGTTGCATCTGAGTCAGAGACGATATTGATTTGCTTTCCAACATCATCGCCAGAAATTATCTTACCAATTGTGCCAATTTTAATCATAAATTCTGGTTACAGTTTGAAATCTATTCCGAGCCACATATCGTGAAGTTGTGGGGCACAGAAGAAGTCTCAAGCAGAGTACTGCCGTACACGACGCACTTTCCACACGTAAATTAACTCGGTGTCAGCTCTCCGTTGTAACTCAGTAACTCACCGAGTAAAGGAAGCGAAAAGGAGACCGAGAATACATATTTTCCATTGGTGATGGTTTTGTATGCAGTTGTTTTTGGGGCTAGCCATAGAGGAAGTGGCAGGCTTTTGAATTTAATGCCTTTCTGTACCCAGTGCCAGCCACCATCAATGATGTCTACTGCTAAAACGAGACTGATATTTCCAGAACTTTCGCTCCAATAACCACTGGGAAACGAGCCACTTGGAGTGAAAATAGATTTCATTTCGTTTGTTTTATTAAATGTTCGATTCCAGATTAGACTTTTGTCAGTATGATCGATAATAACTTGAAGTGGGGTAACCTTTTGTTCAGCAGGTATTCCAAGTTTTACTGCTAAGCGTTTACCGACAACTCCCGCTAAGCCTTTGCCCTTTGATATTTGAACCTTACCTTCCAGGGTGCCGCCATTTCTGTGCAGATCTTGAATTAGAGGGTGGAGCTTTGAAAAGTCCCCACCAAACCACTTAACTACCGGATTATTCATAATTATTCTCTACATGTAACGCCCGCGTCATTTGTCTCAGCGTAGCGGAGGTCAAATGCACGCGCGTTAGACGCTATTTGACTAAAGGCCAAGTATTGCAATATGACTATGTTGTTTAATATTGTCACTAGACCAATCAACAAGATTTTCTATTAGGGCGCTGAGGTCCGATTTACATTGGCTAAAGTGAGTAGCGAAAAAATCACGTGTACCGCTGAATCGAAACCCGACTGAACCAAGGGTATCACTGATATCTTGAGAGCTATCTAGTACTTCTTTAAGCTCTAACAAATCTCTATTGATCTTGTTCCAAGCTCCAGCATCGGCATCCATCATATCGTAATGATTATAATCAGGGACGTGACGCTCAAAGATTGGTTCAATTAACCCAAACACCTCTTCAGTAAAAAATAGACTCGAGTCCTCCCAGTGAATACGCTTAGTCTTTCCAAGACTAAGCTCGAAATATCCTGTTTCTTCTAGCTGGGATTTATCTTTAATGGTCTCGATTATTTCCATATACGATCTACCTACTCGGCCGACTAGCGCGAAGTTGTGGGGCGCAGGCGACCTAGGCAACTTGTCTGCCGCACACCAACGCCTTGTTATGCGTCGATTTAGTAGGCGACTATATCTTTCTGGCTAGTTTGGAAAAACTCTAATAATGCATCATAGCCATGATTGGTCTTAACACTGTATTCCTCATTATTTATAGGAACAGCCATGTGGAAAAGCACGTTTTCACTATCGATTTCAATATTGATAGGAATATCTTCTGACAACATAACTGGTGATGTTATTAGATAAGCAACCCAACCGTTTTTGATCATATATTGGCTATTAGTCTTTACTGTATGCATTTGGCATAAGTGGGAAACTTCTTCATTGAACTGTTGTAGAGATGCCATCTCAAAACTTAGCTCTACGGGACTCCCGTCAGTTACGATAAAGTAGCAATCCTTGTTATTTCTTGGAAATACAAAAACTAAATTAAGAGGGTCACTTTCGTCACCTACTTGAAAGTATCCTGTACGAATACCGCCTTCTACCTCGTTCATATTTAGAGAGCTTTCTGAACCTAAAGAAGAGGCTAGTTGTAAATATATTTGAGCTTCAAAGCTAGATAGGGTCATTAATTTATCTTAATAATACTGATGATGTTGCAGCAGAATAGACGCATAACAGTTATATATACGACATTTTAAGCAACTGAAATCATAGTCTCAGACGGTGTATAGCCAAAGTGTCTTTTGTACTCCCTGCTGAACTGGGAAAAGCTTTTGTATCCTACCTCATGACTGGCGACATTGGCACGCTTTCCGCCTTTAATTAAAACCTGTGCCTTCTGCAGTTTACTGGATTTTATATATTGCAGAGGCGGCATATGCATAACGCTTCTGAAAGTCTCGTAAAACGACGTTTTACTCATATGTGCCTGGTCGGCAAGATCATTCACATTAATGGGCTCATCAATATGCCCGTGTATATGCTGAACGACTTTGGCGATACTTTGAATCTGGCCATGCTGGTTTAGGAGCTTACACATCGCACCACCTTGCTCGCCGGTAAGAATGCGATAATAAATTTCATCAATTACCGGGCCCGATAGAATTTCGGCTTCGTATTTTGTATTGGCAACACTTACAAGGCGGGTAAATGCGTCCAGTACTTCACTGCTGGCTCTGCCAGTGATAACACTGGAGTTACAGGAAGGTTTAGACGGGCATTTGTCGATACCCAGCTGATCAAGCTTTAGTACAAGGTCTGCCAGGCGTGTCAGGTCAATACGGACAGCTGCTCCCAGTAACGGTGTGCTTGCTGAAGCTGAAATTATCTTTCCTTTAGCCGGTACGGGAAGGAAGTTGATAAACAGATCTCCTGCCCCGTAAGTGTATTCATTTTCACCTACGGCACAGGTTTTTTCCCCCTGGCCAAACAGGCAGATAAAAGGTTCGTAAACGGTACACTCAGAAAAGCCGGTAGATGATGCACGAAAGGTCATGACATCATCGAAAAGGGTGGCATTTTCCCCCTCCTGAGGGCTATGGACATCCAGTAAATCTCGAAACTGTTCCAGTCTTTTGTTGTACATAGACCTGCTACCAAGAACATAACTCTGAAGAATTATGCATCTTTTTCGCACTTTTTGATATTCATCTGTGCCTAAATCTGAACTAAATTACATCTGTCTAATGCTAAGAGCGTATGTCAAAGCATGCGCCTACTCTTGTTAAACCAACTTCGAAGCCTGATTCATTCAGCCTGAATGATGCGACGACCGGCCTCTACTGCTTTCCTGATAAATTTTGAGTTACAACAATGTATAGAATCATACGTTCAGGGTCTCTTGCAGGCCTGTTTTTAACAGTTCTTGTGGGATTAACAGCCTGTTCTCCGGCAGAGCAGGGCGCAGCAACGGCTGAGCGACCCAAACAGCCCATTGATGTTGCTCAGGTTCTGGTTGCTGATGTTATTGACTGGAGCACTTTCACCACCCGGTTGCAGTCACCCAACCGTATTGAGATACGGCCTCGTGTCACAGGTATTATTGAGCAGGTGCATTTTGAAGAAGGGCGTACTGTAGAAGAGGGGCAACTGCTGCTTACACTGGACCGCCGTCCGTTTGCTGCTGAAGTTTCCCGGCTGCAGGCTCAGGAAGATTCCGCCCGGGCCGCGCTGGATCAGGCAGCACTGGAAGCAGAGCGTGGGACTAACCTGCGCTCTGCCAAGGCGATTTCAGCAGAGCAGGCAGATGCCCGTAAGTATCTTGCAGAACAACGTCGGGCGGAACTGGCCTCGGTAAAAGCTGCATTGCAGGCTGCCAAACTGAACCTTGAATTTACAACGATCACTGCACCCATTGCAGGTAAGATTTCCAATGCTTTTGTTACCCAGGGGAATACTGTTCGAGCGAATGAAACAGTACTAACCCGGCTGGTTTCCACCCAGAGAGTTTACGCGTACTTCGATATCGATGAACGAAGCTGGAACCGAAAGTTCAGCACAATCACTGCTGATAGCAACTTGGCTGCTTACCTGCAGCTGAATGGCGAAAGAGGTTTTATTCATCAAGGGCAGCTGGATTTTATTGATAACGCGGTTAACCCTGAAACCGGTACTTTGCGTGTTCGTGCCAGTTTCCCGGTTGACTCTATACAGTTACGCCCAGGCGCTTTTGCCAGAATTCGTATTGCACCTCAGGATGCAAAGGCAAGTGTACTGGTTCCTGAAAAATCGATTGGCACAGACTTAAGTAATCGTTTTGTTCTGGCACTGGACGACAATGATATTCTGCAATATCGCCCTGTCGTGCTGGGTACAAAAGTCGGCGGTTTGCGGGTTATTGAATCTGGCCTTCAGCCCGGTGATCGCATTGCCGTAAATGGCCCGGCACGAGTTGGCCCCGGCATGCCTGTTGCTCCACGCCCTGTTCAGATTGAAGAACCTGAACAGCAGAAGGCAGGAGCATAAAGCATGAATTTCAGTCATTTCTTTATTCACCGGCCTATTTTTGCAGCCGTTTTATCCCTATTAATTCTGCTTGGTGGGGCACTGTCACTTTTTCAACTGCCACTGAGTGAATATCCGGAAGTTGTACCCCCTACGGTTACCGTTACCGCGAATTATCCTGGCGCTAATCCCAAGGTCATTGCTGAAACTGTTGCTTCTCCCTTGGAGCAGGAGTTAAACGGCCTGGAAAACATGCTGTATCTGTCGTCTCAATCGACATCTGATGGCCGCATGACGATTACCGTGACCTTTGCTCTGGGAACGGATCTTGATAAAGCCCAGGTACAGGTACAGAACCAGGTTGACCTTGCTCTGCCTCGTTTACCGGAAGAGGTACAGCGTCTGGGGGTTGTTACCGAGAAGGCTTCTCCCAACCTGACCATGGTCGTCAATCTGTATTCGGAGGATAACAGCCGGGATATCAGTTATCTGGCGAATTACGCAGATATTTATATTGAAGACCAGCTGGCAGCACTTCCCGGTGTTGGTCAGGTACAGCTTTTCGGTGGCAGCGCGTATTCAATGCGCCTGTGGTTGAATCCGGATGCTCTGGCTGAACGAGGCCTTACCGCCAGCGATGTTGTGCAGGCTGTACGCGAACAGAATCGTCAGGTTGCCGCCGGCAGTCTCGGGGCACAGCCAACCGTCAGACAAAATCAGTTTCAGGTTCTATTGAACGTACAGGGTCGTTTAAGCACGGTTCAGGAGTTTGAAGACATTGTCATTCGTGTGGGCGAACAGGGAGCAATCACACGTCTTAAAGATATTGCCAGAGTTGAGCTGGGTCAGAGCAGTTATGCCCTGCGAGCGAGCCTGGATGGAAAAACAGCTGTCGCTATTCCTGTGTTTCAACGCCCTGGATCCAATGCCATTGATTTGTCTGATGCCGTGCGGGCGAAAATGAAGCAACTGTCTTCTGCCTTTCCTCACGGCATGACTTACGATATTGCCTACGATCCTACTGTTTTTGTGCGCAGTTCTATTCAAGCTGTTGTTGATACCCTGCTTGAAGCCGTCATCCTTGTTGTGCTGGTTGTTATTCTGTTCCTGCAAACCTGGCGCGCCTCTATTATTCCGCTGATAGCCGTACCAGTGTCGCTTATCGGCACCTTTGCAGTAATGCAGTGGCTGGGTGTTTCTATCAATACCTTGTCACTGTTTGGCCTGGTTCTGGCGATTGGCATCGTGGTGGATGATGCCATAGTTGTTGTAGAAAACGTGGAACGGAATATTGCTAATGGCCTGGCCCCTCTTGAGGCGACCAAACAGGCCATGACAGAGGTAACCGGGCCAATCATTGCTATTGCTCTGGTACTGTGCGCGGTATTTATTCCCACTGCATTTATTCAGGGGCTGACCGGGCAGTTTTACAAACAGTTTGCTCTGACAATCACGATTTCAACCCTGATTTCTGCGTTTAACTCTCTGACACTTTCTCCTGCTCTGTCGGCCCTTCTGTTAAAGGGGCACGACAGCAAACCCGATATGTTAACTCGGGCGATGGACGTTGTATTCGGGCGCTGGTTATTCCGCCCCTTTAACAAAGTGTTTGACTCTGCGGCCAAAGGCTATGAGTCTCTGGTGAAACGCCTGATTCGCTTTTCCGCGATAGTAGGGTTGGTTTATGCGGGTCTGTTAATCTTGACTGGCCAGATGTTCAGCCAGGTTCCCGGTGGGTTTATTCCTGCGCAGGATAAGCAGTATCTGGTGGCAATTGCTCAGCTGCCTGACGCCTCCAGTCTTGATCGAACATCTGCTGTTGTAAGGGAGATGGAAGCCATTGCACTGCAAACCCCCGGTGTTGCCCATACCGTTGCATTCCCGGGGCTGTCCATCAATGGTTTTGCCAATGCCACCAATGCAGCGGTTGTATTTATGCCTTTGGATGATTTCTCTGAGCGCAAAAGCCCAGAGCTTTCAGCTGGTGCTATTGCCGGGCAGCTCAATGCGCGTTTTTCAGTGATTGATGAAGCATTTGTGGCTGTGTTTCCTCCACCACCTATTCTTGGCTTGGGTTCAACAGGTGGTTTTAAATTACAGCTTCAGGATCGCGCTAACCTCGGCTTTGAGGCTTTGTTCGAAGCCCTGCAAAATACTCTGGCCGAAGGGCAAACAAATCCGGCACTGGTTGGGCTGTTTTCCAGTTTCCGTATACAGGTGCCTCAGTTGGATATAACTGTAGACAGGGAGCAGGCGCTGATTCAGGGAATACCTTTGAGTCAGGTGTTTGATGCTCTGCAGGTTTATCTTGGATCGGTATATATCAACGATTTCAATCTGTTCGGTCGTACCTATCAGGTAAATGCACAGGCTGATGCCAAATACCGTCTTGACCAAGAGCAGATACTGCGCCTGGAAGTGCGTAACCGAAATGGTGAGATGGTGCCACTTGGTTCTGTTGTTTCCATCACACCAGCACTCGGCCCAGATCAGGTGATGCACTATAACAACTATCCCAGTGCTGAACTGAATGGCAGCCCGGCTCCGGGTTACAGTTCCGATCAGGCACGGGCCGCGATAGAAGCAGTTCTCGCTGAAACTCTTCCTGACGGAATCAGTTACGAGTGGACGGAAGTAACCTACCAGCAGATTCTGGCAGGTAACACCATGGTGTATATCTTCCCGTTGGTTGTGCTGCTGGTTTTCCTGGTACTTGCTGCACAGTACGAGAGTTTGCGCTTGCCATTGGCGATTATTCTGATTGTTCCCATGACTATTCTTTCGGCGTTGCTTGGCGTCTGGGCTCTGGGTGGTGATAACAATATATTTACGCGTATTGCCTTGATCGTACTGGTGGCACTGGCCTGTAAGAACGCCATTCTTATGGTGGAGTTTGCTAAAGAACTCAGCGAACAGGGCGTGTCTCGCATAGAGGCTATACTGGAAGCCTGTCGTTTAAGGCTGCGACCCATCCTGATGACATCCATTGCCTTTACGGCAGGTGTGGTGCCACTGGTTCTGGCATTCGGTGCTGGTGCTGAAATGCGTCATGCCATGGGCATAGCAGTGTTCTACGGCATGCTCGGGGTTACATTTTTTGGTCTGTTGTTTACGCCTGTCTTTTATATGGCTGTGAGTAAGAAAAGCGGCGAGGAGGTGTCTATAGAACAGTAATTTGTGTGTGTTTTTTGTGTGTGAGCCGTCATCTTGGGGAAGATGGCGGCTTTTTTATAATATCTGTATTACTCTCGCTGTTCTTATATCAAAACAAAAATCTTAATAATTGATGATTTACTAGCATACTTTTATCAGTTAATTATCACAGAAATATCACGTACTTATTATTTAAAATAAAAATATTATTCACTGTAAAATTGAGTTTAATAACAAGCTATTTAAACTTAATTTTTATTAATCAAGTAATAGAAAAATTAATTATTAAATTACAAAGAGTTAGTTCAAATATAGATTTGGTCTATTAGTTTGATTTGTTTTTTTAAATAGTTCATTCGAGTTTTTATAAATTAGCCTGATATTGATGTCTCCCACATCAATAAAGGAAAACAACAATGAATCTTGCCAAGCCTGCATTTTTAATAAGTGCTCTGTTTCTATCTGTATCAACTCACGCCACACAGTTAACCAGAGACAATGGTGCTGTGGTTGGTGATAATCAAAACAGCCAGACAGCCGGACCAACAGGCAGTGTACTTCTGGATGATGTGCATCTGGTGCAGAAGCTGCAGCGCTTTGCCCGGGAACGTATACCAGAGCGTGTCGTGCACGCCCGCGGTACAGGAGCCTGGGGGGAATTTGTGTCGGCCGGTGATTTCAGCGATATCACTTCAGCAGACCTGTTTTCCCAAAAGGGTAAAAAAGTGCCTGTACTGGTGCGTTTTTCAACGGTGATTCATTCCAAAGGTTCACCTGAAACTCTTCGGGACCCTCGTGGATTTGCCACCAAGTTTTATACCGGTGACGGTAACTGGGATTTAGTGGGTAATAACCTGCCGGTTTTCTTTATTCGAGATGCCATTAAATTCCCTGATATGGTTCACTCACTAAAACCATCTCCAGTGACTAACACTCAGGATCCCAACCGTTTCTTTGATTTCTTTTCCTTTGAACCTGGCGCTACACATATGTTGACCTGGGTTTATTCAGATTTGGGAACCCCTGCCAGTTATCGAAAGATGGATGGCTTTGGTGTTCATGCTTACAAAATGGTGAATGAAAAAGGCAATGTTCACTATGTGAAATTCCAATGGAAAAGTCGTCAGGGCATTGAAAGCCTGACCTCTGAGCAGGCCGGTGAAATCCAGGGTAAGGATTTTAACAACCTGACCAACGACCTTTATGCATCTATCAATGCAGGCGATTACCCGCAGTGGGATCTTTTTGTCAAAGTTCTTAAGCCTGAGCAGTTGGATGATTTCTCCTTCAATGCTCTTGATGCGACCAAGGTTTGGCCGGGTGTACCTGAAACAAAGCTTGGCACCATGACTTTGAATAAAGTGCCGAATAACTTCTTCCAGGTCACAGAGCAGGCCGCCTTTGCGCCGGGCAATCTGGTAAAAGGTATTGAACCTTCAGAAGATCGTTTGCTGCAGGGGCGGGTGTTCTCCTATTCCGACACACAGCTCTATCGTCTGGGCGCTAATCATCAGCAGTTACCAGTGAACCGGGCGTTAAATACTGTGACTAGCCACAACCAGGATGGTGCAGCGAACAGTGGCAACATGGTTTCAGATGTGAACTATGAACCCAGCCGTATCCGACCACTCACTGTTGACTCAGGGGCCCGTTACAGTGAAACGGCTCTTTCTGGTACAACCCAGCAGCTTGCTATTAAGAACCAGGAGAACTTTAAGCAGGCAGGAGAGCTGTACCGCAGCTTCACTGACAAGCAGCAGGACAATCTGATCAAGAACCTCGCCGCGGATCTTGGCCAGGTAAAAGACAACACAACCAAGCACACCATGCTCAGCTATTTCTATAAAGCCGACAGTGAGTACGGCAAGCGTTTAACCAGAGCTGTGAATGGTGATCTCAGCAAAGTGAAAAAAATGGCTTACGCACTGTAAATATCTATCTCTGAAAGCATTATCTGCTTCTTTCGGTTAGCTGGAAGAAGCAGACAAATACAAGGATTAGAAATATGCTGAATTTCTTATTTAAGTTAACCGCCGGCTTTTTACTGCTGTTCAGTGTTTATAGCTTTGCGTCCGTTAACGGACAGGTGAGTGAGGAAGATAGGCAGGAGTTGAGGGGTTATTTTTTTACAGCAGCAAGAGCGGGCAATATTGAAGTGATGTCAGCTTTCCTTGAGGCCGGGTTATCTCCAGATATGCGTAACCTACAAAGCTACACACCGCTGATGCTGGCAGCCTATAACGGCCAGCCGGAGATGGTTGACTTCCTGTTGGTACAAGGTGCCAACCCCTGTCTTCAGGACAAACGGGGCAACACTGCTCTTATGGGCGCCATTTTCAAAGTAGAAATCAGCATAGCCAGAACTCTTATGAAAGCTAACTGTGATCTGCAAGCCACAAATAAGCAGGGTCAGACAGCAAACGACTTTGCGACACTATATAACCAGGATGCTCTGAAAGAGCTCTTAAGAGAACATGGCAAGTAGCTCATGTCCTCTTAGAGGTTCAGGTTTATGACAGTTGCAGAGTTGTTATTCAGCAATAGGTGCCGTCATCAACGTTTCCATCTGATCGGCAATACCTGCAAAAGATGGGTGTGAACTCTTCAATTTATTGAGCAGGGGCAGGGTGTTGTGAACGGCTTGCTCTATATCTGCCACGATGGCTTTGATTTCCCGATTATTTAACCCGCAATGGCTTTTGCCAAATTTCTCCAGCACCTTCCATTTCGGCCAGCGTTTGGAGCCGGTTAGGCTCAAAGCCATAGTATCGTTGGGTAAATAGGGCACAGTACTGACCACATCAAACACAGGAGCAAGGAATCGCTTCACAGCAGGCAGCTGGCCAACTGAATGACCCTTGAGGTCACTGTAAATCACGCCACTGTTTTTCAAATGAGCATCACCGTTGCGTACAAGAATGTTAATCAACGTAAGTTTAAAGAAGTCTGACAGTGCCTTGGGCTGATATTCCGGTGAGACAAAATGACGAATAACGTTGGTACAGGATTCAAGGCTGGCGTCGTATTTTTCCCGCGTGGTTTTCCCCTGTAGAACACAGAAATCTTCAAAGCCCATAGGAACTTTGTTGTCATCTATATCGAAGCGTTCTGTAATCAACAATCGGCCGTTATTGCTCAAATAAAAAGGTGCTGTATTCAGCCCAGCTTCTCGGCATAGGGTGAGGCAGACATTCTCATTACAGGCCAGTTCCGGAAACTCATCGCCCCAGCTTTTCACGATATAGGAATCCAGCGGATAGGTGATTTTATCTGTTGGGTTTGCTGCCAGATCAACAAGGACTTTCGGTTGAACGCCAGCAACTGCAGACTGCAGGGCAAAACGATCCATAAGCTGGCTGAACAGTTGCTCGTCATTACTGCCAAGTAATGAGAAAAGATCAGGCACCTGGTCGCTCTTTGGGGGAAGTGGTTGCCCGGATCGCGAATACTCTAACCGGCCGATATGATTTCGGCCAAGTATAGCGAGCATGGTGAGATCATCACTGCCGTATTGCTTGGCGGTTGCCCGTTCGATAACTTCCCGAAGGTGCCCTTCCGGAAGGTTCATCTGAAAAACAGGGTGAAGAGCTTCGTGGCTGTAACTCTCCAGTCGCAGTGGCATAGTGAGTGAAACGGCTTCTCTATCATTCGCGTCACTGGTTTGGGGGGCATCATAAGTAAAAACATGCTTTTCACCGGCTTTGGCCAGCCTTCCTGCAGCCGTCCCAGACAGGTAAACATCAACATCAGCCATTACCAGCCCTCCTTGTTCTGGTTGAGGTCATCCAGTGTCGGCATGCCTATATCTTTGATAGTCAGGGTTTTACCCAGTAGCTGCAGAACCCGCTGCACTTTGCGTATGCCAATATCGGTATACGCATCCCGCTCCAGAGCTCCGATGGTTGTTCTGTCCACTCCGGCTAAACGTGCAAGTTCAGCCTGGCTCCAGCCTTTGGCTTTGCGAAGCTGCTGAATGGATGTTCCAAGTTTGGCGAGAGAAGACACTATTAAGCTCTATAATGATGTATATATTCGTCATTATAGGCTAATTTTTATAAAAAGATGAATATATCCATCATTTTTGGCGGTTATGTAATCCCCGAATCCTTTATCTGTGCTGGATGAACAGTCTCCTGAGTCTCTTGCTTTTGGTCGTTATATTGAAGAGAGCCATGAATATCTGGAACGCTCTAAAACTCCCGCTAAGCTTCAAGCGATTTCATATTCGCCTTTTGCTCCAAAAACCATTGTTCCAGGAAACTCATACACACTTTGAGTCTTAAGGGTACGTGGTGCCTCGCAGGATATAAGGCATAAAGCGTCAACTCTGGTTTCTCTGCTTCTGGTAAAACTTCCACAACATCTCCAGTAGCCAGTGCTTCCCGACAAACGAAATTCGGGATAAAGCCAATTCCCAAGCCTTGTTTTACGACATCTAACATGAAGGGGGTGCTATTCACTTTCAAACGACCGCTGACAGCAATGCCCCCATCCAGAGGCCAGATATTTTTGCCCTGGAAGTAGCTGTATACGAAACAGTTATGTTCAGACAGATCCTGCGGTTTCTTAATTATTGCCCGTGATGCCAAGTAGGCAGGGGCTGCACAAATGTGGTAGCTGAAACGCATTAAGGGTCGCCCTACATACTGCGTATCCAGGGGTTGGCTACTGGCTGTGAATCCTAAATCGAAGCCCTGTTCGATCAGATCAACCGAGTCATCTCCCAAATGAATATCCAGGTCGACCTCAGGGTATTCCTGCATAAAATCTGCAAAGGCCCGGGATAAATCCGTTAATCCCAAAGCCATGGGCGCATTGATTCGTAAGAGGCCACGAGGCCGTTGCTGCTGATTCTGTAATTGTGCATCCGCTTCATCCAGAAGGCTTAAAACCTGCTGGCATTTTATTAGATATTCACGTCCGGCCTGCGTGAGAGTTATCTGACGTGTTGAGCGTTGTAACAGGCGCGCTCCAACTTCATCTTCAAGCCGACGAACTTCTTTACTGATCAACGATTTGGCGTGTCCGATTTCACTCGCCACAGCCGTAAAGCTGCCCACTTCTGCCAAGCGGACAAAAAATCGGATAGCTCGCAGTTTATCCATAGAAAGCATTTCTCACGCTTAAAACCGTGTATCAATTGTCCCCATATTGAGAACAGTGATTTCATATTATCACTGTTTTTTACTTGGAAAGTGCTGTTTACACTCAGGGCACTTGTCGAATTCCCCGGCATGTCACCATCGTTAATGAGGAGCTTTTCTGTGTATACACTTTATTTTTCCCCTGACACATGCTCACTTGCCACACAGGTTCTGCTAAATGAACTTCAGCAGGAGGTGCGCCTTGTCCACAAACAGGATGTCCCAAACTATGCCGAGATAAACCCTACCGGTATGGTACCCACGCTGCGTGATGGCAATACGCTTCACCATGAAGGCGCAAATATTCTGTTTTACCTGCTGGAAAAGCATGACAGCCCATTATTACCCAAAACACCTCAAGCCCATTGGCAAGCTCGTGAGGATATCCATTTCGCCAATGCCACTATGCATCCGGCTTATGGTCGCCTGTTCTTTATCGCTTCAACCATTCTGAGCGGTATAGATAAAGCAGAGGCATTTCATGCAGCGGCTCAAGCTATCAACAGTTTATGGAATGTGGTGGAATCACGCCTCCAGAACCAGCCATTTTTAGGTGGGAGTCACCCATCCATGGCCGACATTCTGCTTACAGTATATGCCCGCTGGGGAACGGCCTTTCCAGTGAGCATCGCAATGGGAGCAGCAACAAAAGAAATGATGAAAGCTGTACTATCAATGCCCAGTTTCAATAAAGCACTCGCAGACCAGGCCGCTTACAAATCTTCAGCTGTCGAGATAGCGCCATGAGTAGCGGCGATACCGATACCATTAACAGCAACAAAATTGTAAGAAATGACAATGCCTTTCAAATTATAACGACCATGCTAAATCAGTATTTTGAAGGGCTGCATTATGGCGATGTGGCACGCCTCGTCCCTCTCTTTCATAAAGACGTGGTGTTAAAAGCACCGGGCCTTCGCCGAAACTTTGAGCAATGGTTACACGCTGTAGCCAACAGGGAAATCCCAGATCAAGCTGGTGAGCTTTGGCGGTTCAGGATCCTGGCGATAGAGATTATCGGAGATCAGGCCATAGCTAAGGTTCAGTGCCCACTGTTCGAGAAGTTTTATATTGATTTTCTCGGCTTTCTGCACGAGAACGGGCAGTGGCGTATTGTGAATAAAATGTATAGCGAACTACCGAACAGTTATTTCCCCAAATGCTCTTCAGAGAAGGAACTAATGCCTCATGCCATACGTTAATATCAAGATCACAGATGAGGGTGTTACACCCGAACAAAAACATCAGCTGATAACGGGTACAACACAACTACTGGTAGAGATACTTAACAAAGATCCAAGCACAACTTTCGTTGTCATCGATGAGGTTAATACAGATAACTGGGGTATTGGTTATCAATCGGTGACTGAGATTCGAAATAAATCGAATAGAAAGACCCCGTCAGAAAAACTATAGAAACGCATGAGCGGTGTTAAACGACCTTGTAGTGCTGAAACAGAGCATCCCTGTGTTGCAGTACCAGACAGTGTAGGTGCACTGATTCGATTTAATGTGTTCTCCTGATAGCAGAGAAGCTGAATCTGAAATGGGTTATACCCATGGCGATCAGTTCATCTACTTCTTTGCATCACCTGGCCAGCACAACGTCAGCTCAAAACCAATAAATAATTCTTTTCTGTCGGTTCGTCGTACGAGCTATGAGTAGTCGCTCGTACGACGAATTGACTACTCACCTGCTATGAAATAAAAACTCACTCACAGTTTTCACCTTCACATCCTACAAAATGCATCCATGGTTGTGTAATTCACGTACGTTGTGTGTGGGTTTCTGTAGTTGCTGTGCAAGAGACCTGTTACTTAAATGAACAGATCGCTGATATGCGACTACAGATAGAGAAAGGTGAAAACATGCCAGAGACAGGTGTAGCTAATACTGTCAGAGATGCATTATTCGGAAATACCCGCTCCAATGCACATGGAGTTCAGCTTGCAGAAATGGCTGATGCACGACAGGGGGCACTTTATTTTCTTGGAAATGCTGACTTTGTCCCTTACCCCAAACCTGTGTCTGTCGCATCTTCTGTTCTGACCGGAGTATTTGGAAATTCGGTGTTTCTGGAAGATATCTCAACACTCTCTTCTGCTTTTGTTTCCAAGACGCCATTGATCGGCACCAGTTTTGGCCAGGTACTGGCGAGCACCGGATCGGCTCTGGGGGAGTTTGCCCATAAGCTTGACAGTGAGATCTCTTCCTTCTTCGTACGGGTTCTGGACAAGCTTGCTTCTGTATTCGGACGTTACAGCAGTGTTGTGCGGGAAAAACTCCGATCACTTTCACCCACTGTGCTTGGTGCTTTGGTTGGGAAAATTGTTGGAGCTATACCTGGATGGAACTATGTAAAGTCAGCATCTCTGATATACAAAGGGGCACGGCAGGCAATATCCAATGTGTTTACCTTTTTCTCACAGGTATGGAGTGGTTACGAAGTCGATCTTTTGGGTGGTCACCCATCTGTGATTGCCAATGCCCTGGCCCGCCATTCCCTTGCTAAAGCGGGGAGTGGGGTAAAGGATGCGGCAATAGAATTGACTATGGCTGGCCTGACTGCGGCTGGTGATCTGGCGGGCATGTTGGGAACTGTTGTCAGTGTGTTGAAGACTGTGCTTCTGGCTGTAGTGAACTTTATAGAAGGAATGGTGCAGAAGTTTTTTGTAAGAAAGGCTTTGAAAGAAGCTGATGCAGATTGGAAGATCCGGGAGTCTTCACGATCCATGATTTACAATCATGATGAGTTCTCGAAGTGGTTTCAGTCAGCCGTTATTCCTTGCCCTATTATCGCCGCCATGACTTTAAATTCAGGTTTTGTTGCTCACCCTTATCGTTTTCTCAAATTAATTGACGCAGACAACAACCTGAAAACAGAAGCTGATTATATAAAGGGTGCCCAGCACATCGCCAAATTGAAGGAAATCAGTAAAAGCTATATCACAAACTACGTGAAGGAGTATGAAATGCGATTTATTGGCAAGGACAGCTTGGTGAGCGCACGTATGAACGATATTATTCTAGGCAAAGGCTTTGCTACACCACCGCCGATGTTTGCTTATAACTCCGTGAGGTTGACGAAAACCGGAACCGGCAGCTCTCCAGATGCGTGGGAACTGAAAGCCTGATAAATACGACACCACTCAGTTAAGGTTCTGTAATGGAATATATCGCTATAGCTCTTGTTGCACTTGTAGCTCTGGAACATCTCTACATATTGGTTTTAGAAATGTTCCTCTGGACAAAACCAAGAACGCGGAAGGTTTTTGGGATTTCCAAAGAGGATGCAGAAACATCCAAAGTGCTCGCTGCAAATCAGGGGCTTTATAACGGATTTCTTTCAGCTGGCTTAGTATGGGGACTGCTATACGCTGACCCTGTTGCCGGAGAACACATTCAGATGTTTTTTCTGATGTGTGTCGTTGTTGCTGCCATCTACGGTGGAATGACTGCCAAGAAGTCTATTTTACTGGTGCAGGGGCTTCCTGCAGTTCTTGCACTTGCCAGTGTTGTTTTCTTCTAGAAAAACAAGAGCCACAGTTTTTAATAGGCTGTGGCTCGCTTATATCAAAAGTGCATGAGTAAAAGCACTCCCTTGCGTTAAACAAAATTGATATCAGCCACTTTCACAACATCTCCAGACACCTGGACATTCGTAATTATGCCTTCACTTTCTTCTACCAGAACCTCAATAGAACTTGGCCGGTTGAGGAAGCGGCCCTGCGAAATGGTTATTGGCTCATTGGCCTGTGCAATATTGTTTTTGCATAGATAAACCCCGGCAGGCCCAGCGGCACTTCCTGTAGCGATGTCTTCAACCGCACCGTTGTTATCCCAGGTTCGAGCCTCCAGAGTGTTCACATCTAATATATAAGCGAACTTGGCATGAAAGTGTGCAAGAAGAGCTTCGAAATCTGAGCTCATAATTCGTGCGCTCTCCAGACCACTGTTAACTGGAACAATAAGGTAGGGCAGACCAGTTGATATCACTTCACACGGATAGCTGGTGAGATTATCACTGTCTAGATTCAGTGCAGTTAATACTTCAAGGGTTTCCCCCTGGTTCAATACATGAAGAAACTCCGGAGAGCCCTGGCTCATACTGGCATGAAAATACTGCTCTGTTTTTTGTGTATGAACCTTTACAGATTTCTTATTCAGCTCAATGGTGAACACCTGAGGTTCTTCATTTCCTGTTTGCTCATGAAGGTGAGCGGCGAGACCAATAATAGGGTGGCCAGCAAAGTCCAGCTCTTCTTCAACGGTGAAAATGCGTGCTCGAACAGTCGATTCTCTGGAAGCTTTTGATACGAAAATAGATTCGAACTGCCGCATTTCCTGAGTAAGCGCCTGCATTCTCTCATCAGAAAGAAAATCATAATCGTAAAAAATGGTCAGTCCATTACCGGATAATTGTTCTTTGGCGAAAACGTCTACAAGCTTGCACTTCATTGATGATGCCCCGATTTTTGGGGAAGAATTATAGGGCGTGTTGGATTATCAAGACAGGTATAAGGCGAATGCCTTTTCGGCGTTAAGGTGTTTTCGGTCTGGCTGACATCAATGATTTATACAATCATATGTCAGTGATAAGTAAATGAGACCTACTCACTCCTGGGTTTACCTGGAAGAAATCATCAGAAAAAGGGGGAGGCTGTGGATCGATCTGCAGCTTTGATGATTTCGATTAACGTTGCCCACGCACCAGGAGACATTGTCGAGTAAATCATGAGACTTTTTCATCAAACAATGAAATAAAATCAATTTTATTCATGAAATATTAAAAGTATAAAATGCACTCTGCTCTTAGCTCTAGACAACATTACGGTTGATTTTTAATCAAGCATCGGGATAAGAATCAAACAGCTGTGATGACTATTGACTGGGAATATCAGAAAAATTTTAACGACCCTGATATAGCAAAAACTACATTCGGGTTTTCTCAGAAAATAGGGTGCCAAACTACCATGGGTAAAGACTTCACATTTGATGTTAAGAGCATTTGCTTCGATGAAAACTATCATCCATCGGATAACACACGCATAACCACTAACTTTGCCAATTTGGCTAGAGGTAATAATCGCAAAGAGAATCTGCGTAATGCCTTGAATATGATTGACAACAGTTTTAATGCGCTGGCGCATTGGGATAACCCTGAAGGTAATCGTTACTCTGTTGAGCTTGAGATCATTTCAGTTGATATGGATATAGAAAGTAGTGGCCAGACTTTCCCGTCAATTGAAGTGCTGAAAACAAATATCGTCGATCGTAAAACTGGCAAACTCATAGAGGGAATTGTAGGTAACAACTTTTCTTCTTACGTGCGTGATTACGATTTCAGTGTATTGCTTTTAGATCACAATAAGGACAAGGCTGGATTCAGTATACCTGACAACTTTGGTGAACTGCACGGGAAGTTGTTTAAATGCTTCATAAATTCAGAGGCTTATAAAAATAACTTCAGCAAACCTCCTGTGATATGCCTGAGTGTCTCAGACAACAAAACTTACTATCGTACTGAAAACCAGCATCCTGTTCTGGGCACTGAATACCAGCCCAATGAATCGTCTTTAACAGAACAGTACTTTAAAAAAATGGGGCTGCAGGTTCGTTACTTTATGCCGCCCAACAGTGTTGCTCCTCTAGCCTTTTACTTTTTTGGTGATCTACTGAGCGATTACACCAACCTTGAGCTGATCAGCACAATCAGCACCATGGAAACGTTCCAGAAAATCTATAGGCCTGAGATTTACAATGCGAATGCTGCTGCAGGAAAGTGCTACCAACCAAGTTTAAAGAATCTGGATCACTCATTAACTCAAATCGTTTATGACCGGGAAGAGCGCAGCAGGTTGGCTATTGAGCAGGGTAAATTTGCTGAGGAACACTTTATCAAACCAAACAAAGCTGTTCTTGAACAGTGGTCAGCAAATTGCTCTTTTTAATCCTGGCAGATAGAAGAATTCAGTATGACAACATTATTACCTACTTCAACGGCTGGCAGTTTGCCTAAGCCTTCCTGGCTTGCACAACCTGAAAAGCTCTGGTCACCGTGGAAGCTTCAAGGTGAAGAGTTAGTTGACGGAAAACACGATGCATTGCGTTTGTCTCTGCAGGAGCAACAGCAGGCAGGTGTGGATATAGTCAGTGATGGCGAACAGACGCGTCAGCATTTTGTGACAACATTCATTGAGCACCTGAGTGGTGTTGATTTTGAGAATCGTAAAACCGTTAAGATTCGTGACCGCTATGACGCGAGTGTGCCTACAGTTGTTGGTGCTGTTTCCAGACCAAAGCCTGTTTTTGTTGAGGATGCCAGGTTTTTACGCCAGCAGACCAAACAACCCATCAAGTGGGCTCTGCCCGGCCCCATGACGATGGTGGATACACTTTATGATGACCACTATAAAAGCCGCGAGAAACTTGCCTGGGAGTTCGCAAAAATACTCAACCAGGAAGCCAGAGAGCTCGAAGCAGCCGGGGTTGATATCATTCAGTTTGATGAGCCGGCATTTAATGTGTTTTTTAATGAAGTGAATGACTGGGGGATTGCTGCTTTAGAAAGAGCAATCGAAGGGCTTAGCTGTGAAACAGCCGTACATATTTGCTATGGATATGGCATTAAGGCGAATACTGACTGGAAAAAAACCTTGGGCAGTGAGTGGCGCCAATATGAAGAAGTGTTTCCCAGGCTGCAACAATCCAATATCGATATTATCTCTCTGGAATGCCACAACTCTCATGTGCCAGTCGAGTTGCTTGAGCTTGTGCGTGGTAAAAAAGTGATGGTTGGGGCCATTGATGTTGCAACGGATACAATCGAGACTCCGGAAGAAGTTGCTGATACTCTGCGAAAATCTCTCAAGTATGTTGATGCTGACAAGCTCTACCCCTGCACCAACTGCGGTATGGCACCTTTATCTCGCCAGGTCGCAATGGGCAAATTGAATGCTTTAAGTGCAGGCGCAGAAATCATCCGCAGAGAGCTATCAGCATAGCTTACAGGTAAAGCTGTGCCAGCATGCGTAAGCCAGTCAAAAGTAATACGACAGCGAAAACCTTTTTAAGTTTTGCAGCATCAAGTTTAGCTGCCAGTGATGCCCCTACAGGTGCGAACAATACTGTCAGGGGCACAATGCAAACAAAGCCAATCAGGTTAACTAAACCAAATGTGCCAGCTGGTGCATCTGATGGGGTTATGCCTAACGTGAGCATTGTCAGGGCACCTGGCAGGGAAATGATTAAACCTATTGCCGCAGCAGTACCAACAGCCTTGTGAGCAGGGTAGTTATAGAGGGTCAGTAGTGGTACAGAGATAGTGCCACCGCCAATGCCGACCATGGAACTGAAAAAGCCAATGGAAGAGCCCATAACTGATTGCCCAGTTGTACCGGGCAGTTTTTGGAACAGTGCTGATTTCCCCGTTCTAAACAACATATTGAGTGCAGACAAGGTTGCTATCACACCGAACAGTGCTGTTAGCAAAGAGCCGTCAACTCGAGTGACCAGCCAACTGCCAGCCAATACTCCAAAGAAGATAAATGCGGCCCATCTTTTCAGCAGGCCAAAGTCTACATTTCCTTTCTTATGGTGAGAACGAATTGAACTAACAGACGTTGGTATTATGGTTGCCAGCGAAGTGGCTGTTGCAACCAGCATTGCCGACTCTGCTGAAACGCCGAAGCTCTGGAACAAGAAAAACAGCACAGGGACGATTACGATACCGCCGCCAACTCCCAGCAAGCCTGCTAAAACACCAGCAAACACTCCTGTAACAGCCAATGCCAGAAATGTAGGGGTATTAGTTATTATTAACTCAACGATGCTCATTAATTATGACTTCTTTTTGTGACCGATAAGAACTCTGCCAGCGATACTTATGACAGATGTCGTTTCTGAGTTGGGAATCCATTTCCTAATGCAAAACGATAATCTTTTTCTGTTTTGCAAAATGATATTTTAATTATTCTTGAATCATTAGAACTCACGATGAGATTGTAATAATAGTTAACACATGAGTATTAATGATATATTTTCATCATTGAGTGAAATCTACTCATATTTTGGTTGTAGGCTGGAGTCACCTGATGTTAGAGAGAACGCACTTAGAAATACTAACTGCAATAAAAGAACATGGAACTCTAACGAAAGCAGCCGATTCATTGCATCTATCCCAGTCTGCACTCAGTCATAGTATTAAAAAGCTTGAAGGGCAGATCGCCACGACTATATGGGAAAAAGATGGTCGTAACCTGCGTCTTACTTCTGCCGGCGAGCGTATTCAAGCCCTTGCTGATCGAGTGCTCCCGCAGTTCTTACACACTGAATTATTGCTGAATAAGATTGCAAAGGGTGAAATGGGAGCGCTGCGAATAGGGATGGAGTGCCACCCTTGTTATCAGTGGTTGCTTAGAGTTATACAGCCCTATCTTGAGCAGTGGCCAGATATAGATATAGATGTGAGGCAGGAGTTCCAGTTTGGAGCTTTGGGTGCATTGCTAAGCTACGAAATTGATGTATTGATTACGCCAGACCCGCTGTTCAAACCAAAGATAGAATACATCCCTGTTTTCGATTATGAGCATAGGCTTGTAGTTGCTGAGTCGCACCGCCTTGCAAAGCATGATTTTGTGGTGCCTGATCAGCTAAGTGAAGAAGTTCTATTTAGTTATCCCGTTGAGCCCCAGAGGCTAGATATCTTTAGCCAGTTTCTCAGCCCGGCAAAGTGTTCTGTAAAGAAGCACAAAACGATTGAAACAACTGAAATCATGTTACAGATGGTCGCCGCTGGCCGAGGTGTCTGTGCTTTGCCTGGCTGGTTAGTTGATGAGTACTCGAAATCAATGCCGATCAAAAGTATTCGTTTTGGTGAGCAGGGTATTGGTAAACAGATCTTTGTTGGCATTCGCAAAGATGAGCAGCAAATTGACTACTTAAAAGACTTCATTACCCAAGCTAAAAAAACAAAATAACCTGTTATGGCTGAAGACTTTAGAGATAGTTTTATCCGCAACCTATGCATTATTCTCCAGTGTTTCTTTCTTGAGAATCTCTAACTGATGTTGGAGATCCTGAACACTTTTCTCCAATGTCGTCCTACTCTCACGGAGTTCTGTTTTATCTCGTTCCAGAGCAGTGATTTCTGCACTCTGCTTCAGGTTCTCTCGAGTAAGTGACATAAGTTCACTTGATTGATTGTCGCAGCGCTGTTGCAGTGTTTTCACATCCTGTTGTAGCTGGGACATCTGGTTGGACTGGCTGCGATAGTTCTCTTCTTTATCCCGAAGCTGGGTGTAAAGACTCTTTTGTTCGGTGACCAGGCTTCCACACTGGTGGTTGAGTTTTGAAAGCTGTTCGTTCTTGCCTGCCAGTTCATCCCGGGTATTTTTCAACTCCTGATTGAGCAGGGTTCGTTCCTGATCGTAGCGGTCTTGGTCTTGCTGGCGCTGTTCAGCTACTGCATTTTGATAATGTTCCAGTGCAAGGCGGGTTTGCTGGTGTTTATCCTCGAGTGAATCGATTCGAGTCTGCTGGAGAGCTGCTTTCTCTTTTTCCTCGGCAAGCTGTGTTTGTGCCTGGACTCTCAGTTGTTGTTCCTGTTCCTGCTTTTCTACAGCTTTTGCCAGTTGGTGTTCAAGCTTCTCTGCATTCAGAGTGGCGTTGTGCAGCCGGTTTTCAAGCTGCTTTATACGCTTGGCAGCTTCATCCAGAAGATTGTTCTTCTGCGCTAATTGTTCTCTGAAGTGAGCCTCTGAAGCAGATGTTGCTTTTTGAATCGTGTCTGTTGCTTCTTCTTCGAGTTGCTCACTCAGTTGTTTAACCAGGTTTAAAACACTGTTGCTGATGTTTGATGTATTACCAAGAAGAGTTTCGTTACGGTTTTCCCAGCGCTTTTTGTGCTCGTTGATCGTAGTGCGGGAACCGGTTCCCAGTTGTTCGCGAATCCTGTCAACGGTGGGCTGTATGCCTCTCGAGGCGAGAGTATTGCAGGTACTGGCAACTTGGGAGTATGTGATTCCTGGGCGAGGCATGTTCTTAAGGCTATAAAATTATGTATACATAATATGATATATAACGTTACATGGATTATCAAAGGGTAGTTTATACGTAGTATAAATAAAGACTGATAATTATATTTATTGGTCTAAATGTTGTGAGTCTGTTCCAATTGTTAATGTGTGTGGTTCTACCACGAATGATTGAGGGACAAGCTTCGATTTCGAATAAGCAAAACAAGAGAAACCCCGCCTGCTAAGCGGGGAGAGTGGGTGCCTCATTGCACAGTAACTCTGGCTACAATCTGTCTCACAAATGGAGCAACAACGGCAACAGTCGGAAATGCAACTGGCCAGGTTGTCAGGCAGCTTTTCAACCAGAGAGTGAAGAATTCATTACTCAACCCCTGTGATGTCAGCAGTACAAACGCAGAAACAATACCGACCATAATGGCTGAGAGCAGGGCGCTGAACAGCAGTGGGGCAAAGCGAGCAGGTATACGCATAGTAATCTCCTTATATTTTTTAAATTAAGTCAGGCGAACAGGTGCTGTAAGGCCCGGCAGGAAACGTAAAGGCCCGCACCAAAAACGCCATGGGTAATAAGGCTCTGCAATCTTGCAGAAGCTGGGTTCTTAGATCGGGAAGAGGCAATACCTGCCCCCATACCTGGCTGCATCAAAAGGAAAGGTGCAAGCACTGTCGCAAAGCCAAGAGTGAGCGCAGGCCCAAGCGTTGGGTTTTGAAACCATTCACTCCCCCATAAAGCAGCCATCAGAAAGGCAAAGGTGACACCTGTCAGATAGTGGAATGCCCACCCAATAATCTGTTCGCCAGCAACGGGCTTACTCTTTGTGATGGATCGATGGCAGAACTGGCCATGATTCATATGTCCTATCCAGCGGCCAACCATTGAATAGTTCGGTGCTGCTACTCCCATAAGTGGCTGTCGAATAATGCCCCATATATCCATGATGACAGTTGCCCCTATCCCGGTCAGAACAACGATTGGCACGAAATCCATAGCCTACCTCCTTGCTTTTTGGTGTTATCGCTTGATTGTTTTGTGGAAGGTGCAGTGATAGCGTACAACCTCAAGTCAACTTGAGGTCAAGGGGAGAAAAATGGATATCTCCGAAGTGGTCAAACTGTCAGGCCTTCCTGCTTCAACACTCCGGTATTACGAAGAAAAAGGTTTGATTCAGTCTGTTGGCAGACGAGGGTTACATCGAATATTTCACAGCAATGTTGTAGAACGATTAGCTTTGATTGCTCTGGGGCGTAGTGCTGGCTTTCGCCTGGACGAAATTTCTCAAATGCTAGGTACAGGCGGAAAGCCAGATATTGATCGGGGAATGCTGTTGGAAAAGGCAGATGAAATCGATCTGTCCATCAAAAAGCTTGAAGCTATGCGAGATGGGCTTCGCCATGCGGCAGTATGCTCCGCACCCAGCCATATGGAATGTCCAAAGTTTCAGCGGCTTTTGGGATTAGCCGCGTCAGGAGCAATTGGGGATAGCAAAAGGAAAAAGCGAAATAAGAAAAAGTAATTCTCCGAAATATTACGCTGTGCCAATAGTAATGACTTGTTTGAAACAGATAGAAAGATTCCGTTGTTAGTTTTTGAATTTTCACGCTTTATTAAGTTTCAGAAGCTTATCAACAACCTCTAATGAATTCCTTCGAATCAAATCCCCCTGTCAGCTTTAACAGCTACCTGTAAAAAATCTTCGCGCTTATCTTAGCAAAACAACCGGTAATGCTTATACGGTACTGGTCGTACGAAATATTTAAAGAGCATTAATTAAATGTTTCCAGACGTTTCATTCACAGATTTAAAGCGGCCCTGACGCTACCTGTAAGACGTTATTAAGAAAACAATATTTATCAGTCAAGGAGAAGATGAACATGCCAGGCATCCCCCCTATTGCTCCGTACTCGGTGCCACGGGAGCTTCTGCCAAATATTGTTAACTGGCAGATTGATCCCGAACGCGCCGTATTGTTAATTCACGATATGCAGAATTACTTTCTGCGTCCTTTTTCTGATACGCACAAAGCTGCTACGGCGCTGATTCACAATGCCGCAACATTGCGCGAAGCCTGCAAACGTGCCGGTATTCCTGTGGCTTACACAGCTCAACCTGGTGATATGAGCCAGCAACAGCGGGGGCTGCTGAATGATTTCTGGGGTCCGGGAATGAAGACGACTGCTGAAGATCGCTCTGTTATTTCCTCACTTACCCCCAGTAATAATGACTGGATGCTTACCAAATGGCGTTATAGCGCGTTTGTAAAAACCAACCTGCTTAAGCGCATGCTTGATGAAGGGCGTGACCAGCTGATTATTTGCGGTGTTTATGCCCATGTCGGGATTTTATCAACAGCGCTGGAAGCTTTTTCCAATGATATTCAGCCATTTGTCATCAACGATGCAACTGCTGATTTCTGCGAAGAAGACCACACCATGGCGTTGAATTATGCCTCACGCAACTGCGCCATGGTGCTGACCACTGCCCAGGTGATGGAACATGTGGAGGTATCCCATGAGCTATAACAGCCTGGGGCAAACTCAGAAAATAATGGACGATTTACTCTCCATTAATCCACCGGCTTTTGCTTTGCTGCATCGCCCGGAATCTTCTGGCAGGGAATGCGTTGAATTTATTACAGGTGCCGCTGACATATATCAGTCCCTGGATGATATTGCGCTGGCAGAGATCTCACATGACAACACTGACTCTTGCCACGAAAAACTGGTTCTACTTCCTTACCGGCAGATTCGGGAACGAGGTTTTGAAGCGACAGACGATAGCACTCCTCTGGTTGCCATCGACATACAAAGGCAGGAAAAGTGCACGGTAGAGGATGTTATTCAATCCATTCCGTCGCAGCCTCTATCGCTGAAAAACGCTGGTTTCGATATCGCTGATGATGACTACGCCAGCATGGTCAGCAGTGTTCTGGAGCGTGAGATAGGCCGTGGTCTCGGCGCCAGCTTTGTACTGCAACGCTCATACACTGCCGAACTGGATTGTCATCCCGTTGTTGCGGCACTCAACATTTTTCGCAATCTTCTCACCCAGGAATCCGGCTCATACTGGATTTTTGTCGTGCATACCGGTGAGCGAACGCTGGTAGGTGCTACCCCTGAACGTCATATCACCCTCAACAACGGCACAGCCGTTATGAACCCGATCAGCGGCACTTACCGTTATCCGGTGACCGGACCAAAGCTATCCGAAATCACTTCGTTTCTGAGCGACAAGAAAGAAGCGGATGAGCTTTATATGGTTGTGGATGAAGAGCTGAAAATGATGGCTCAGGTATGTGATAACGGCGGCATTGTACAGGGGCCGATGCTGAAAGAGATGGCTCGTCTTGCTCATACGGAATACATGATCCAGGGACACACTTCTCTCAATCCTTTGCAGATTCTTAAAGAGACCATGTTTGCTCCCTCGGTCACGGGCAGCCCACAGGAAAGTGCTGCCCGCGTTATTCATCAATATGAACCTGATGGCCGTGGTTATTACAGTGGCGTTGTTGCACTTATTGGCCAGTCCGAAGGGCAGCGTACCCTGGATTCCAGCATCCTTATCCGGACGGCAGATATCAATAACTGCAGCCATATGCGCATTGCTGTTGGTGCAACTCTGGTTCGTGGCTCTAATCCGAAGGCTGAAGCTGAAGAGACCAGAGCCAAGGCTTCCGGGCTTCTGGCCGCTATTAACGGGCAACCCAGGAGCTTCAGTCAACATCCTGATGTTCAGCGTTTACTGGCGCAGCGTAATCAGGGTATTGGCGATTTCTGGCTTAACAACAGTCGGCATAACACTCATTCAGACGCACCGCTGGCTGGTAAAAAAGTACTGATCATTGATGCTGAAGACACCTTCTCCTCCATGATCATGCACCAGCTTCGTTCTCTGGGATGTCAGGCAGATGTGAAGCGATATGACGAAGAATACAGTTTTAACGGTAATCATGACCTGGTGGTGATGGGCCCTGGTCCGGGAGACCCTCAGGATAGGGATGATGGCAAGATTGCCCACATTTATAACGCTGTACACCAGCTGCTTGAACAGCAGCAGCCCTTCCTGGCGGTTTGCCTGAGCCATCAGGTGTTAACAGCTACACTGGGTCTGCCTCTTGTCCGCCGGGACGACCCCAACCAGGGTGTACAGAAAGGCATTAATCTGTTCGGCAAACCAGAGAGTGTTGGTTTCTACAACACTTTTGCTGCCCGCTGTGAGCACAACACTATTTCCCTGCCTGGAAACAGAGGTACTGCAGATCTGTCCCGTGATGCTGAAAGTGGTGAAGTGCACGCCATACGCGGCCAGGGGTTTTGCGGTATCCAGTTTCACCCTGAATCCATTCTGACTGTGGATGGGGCTCGCATTTTTGAAGAGCTTCTTGTCCGCCTTTCCTCACAGGATACGAAAAAAACAAGCGTGAAGTTCGAACAAGTCGCGTGATCATACGTTCAAGGAGAGACAACTGTGAAAATTGCAATTGTTGGCGGGGGCATCGGTGGCCTGGCTACAGCATTATCCTGCGCCAGATCAGGCCATCAGGTGGTGGTTCTTGAAAGGCAGAACAAGTTTACTGAAATAGGTGCGGGTATCCAGCTTGCTCCCAATGCTTTTCATGCCCTGGATCATCTGGGCGTAGGTAAAGAGGTGCGCAGCCTGGCCGTACCTGTTGATGAACTACTGCTGATGAATGGTTTAACGGGTGAAAAAATCACTCGGCTGGATTTGGGTGAAGATTATCAGGCCACTTTCGATAATCCTTACATGGTCGTGCATCGTACAGATCTCTATTACCCGCTTCTGGAAGCCTGCCAGCAGCATTCTTCTATAGAACTACGTACATCCTGTGCTGTCACTGGTTATACCCAGAACGAAGGCAGCGCCACGGTTTATGTGGAAGGTTCAGATCCTGAAACGGCCGACATTGTTATTGGTGCTGACGGCATTCGTTCGGCTATACGACAGCAGTTGATTGCCGATGGTCCGCCACGGGTGTCCGGACACACTATCTACCGCGCCATCATTCCTATGGAAGAGGTTCCTGAAGATTTGCGCTGGAATGCAGTCACCCTGTGGGCCGGACGCAAATGGCACTTTGTTCATTACCCAATAGCCGGGGGCACTTACATGAATCTGGCTGCCACGATCGATGACCAGGCTGTACATGCTGTAACTGGTGAACCCGCTGATTCCACCAAAGTTCTGGAAGAGTTCAGTGAGATCAGCGGAGAAGCCAAACGCCTGATGGCACTGGGATATAACTGGAAGAAATGGGTGCTGTGTGACCGTGACCCTGTTGATGATTGGACAGAAGGCCGTGTTGCCCTGTTAGGGGATGCAGCCCATCCCATGTTGCAGTATGCCGCCCAGGGTGCCTGCATGGCGGTAGAAGATGCCGTTGCGCTGGGTACTTTATTGCAGGGGCGGAGCAGTGAGCATGCGGTTGCCACCTTGCTGGAATATAACGCCATCCGAAAAGATCGAACGGCGCGTGTCGTCAATGCTGCACGCTATATGGGGCAGCATATCTACCACGCTACCGGAGTTGCGGCTGAAGCTCGCAATGCCCAGTTGATTGCCATGGAGCCAAAAGATTTGCACCAGACTCTGCAATGGCTTCACGGCGAACGGCCTCCTTTCTTTGGTGAAAGCTTTATTAAAACTGATGACCTGCAGCCATTGGTTACTCGTGTTCCTGAATCCGAAGTTGCCTGATCCGACCTCTTTATCACTGAAAAAGAAACAAGGAAAACATCATGTGTGGAATGACTGGCTGGGTGAGTTTCCAGCGCGACCTTAAACAGCAGCACCGCATCGCTCAGGGCATGACTGATACTCTTACAAGTCGTGGCCCTGACGCAGGTGGTACCTGGCTTGACCAGCACATAGTTCTTGGGCACCGCCGGTTGTCAGTTATTGATCTTGAGGGCGGTATTCAGCCCATGGCCAGCGGGGAAGACAATCCCAGAGCCATCATCTCCTACAACGGTGAGGTTTATAACTACCGTGAACTGCGGGAAGAGCTGATAGAAGCAGGCCACCAGTTTCAAACGGCCAGTGATACCGAAGTTGTTTTAACGGCTTACCTGGAGTGGGGGGAGAGCTTTGCTGAACACCTGAATGGAATGTTCGCCATTGCTATCTGGGATACCGAGCGTGAACAACTTGTTCTGGCTCGTGACCAGATGGGTATAAAGCCACTGTATTTCTACCCACTGGATAATGGTGATGTTCTCTTTGGTTCCGAGCCCAAAGCTATTCTCAGCCATCCTGAAGCAGAGGCTGTGGCAGACCTTGAAAGCCTGCAGGAGATTTTCAGCATTGTGAAAACTCCCGGGCACGGAGTGTTTAAAGGTATGCATGAGCTCAAGCCCGGTTGCATGATGACCATCAATCGGGAAGGAACAACTGAGCGCCAGTATTGGGCTCTGGAAGCTCGTGAACATACTGATGATCTGGCTGAAACCATCAATCATGTGCGTGAGCTGCTGACAGATATCGTTGACCGTCAGGTGATAGCAGATGTACCACTGGGTACATTGCTATCCGGCGGACTCGATTCCAGTGCGCTGACAGTGCTCGCGGCTGACTCTATGAAAAAGAGTGGATCAGACAAGCCGCTGATGGCTTTCTCCATAGACTTTGATGGCTATGAAGAACAGTTTGCTTCAAATGTTCAGTGGGAGGACCCAGACACACCGTTTGCTATTGAAGTGGCCAAGCATGTGAATGCCGAACATATCAATGTCATGCTCAATAGTGATGACGTGATGGATAATGATGTGCGGGCAAAAACCCTGAAGGCTCAGGATTTACCCATTTCAACCGGTGATATGGAGTACTCCCTTTATCGCCTCTGCAAAGCGGTACGTGATCGGGTAACGGTTGCGTTGTCTGGTGAAGCATCCGATGAATTATTTGGCGGTTACACCTGGTTCCATGATCCGGATGCTGTGGCTCTTGAATCCTTCCCGTGGCATCACCCGTTTGAAAAAGCCGGCGGCATTGGTGCTTTAAAGAAAACTGGCCTTTGGGACAATCTTGGTCTTGGTGACTACATCGATCAGCGCTACCAGCAGGCTGTAGAAGAAATGCCTGTTCTGGAAGGTGAGTCAGAAAAAGAAGCTCGCATGCGCCAGATCACTTATCTGAATGTCACCCGTTGGGAGAATTTCCTGCTTGATCGCTCGGACCGGATCAGTGGTGCAGTTGGCCTGGAAATCCGGGTACCGTTCTGTGATCACCGTTTGGTGGATTATGTATTTAATACACCATGGTCAATCAAGAATTTCGATGGTCGTGAAAAGAGCCTGTTGCGCGCAGCCATGCGCGGACTGGTACCTGACAGTGTACTCGACCGAAAGAAAAGTCCTTACCCTTCAACCCAGGACGACGGCTATGAACTGGCTCTGCGTGAGCGGGTGAAATCCATTCTCAAGCTGGGCTCTCCAGTTCTGCAGATTATTGAGCGGGAAAATATCCAGAAAATGCTTGACCAACCTCAAGGAAGTTACGCTGTTGGTGGCCCCTGGAGTGCCCGTTCGGTGCTTGAACGTCTGGTTGAATTCAATGCCTGGGTAAGCGAGTACAACGTCACTATTGCTTTAAGTAATGAAGAAGAGGTTCTGCTGAAGGCGAGTTAATGCGGCCCGGGACTTTACGTAATCAGAAGCTGTGAAGTATGTGGCTTGTTGTCTGGTTACGCCTTTTTTAATCAAAGCTTATAAACAAACCTACGCAGTCAGGGAAAGTGTTATGGATAATCTGCAATACCCGCTGCATGGTACCTGCCAGTGCGGCAGCGTCAGCTATACGCTGATGAAGGCACCACTGAAGGTAGCAGCCTGTCACTGCAGAGAGTGCCAGAAACTATCGACCAGCCCCTTTAGTATCAGTGCGTTTGTCGACCCTGGTAGTATTTCCTTTCAGGGTGTAATGAGTGAGTGGCGTCGTGTAGCGGAAAATGGCAATACTGTTGCCGCGAAGTTTTGCCCTCAGTGTGGCAATCGTATCTACCATTACAACCCTGATATACCCGGCCCTCTCAAATTGAAAGTCAGTCACCTGGCAGATACCTACAGCCTGGAACCCGATGTCCATATCTGGGTTAGGGAAAAGCATCCCTGGCTGAAAATACCCGACCATGCACAGATATACATGACGCAACCCTGAGGTTGTGCGCAGTCCGTCTTCTATCGCCAATTCGGCAAACATCTATGTGTTCAATAAAAAACAGGAGTGACAAATGAGGAGTTTTCAGACTGACGATCTGAATGTCAGAACCCACCGGGCACTTATGAGTCCTGGTGAACTTCAGGAGCGGTTACCGATTGATGCGTGCGCCGCAAAAACTGTGCGTGAAGGTCGTATGGCGATTAAAAACATTCTTGATCGTAAAGATCCACGGCTGATGGTGGTTGTCGGGCCGTGTTCCATACATGATCCTCATGCTGCTATTGACTACGCCCTGCGCCTTAAAGCGCTGGCTGATGAAGTGCAGGATTCCTTGCTGCTGGTGATGCGCGTGTATTTTGAAAAACCCCGAACCACCACGGGCTGGAAAGGTATGCTGAATGACCCGGATCTCGATAATTCCTTTCGAATACAGCAGGGATTTGAGGCCGGGCGCAAGCTATTGCTTGATATAGCTCGTATTGGCCTGCCCACAGCAACCGAAGTGCTGGACCCTATTGCACCACAATATTTGCAGGATCTTATTTCCTGGTCCGCCATCGGAGCTCGTACTACGGAATCACAGACTCACCGGGAAATGGCCAGTGGTTTATCGTCAGCCGTTGGGTTTAAGAATGCGACTGACGGAGGCCTTACTGTTGCCATCAATGCGCTGCAATCGGCTGCAAGCCCCCATAACTTCCTGGGCATTGATAAAGAGGGCGGTGTGGCAACGGTTCATACCCAGGGTAACCGTTATGGCCATATTGTACTTCGTGGTGGCGACTGCGGTCCAAATTATGAATCTGCGAGTGTTAAGGCCTGTGAACAGAAACTACGGCAGCATAACCTGCCCGCTAACATCATGATTGACTGCAGTCACGCCAATTCCAATAAAGACCATCAACGACAGATATCAGTGCTTGATGATGTTGTTAATCAGGTGGTTAGGGGGAGTAACGCCATTATTGGTTTGATGCTGGAGAGCAATATTGGTGCTGGTAAACAGCAGATTTCAGAGCGTATGGCTTATGGTGTATCTGTCACAGATGCCTGTGTTGACTGGAATACAACTCGAACAGCCTTGACTCGAGCCGCTAGAAGAGTGCGCTCCACTATTGAAAGCAGGAACCTGGAGCCTGTTGAAAGGCTGTCTGCATAAGCTGAAAAGAGGAGGGCATGTCACAGGGTTAAAGCAGTCCCTGTGTTATCGCTTTGACCGTAGCGGCAATCTTGTTATTCGTACCCAGCTTCAGCATGACGTTATTGAGATGAAAGTTAACGGTTCGCTCAGAAATGCCAAGAATGATTGAAATTTCATAGGCCGTCTTGCCATCGGCAGTCCAGCGCATAACCTCTGTTTCCCTTTGAGTCAGGCAGATTTCTGGTTGTGAAGACGCTGGGTTAACAAACTTTTCCATTGCGTCATTAATGGTTTGGGTGAACCACATCAATATAGGAGTGCTTGCGTTCACTTCGGCATCTGACAGATGCTCAGAAGATCTGGACAGTGTCAGCATAGAAAGCCCCTGGTTGCTTCTTGTCGCCTGGGACCAACCATATTGAATACCAAACGCAGCTGCATCTTCCTGTAGTGCGACGGCATCAACAAAATCATTCTCTGACCAGATCATCGGTGCTGTGGTTTTCATCGCATGGGTGATGGTTGGATCCTGCGCAAAATACTGTTTCTCCTGATAATCCTGTTTCCAGGACGCAGGGTAGTTACTGATCAGGTCCAGCTTTGGATTGGCAACCGGTAAATGAGTGCGGCGCCCATAAGAGTAGTACTCAAACCCCACAGACTTTACATAAGCATCCACGGTTGTCAGCAAGTCGTTAAGGTTCGGCGCCGATTGAATGGCTTCAATCTGGTCGTATAGTTTATTATCCAACATAAGCGGTTATATCTTCCCACCTGTCAACTGATAAAGATGACACTGTTGTTACGATGATCAATTGATTAGCATTATTTTTTTATGCGATTTATTCTTAAATCTAACTTATCAGAAAGGTTATGCCAGTGGAAGAAAACCAGGTTCACAACTCACGGGAATTATTAACGGTATCTTCCGATGGACTGATGCGTTTAACTTATAAACGTTTCAAGTCCATTCCTTTATTGCATATTCATTCTGAAATAGATATTTACATACCTGAAAAATATAATAATGACAGCAAAACTTCATTGGCTGGTTTAACAGAGTGGATTAGTCAAACCACCCCTACTCTTTCCATTGGTTGGGACTGGAAGGTAAATACGCTGAAAAATAATTCGCAGTATGAAATCGATGGCTATCCATATTCGAATATTATGTTTATCGATGATATAAGTGCAGAGGACAAAGGTCATGAGTTAACATCAAAAATCCTTGTGAATCATATAGAGATGATTGATTGGTCTGGAACTGTTATGCAATATATCAGTGAAAAATATTCGTAACAATTCAAGTGTAAGATGAAAGATTTTTTGAAGAAAACTATTCTCTAATTTCCCTTTTTAATGTTTTTAACTGTAATAAGTAAAGTTAAATTCTCCATGGGGTGAAAATGATGTCAATTTAAAAATTGACACGCACAACAATGTACCTCTTTTTAATTCGTGCACTATTATTTAGCACTGACTGTTATTTTATTATTCTTCTCTCGTTAATTAAAAAATCATCAATGAAATCATAGATTGATTGTCATTTACCCTGCCAAATCTGTCAGCTATTCAAGTTTTTTAGGGCGTGCATTAATAGCCACACCAATTTATTAAATGAGCGACGGAAAATGGATTTTGTTTCAGGGTTTTCTAATCAGTTAACAGACGCTATTAAATCTGATTTGTTTAAATATCGCCATGAGGTTTTTGTAGAAAGCCTGGGTTGGGAACTGGATTGTTCAACAGGTGCTGAAACTGACCAGTTCGATCATGACGATACTCTTTATGTTGTTGCTAAGGATAGTTGGGCCAATATCATCGGGTGTGCAAGACTATTGCCCACCACTGAGCCTTACCTGCTGGAAGAAGTTTTCCCAGAGTTGCTTAATGGTCAGGAAATTCCCAAGTCAGAGGAGGTATGGGAAATATCGCGCTTTACCAACTTCTCACCTGAACACCGCAGTGCTCCCTCAATAGGCAACGGTGGGCAAATATCTGAGCTCTCTTTTGGAGAACTGTTACGAGCCTCTATTCGTTGTGCCAGAAAACATGGTGCTCGACGACTGATAAGTGTTTCTCCAGTGGGTATCGAGAGATTATTGCGTAAGGCTGGTATAAAGGCTCATCGAGCTGGTCCGCCAAAGGTTATTAACGGACATGCCATAGTTGCCTGCTGGATTGATATTGAACACAGCTTGTCCTGATGGGCAGGCTGTTCAGTTTTTATACTCGATTTTCCTCTGCTAACCCCCAAGCCTGCCACAAACTTTATCCATATCTTGGTTAAAACCTGTTTCCCTGTGATTATCTATAGATATTGAATTGAGACAGGTTTTGTCTTGGCTGATTGGTTCAAAGCAGCCAAGAGATTTTCCAGCAAGATGCGGAAGATTTTAGGCCCCCGCTGAGATACCCGCTTCTGCTGCAGCCTCACGAATGACACTGCCCAGTTTGCGAGCAGCAGGGCCGGCAGTTTCAGGGTCCGAATATGCAAGGTACAGAGCAACCAGTCGCTCCGCACCCTGCTGCAGAGGTAAAGGTTTAAGCTGGCCAGATTCCAGTTCAGACTGGATGGATTCACGGGGATACCAGGCAAAGCCTAATCCCATGCAGGCAGCTCGTATCGAGGTGGCAGTATGGCTCATGGTCCATCGGGATTCCGCAATATCCAGCGCCGCTTTAATCACCCTGCGACTGCCGCTGTCCCGGACAACCAGTTGCCGGTGTTCGCGTAGATCATTCAGGCTCAGTTCACGGTCAAGCTGGTGAAGTGGGTGGCTTGGGGCAGCAACTGCCGTCAAGGTGACATGCATTAAATAATCTCCTACAAATCCAGTGGGAACCTGTGCGCAGATCGCCATATCAACCAGGCGTTCCTGCAATAATTCTTCCGTACCTCCAAGTACGGATTCGTACACCTCTATACGAGGTTCCGGCGGAGTCTCTGAAAATGTTTCCAGACAACGAAGAATCAACCAGTGGGGAAAAATCATTTCCACAGCCAGACTCAGTTCGGATTCCCATCCAGCAGCTAATGATGAAGCACGATCTTCTAATTCAGCAGCCTGCTGTACAAGAAACTGGCACTGACGGAATAACGCTTTACCAGCTGGGGTGAGTTCTGCTCTGCGCCCTACAAGTTTGAAGACCTTGATATCAAGCAGCTCTTCAATCTTGTTTACGGCATAACTGAGGGTGGATTGTGATTTGTTGAGCTGGGCAGATGCCCGCGCATAACTACCGGTTTCAACTACAGCGATGAGAGCTTGCCAGTGATCCAGTGATATTCTTGGTTTCATCGCAGGTGGCAACTCCGCTGTGATCATCTCTGCCGGATTCAGGCATCAGCGGATGCATGAGCGGGGCTTGAGTGTTTCTGTGTTCGCAAACTCAGCATAATCAGTGTTGCTTCTATCAACCACCTGTTAGATTTGACAGGGTTATAGGTCGGGAGCCAGTTTTTCACGACCATGGGGGCGGTGAAAATCCTGATCTGGCCCCTCTGGGACAATACCGTTCGGATTAATCTGGGTATGGCTGCGGTAATAGTGATGCTTGATATGTTCAAAGTTCACTGTTTCTGCCACGCCAGGCATCTGGTACAAATCACGTACATAAGCGCTTAAAGCCGGGTATTGATCCAGATGTTTGCGATTGCATTTGAAGTGGCCAAAATACACTGCATCAAAACGTATTAGCGTTGTAAACAATCGCCAGTCAGCTTCTGTTAACTGATCTCCAGTAAGGTAACGCTGACCTGATAGTTTTTCATCAGCCCAGTCCAGTGCATCAAATAACCTGTTCACGGCCTCAGTATATGCAGCCTGGCTCTGGGCAAATCCAGCCCGGTATACACCATTATTAATCTCGGCATATACCCGCTCGTTAATGGTGTCTATCGTTTCCTGTAGCTCAACAGGGTAATAATCTGTCGTACAGTTCGTAAGATGGTCAAAGGCTGAATTAAACATGCGAATAATTTCAGCAGATTCGTTACTGACAATTGTTTCAGTCTTTTTATCCCATAGTACTGGGACTGTTACCCGGCCTTCATAGTCGGAGCTGGCTTTTAAATAGAGCTGATATACATAATCAAAGCCATACAGTGGTTCTTCCTGAAACTGCCAGCCATTTTCGAGCATTAACGGATCTACTACTGTTACGTCGATAAAGTCTTCCAGCTGCTTCAACTTGCGGAAGATCAAGGTTCTGTGAGCCCAGGGGCAGGCCAGTGAAACGTAGAGATGATAGCGCCCCTTTTCTGCTTTAAATCCAGTCTCACCATCAGGAGTAATGAAACTTCTGAACCGACTGTCCTGGCGGCGATACTCGGTGCTGTTACTAGTCGCGTCTTTTATCCATTGCCCATTCTGAAGTAAACCCATCTCTACCACCTGTTATTGCTGAAAAGCGTTGTTGCTAATAAAAGAAAGTATGTCTGTTTTTTTCTTTGGTTGTTAAATGCCAGGGCTTTACACACCAAGAGTTGCGCCGCCATCCACGGTCAGGGTTTCCATGGTGATATGACCTGCCAGTTCGGACAGTAAAAACATCACCGCTTCAGCTACGTGTAATGGTTGAGCAACCCGGCGAAGAGGAATACCCACCCGGTAAGATTCCTGAGAACCCTGGATAGAAGCCTTGGTACCGTCTGGACCAGTGAGGGAGCTAAGCATTTCGGTCTCGGTAGAGCCGGGAGCGACAATGTTGCAACGGATATCATACTTGGCCAGTTCCAGCCCCAGGCATTTGGTGAAGGCGACAACCGCCGCTTTTGATGCAGCATAGGCGCCCATATCAACGCGGGCAGTGGAAGCTGCGTTAGACGCTACAGTCACAATAGAGCCTTTGTCACCGCGGGCGATCATGCGTCTGGCAATGGTGCGGGATACATAAAATACGCCCGAAGTATTCACCTGCAGAGTTGCTTCCCAGTCGGCATCATCAAGTTCAGTGATTGCACCGCTACGAAGGATGCCGGCAGCATTCACCAAGTAGAAAACTGGCCCGAGAGTGTCTTCTACCTCCTGGACAAACGCTTCAACAGCAGAGCTGGAGCCGATGTCTACCTGGAAGGGCACAACATTCAGGTTCTCAGCCTGCATTTTTTCTGCAACCTTGTTCAGTGCAGCGGGGTTGTGGTCAACAGCCGCGACAGTGTGTCCGTCTTCAGCAAGCTTTCTGACAATGGCTTCACCGATGCCACCGGCGGCACCCGTTACAACGGCAACACGGGAAGCAGACTTGTTGTTGAGAATGTTGGTATTGAATGTGTTCATGGCAGTCACCTTTTGAATTCGGTTATTTCGTTGCGTTGGATTCATTAAAGGTTTTTGCCGGGTAATAAAAAAGCGCAAAAAACTGCAGGGTTTGATCGATAAATTTGTGGGTTTATATGTAACTCATTGATTAGTAATGTTTTTCATTATTTAAAAATCGTGGTTTCTACCTGTTAAATTTAACAGCTATTTGCAGGAATAACGGCTGTCTACCCTTTTTTATATACCTTTCAATTCATCTCAAAATTCAACGGGTAGATTTTTTGAACGCTCAAATATCAAAAACCACCGACTCTGTGACAATGGTCATTTCAGAAGTTGTACAGGCCAACAACGCTCAAAACTATGAAACTTGGGTGGAGGGAATTAATAAAGCTGTACAGAAGTTTGATGGCTTTATTGGTGTTGATGTCATCCGTCCACGTCACGCTGATCATCTTGAGTACGTGATTATTGTCCGGTTTGATACCCAGAAACATTTGCAAGACTGGCAGGAATCTTCTGAGTGCCATTCCTGGTTGGACAAGTCACGGGGTATGGTGCAAAGAACCATTCATTCCCAAAAGAACAGGGGGCTGGAATTGTGGTTCACGCTGCCCGAAAGTAACGACATTAAGGCTAATAAGCCACCGGCGTTTTATAAGCTGGTGATTATGGGGATTTTAGCGGTGTACCCATTGGTCATTTTAACCAACTTCCTTCTGGCACCTGTTCTGCAAAGTCTGCCATATCCACTGAGTGTGCTGGTTTCCGTTATTGCTATCTGTATTTTAATGACATATCCGGTTATGCCATGGCTGGAAAAAGTGTTACGCCCTTGGCTATATCCAGAAAAACGGTAAGTCACCTATTGGCCTAAGCCAGAAGATGACTTACACCTCCAACCGCATTGAGAATACCAGGGACCTGATACAGTTCCTGCATGTGCCTGCGCAAAGCAGTAGATAGTGTTAAATGCTTTACCCAGGCATCTGTAAATGGGAGATTTGCTTTCTCAACACACACCAGTGTTGAGAATAACCACCAGTCTGCTTCAGTTATCTGTTCGCCCACTATATATCTCTGGCGAGAGAGAGTTTCTTCAACCCAGCCCAGGGTTGAAAAGAATGCTTCAGAAGCTTCGGCCCAGGCAGTAGGGGAGTTAGCTAAAGTGGCTTGATGCAGGCTGCGGCTCATAGTTGTTTCAATATGATGATTCAGATTATCAAGTACGTCTCTCTGGACTACCGGGCAATAATCCTCATCACAGTTTGTTAAATGGTTAAAAGCAGAATTAAATATGCGTGTTATGTCCGTAGCATCATTATTAACAATGGTGCTGGTCTGCTTGTCCCATAATAATGGAACGGTGAAAGAGCCCTGATAGTTGGGACAAGCCTTGATATACAGATCTGCAATACCTTTTTCATGCTGGGAGGCTGGATTGATTTCCGTGACTTCTACATGTTTTTCCAGCTGCATCAGCGTAAGAAAAATCCTTGTGTATATTGACCAGGGCGTGTCAGGGGAGATAAACAACTGGTAGCGCCCACTCTCAGCCTTAAACCCATTCTCACCATAGATACCTGGTTCACCATTCACAGTGATGATGTTTCTGAATACGTTGTTTTGCCTTGAATAAGGCACGTTACTGTACGGTGCTGTTTTTATTGCCAGACCAGATTGTAATACATTCATACCGCTCACCTTTATTCTTAAAAGCTAATAGATGCCTGCTGTTCCAACCTTCAAGCCTTAAACGCCAAGAGTTGCGCCGCCATCCACGGTCAGGGTTTCCATGGTGATATGACCTGCCAGTTCGGACAGTAAAAACATCACCGCTTCAGCTACGTGTAATGGTTGAGCAACCCGGCGAAGAGGAATGCCCACCCGGTAAGATTCCTGAGAACCCTGGATAGAAGCCTTGGTACCGTCTGGACCAGTGAGGGAGCTAAGCATTTCGGTCTCGGTAGAGCCGGGAGCGACAATGTTGCAACGGATATCATATTTGGCCAGTTCCAGCCCCAGGCATTTGGTGAAGGCGACAACCGCCGCTTTTGATGCAGCATAGGCGCCCATATCAACGCGGGCAGTGGAAGCTGCGTTGGACGCTACAGTTACAATAGAGCCTTTGTCACCGCGGGCGATCATACGTCTGGCAATGGTGCGGGATACATAAAATACGCCTGAAGTATTCACCTGCAGAGTCGCTTCCCAGTCGGCATCATCAAGTTCAGTGATTGCACCGGTACGTAGAATGCCAGCGGCGTTCACCAGGTAGAAAACTGGCCCGAGAGTGTCTTCTACCTCCTGGACAAAAGCTTCAACAGCAGAGCTGGAGCCGATGTCTACCTGGAAGGGCACAACATTCAAGTTCTCAGCCTGCATTTTTTCTACAACCTTGTTCAGTGCAGCGGGGTTGTGGTCAACAGCCGCGACAGTGTGTCCATCTTCAGCAAGCTTTCTGACAATGGCTTCACCAATGCCACCGGCGGCACCTGTTACAACGGCAACACGGGAAGCTGGCTTGTTGTTGAGAGTGTTGGTATTGAATGTGTTCATGGCAGTTACCTTTTGAATTCGGTTATTTCGTTGCGTTGGATTCATTAAAGGTTTTTGCCGGGTAATAAAAAAGCGCAAAAAACTGCAGGGTTTGATCGATAAAATTCGAATTATCGAAATAACTCTTTGATAATAAAGAACTATTAATTATCGAAATTCTTGTGGAAGGTACTGTTGACCCATAAAAAACAGAAGTTTTTTCTGTTGATTTAAAAGAACCTGTCAGATCTGACAGCTAATAAATACATCTCTTCTCAGCCACCCTAATGTAAGGAAACTGTTTTCATCAGCGCCGTTTCCATATTTGCGAGCGATAGCTTTCTACTTAGCAATAGAGAAGATATAAACATGACAAAAGTACTTGTTCTTTATTACTCATCCTACGGTCATATTGAAACAATGGCTGGCGCAGTCGCCGAAGGAGTTGGAGAAGTTGCCAACACCCAGGTTGTTATCAAGCGAGTACCCGAACTGGTGCCGGAGCAGGTGGCCAGAGACAATCATTTTAAAATGGAGCAACCAGCAGATGTAGCGTCACCGGCAGAGTTAAGTGAGTACGATGCTATCCTGTTTGGTACGCCAACCCGCTTCGGGAATATGGCTTCACAGATGCGCAACTTCCTTGACCAAACTGGCGGGCTTTGGGCCAAGGGTGAACTGATTGGCAAGGTTGGTTCGGTCTTCACTTCAACCGGAACAGGTGGTGGCAACGAAACGACGATCACGTCTTTTTGGCCAACGTTAATTCACCACGGCATGATTATTACCGGATTACCCTATTCCAGCCCTGAACTGGGGGATATCAGCGAAGTAAACGGTGGTTCACCTTATGGCGCCAGTACTATCGCCGGTGCCGATGGCTCTCGCAAACCAACAGCTGTTGAGTTGAAACTGGCACGGGATCAAGGCCGCCATGTTGCGAACATCGCTGCCAAACTCAAGTAATGCTTTCCCCTGGGTAGGCAGGCAAGGCTGCACTGCTTATCCAGTTAGTTAAAAAACTTTTTGTAGTTCAACGCCTGGTCTTCCAGAACGCTGCTAACTTACTTCCTCTGTTTTTGTCACTATGCCCTCAAAGTGCAAGCCAAACTTGGCCAGATAGGTGCGCAAGCGATGGCTGTCGTTCACTGTATTTTTTCGGGTTCGGCTTACATTGAACAGTGTTCTGCCTGCTTCGGCGAGAGACCTGCTCTGCTGGCAGACCTTGATAACATTAACCAGCTGTAGTTGATCGAACTGGTCGATGTCTGCCAGAACATTCGGTTCGATATAGTCTTCCAGCTTTAAGACAGGTTCTTGTTTTGTTCCAGCCTGCCAGCGGCGGGTCAGTCGCTCAACTTCCCTGATAACATTACTTTCGTTGATACGCCCACCCTCACTGAGAGTCACCATACGGTTCACGCTGGCATTTAAATCCCGGAAATTGGAACGCCACAAGCCATCAGGCCCAGTGGAAAAATTGAGATAGCGTGAACGGGCGGCACTGTTAAAACGGATTTGTTTGTTCTGCTGTCTCGCGTGCTGCTGAAGTTCAAAATCCAGGTTCGCCTCAAAATCTTCCAGTCGGTCGGCGAGGCCTGGTAATTGCCAGCACCAGATGTCGATGCGTGCCAGAAGATCTTCCCGAAAAGTACCTTCCTCAACAGCCCGGCGTAAGTCCTTGTTGGTGCCAGCGAGCAGCTGGAAGTTGCTGCTCACAGTCTGATCACTGCCCACAGGATAAAAGCGTTTTTCCTCGATGGCGTGTAACAGCATGGCCTGTTCATCTAGGCCCAGTTCACCGATCTCATCCAGAAATAAAATGCCGCCATTCGCTTGAACCAGACAACCTTTGCGCATTTGAGCCGCGCCTGTATAGGCGCCTTTGCAATGGCCAAACAGGGCAGACATGGCACCATCACCACGGAGGGTGGCACAATTCACTTGTACAAAACTGCCGGCTATATCATTGCGATGGGCTTTTAACTCGTAGATACGCCGGGCCAGGTGGGTCTTACCGGCGCCGGTTGGCCCTTCCAGTAGAATGGGGTCGCGGGATGCAATCGCTACCTGCTCAATTTCAGCGATCAACTCGTTGAAAGCATGGTTTCTGGTTTCTATGCCGGCTTTGAGAAAGTTCTGCCCGGTCAATGTCTGCTCTTTAAAGCGTTGAGCCAGGGCATCGTATTGGGCCTGCTCCAGGTCGATAAAGCGCAGTGTGCCGACTGCCCTGTTCTCTGCTTCAAAGTCTGGTGAAATTTGTAATAACCGGGCTGGAAGCAACTTGGCCTCGCTCAGCAGAAACATACAGATCTGGTTAACGTGGGTGCCGGTGGTGATGTTGAAAAAGTAGTCTTCCTGCTCGGTGTTCAGCGGGTAATGGGTGGCATAGTCGTATAACCAACCATAAATCTCAGCAAAGTCCCAGTGATCCTTCCATGCTGCTTCTACCAACACCACTTCTGTTTCCGGCGACACCTGTTGGATATCTGCCACCACCTTTTGTGCCAGACGCAGATAACTCGGGTCGTAGAGTAGTTCTAAACGATGGACTGGAAAGTCCTTATGCATCACCAGGCTTACGTTTGGGCGCCAAGTCTGCCAGCGCTTTTGGCCACGGCCTTTGTTGTCTTTCACAACACCGAGAATACTGACGACAACGTTCTTTTTGTTCATGGCTTTTGGGATGGTGATGCTATTTATTTAGATAGTACTTTATCAAAAATGATATTTATTTTCTTGGTGCTGTTATTCAAGGCAAAAGGAAAAGTTCATGATCAATTAATTTAATTATTTATAAAACAATAGGTTAGATGCGTTCAGGTAAAAAAGGAGCAATATAAAAATAATCTGGCACGCAACTTGGAATAGTACAGATATCAGCTGCACAGGCCGTGTTTCTGAATAGCGCGCTGGCACGCAGATGGTTGTCGGGGCTGATGTGATCAGACGTAGGGAAGAGAGCGTGGCAATGCACAGGCTCTACAACACAGTGAAGATGATGGAAAACAATCCAACGCTGTTGCGTTTGAAAAAACTGGAAGCCCTGGAAAAGTATCTGAGAAGGTTGAAATTTATGCCGATACAACAATATGAACAGGAAGTCCTTAATACATTAAGGAAGATTGGCTCGTCAATACGCAGCGATTTCAACAATCCAGACATCACACCTGTGATCGAAGCAACATCCAACCTTCCACTCTCAAATCTGGATAAGTGGGAAGGTCTTTTCAGAGATGCATTTACATATAACTATGAAGCATCCTATCGGTCTACATGGAAGCTCTGGGCAAGACCACGACAGTTTTTGTCGTGGATAGATGTATGTAGTTCTGATGGCTATAAGCGTGAAAACACTCTTCGCGCAATAAGTGATCCGGCACCCAACAGATTCTTCCTTGCCCTTGCCGTTAGGAGATTAAATGATTGGGTGCCACAAGTGAGAAAGGCTGCTTTGGAATGTTTACCCTCACTTATTGAATCTTCCTCTAAAGAAGATGTTGTTGATGTTCTGTGCGCACTCTTGCCGAATATAAATTCCTGGCAACGCATGGAGCCTGAAAATAGAGATCTCATCTATAAGGTTCTATCTAAGAGTCATATCACGCCGTTGTTAAAGGACAGAATGTGCAGATCTCCACAAGGGCCAGTGACTAGAATCCTGGCCATAGTGGGACGCATAGATGCTTTAGACGCTTACTTAGAAGAGATCGCTTCCCAAGCAGTACAGCCAGCTCTGCGAGCCAAGGCATACAGAAATATCTTATCTGGAAAAGCTTCCTGGACAGAGGGGGCAGAGTGGGTTTGGACAGATAAACGTTTCTGTGAAGGTGAACATAAACCGGTTTTCAAACAAAGAGCTTTAACACTAAATGCAAACTTTTCGTTAAATCTCAACGCTGCAATTAACGATCAGTCAGCAATGGTTAGACGTGTAGGTGCTGAATACCTCATTCGTAGCCTGCCGAATGTAGGTAATGGTGCTCTTCTATGGGCTGAACAGCTGGCTTCTGACAAATCTCCATCGGTTGCAGAGCGTGGTGTTTTTGCTCTCAAGAAGCTTACAAGTGCTTCCTGATAAAGTTGTGTGAAGCCTTCAGCACACTAAACCGCTTTCTGGAGCAGGGGTTGGAGCGACTGTCTGATACTGCGGCAGCCACGCTCCGAAAGCCAGACGATACGATCAATCCGTTGTTCCTGAAGCTGCTCAATAAAGCGGCCTGAACATCGGAGCAACCAGAATACAAGACAAGGACTGAATTATGCCTGTAGTCACACTGCTGGCCGCCAAGGACCAGCAAAAACCAGTCAAGATATGGACTGACGAAGTTGAGCAGGAAGCACTGGCGCAGATGCGTCGGGTCGCCAGCCTGCCATTTATTTACAAGCATGTTGCGGGGATGCCGGATATTCATCTGGGGCGTGGAGCAACAATTGGCTCGGTTATCGCAACCACCGATGCCATCATTCCTTCAGCTGTGGGGGTAGATATTGGTTGTGGAATGAATGCGGTACGGCTGTCGTTGAAAGCCCATCAGCTGCCGGACAACCTGTATCAGATTCGTAATGATATTGAGCGCACCATTCCCCTGGGAGCAGGTGGTGCTCATAAAAACGAGCAGCTGGGTGGTGGCACGCCACTGGCTATGGGGTTAAGCCGTATTCTGGAGAAACACCCAGGCATCTCCCGTCATGGGAATGCCCGAAAGTTTGCTACCCAGCTGGGCTCCCTGGGTTCAGGCAACCACTTTATCGAGCTGTGCCTGGATGAGAATGATGATGTCTGGGTGATGTTGCACTCTGGCAGCCGGGGTATCGGCAATATGATTGGCCAGTACTTTATCCGCCTGGCCCGCCGGGAAATGGAGCGTCACCAAATACACCTGCCAGACAAAGAACTGGGTTATGTGAAGGAAGGCAGTGAGTATTTTGATGACTATGTAACGGCAGTCGCCTGGGCTCAGGAATATGCCATGTTTAACCGTGAGCACATGATGCAGGCAGTGCTGCGTTCTTTGAAACATCGGCTGCCGAAGTTCCAGGTCACTAAAGAGGCGATCAATTGTCACCATAACTTTGTTGAGCGCGAATATCACGATGGCAACAGGGTATGGGTAACCCGTAAGGGTGCCATCCGCGCCAGAGACGGCGAACTGGGCATTATTCCCGGCTCAATGGGGGCACGCTCTTACATTGTCAAAGGCAAAGGGGATCCGGAAGCTTTCTGCAGCTGTGCCCATGGTGCCGGGCGTACCATGTCACGTACGGCCGCCAGACAGTCTTTCACACTCAAAGATCTGCGCGAACAGACTGAAGGTGTGGAATGCCGGACGGATAAAGGTGTGATCGATGAAATTCCGGCTGCGTACAAGGATATTGATAAGGTGATGGCAAACCAGACTGACCTTGTGGAAGTGGTACATACACTGAAGCAGGTTGTGAACGTAAAGGGGTAGATCGCTACCCCTTTTTCACCTAAAAAAACCGCAAGAAATATCAAAAATGTAACAAGGCAATTCTCTAAGGTGAAGCTATCCATCACTGCGATGCAGGACACCACTCGATAGCGGAGTCATTATGAAAATCACTAAAACAGTTTTGATTAACCAACCCGTAGAACAGGTCTGGGATTTAGTGGGTCATCAGTTTGATAAAGCCCATCTGTGGATGGGGCCAATCTCCCACGCGGTGGCCATTGGCGAAGGCCGGGGAATTAATGGTGCACCTATGGAAGGTCGCCTATGCGACTTGAGTAAGAAACCCAATGGTCCACAGGCCAGAGAGATCATCACTCATTTCAGCGAGGCTGACAGAACCCTGACCTTTGACGTATTTCCGGTGAATAACCCGGCGATTGTTCCTCTGAAACAGAACACCGTAAAAATGTCTGTGCAGGCAGCGGGGCCAGATCAAACCAGAGTCATCTGGACAGCCAGCCCACAACTGAAACTCTTTGCTTATCCATTTTATCCTCTGCTGCGGTTAATCATTCCGGTGGCTTTTGGCAAACTGTTACAGGGGTTGAAAGACTATGCCGAGGGTTCTTTACCTACAGCTGAAGGCTCCATACCCACAACCAGAGTTTCTCAGCCAGGATGATTGTTCACGAGGAAAAGTATATGCAGCGGTTTTTTAACAGTATCGAGTACATCGAAGAGCATTTGTACGACAAAGTAAGTGTTCATGAAATAGCCGCTGCCGCTCACTACTCCACCTACCATTACAGCAGAGTGTTCAAGGCTTTGGTTGGCGACACCCCAAAAGAGTATCTGCGTAAGCGGCGTTTGACCCTGGCAGCGAAAAGGTTACTGACCGAGGATGTGGGGATTCTTGAGTTGGCGATCGACTGTCAGTTCGACTCCCAGGAGGCCTTCACCCGTGCCTTCAAAGCGCTGTTTAATATGACTCCAGCACAGTACCGCAAAATCAATGAGCCGTTTCGGTTGTTGTATAAAAAGCCGTTCAGCACAGAGGATATGGACTTTCTACAGAACCGCATCAGTATGGAGCCGGAGATTATTCAGCAGCATGCAATGAAAATCGTTGGCATTGCCAACCGCTATGATGATGGAGATTTAAGCCTGCCCAAGCTCTGGTCTGCATTTCGCCCCAGAAAAGACAATATTCCCAACCGTCTGGGCAGCGACTTTTTCGGTATTTATGAGAACTATGAAGAGTCGGATGATGGCACGACTTTCGTGTACATCTGCTCGGTGCCGGTATCCAGCTTTGATGATGTCCCTGAGGGCATGATAACCCGTGAGCTTGAAGCCCAAACTTACGCACGCTTTACCCATATAGGCCCCATCTCAGAACTTGAACAGACCCTGCAATATATCTGGGGCAGCTGGTTGCCCAAAAGTGATTATGAATACGCAGAAAAGCCAGACTTTGAGCTGTTACCGGCAGGATTTAACAATAAAGACCCACAGATCAAGATCTATTTAAACATTCCTGTACGACCTAAAGGCTGACCACTTCTTGTTGGCAGACAAACCCCTGCTATTCCATGCAAGGGCTTTTTACTAAGACGGCATAGTGAAACCCACCTCGAAAGACAGCAAGAAATATCAAAAGCCTGCCTCTGATTCTTATTAGTCTGACACTGTAAAAATTACAGATTTGCAGAGAATGAGGATTGCCATGATAAAAAGTGTTTTGATTACCGGCGCTAATGCAGGTTTGGGTAAAGAGGCGGCAAAACAGTTAGCGCAACAGCCAGGTATTGAGAGGATCTATCTTGGCTGCCGCAATAGAGACAAAGCGCAGGCTGCCTTGAAAGAACTCGAACAGCAGACCGGCAAACAGTGCTTTGAGATACTCTCTATTGATGTCATTAATCTCGACTCCGTCCGCCACGCTGTAGAATCATTGCCGGCAGAAGGTATTGATGCTCTGGTAATGAATGCCGGTGGTTCTGGCGGTAAGCAGTTCAACCAGATTAACAAAGATGGTGTTACCCAGGTTTTCGCTGTCAACTTGCTGGGGCATACGGTTCTGGCGGAAGAGTTGATGAAAGCCGGTAAGCTTCATCAAGTTGCTCTTTATGCTGGCTCTGAAGCGGCACGCGGCATTAAAGAAATGGGTATGAAACGGCCTGATTTGAAAACCTCTTCTATTGAAGAGTTTGCCTCCATCTGCGATGGCTCATTTTATGGCGAAACCAAAGATGCCACTGTGCCCTATGGGCCGATTAAATATATGGCCGCCCTATGGATGTCGGCCATGGCCCGCCGCTATCCCCAGGTGCGCTTTATTACCATGAGCCCAGGTGCAACCAAGGGAACAGAAGGTTTTGATACCCTGTCTCCGGTGCGCCAGTATGTGATGAAAACCATGATGCAGTTTATGCTGTGGGCGGGCAAAGTTCATAAAGTGGAGGCGGGCGCCAAGCGCTATCTTGATGGTTTGTTCAACCAGAGCTATCAAAGCGGTCACTTTTACGCCAGCCAAAAAGGTATGAGTGGCCCCGTTGGGGAACAGAGCATTCTCTTCCCTGACCTCAATAATCAGTCCTTTCAGGACAATGCCTACCAGGCTATTCAGCGCTACATCAGATAATCTTGTGGACGACAGGCAGGCAGTGACAGCAGACCTGGTTTGCTGTTTTCACAATCAGGGTTATACCAGCTGGGACGAAGCAAAACGCTTACGATAATCCCGAGGCGTAAGGCCAGTAATTTTCTGGAAGATTCTCCGAAAGGCGCTGGCATCCTCATAACCCACCTGCCAGGCAATCTCTTCTACATTCTTGCGTGTTTGCTCCATCAGTTCCCGGGCTTTACTGACCCGCAGTTGCTGAAGATATTCTGAGGGGTTCAGCCGTGTGGCGGCATGAAAGCGGCGGATAAAGGTGCGTCCTTCCAGGCAGGCAGCTTGCGCCATCATCGGAACCGTAATCGCTTCGGTACAATGTTTCTGCAGCCAGTGTTGGGCTTTAAGAACAGCGGCATCGCCATGTTTGAAACTGGGTGAAAAGCTGCTGTAAAAACGCTGTTCCCGTCCTCCGGGGTCAACAAGAAAATAACGGGCTGTAGCCAGCATCGTTGCCGATCCCATAAACCGCTCCACAAGCCTGAGCCCAAGGTCTATCCAGGCCATCAGCCCTCCGGCAGTGACAATATCTCCGTCGTCTATTAACAGCTTGTCGATATCCAGCTTTACCTGCGGGTAACGGTCTGTGAAGACATTGGCCAATGACCAGTGCGTTGTGGCCGGTCGATTGTCCAGCAAACCAGATTGCGCGAGATAAAGTGCGCCGGCGCAGATAGAACAGATCAGTGTTCCTTTGCTGTGTAGTTCTGGCAACGACTCCGTCCAGGGAACGGACTCTGGCGGCATAGAACCCAGACAGGGCGGGATAATCAAAATGTTGTCTGATAACTCTGACATTTGTGTTTGCGAAATGGCTTCAACGCCACGACACTCAACTTTGAAAATTTTCGAAGGTGATTGGCTGTCTCTGGTTTTGTTATGAAACTGACTGGCTGTATTCAACAGGTCAGTTAATCCGTACACGGCCGCAAGCTGGGCGTCTGCATAAGTCAGAATACAAACGCTGATAGATTCCTGCTCAAGTGGGTGTTGTGAATTGGGAGAGTGCTTTTTCTTCATCTGACAGATATTGCACGAAATATGTCAAATTTGCCAAGCCTCAAAATGCTTGTAGAAACGTACGCTAAGCACATATTGCTGAAACCCATTGAGAGAAGTTTAAGAGATGAGCAAGCGTGCCTTAGTTGTTATCGATTTACAGAACGATTATTACCCTGGCGGAAAATGGACTCTGCACAATATAGAGGCTGCCTCAGCCAACGCCAGAACTGTACTGGATACTGTGCGTGACAGTGGCGATCTGGTTATTCATGTACGCCATGAATTTGCGGGTGACGATGCTCCATTCTTTGAAGCCGGAACACCAGGCGCAGAGATTCATAAAGATTTGAAGCCGGGCGAAGGTGAAGCTGTTGTTCTTAAGCACGATGTGAACTCTTTTCAAAATACCAACCTTAAAGAACTGCTTGATCAGCACAGCATCAGCGATCTTGTTCTGGTGGGAGCCATGAGCCATATGTGCATCGATGCAGCAACACGTGCAGCGGCTGACTTTGGCTATAACGTGACTGTGATTGAGGATGCCTGTGCGGCCAAAGATCTGGAATTCAACGGCAAAATAGTAGCTGCTGATGATGTGCATTCTGCCTATATGTCAGCTCTCGGTTTTGCTTACGCCAATGTTGTAACCACAGCCCAATGGCAGGAGAGCCAATCATGAAAACGGATTTACCCATACTCTTTCACTCGCCGCTAACCTGCTCGCTGGCATCGCGCTTTGCAGCCGCAGAGGGAGAGGTGCCACTGGCTATTGAGTATCTGAACCTGCGCACTAAAGAGTTGGAAAATGGTGGCTCCCTGCTGGATATTAATCCGCTGGGGCAGGTATCTACCCTTCAGCTGCCAACCGGCGAGCTGCTTACCGAAACGGCAACGGTTCTGTTATGGATTCAGAGTCAGTCATCGAATGAAGAGTTTCGCAGAACACCAGAGGATGATGACTATTTTCAACTGGTTCGCTGGTTAGGATTCTGTGCAACCGAACTCCACAAACAGATATTCCGTGTAGTGTTTTATCAGGAAGCTACTGACCAGGTAAAAGAACGTATCCGGGGTCTGGCCCCCAAACGTTTTGAGTTGCTCGACAGCCATCTGGCCGATAAGCCGTATCTGTTGGGAGACAGGATATCAGCGGCTGATGCTTATCTGGCCTGGTTCTTTGTACTGGCCCGTAATGCACAATTGGATGTGAGTGAATACAAAAACCTGAACGCCTATCGCAAACGTATGCTGGAACGTCCGCTGATTCAGGAACTGATAAACAGTGACCGCGAAAAGTATTTCGAAATGGGAGAAGTTATCATTCCATATTAACAATCCTTTGATGAGGTTGTTTTACTGGCAACCTCATCAACTCACATTTAATACTGAAACAAAGCTTATCTTCTCTGCGCTGCCAGAATTAGTTTCTCAGCATTATCGCCCGTCAACTGCCAGGTCAGGCAGCGTACACTACCTCCCTGATCACATACCCCATTCGCTTCAATGGTAATGACTTTCTTTGAACTGTGGGTGTAGATGGTATCCAGAACATAGTTTTCATTACTGGTAAATTTCCCCGCAAAAACTGGTACATACAGGGCATTTGGAGTCATCACAGCATTCAGGTTAATACCACAGGCGGAAGATTCACCATCACTGAACTGAACCGGAACAGTCACAATAGTGGCTTGGGGGAATGCTGATTCCAGTTCATCAATAATGCCAGACTGGTACTCTTCACCAAAATCAGCATAACGACTGTAATCATTGACTAATAGTGTCTGCTCATCCAGCCACGTAACCATGCCGTCGGCATGTGCCATGATATCTTCATCTGGTTCAAGGATGGCAACGGCTTTTGCCCCTAGAAGATCTTTGAGGACTCTCTTGCCTTCTGATATGGAAAGGTTGTTATCTTCCAGAAAGCGAGTAGTGGTAATAACACTGCCAGCATAATTATCGACAATATTACCACCGTCCAGAATATAATCTGTTCTGTTTATGTTCAGGCCATGTTCAGTAGTAAAATCATGGAATATATCCTGCACTTCTATGCTTTCTGAGTGAGACATTGTTGCCCACGAATAACGGAATTCAACCGGTTTATAGGGGTTAATAGTTGTATAGTCCCGAGTCCAGATATGCATCGATTCTTGTACTGTCAAAAGTACATCATCCGGAAGGCTCCGGTATCTGGACCGTGTCGCCTTATCCACCAGAATCACAATATTATCCTGATTGTGTTCTATCACCTCTTGGGCATAGTTGACCTGAAAACGGATAATAGAATCCAGAAGGCTGGCAGGTAGCTCTTTCTCCAGAACCGATGGGGCTGCCAGCACCAGTAACATGCGATCCTTTGCAATAACGTTTGTATGTGCGGATACAGAACTGACAGTTCCCAGTAGGGTGAGTAAATTGATGCAGAGCAGGGCGAACTTTTTTCTGATTATTTAATACTTCTGTACTTGCAGACAGGTCGAATGTAACCCGTAGCCGATTCTGCCCAATCAGAATGATTTGGTCAAAAAGCGAACAATAAATAAGGAAATATATAGCTAATACTGGAGAGAAGCTTCAGTACTGTGTCAGGAAGAGAAAGTCAGGCTTTGCCAGAAACAGCACAATTATTCTCTTTCTCTCTGCGCATATAATGCTGAAGACTGCGTTCCGGTTTTTGGGAAAAGCAGATACCCATTTGTGTGAATGACTGAATCCGGTCGAGCCGGAACATACGGTAATCGTCTCGAAGCAGGCACCACCCAACCAGCGTCCAGACTTTGCCCCAGTAAATCAGGCCAAGCGGCTGTACTTCCCGTTCAGAAACTTTCTGGTCTTCCCGTTGATAAACGAGCTTTATCTGCTGGCGTTGTTCAATGGCTTTATTTAAGTCATCGCTGTAGCGCGTCATTTCTGTTCGAAAGAAATCAGGAACCATCAACCAGGAAGGCAATTGCACCTGCCGAAAGTGTTGTTCCCTGGGCAGCACAGCTTGAATCTTATCTAGGGCGGCTTGTGAAGCCTGAACCATATCATCACCGGCCCATGCCTTAACCATTTGAACTCCCAGCATCAGCGCCTGCAGCTCATTGGCTGTAAACATAACCGGGGGGAGGGAAAAGTCTGGCGCCAGGCGATACCCAACACCAGCTTCCCCTTCAATTGGTACACCAGATAACATCAACGCCTGAAGGTCGCGATAAATAGTGCGCTCAGACACTTCCAGCTCTTCAGCAATGGCTTTGGCAGTTATAACTGTGCGTCGCCCACGGAGAAGAGTAATGATCTGAAAAAGGCGCTCGGCTTTGCGCATAAACCCTCACAGCATTGTTGTTCTGTGCTCGACTATCTAACTTATTACGCCACGGCTTCGTCTGATGAACAACACATGGCTTCTGTCAGTGCGGGCATATGGCGCATAGTGACACTGCCTTCTTCTGTCAGTGCAATCAGTGCCTGTCCTTCTGAGCTTTCCATAAATGCTGTTGATGCTGCCTGGGCCGCTTCCGGGGTTTCCCAATAAACAATATCAAAGTACAGGCCATTGTCCTGGCTGTTCGAGCGATAGAGAAAGCCGGGCTGGCGTACAAGAAAGTTGTTCACACTTTCATTAACCTTGAGCAGGTCTTCACTGCTGACACCTGCTTTCACCTTGTAAGAAACGTGCTCAATCATTGTTGTTACATTCATGGGGAGTCCTTGTTTGTTTATTTATTGAGATGGTGTGTACACAGGAAGAACAATAAACAAGGGCTACTGACAGCGTTGTGTCAGTAGAGTTTCCAGATTCAAGGTGCTCTCGCAGGTTGTATCAATTGGTCTGCATCTTTACGTCTATGTTCGTGTATGTGGTATGGTTCCTCGCGCGCTAGAAACAAGAACAAAACCGTTTAATCATCCATGGATATGGAATTATGAAAAAAGCAGTTGCTGCTGTATCAGCACTTGTAGTGGCCGGGGTATGTGTTGCCCCAGGTATTGTTGGTGGGGTGGTAAAAAATCGCCTTGATAATTTGCTGGCGAACCTGAGTCAGACTCCTGAGGTAAAAAGCTCCTGGGTGAGCTATGACAAGGGCTGGTTTGGTGCTGAGGGTGTAATCAATACCCGTATAACTCTGACAGACGTTCCCGGTGAAGAGCCTTTCACTTTTGATATCCAGTCCAATGTATCCATCAATCACGGACCTGTGATTCTCGCGAATGGTGTGCAGTTTGCCTGGGCTAGCTGGCAGAGTGATGTAGAGACCACAGAGGCGATAAAAAGCGCCTTATCTTTTGATGGGGAATCCATCTATAACCAGTCTGGTCGTATCAATTTCCTTGGTCATATTGAGCTGAAAGAAACAGCTCCAGCGTTTACCTATGAAGACGAAACATCAAAAGTAGTTTTCAGTGGATACCAGGCTGAAGGAGAAGTGAAAGGCAACAATATCCAGTATCAGGGTGCTGTTGAGAAGGTTACTGTTACAGCCAGTGCTGTGCCGGTTCCTGTAGAGTTCAACAAGCTGGCAGTGGTTCTGGATGGTGAATTACCAGATCAGGGTTTTCAGTCCGGCAAGCTTTATCCCGGTGAGTTTTCTATGACTGCCGGTGGCATTTATGCCGGGCAACTGTTCCTGGCAGATGATCTGGCGGTCGCTGTTGATCTGGTTCTGAATGAAGACACCACTACAGCGGATATTACCACCCGTTACTCTGCCTCCCGTATTCAAACCACCGACATGATGCTGACGAATGCCGGGCTGGATCTCACTTTGGCGAATTACAGCGAAGCTTTCAGTAAAGCCTATATGGAACAGGTTCAGGAGCAGCTTCTGGCCGCAGATTCAGAAGAACTGGCTCAGCAGTTAATGATGGACTTCCTGCAAAACAATGTTGGTACGTTGTTGGAAACCAAGCCTGAGCTGGATATCTCCAGTGTCCGCTTTACTCTTCCTGAAGGAACATTCAGCAGTCGTTTTGGCTTGAAACTGGCAGATTACAACGCAAGTATCGAGCAGTTGTCAGATCCTCTGTTCTGGCGTAGCAATCTGATTGTTGATGCATACGCTGATGCGGATAAGCAGTTGGCGAACAAGCTGGCAACCTGGGCAGCTATAGACAGTATCAACAGCAATGAAAACTTTGCAGGCTACTCCCGGTCAGAAAAGGCGGATCTGGGTAAGCAACAGGCCGAGATGATGCTGAATATGCTCACCGCCGGTGGCATGCTGGCTGTTAAAGACGAAAAGCTTGTGGCAGAGCTGTCTATGAAAAACGGTGAAACTATTGTGAATGGTAAGGCCATGCCTTTACCTTACTGACAACGACTAATTACATCATGTGGGGCGTCGTAGGCATCCCATATGATGTAATTGTTAGCAGTGTGATGACTTTACCCTGTAATTTCATGAACAATCTCATGAACCCTTTGAGTAGAAATACCACTTCTTTGCTCTATTGAAAGTAGATGCTCTGATGGCTCTAAGGTTATCAGGGGTACATTGCCAATTTTTTGTGTTTGGACACTTGTTCTGAGGTGTAGTGTGTTTTCATAGCAGGGTAACTTTGTGCACAACCAACCAAAATAAGGTTTGTTTGCTTCTCTGCCTTCTTCATCCCAGCTTTCACTCATATGTGAAAAAGATTCTTCACTTAGCGAAACCCAAACTGACCAGATGAAAGGATCACTCGAGCCTGTGACTGGAATCTCAATATGACCACGGACAAAGTAATGTTCATTATCGATGATACATTGATCATCATTTTCAAGAACCCGATCTTTATATTCCTCGGGCGGAACCATAACTGATGCTGGAGATCGACTTCCAAAACAAGTTGGAAGATCTCCAAGATCATTCTCGCAGATTGCACAATTCTTCATGGTTTTGTATTAGCAGCTAACAATTTTTTGTACTGAAAAAGATCAGTATACGGGTGTCTGTACCTGAATACTGACTCTTCGAAAGCTCTCAGCGTTTGTTTTATTCCCCGCAAGATATCTCTCAGTTTTTCCTTGGTCGCCTAGGATATACGCCATGCACTTCTTATATAAATTTTACCCATACTCATTGATGATATCTTCAACACTTAGCAAGCAAAGTGCCTTGGCTAAAGCAATTTCTCCATGCATGACGGCATGAATCGCATAGTACCCTTGTAATTTGCTTTCACCTTCTGGGGGCGACTCGAGAGCATCCTTAAGAGCTGAAAAATACGCACAGGCCAGTTCTTCTGGAATATCGGGGTTTTCAATGTCATGTCTTGCAACTTCAATTGCAGCCACGAGCTGAAACTCACAATGTGCAACTAGTTTGGGTATGGCTGCATACGATGCAGTACCAATAGATCCTTGGTGGTATAAATTTTCCCAAAGCTCTTCGATTGCATTTTCATAATTTGATGTAAGGCGATTTAGCGCTGGCTCTGGATTATAAGGAACACCATACCCACTAATTAGCTGCATAGATCTCTCAAGTATTGTTCAAAGAATGGCAATGTACTCTTGGGACTTTGGTCGCACGTAGCACTAAACAGAAGTGTTACCTGCCATTTTATCTGGTAACACATTCGGTAGCACATGATCGTATATGTAACGGTGTTTTAATGACTGTTTTTTAGTGTAAATGCCGCTATCCCTTGATACACAAGGGATGTCGTTTTTTGGCACACCATCTGCAATGTATAGAGCGTAAACAGGCAAAAGGTTCCGGAAGAGAATCTTGCCAGGCGAGCAGTAACAATAATAAAAATACGGTAATAACAACAATAAAGGCCGGCTCGAGTAACAAGAACAGTCGTACAATAAAAACAAGAATAACAATAAGAACAAAAGACCCTTTCCGAGAATCCAGGCCCCGCATTGCGGGGTTTTGTTTTTATTTTCCCTGCTCCATTTGTTTTATCCACACAATACAAAAATAGTCTATGTTGTCTATTACTAGACACTGTCAGAGTACCCTGTGAAACATAGACCAGTCACTTATGAAGCCGACCTTCTGGATAAACTTGAGGTAGAACACCAGAATCTCCTCAGCCAGTTTGATAGTCTCTGCCAGGCCTGTGACAGAGGTGATCAGGATGAGGCTTATTCGATGTTAGGCCTGTTCAATACCATGCTGATTGAGCACTTTGTTCACGAGGACTACAAGCTCTACCCCTACTTGCTTGAACAGAGAGGGAGTTCTAAAGAGCAGATACAGGCCATGCATAATGAAATGATGAATATCGAAGTTGACATACGCAAACTGGTCAAAAAATACGACATTCGTTCGCAATATGTCAGCCCTGAAGATATGCAGAAAAACTGGCAGTTCATTGGTAAAAGCCTGGAGGTAATAGGCCTTCTACTGAAGGAGCGTATCCATCGTGAAGAGCAATGCCTGTACCCCCTTTATAAGTAGGCCTTATAGAGAACGCCCCTCTGTTGCGATGAGCTGTTCACCTTCATTATGAGGATGAAGAACAACGGTAATTGCTTTGGAGGTTGGCGTGTAACTCAGCTCTCCAAAACTATCCAGAGGAACCAGAGGATTAGTCTCCGGAAAGTAAGCCGCTAGATTACCTGCTGGAATGTCGTATTCCACCAGTGTGAAACCACTGACCTTCCGTTCCACGCCATCGGTCCAAAGTGACTCAATATCTACCTTATCTCCTGCCGTTAACCCTGATTTGGAAAGGTCTGCTGAGCTGATAAACAGCACTTTGCGCTGGCCATAAACACCACGGTAACGATCATCAAGGCCGTAAACTGTTGTGTTGTACTGGTCATGAGAACGCATGGTCTGTAATACGTACAGAGGCTGATCTGTCATCATTGCCAGCTCTGCAGGAATGATGGCGTCAGGCAGGTCATGACTGTACAGACGGGCTTTACCTGTTTCTGTCTGCCAGACTCGTTCACCTGCACTGTTCCCCAGGTAAAAGCCACCCGGAGCCCCTAAACGGTGGTTAAAGTGATAGAACCCTGACACGACCTGTTCAATATAGTCGCGGATTTTGTCGTAATTCTCTGATACAGCCTGCCAGTCCAATGGATGTTCAGCCAGTGTCGCCTGTGCCATGCCTGCCACAATTGCGGGTTCAGAGAGCAGGTGTTCGGACGCTGGCTTCAACGTGCCACTTGAGGCATGCACCATGCTGAACGAATCCTCAACAGTGATATGCTGATTACGGCCATCTGGAGCCATATCCCGTTCTGTTCTGCCCAGACAAGGTAAGACCAGAGAGTGCTCACCGGTTTGCAAGTGAGTGCGGTTCAGCTTGGTAGCAACATTTACTGTCAGCCGACAGCGCTGAAGGGCCTGTTCTGTGCGCGGGGTATCGGGAGTTGCCGCAGCAAAGTTGCCGCCCATACCAATGAAGACCCGGCTCTTGCCATTCAGCATGGCCTGAATGGCCTGAACTGTGTTGTGGCCATGAGAGCGTGGAGATTTTATATCAAATACTTTGTCTAACTTGTTGTGGAAGGCCGGTATGACTTTCTCATTAATACCCATTGTGCGATCACCCTGAACATTACTGTGTCCACGCACAGGGCACAGACCTGCACCGGGCTTGCCAATCTGGCCACGGAGCAGCATCAGGTTTGTGATTTCCTGAATGGTGGCCACGGAATGGCGATGTTGGGTTAAGCCCATTGCCCAGGTACAGATAACCCGTTCTGCACTCAGGTAGTGGTTCGCAGCATCTTCAATCTGTTGTTGAGTGAGCCCGGATTGTTCAACTATCTGATCCCATGATGTGGCATGTACCTTGGCTAGGTAATCATCCATTCCCTCTGTATGTTCGGTCAGAAACTCATGATCCAGTACGGCAGGCATACCGGCAGCCTGTGCTTTTTGTTCCTTGTCCAGCACCACTTTTACCATGCCACGAACTGCCGCCATATCTCCCCCCAGGTTTGGGTTGAGATACAGGCCAGTTATGGGAGTTGAACCATTTGTCAGCATCTCTTTGGGGTGCTGGGGGTTGGTAAATCTTTCCAGGCCACGTTCTTTGAGAGGATTGAAGGTGACTATGCGGGCACCCCGGCGAGAGGCTTTTGAAAGTACGTCCAGCATGCGCGGATGGTTGGTGCCGGGGTTCTGGCCAAAAACGAAGATGCAGTCAGTTTGCTCAAAGTCTTCCAGATGCACTGTACCTTTTCCCACACCTATAGCCTGCTTTAGAGCGGTTCCGCTGGCTTCGTGGCACATATTCGAGCAGTCAGGAAAGTTGTTGGTGCCAAAGCTCCGAACAAAAAGTTGATACAGGAATGCAGCTTCATTGCTTGTCCGCCCTGATGTATAGAACTCTGCCTGATCGGGCGATTCCAAAGCATTCAGCTCACGGCCAATCAAGGCAAAGGCATCATCCCAGCTGATGGGTTCATAATAATCTGTAGCTGCGTTGTATTGCATGGGATGAGTCAGCCGGCCCTGGTATTCGAGAAAGTAGTCATCCTGTTGCTTCAGCCAGCTAACACTGTGCTGCGCAAAAAACTCAGGTGTCACCCGCCGTGAAGTGGCCTCCCAGTTCACCGCCTTGGCACCGTTCTCACAAAAGCGTACGGCTTTGTTCTCGGCATCTTCACCCCAGGCACAACCCGGGCAATCAAAACCGTGATCCTGGTTGGTTTTCAGCAAGGCCTTGATATTGCTGATAGCATTTTCACTCTTCAGCAGATGTTTACTGGTGCTGGCCAGAGCACCCCAGCCGCCAGCGGCGTGGTTATAAGGTTTTATTTTTTTTGTCGTGCTCATCAGGATTATCCAGGTATTTTTCGCCTGCTTGGATCGCAGGCGCAATAACGTAAATCAGGGAGAATACAGGCGAGGTTTGCCTTCTCTGGGCAGGTGAATCAGGTTCAGCCGGTAACGGCAGGCCATGTCTACAGCGAATGAGGAGGGCGATGAAAACGTAGCAAGAGCGGCAATACCTGCGCGTACAGCTTTTTGTACCAGCTCCACACTGCACCGGCTGGTCATAATCAGGCAGCACTGATGCAGATCCAATTCCTGGCGAAGCGCTGCACCAATCAACTTGTCCATGGCATTGTGGCGGCCAATATCTTCACGGCAGAGGGTTATGTCTCCGGCTTCTTCGCCAGCCAGAGGCATTAGAAACGCAGCATGCATAGCTCCAGTCTGGTTACCAAGTAACTGCAGGGAACGTGTACGGTTATGGATGTCTTCAAACCAGACACTGTTTGGCAATGGTCGTTTATCAAGCGGTGCAAGATCCGGGAACGCACTTTTCAAAGAATCCTGGCCACACAGGCCACAGCCACTCCGCCCCTGAAGGTAACGTCGATGTTGTTTAAGACGGTGAAAATCACGATTACTGATGGATATGTTCAGAATGACATGGCCGTCGGACTGATACTCAACCTGCACTCCACGCAAGCTTGTCTCTGAACTAAGCAGCCCCTCGCTCCAGGAAAAACCATGGGCAAAATCTTTAAGGTGATTGGGAGACGCCATCATGACCAGATGACTGAGCCCGTTGTAGGTTAAAGCGACAGCGACTTCCTGAGGACAAGGAGTATCTTCAGCAGAATGGGACTCATAACCGCTGGTGTGATGATCAATATCAGAGGTAAACGACCGAGAGCTTGTCTGGTAATCTGGCTGGCAGGTGGGGGAGGCTGCTAATGATTCAGCTCCCCCTTTGGTATAACAACGGATAATGATTCACTCCACGCGTCCCAGGGATACAGGACAGTTGATCGCTATACACGGTCAGGGTCGGCGCTCTTGTGGATGCCAACTCATAACCCTGTGCAATAGTAATGACTACGGTTTTTTGTATCAAAGCGTAAAGTGTTACAAATTATTAAATTGCATTTGTTCTTGCGTTGCGGATCACTATTTACGGAGATTTTTCTGCACTGCCGGCATAAGGTTTCAGCTGTTCATAGTGCACAGGCTTAATCCAGGTATTCAGTTTTTTTTCCTGAAGCTCTTTAGCTATCAGATTGGCCTCGGAGTATTGCTCATAAAACCCGTAGCTGACCGAAAACCAACCATCCTTCCTGAGAACAATGAACAGTTTCTGATCATCGCTTAGCTGTTCCATAAACAAGTTCAGTTTTTCCTGGGTCCTGAAGGCTGCGAGCTGGATGGTATAGCCTTTGGTGTCTGGTGATATGTTATGGGAAAGTACCGGGGCAGTGATTTGGCCAAGAACAGACTGGAACTGCCTGACGTCTGTCCAGTCTTTGGTTTCTACAGGCTCAGCACCACAGTCAAAGTTTGATACCGCCCCGCTCTTGAGACAAAAACTACTCGGCTTCTCATGAACCTGCTTTCCTGCACAACCGGCCAATACAAGCAGGCTAAGCGAAATAAAGAGAGTATTACTTCTCAGCCAGTGCACGACTGAACCCTCGTATAACTGGCTTCAAAAGATAATCCATTACTGTTCTGCGGCCGGTAAGAATATCAACATCGGCTTCCATTCCCGGAAGAATCTGACGTTCCCCGTTGGGGGTATGAATACTGTCCTGGTTTGTTCTGACATAAACACGATAGAAAGTACGGCCAGTCTTTTCCTCCTGTTGGCTATCCGGACTGATCCGCTCAACTTTGCCTTTCATACCGCCACTGATCATGGCGTCAAACGCCGATAGACGTACATTCGCTTCTAGGTCTTTTTGCAGGTTAGCAATATCAGCAGGGGAAACCTGAGCTTCTACTAGTAATGTTTCATCCAGAGGCACCAATTCAATGATGGTATCCCCAGAGCGCACAACGCCTCCCAGAGTGGTTTCTACCAGGGTTTTCACAATACCTCTGACCGGCGCAATCACATCCGTTCGGCTGACAGCATCCTGAGTCGCAAGAACATTCCCTTGCAAAGCTTCCAACCTGACCAGCCTTTCTGACAGCTGTTCACGGGCTTCTGCGCGAAAACTTTGCAGCTGCTCATCCTTTCGGGCTTTGAGTTCTTTCATGCTTTGGCGGGCCACAGCCAACTGTTGTTCCGTGGTCAGGATACGCTCCTGAAGTTCAAGCTGTTCTCTTTGTATGGCGAGAAGTTCTGCCGGTGCGGCAGCGTTTTGGCTAACCAGTTTTTCTTTCAGCCGGATTTCTTTCTTCAAGAGTGTGAGTGACTGCTGAAAGTTTGGCAGTCGCTTCTCAAAGCCTTCAACCTCGGCCTGTTTTTGCAAATATTGACTGTCCATAACCTGTAGCTGTGCGGTCAGCAGTGCTTTGCGTTCACGCCATAGCTTTTTTTCAGTACGGACGAAATCACCAGCATTCTGCTGCAATGATTGAGGAAAAACAGGTTCGATACCTTCAAGCTCTGCTTGCAGGCGGATAATGGTGGCCTGCAGACCTTCGGTTGTTGCTTCCGCTTCACCAAGATCTCGTTCAGCCTGCCTGGGATTTAATTGCACCAGTACCTGCCCGGCTTCAACAATCTCTCCTTCAGAAACAAGAATGCTTCGTATAACGCCGCCTTCCAGGTGTTGTACCTCCTGCAGTTTACTGGTCGGTATCACCTTGCCACTGGCTTTCACGCGAATATCAATATCAAACAGGCTGGCCCAGAGTATGAAACACATAACCAGTGTCGCCATTACCACAACAATGGCACGACTGAGCACACTGGGATTAGCCATAGCCCGGGCGGCCAGTGATTCACGGCTCAATTGTTCTTCCATACTTCTATACCTCCTCTGCGGCCAGCGCAGCCGAGGAACTCTGTCGTTTAGATATCTTTCCGGTTGCACCATGCCGCAGGGCTTCCAGCACCTGGTCTTTAGGGCCATCCATCGCGATACGTCCGTGATCCACAACAACCAGCCGGTCTACTAAGGCGAGCAGTGCTGGTGTGTGAGTCACCAGTATTAATGTGCAATCGTGGTTGGAAAGATAACTCTTCAACCGTTGAATGAGCTGCGCTTCTGTCGTGGGGTCCATTGCACTGGTCGGTTCATCCATCATTAACACCGCAGGGTGCTGTAATAATGACTGCGCTATGGCAACAGACTGCCTCTGGCCACTGGACAGGCCTGCCCCCCGCTCACCAAGAACCCGCTGATAACCATCGGGATGCTGGCTGACAAACTGTTCTACACCAGCCAATCGCGCAGCTGCCAGAACTTCTGCATCGCTGGCCTCTGGATAACCCATGCAAATGTTATCCCGCAGTGAACCGCTGAACAGCATCGGCTCCTGCCCTACATAGCCCACATGGCTGCGCAACTCAGCTGGAGAAATCTGTCGTGTATCGACACCGCCAACCTGTGCGGAGCCCTGATCAGGGCCATAAATACCAGCCAGCAGTTTCAGCAGCGTACTTTTACCGGAACCGATGCGACCGATAATAGCGACGCGCTCTCCTGCATCTATAGAAATATTCAGGTTGTGAAGATTCTGCACTGGTTGTTCAGCGGGATAACTAAAGGTTGCTCCCTGCAGTGCCAGCCCTTTGCCAAGGTCGGCACGGGACAGGAACTGTTCTTCCTCGGAACGCAGCTGTGGACGCTCCATAAACTCAGAAATCTGGCTAAAGGCAACTCGCGCATGGTAAGTGCGAGATAGTAGAGAGGCCAACTGAGTAAAAGGTTGTAGGGCTCTGCCCCCCAGCATATTTACGGCGATCAGGGCACCCATGGTCATTTCACCGGCGGTGATCAAATACACACCACCAATAATCATGGAGACACTTGCCAGCTGTTGTACAAACACTGCACTGTGTGTGGCCAGCTGGCCAAAAGCCTTCACTTTCATGCTGGAAAGGGCAGAGGCATAAACCTGATCCTGCCACTTCCGTCGCATAACCCGCTCTGCCCCTATGGCTCTAATCATTTCTAGGTTGGCAATGGATTCCACCAGAGTGCCTTGCCGCTCCTGACCATTCACCGTGGCGGCTTTGGAGGCCCGCGATAAAGGCCCTTGAAGTAACACACCAATTAAAATGGCCAGCGGGCCTGCTACAACAGGTATTAAGCCCAATGGTCCCCCAATCACAAAAATCAGCGTGATAAACAGAATGACAAAGGGAAGATCAATCAAAACCACCAGAGTGGCTGATGAGAAAAACTCCTGTACGGTTGAAAAGCCTCGGAGTACATCAGCCATATTTCCCGCCGCTCCAAGCCGCTGTTCCATACGCAGACCCAGCAGGTGCTCATAGATACGACGGGAGACAGTCACATCCACGCGCCTGGCGGCGGTATCAACCAGATAACTGCGCAACTCTTTCATAATAAAATCGAACACCAGCACAATGAACACACCTATAGCCAGTGTCCACAACGTGTTGATTGCGCCATTGGGAGCAACGCGGTCGTATACCGCGAGGTTAAACAGCGGTAACACCAGAGCAAAAACATTGATAACCAGTGCGGCAAGCCAGACATAACGATAACTGGTCAGTTCGTTACGCAGAGTCTGCCAAAGCCAGGAGTGGCCTTTAACCTGCTGCTGACTGGTATTCACTGCTGGTTTTTTCCCCAGTACCACCATCTGCCCACACCAGATACCGGCCAGCTTATTCCAGGGCAGCTCGGCAAAACCTTTCGCCGAGATAAATCTGGCTACAGTTTGCTCACCGGAACCATCTACAAGGACGCAACCATAGCGATTATCCTTAAGCCGGATCAGAGCAACTCCAATACCATGGAAATGCTGTGCCTGGTTATGTGAAAGGGTGTCCATGTGAGCAATCACCCCGGCCTTGTCCAGACTGCGATTGATACCTTCTAGATCAAGACCCTTATTCAGTTCCCGGTCTTCAGCCAAACCAGAGAGTACTGCAGATGCAGTCACCGGTTGCCCGAGCAGACGTGTTGCTTCGGACAGAGTCTGAGCCAGTTGCCGTGCAGGCACTGGTTGTTCGTCTTTCTCAGTTTTTGATTGACTCTGAGGTGTTTTTTTTTGTTCTGAAATTTCAGACATAGAAACAAGATTTTCTGACTACAGAAGAAAGAGCCTGGTAAGCCAGGCTCTTAGGGAGAGCAGGACAAGCCTGCCGCGGGCATTCTACCGTGCTAATCGGTGACGGTAACTACCTCCTGGTCAATCAACAGCGTAGCTTCTCCCTGAATATAAACCTGCATACCGCTGTCAGCACTCTGGCCAGTATCTTTCTGCCAGCCTGAGACATTAACCGTATCGGAACTATCACCGGTTACCATTATGGTATTGTCGCTGTTGGTCAGGCTTACTACCGCATTCTGATCAAGGGATAAGTCCTGGGAGCCTTCACCCAAGAACAACTCATCCAGTGTTCTCCCTTCTTCAAACAGGTCTGAGAAGTTCAATGCACTGCCGCTGCCAGCATCAAAGTCTCCCGTAACAATCAAACGCTGATCGTCAAACTGATCCAGATTTACCAGTCCTATATCCGATGCATCGCTTACTGAAGCTTCCGCTACCGAAGCTATGCTGGATTGACCGGACTGTAGAGAGTCACTGTTCTCAGAAGCCTCCAGAGTGAAAACATCTCCTCCTGTGGTTGTCTTGGTAAACTGGAAAGCCTGCGTTCCTTTTCCAGCATCTTCTCGAACATAAATCGTATATTCACCATCAGGGAGTTCACCATCCTGGTCAGGCTGAGTATCTGACCAGCTTTTACCGTCAAGACTATATCTTATGGTTGTCGTAGCGCCGGATACATTCAGCTTCCCAGAATTGGTTATAAAATCAGAGTCGGAAGTACCGCTGTCTTCCACCAGTGTGATAGTCAGAGGTAAATCGTTATTTGTCACAGAGTCTTCGAATAGAGCATTCGATTTGCCAGAATCATCGGTAACAGCGCCTTCATTGAGAGTAAGCTTTACTTCTCCCGTACCAAGCGGACTAAAATTGAGGTAGTACGCGTTTGCGTTGGAAGGGCTTTGAATCAGCCTTGTTGCTACCGCATTTTCTAAATGAAAATCATCAAGCTCCAATCCATTAACGGGCTCACTAAACTCGATCTCCCAGGAGTTTAAGAAATGAGCCCCCCAGAAACGACTTCCCACCACTGATGGAGGAAGGTCTATATATTCAACAATATCAATCTGCTGCGCTAAAGCTGTGTCTTCATTTGTTACCAGCCCGTCTTCCAGATCGACACGAATACTACCAGCCTGTGTTGGCTCAATAGTGACACGGTAATGTTGGTTATTGACCTGCTCTAACTCGATAACTGAAGCATTCGCAGAACCAACCAGAGCAATCTGCTCTTTGCTAAGTGCTATGTCTTTATCAAAGTGCAAATCAATAGTGAATGGTTCAAAGCCATCGTTCAGTTCAGGAACCACCATCTGTACAGAAGGTGTTGTTGGCTCACTGACAGTAAAGCTCTCATGGCTGCTGGCTGTATTGTTGTTATAAAGCTTCCCTTGAATCAGGCCGCTGCCGACATCAAAAATAACTTCACCTGGCTGGGTCGGTGTTACCGTAGCTGACCAAGTGAATTCATCGACATATCGAAAGTTACTGATCTCGGCATTGGTAACCTGAACGGCACCATCTGAGTATGCATCTGGTCCAAAGTTCCATACTGACTGGTTGAATGTAAAATACACAGTACGGGCATCAAAGCCAGTAAAACCATCATCAGAAACCGTTATTGATTCAAGAACAACAGGTGCTCCCTGCACTAAAAAGCTGGAACTAGTGAAAGCACTTCGATTCCCATTACCAGCGGCATCATGCACAGCATTCTCTGCCAAGTTTACAGATAGAGCATCATACCCGTAGGTGTCAGGGAAATACTCTATACGGTAGAGATAATCATTGACTTTGGTAACCTCTCCAATTCGCCCCTGATTGATAATAAGACCAGCAGCCAACTCTTCTACAGTCTCATTAATGGGTTCATTGAAGGACATTTCAATAATATGAGGCTGATCAAGCTGTGCTGGTGTCACAAGCTCTATATCAAATACAGGGCCTTTGGTATCAGGAAGCGGGATGTCATCGTCACCAGTGGTTGTTTTGGTGAACTGGATAGCATGTGTTCCTGTGCCAGCAGTTTCCCGTACGAAAATCGTATGAACACCATCCGCCAGCTCGCCATTCTGGTCAGGCTCAGTTTCACTCCAGTTTTTTCCGTCGAGACTGTAGAGCAGAGTGGTTGTTGCGCCGGTTACTTGCAGTTTGCCATTGCTGGTGACTAAGTCGGAATCTGAAACCCCGGTATCTTCGAGAAGCGAAACATCAAAAGCTAAACTCTCATTAACGACAGCGGACTGATATTGAGCATTCGTTTCCCCAGAAGCATCAGTCACAGCGCCATCATTCAAAGTCAGTCTTATTTCACCAGTACCCAGTGGGGCATACGTGAGGTAGTAGTTATTACCAGCCCCTTGAGTCAGCGAAATCACCACTGCATTTTCCAGCGTGAAATCGCTGAGATCCAGGCCTTCGACCGGTTTATTAAACTCAATTTCCCATGTGTTAAGGAAGTGTGCTCCCCAGAAACGATCTCCGACCACAGACAGGGGGTTATATTCAATCTCTATCTGTTGTGCTAACGCCGTATCTTCATTTGAGACCAAGCCATCAGCAAGATCAATTTGAATCTGGCCAGCCTGTGATGGTGTGATCGTCACACGGTAATGCTGTCCGTTAACTTGTTCCAATCCAGTTACTGTCGCATTGGCAGAACCAGACAGTGCAATCTGCTCCTGACTTAAACTCATATCATCGCGGAAGTGCAAGTCCACAGTGAATGGCTGAAGGCCTTCAGCTAAATCAGGTATAACTATCGAATCAATTTCAGTCAAAACAGCTATGGTAGCGCTTATTGGTTGCGCAAGGCCTGTAATTGATTCGGCTGGCAGTGTAATAGTCACTGAACCGGTATTGGCAGCATTAACGACAAGCTCGTACTCTCCACCACCGAGATCCGTCAGAGAAACTATCTCTACATCTACCGGTACCTGAAAATCATCTATATCCAGATCATTCACAGTCTGGTTAAAACGGATCGTCAATGGCGTATCAATACCAGCCTGAACAGTTGAGTCATCAATCAACAGCTCAAGAGGTGGTGCCTGGTAGGAAGCTTCAAAAGGAGGTGTTGAAGGCAACCATTGACCATTGGCCCAACTATTAAACTCTATGGTTACATCACCATCACCGGTCGCACGGAAATGGAATTGCTTCACACTGGGATCATCAGTGTTACTGAAATCAATATATTCCACATTTTCCAGTACAGGGCGACCGACGCCGTAATCAGCAATAAGCCCTTTGGGGCCATTTTCTGAAAGGTCACCAAACAGTTTCACGGTAACGGTAAACTCACCGCTGACTTCTTCCGGCGCATCAATGATCAACATACGAACCGTTGTCTCATCAAAGGCGAGATCCAGACTGCTCTCTCCATTCTGCAAGCCTGACGGATCTGCTACGGCATTATCGTTGAGTGTGATGCTGACCGGACCTGGTGCAACAGGTGTGAATGTGACATCAAAGTTGCTGGCATAACCACTGGCAGGCGATATGCTTTCAATCACCACATTATCCAGACCGAAGTCTTCTGCAGTGAGACCCTGTACCGGGCGGTCAAAGCTGACTTCAACAGTAAAACTACCGGCAGGTACCAGGTCTGGCCCCTCCAGCGTCACGGAAGGTGGTTGGCTCAGAGAATCAGGCAATGAGTGATTGGTGACAGAGTCGCTATAACCGGCACCAGGGTTACCCGAAAGATCTGCAACAGCACCTTCATTCAAGGCAACTGTGACTTCTCCAGCAGACAGGGGATGGAAAATGACGATATAGGCATTTTCACCATTATAAGGGCTGGGCTGAATACTGGTGATCACACCATTGGTCAGGGTGAAATCATCGGCGGTCAACTCATCAATAGCTTCATTGAAACGAATCACTACGGCATCGTAGTAGTCGTTGCCATCAAAACGGAACTCCTCAACCTGAGGCCCGACAGTATCCGCTGTGATAGTAATGACCGGAGCCAGCGCACTGGCTTCATTGGCAATCAAACCATCTTCTATATCCAGCTGCACAGTACCAGCCTGTGCTGGCGTGATTGTCAGCTGGTAATGGGTATCACTGACCTGAACCAGTTCTGCGATAGAGCCATTGGCGGTACCGGTCACAGTTAACTGCTCTTCACTCAGCGCTATCGCTTTGTCAAACCGCAGCTCAAGCGTAAATGGCTGGAGCCCTTCGGGTATGTCGGGGATCTCCAGAACAAGAGAAGGCTGTGCAGGCTCAGCAACAGTGAATGATTCGCTGTAGCTGATATTCTGGTTGAACTGCATGCCTTGCACACTGTTCTGGCTCAGGGTAAAGCTCACATTGCCGATGCTGGTTGGTGTGACTGTAGCCGTCCAGGTGACGCCATCGCTGCTCTGCAGGTTACTCAGTTCACCGTTAGTCACAGCGATGTCGTCCGCTTCAAAGCCGGTAACAGCCTGGTTAAAGGTAAACGTCACGGTTCGGCTTTCGAACCCGGTAAAGCCATCCTCAGAGATTTCAATATTTGCCAGGCGGACTGGTGTGCCCTTAATGGTATAGGACGGCGTAAACGACCAGGTTTCAAAACCGTTCCCAGCGTTATCGACCACCGCACCATCTTTCAGGTTGATTTCCAGCGCACCCTGTCCATAGCTGTCTGGGAAGTATTCCACCAGATAATGGTCAGGCCCGGTTTTGGTTATTTCGCCGATACGCCCCTGGTTAATAATGAAATCGTCCGCAGTCAGACCATCGACAGGTTCATTGAAATAGAGATCAATGATGTGCGGCTCACCTAGGTTGTCAGGTGTTTCGATGTAGTAGTCATCATCGATATAGGGGGCCTCTAGTTCTGTGCGGACATCAATAGACTGGCTGACCGAAGCCGATAAAGAGCTTCCGGCATTAGCCGCACCTTCTGGCAAGCGGATCTCCAGAGAGCCTGTTTCTGATGGTCTGATCGTGACTTGATAAATTCCAGGTTCTACAAGCTCTAGTCCAGTGATAGTTGCGCTTTCAGGGACTACTTCAAAGTCATTAATATCCAGCCCGGTAACAGGTTGATCAAACGTCACTTGTACCTGTGTGTCTACTCCAACCTGAACAGCAGTTGATGTGATGGAGACTGGAATTAATGCTTCAACAACATCGGTCACAGCCAGTGTGACACTCACGGCATCACTGGTGTTCCCCGCCGCATCGGTCGCCACAACCTGGTAGTCGGTGCTGTTGTTGCCACTCTCAAAATCATTGGCACCACTGGCCGCACCGGCTTCGGTCAACGTGATCTGACCATTGGCATCAATAGCGTAGAAGCCATCGGCACTGGTATTGGATGGGCTGCCATTGTTGTGGAACTGATAACCGGTGACACCGACGGCATCGGTAGCCACCACGGCACCAACAACAAAACCCGCAGCCTGGTTCTCGGCGTAACTGAAGCTCTGGTCGGCGGTGATAACCGGCTTGATATCATCCACATCAATGACAGAGAGTGTGATGTTCGTAGCGGCGCTGGAATTACCAGCGGCATCACGAGCGACGACCTGGTAAGTGCCACTGTTCAGGCCGCTTTCGAAATCGTTCAGGTCACTGGCAGCACCCAGGGCGGTCAAGGTTATGCGTCCAGCGTCGTCAATTTGGAAGAAACCATCCGCACTGACAGTTGACGGCGTACCATTGTTAGCAAACAGGTAACCGGTCACACCCCCGGCATCGGTCGCTGCCACAGTAGCCACTTCAGTACCGATGCTTTGACCTTCCACGTAGCTGAAGCTTTGACCGGCAGTCACTACCGGATCAGTATCGTCCACATCGGTCACACCAACCGTGACTGCAACGGCGTCACTGGTGTTGCCGGCGGCATCGGTGGCCACAATCTGGTAATCGGTGGTGTTGGCACCGCTCTCAAAATCATTGGCACCACTGGCCACGCCGGCTTCGGTCAACATGATCTGGCCGTTGGCGTCAATGGCGTAGAAACCATCGGTACTGGTGTTGGATGGACTGCCGTTGTTGTGGAACTGGTATCCGGTGACGCCGACAGTATCGGTGGCATCGACCGTGCCGACCACAAAACCCGCCGCCTGGTTCTCGGCATAGCTGAAGCTTTGACCAGCAGTCACTACCGGATCAGTATCGTCCACATCGGTCACACCAACCGTGACTGTAACAGCATCACTGGTGTTGCCTGCCGCATCGGTCGCCACAATCTGATAGTTCGTGCTGTTGGCACCGCTCTCAAAATCATTGGCACCACTGGCCGCGCCGGTGTCGGTCAACGTGATCTGGCCGTTGGCATCAATGGCGTAGAAGCCATCGGTACTGATATTGGACGGGCTGCCGTTGTTGTGGAACTGGAACCCGGTGACGCCGACAGTATCGGTGGCATCGACCGTGCCGACCACAAAACCCGCGGTCTGGTTTTCGGCATAGTTAAAGGTCTGATCGGCGGTGACCTCAGGCTTGGTGTCATCGACATCGGTCACGGCCAGAGTGACGGTGGCCGGGGCACTGATATTGTTCGCCGCATCCCGGGCGACAATCGTGTAGTTGGTGCTGTTGTCGCCGGTCTCAAAATCATTGGCACCGCTGGCCGCGCCATCGGCGGTGAGAGTGATCTGGCCGTTGGCATCGATGGCGTAGAAGCCATCATGACTGGTGTTCGACAACGTACCGTTGTGACTGAACTGGAAGCCCGTGACACCCACGGCATCGGTCGCCGCCACAGTGCCAACCACAAATCCGGCAGCCTGGTTCTCGGCGTAGTTAAAGGTCTGATCGGCGGTGACCTCAGGCTTGATGTCATCGACATCAATGACCGAAAGGGTGATGGTGGTGGCGGCACTGGTGTTGCCTGCAGCATCCCGTGCTATCACCTGGTAGGTACCGCTGTTCAGACCACTTTCAAAATCGTTCAGGTCACTGGCGACACCCAGGGTTGTCAGGGTGATGCGACCGTTGTCGTCAATCTGGAAGAGCCCATCGGTGCTGGTGCTGGACGGGCTGCCGTTATTGTGGAACTGGTAACCGGTGACGCCCACAGCATCAGTGGCGGCCACGGTGGCGACGAGGGCCCCAACCGTTTGCCCTTCCACATAGCTGAAGGTTTGATCGGCGGTGACCACAGGATCGGTGTCATCGACATCGGTCACGGCCAGGATGACGGCGACCGGGGCACTGACATTGTTCGCCGCATCCCGGGCAACAATCGTGTAGTTAGTGCTGTTGTCGCCGGTCTCAAAATCATTGGCACCGCTGGCGGCGCCATCAGCGGTGAGAGTGATCTGGCCGTTGGCATCGATGGCGTAGAAGCCATCATGACTGGTGTTCGACAGCGTACCGTTGTGGCTGAACTGGAAGCCTGTGACACCCACGACATCGGTCGCCGCTACAGTGCCGACCACAAACCCGGCGGCCTGGTTCTCGGCATAGGTGAAACTTTGATCGGCTGTGACCACTGGCGCGGTGTCATCCACATCGGTCACACCAAAAGTGACCGTCACAGCATCACTGGTGTTGCCTGCCGCATCGGTCGCCACAATCTGATAATCGGTGCTGTTGGCGCCACTCTCAAAATCATTGGCACCACTGGCCGCACCGGCTTCGGTCAACGTGATCTGACCGCTGGCATCAATGGCGTAGAAACCATCGGTACTGATGTTGGATGGACTACCGTTGTTGTGGAACTGGTAACCGGTGACACCCATCGCATCGGTCGCTGCGACCGTGCCGACCACAAAGCCAGCGGTCTGGTTCTCGGTATAGGTGAAACTTTGGTCGGCTGTGATAACAGGTTGGGTGTCGTCGACATCGGTCACACCAATGGTCACTGTCACTGGGACACTGATGTTGCCAGCCAGGTCACGGGCAACAATTTGGTGATCATTGCTATTGGCACCACTCTCAAAATCATTGGCACCACTGGCCGCACCGGCTTCGGTCAACGTGATCTGACCATTGGCATCAATAGAGTAGAAGCCATCGGTACTGATATTGGACGGGCTGCCATTGTTGTGGAACTGATAACCGGTGACACCGACGGCATCGGTGGCCGCCACGGTGCCAACCACAAAACCCGCGGCCTGGTTCTCGGCGTA